>CAZUSH010000132.1:0-1729 GCA_964622705.1 uncultured Geobacter sp. | reverse complement strand
CACGTTTGCAAGGGGCAGGTCTTCTTATTTCAACTGACAGCCATTATGGCTAGAGCGCTTTGTTCCGGGCAAGGGGCGGGCGTTGACCATGGCGCTCTTGAGCGGTCAGGAAGGGATCACCAGCGCGGAGCATGGCACCCGGCTGGCTGAACTGGCCACCCTGCTGCACCAAGACGCTGCTGCTGCAGACTTTTTCAATGCAGAACCGTTTGTGCCGGCCGATTGGGAGCAGCTTCCCGATACATCCCCTTTCCGCTCCGCATTTCAACGTTTTCTGGAAGAGTACGGCCACCGCTGCGTCTATGAACTGGATTACCGTAATCCACGCTGGTCCGAAGACCCAACCTACCTGCTGCAAACCATCCGCGCCATGCGTGACACCACCTTTGCAGAGAGTCAAAAACGCCAGCAGAACCGGCAGGCCGAGGCCTGGCAGACCATTCGCGCCAGGGTGCCCCGTCTGCTGCACGGCATGGTCAGGTATCTGGCCACCCAGGGCGGCATTGATGCGGCAAACCGTGAGATGTCAAAATCAATACTGGTCAGATTGGGTGATGTTGACCGCCGGGTTATCCTTGAAATGGCCAGACGCCTGGTGGAACGCGGCCTGCTGCCAGAGCCGGACGACCTCTTTTTCCTGTACTGGCTGGAACTGCAGGGCCTGCTGACCGGTCAGTGGGATGGCGCCGGGATCAGGGAGCGGATTGCCGACCGCAAGGCACGCCATGCCGCCTTTGAGCTCCTTGTCGCACCTGACCTGATCCAGGAACAGCAGCACGAGAATGCTGAACCGTTACCAAAGCCGCACGGCAATGAGCTGACCGGGCTGGCGGTTTCCTCCGGCCATGCCCGCGGACCGGCCCGCCTGATCAGGCACCCGGATGAAGGCACACGGCTCAGCTCCGGTGACCTGCTGGTGGCCCCCTCCACCGACCCGGCCTGGACACCGCTTTTTTTGAGGGCAGCGGGCCTGGTCACGGAAACCGGCGGCTTCATCTCCCACGGTGCCATTGTGGCCCGCGAGTACGGCATCCCGGCGGTGGTCAATGTACGGGGCGCCATGACCCGGCTGGAAGAAGGCCGGGAGGTCATGGTGGATGGCGATAACGGCAGGGTCTGGCAGACAGAATAAAGAGTCTTAGGCAAGGTTCAACATGCAGGCAACTATCAGGAGGCCGGACCATGGACATCATCGGCACCATCTATACACCGTATCTCAGCAAACAGGACTGCCCGATCCAGCCCCGGTACGCCGCCGGTGCCTCAGGTCGGGTGGAACTGTTGCCGCAGTATGCCGAAGGGTTGCAAGATATCGAGACCTTTTCCCATATCTATCTGCTCTACCTGTTTGACCGCTCAGGTGAGATCATCCTGGCCCGGCCCACCTTTCTGGATGCGACCCCGCACGGCATTTACGCCTCCCGGCATCCCTGCCGTCCAAACAGCATCGGGCTTTCGATTGTCAGGCTGCTCGGCAGAGAAGGCGTAACGCTTATGGTTGAGGGCGTTGATATGCTGAATGAGACACCGCTTCTGGACATCAAGCCGTACATTCCCCAGTACGATGCCATTGCAGATGCAAACCCGGGCTGGACCGCCAAGGTCCCCTGGCGTCAAAAGCCGGAAGGCCGGGAATAGCCGCGATTATGTCGCTTCCCGTTGCATCAAAAGGTCACCTGATTAGCGTCCTTCTTCCGCCAGCAGTTATCCCCCCTTTCATAAAGGGGGG
>CAZUSH010000131.1:0-1939 GCA_964622705.1 uncultured Geobacter sp. | reverse complement strand
CTGCTGGCCGGGCTACAGCTGATCGATGCAGACCCGCAGGAGATTGAAGCGGTCTACGGTTTCTGTGAGTCGGTTTGGTTACCCACTACTTTGGAGGCTATCGGTCTGGCTGGATGCCAACGAGAGCGGCTGCAGCAGGTGGCGCAGAAGGCCTGCGATCCGGTTGAGTGTATTCACCATGAGGCAGGCGTCATCACACCGGACAAAGTCGTGAACGCCCTGCTGGCTGCGGATGCGATCGGGCGGCAACGGCAGGAACAGGGGCTGAACTAGCGCCCATTGACGGTTTGACGCTCAGGAAAGGGGTGAGGCAGCAGATGCAACAGGACAGATGCGCAGTTTCCCGCACCAACCGGATCTATTTCTGTGCCCCGGTCAATGCCCTGGTGGAGGGGATTTATCAGCAACCGATCTCCTTTGCCGGGATCAAGCAGCACGGTGATTTTGGCCTGGGCACCTTTGACCAGCTTGATGGTGAAATGGTCATGCTGGATGGGGTCATTTACCAGGTGACCGCCGATGGTGTGGTGCATCAGGTGGGCGATGATGCCTTGACTCCGTTCTCCTGTGTCACCTTTTATCACCCGGTCAGTCATGATCATCTGGCCAGCCCCTGTGAGTATGCTGCGTTTCTCGACTGGTTACAGCGTCTGTTGCCGTCTCCCAACATCTTCTACGCCATCCGGGTTGAGGGCTGCTTCAGCCAGGTCACGGTCCGTTCAGTACCGCGCCAGGAACAGTACCGCCCCTTGGCCGAGGTGGCAAAGGATCAACCGGTTTTTACCTACCGCGATATCTCCGGCAGTCTGGTTGGCTTCTACACCCCGGCCTTCATGGGATCGATCAGTGTGCCGGGCATGCACCTGCATTTCCTTTCGGCTGACCGCAGTTGCGGCGGGCACCTGTTGGCATGCAGTCCAACCAATGTTACCGCGGGTGTGCAGTTCCTCACCACCCTGGAGTTGGGGTTGCCGTTGAGTCTTGATTACCTGGCCTGTGATTTTCAGCGCGACACGGAAAAGGATCTGGCAAGCGCCGAGCGCTAGGACCGGGTTGGGACATGCATGAATAAACACGACTACCATCTTATTACCATTGTCATGGCGTTCATAACCTGCCTGGCCGCTTGCAGCGGTGCTGCACCGCCGTCCGGCACGCTTAAAACTGCCGCCGACCTGCAGGATAAGCGGATTGCGGTATTGCAGGGTTCCACCCATGAAGCCTACGCAGTCAAGCATTATCCCAAGGCCGTAATACAACAGTACAAATCCGTTTCAGACATGCTGCTGGCGCTGCGGACCAGCAAGGCCGATGCTGCCATCTACAGCCGCGATGAGTTGGTGGAATATATGCGCTCAAGCGATGAGTTCGGCTTTGTGGGGCAAACCCTCTACAGCACGCCGATTGCGATCGCCTTCAACCAGCAGGATAACGAGCTGCGCCAGTCGTTTAACCGTTTTCTGCAGCAGCTTCGCACAGACGGCACCTACGACGATATGCTCAAACGCTGGATGCAGCAGGGCGTCAGCAAGATGCCGCAACTGCCTGCCGCCAAAACCGGTAAGCCACTGCTGGTGGGGCTTTTGAGCGATAACGGGCTACCGTTTACCATCATGAAAGACAACCAGCTGATCGGCTTCAATATCGAGCTGATGGAGCGGTTCGGCATCTTTGTGCATCGTAGAATCCGGTACGTGGACATGGAGTTTGGCAGCCAGATTGCGGCCCTGACCAGCCACAAGCTCGACATGATTGCCACACCGCTGGCCATTACGGATGAGCGCAAAAAAAAGGTCGCCTTTTCAGAGCCCTATTACAAGGTGGACTCACTGGCCTTTGCCCTGAAAAAGACTATCAGTGCAGCCGGCGAATCCCCCCCTGCAGCGCCTTCATGTTTGCAGGGTCTGGCAGCCAGTTTCAGGAGCAATATTATTCAGGA
>CAZUSH010000130.1:0-2083 GCA_964622705.1 uncultured Geobacter sp. | reverse complement strand
GGAGGGCACATCATGGGTGTCTTGATGCAGGCGTTTTACTGGGATTGTCCGCGCGAAGAACAGCAGGAGTTTACCTGGTGGAAGCATCTCAAAGGCAAGGTCAAGGAGCTGGGTAAGGCCGGTTTTACGGCGCTCTGGCTGCCGCCTGCCGGCAAGGGCGCCAATATCGGCGGCATGTCGATGGGGTACGATGTCTACGACTATTACGATCTGGGCAGCTACGATCAAAAAGGCTCGGTCAAGACCTGGTTCGGCTCTGAACAAGAGTTGCGGTATCTGATCAAGGCGGCCCACACCGCCAAGCTCACGGTCTACGCCGATCTGGTGCTGAACCACAACAACGGCGCTGATGCGCAGGAGCTGAATCCGATCATCAACCAGATGCGCTGGACCAGGTTCAGCCCCCAGAGCAAGCGCTTTACCCGTGACTGGACCTGCTTCAATCCCTCGCCCTATCCCAACCCCAACCCCGGTACCTTTGGTGATATGCCCGACATTTGCCACACCAACCCGCGCGTCATGACCGGCATCATCAACCATGCCAAATGGCTGATCGAGGAGATCGGTTTTGACGGTTTCCGCTATGACTTTGTCAAAGGGTTCGGTGGCTGGATGATCCGGGCCATCCACGACCGCAGCTATGCCAGAGACGGCAAACCGGTCTCGCTCTACGGGGTGGGCGAGTGTTGGGATAATGACGCCACCATCGATGCCTGGCTTGATTCGGTCAACAACTGGGCTGACAACCGGGTCGGGGCCTTTGACTTTCCCCTACGCTACCGCCTGAAGGATCTGTGCGACAAACCCGGCTACAGCCTGCGCAACCTGGTGGCTGGCGGCGCACTCTACAACGAGCGGCCGCTTGAAGCAGTCACCTTTGTGGATAACCACGATTTCCGCGGCCTTGACGAGGTGATCAACGACAAGATGCTGGCCTATGCCTTTATCCTGACCCATGAAGGCTATCCCTGTGTCTACTGGAAGGACTACTTCACCTATGGGCTGGCCCAGCCGGGCGAGCCCAGCGGCATAGAGCGGCTGGTGGCCCTGCATGAAAGCCATGCCGGCGGGCAGACCAACACCCTATGGCTTGATGACGGCTTTTACGTGATGGAGCGGAGCGGTGCCGGCAAACAGCCCGGCCTGGTGATGGCGCTCAACAATGCTGCCGGACCCCGGCAGGAATGGGTGCGGTGCGGCTTTGGCAACCAGACGTTGCGCCCCCTGGCCTGGCGGGCTTCTGAAGCAATTTTTGATCCGCAGGCGGTCATGGTTGATGGCGATGGCTGGTGTTGTATAAGCCTGCCGCCGCGGGGGTACGTGGTGTACGGCGCGTGAAATGCGGCAAGCCCCGGGTTCTTCTTGTCGCTATAGCAACAGCGGATTGTGTGCATCCCGCACATGACCGCATTACAACCCCAAAGGAGATAGACACATGATGAAGAAAATGGTCGCATTATCCACCGTATTACTCGCTGTTACCGCTAGCTTCGCCATTGCCGCCAACAGCTCATTTCAGCAGACCTGTTCCAACATTACTTTTGTCTATTCAGGTAATTTGCCTGCGCTTCAAGCCACCTGCCTTCGCGCCAACGGCACACCGAATCCAACGAGTTTGGTTATTAATGGGATTTCAAACCAGAACGGCAGGCTTACCAACAGCGGCGGTGCCAGCACCTTCCAGCAAAGCTGCGGCAATATCCAGATTAACGTAACGCCTGGCGCCGCCACGTTATCGGCTTTTTGCAGAACTATTTCCGGCGCATCCAACAGCACAAGTATTGCGCTTGATGACATTGGCAACAACAACGGTACTCTCTCCTACTGAGGATAATTGGGTAGTGTAGAAAAGCCAAAGAACTGCTGTGTTTTAGCGTTCAATGAGGACAAGGACAGAATACAGAAGCGGGTGCAACCACGATGGTCGCACCCGCTTTTTAGCAAAAAGTCTCAAGCAAAGAACTACAGCAGCTTGATCCCTGCCAGTTCCTTGGAGCGCTTGACTGCCGCATCCACGGCATCCATCAGCAGGCCGTGCAGGCGGCCGTTTTCCAGGGTGTGCAGGGCGGCAATGGTGGTGCCG
>CAZUSH010000129.1:0-2125 GCA_964622705.1 uncultured Geobacter sp. | reverse complement strand
AGGACATCTCTTCCATGGAGGAGGAGATCTCTTCGGCTGAGGCGGCCTGTTCAGTTGCGCCCTGGGAAAGGGACTGGGCCGTGGCAGAAAGCTCTTGGCCGCCGGTGGCAACGCCGTCTGCGGCCGCCTGTACCTCGCGTACAATCTCCTTCAGTTTGGCCACCATGTTGGCCAGAGAATCCATCAGGTCGTCCTGCTCGGAGCGCTTCTTCAACTCAACCATCAGGTTGCCCTGGGCCACCTGCTTGGCTGCATCGGTAATACCCTGCAGTGCTGCAATGTTCTGCTTGATGGCAGCGTTGATCTGCTCAAAGTTCTGGGCAATCGTACGGGTGTCTTCATCGCTGGGGGCCACGTTGGCATTTACATGCAGGTCGCCAATGGAGAGCAGTTCCAGGTTGCTGAGCAGTTTGCCCACCTCGGCATCCTGGTACTTGGCCTGTTTGTCGGCAATGCGGGCTGCCTTTTTCACGGCGGTTTGGTCAGTCACCACCTCAAAGGCGGCAATCACATTGCCGTTGTCATCCTTGATCGGTACGCCGGTGTAGTCGATATCCAGATTGAGGGAGCCGGGATGCGCATCGGTTGAACTATTGGCGGTTTGTGAACCCAGCATGGCCCGCTGGCAGGCGCATTTATCGGTCTTGCAGTCCGAGGTGCGGAAATGGTCGTAACACCTGGTGCCGATCACCTGTTGTTGCGTCTTTGCACCGACTTCGGCGCCAAGCCTGTTCATGTAAAGCACATTGAAATCGCGGTCAATGATCATGGCCGGGGCCGGCATCACATCCAGCAGGCCCACCAGGCGGTCAATGGTGTTGTTGACACCATTGACCACACGCCGGAAGTCCCCCAGGTGCTTGGAGGCATCGGCGCGGGTGCTGAGTCTGCCTTCCATGGCGGCCCTGGCCAGCATATTGGCATCGCCAACCAGTGCGTTGACGGCATCAATACAGCCGTTCAGGTTATTCTTGATCTCGTTAAAGTCGCCGTTGTAGGAGTCGGTGATGCGGGGCGGGATATCGCCCTTACTGATCCGGTCCACATACTCGGCTGCCACGTTTAAGGGGCCGATCACGGCATCCAGGGTCTCGTTGACCCCGGAAATGATTTTCTGGAAATCACCTTGATGTTTGGAGGCATCGGCACGGGTAGCGAGCTTGCCTGCGATAGCAGCATCAGACAGCATGGCAGCGTCTACCACCAGAGCCTTGACTGCAGTAACCGAAGAGTTGATAGCGGTTGCGATGGTGTCGTAGATATCCTTGGTCGCCTGGGTATCGGCATCGGCAGGCGCTGTGGATATCTGCACATTGGTATCGCCCTGTGAGAGTTTGGACAGCCCGGCCACAACCTTCTGGGTTTCCTTTTCCTGATAGGAGGCAATCTTTTCCGCAATCCGTGCGGCCTGTCTGACTGCGGTCTGGTCAGTGACGATCTCAAAGGCGGCGATCACGTTACCGCTGTCATCCTTGATCGGTACGCCGGTGTAGTCGATATCCAGGTTGAGGGAACCGGGGTGGGCGTCGGTTGAGCTATTGGCGGTTTGTGAAGACAACATGGCCCGTTGGCAGGCGCATTTATCGGTCTTGCAGTCAGAGGTGCGGAAATGGTCATAGCACTTGCTGCCGACTACCTGTTGCTGGGTCTTGGCACCCACTTCAGCACCCAGTTTGTTCATGTAAAGCACATTGAAATCGCGGTCAATGATCATAGCCGGGGCCGGCATTACATCCAGCAGGCCCACCAGCCGGTCAATGGTGTTGTTGACACCATCCACCACACGGCGGAAGTCCCCCAGGTGCTTGGAGGCATCGGCGCGGGTGCTGAGTCTGCCTTCCATGGCGGCCCTGGCCAGCATATTGGCATCGCCAACCAGTGCGTTGACGGCATCAATACAGCCGTTCAGGTTATTCTTGATCTCGTTAAAGTCGCCGTTGTAGGAGTCGGTGATGCGGGGCGGGATATCGCCCTTACTGATCCGGTCCACATACTCGGCTGCCACGTTTAAGGGGCCGATCACGGCATCCAGGGTCTCGTTGACCCCGGCAATGATCTTCTGGAAGTCACCTTGATGCTTGGTTGCATCGGCACGGGTGGCCAACTTGCCGGCAATGGCAGCCTC
>CAZUSH010000128.1:0-2579 GCA_964622705.1 uncultured Geobacter sp. | reverse complement strand
CATTGGCCATTCAGATAACAAAGCTGTTTCAGCAGGGTAGGGTCTTTGAGGGTCATCTCGTTGCTTTCATAGCTGTTCAACAACAGCGTTTAACCGCGTTATCAATTCGTCAAGCTTAAGATCGTAGCGCGATACCAGATCCTCCAACTTACAAAAAAGGCATTCACAACAAATGCATACCCCAGCCTTTTCTGAATACCGCGCAAAAACCGCCTCTGTTTCAGGGTGGTATTCCACAAGCTCAAATACGGTCGTTTTGGCGGAAATTTGCATGGATTAACTATCCTTTTCAGATAGGGCCAGGACCGGTTGCAACAGTTCCTGAAACAGCGCGGCGGTTGGGGAGGCAGCATACTGTTGCAAAAACGCTACCCCGCTGTCCCCTGCCTCGGCGATCTGGGGATCAATCGGTACCGATCCCAGAAAGGTCACCTGCATATCGTCAGCCATCTGCCTGCCACCGCCGGAACGGAACACCGCAGACAGCTCACCGCATTTGGGACAGACAAAACCGTTCATATTTTCAATCACACCGATGATCGGCAGTTTGATCTGACGGCAAAACGAGATCGATTTACGCACATCCACTGCCGCCACTTTTTGCGGGGTGGTCACAATCACGGCGCCGTCAGCGCCGTCCAGGGTCTGGCAGACCGAAAGCGGCTCATCCCCGGTGCCGGGAGGAGAGTCAACGATCAGATAGTCCAGGTCGCCCCAGGCCACGTCGCGAATAAATTGGGTAATAACCCCTGCCTTGACCGGTCCGCGCCAGATCACCGCCTCATCTTGCTCCTTCAGAAAAAAACCCAGCGAGATAACCTTCATACCGTCCATGTTCACCGGGATCAGTTCTTCGTTGTCGGACAAGACACTGCACTGCTCCAGCCCCAACATGGTCGGCACGCTGGGGCCGTGAATATCAACGTCCAACAGACCAACCCTCTTACCGGCCAGATGCAGCCCCATGGCGAGGTTGACCGCCACGGTACTTTTACCCACGCCACCCTTGCCGGACAGCACCACAATCTTGTGCTTAATCCGGCAAAGCCGTGAGGTAAGCCTCCTACGTTCCTCAAACTCCTGCTGGGACTCGGTCAATTTCTTTGTTGCTGCGGAACAGCTACTGGAAGAGCAACTGTCACAAGCCGAAGGTGGACAGCCTTGCCCCTCCTCGCCTGCATAAGTACCTGTCTCCATCTCGACTACCTCCTTTTATACGTTACAAAAGTTGCTTTACCTGCTGCCAGACACCGGCAATGTCGTCCGCAGCCGGACAGTCCAGCTCTACCACCGCTTTTCCTTGCAGTTGCGCCTGGGTAACGTTGCGATCATAGCGTATCCGCCCCACGACATCAGCACCGGCTGCACGCGCTGCCGCTTCAATCCGATCTGTCTGCTGCGGATTAATATCCCACCGGTTCACGCATACGGCTGAAGGGACTGAAAAATGGCGAGCCAGCGCCAGCACCCGTTGCAGATCATGCAGACCGGATACGGTCGGCTCTGTTACCACCAGGGCAAGCGAGACACCGCTTAACGAAGCGATCACCGGACAGCCGATGCCCGGCGGACCATCGGATATGATCAGGGGCCGACGTTTATCAACCGCCAATTGCCACGCCTGTTCACGCACCGTACTGACCAGTTTGCCCGAATTCTCTGCTGCCGGGGCCAATTGGGCATGCACCAGCAAACCACAACGCGTATCCGATATCATCCAAAACCCGCTGTCCCGCTCAGGAAAGTCAATGGCCTGCGCAGGACAGCGAAAGACACACACCCCACACCCCTCGCAGGATGCCGGGTCAACCCGGTAGGGGCTGTTTGCGTCTCTGCAGGCAATAGCTCCAAAACGGCAAACCTCCCTGCACCAACCGCAGGCTGTGCAGTCGTTTGCACGAATAACCGCCTGATTGCCGCACAGAAAGCGATGCTGTTCACGGATGTCCGGTGAAAGAATGAGATGTAGGTCGGCAGCATCAACATCACAGTCTGCCAGGATAGCCTTACCGGCCAGCACCGCAAAACTTGCCGTGATACTGGTCTTACCGGTCCCTCCCTTACCAGACAGCACCACCAATTCAGTTATCTGTTCCCGGCTCACCGTCTGCCCCCAATCCGCCCGGCCACCTCGTACAACCGTTCAGCCAGCGTGCCGAACATCCTGCCGTACTCCGGTAGCGCGTGTGACACCAGCTCGCCCTTCGAGACAACCTCGGCGATCTGGCGATCTTCCGGCAACTCCAATAAAACCGGCAGGTTTTCATCCATACAGTAGTGGTGTAACCCAACCTGGTCGTTACCGGCTCGATTGATCACAACCCCGCAGGGCAGTCCCAATTCGCGAACCATAGCGACCGCCAGTTTCAGGTCATGCAAACCAAACGGTGTCGGGTCGGTCACCAGCAAGACATAATCGGTCTCTCGCAGGGTAGCCACCACGGGACAGGAAGTGCCTGGTGGCGCGTCCAGCAGGGCAGGCAGATCGTCCAGCAACTGTTCTCGCACCGCCCGTATGACCGGCGGCACCAGAGAAACTCCCACCTGCAGCCGCCCCTCCACCAGTCTGATCTGACCGG
>CAZUSH010000127.1:0-2863 GCA_964622705.1 uncultured Geobacter sp. | reverse complement strand
CTGCTGCACACCTGTCGCAAGGCCGGCCTGCCGGACACGGCCTGGCAAAAGGACTGCGAGATCTACATTTTTTCAGCCGAGGTCTTCGGCGAATAGCCCCCTACGCCGCTTCCATTTCAAGGCGTCTCATCGTTGAACTGAAAACGTTACGTGTCTGCCGTAACCTCGCTGGCAGCAGGCGTACCCCACAGGAGTGAGACAAGCACAGCCACCCCCAGCGTCATCACAATCACGCCAAGCGACAGCAGAATCGGGATATGCACCCCTGACATCATCAGCAGCATCTTGACCCCCACAAAGGCCAGGATCAAGGCGATACCGAACTTGAGGTACACAAACATCCCCATCAGGTTGGCCAACAGGAAGAACAGCGAACGCAGCCCCATGATGGCGAAGATGTTTGAGGTCAGCACAATGAACGGGTCCAGGGTGATGGCGAAGATGGCGGGAATGGAGTCCATGGCAAAGACGAGATCACTGCTTTCCACCACCAACAGCACCATCAGGAGCGGGCTGGCGACCCAGAGCTGCCTGCGGCGAGTGACGAACCAATCGCCCCTGATCCGCTTGGTCATGGGGAGGAAACGTCGGGCCAGCCTGACCAGAGGATTCTTGTCCGGCTCAATCTCGTCATCACCGCTGAAGGCCATTTTCCAGGCGGTATAGATCAGCAGCGCCCCGAAAAAGTAAAACAGCCACTGGAACTCCCGCAACAGGGCTGATCCGATGAAGATAAAGGCTAACCGCAACACCACCGCCCCCAGAATGCCCCATTTCAGCACCTTGGCCTGCAGCTCGCCCCGCACCCCGAAGACCGAGAAGATCATGATGAAGACAAACAGGTTATCCACCGAAAGCGATTGCTCGATCAGGTAGCCGGTCAAGAACTCCAGCGCCTTCTGCTGCCCCAGGCCAAACCAAATCCCGGCACCGAACAGCACTGCCAACGCCATCCAAAGCACAGTCCAGCCGGCAGCCTGCCTGAAGCTGATCTGGCGCCCCTTGCGGTTGAGCCCCAGGTCAATTAGCAGCATGCAGCCAATCAGCACGGCAAAAACAATCCACAACAACGTGGCAGGTGACATACGGGATCCCTTCCGAAGCGGTTACAGCAAGAAAAGACGCCAGCCCATGGCAAGCCCAAAAAGTAGGAACATCGCACCAGCAGCGCGGTGAATCCAGCAGACCGGAATCAATTTGACCAGCTGTTTTCCGGCAAAGATGCCGATCAGCGAGACCGACCAGAGCGCCAGGGTGGAGGCGACAAAGACCGACAGCAGCCCAGCCAGGCTGCCGGAATGCTGGGCAGCCTGGCTGGCGGTCACCAGCTGGGTCTTGTCCCCCAGCTCAGCCATAAAGATCATCAAGAACGCGGTGCGGACCGCATCGGCTGCCGTGGGGGGCGGGCCATTGTCATCCTCCTCGACACAGCTGTTTTTAAGGGTGCTGTAGCCGAAATAGAGAAACAGCAGGGCTGAGATCAGGGTCACCCAGAAGAGCGGCAAGACCATGAACAGCACCCGTCCCACCAGCACCGCTGCCATATTCAGCACCGTAAAGGCCGCGGCAATACCGATAAAAATCCGTTTCCAGGGGTAGCGCAGGGCCAGGGCCATGGCGGTGAGCTGGGTCTTATCCCCCAGCTCCGCCAGGAAGATCAGGCCGAAGGTGCTGAGCAGGGTGGACAGCTCCACCTAGAACTTCACTTTCGGCGCAACCTTGGCCCCTTCCTCGGCCTTGAACGGCTCTTTGCGCTGCAGGTGCAGCAGCAAGGAGTTGGTCAGGCTGTTGGGAAAGGTACGGATGCTGGTGTTAAAGAGCTGCACCTGTTTGTTGTACCGTTCACGGGCCACGTTGATCCGGTTTTCGGTGCCCTCCAGCTGCTTTTGCAGATCAAGGAAGTTCTGGTTGGCCTTCAGGTCCGGATACCGTTCCGCCACCACCATCAGACGCGACAGTGCGCTGCTCATCTGGCCCTGGGCCTGCTGGAACTTGGCCAGGGCAGCCGGATCGTTGATCAGCTCCTTGCCCACCTTGACTCCGCCCACACTGGCACGGGCCTCGGTTACCGCCTTGAGGGTATCGGCCTCATGCTTGGCATACCCCTTGACCACCTCAACCAGGTTGGGAATCAGGTCATTGCGGCGCTGGTAAGCCGATTCCACATCACCCCAGGCGGCGATCACCGCCTCTTCATTGGCCTGCATGGCATTGTAGCCACAACCCGACAGCATCCCCATCAGCAGTACTGCGGCCACCAACACGAGAAAGCGTCTCATCTGGATTCCTCCGTCGTCTTTTTCTTTGATTTATTGTTCACTCGTTTTTCAATGTACAATTTGACCTGCTGCAGCAAGGTACGGGCCCAGACAAACTCAGTAGCCAGGATCCCCAGGCCGAGCGGTATAACCACCACCGCCGGGCCGGGGGTGAAGATCATGATGATGCCGATCAGCACCACCGTGCTTCCCACCACGGCCACCACCAGCTGACGGGCCTTATGCAGGGTCCAGCGCAGCATTTAGCGGTTGTTGGCCATGGCCTGCAGCCGGGCGATCCGCTCCTCCATGGGCGGGTGGGTCGAAAAGAGACTCATCAACCCCCCGCCGGTCAGCGGATTGACAATGAACATATGGGCCGTCGCCGGAGTAGCGTCATGCAGCGGAATCTGCTGGGAAGCGTTCTGCAGACGGGCCAGGGCGCTGGCCAGGGCACGGGGTTTGCCGCAGATCTCGGCACCGGTGGCATCGGCCAGAAATTCCCGCGAACGGGAGACCGCCATCTGGATCAGCATCGCCATAAAGGGGGCCAGAATGGCCATGGCCAGCGATCCCACCAGGCCGCCAAGGCCGCCACCTTCCTC
>CAZUSH010000126.1:0-3082 GCA_964622705.1 uncultured Geobacter sp. | reverse complement strand
CCTACACCCTGGGCGGCTGTGCCTTTGCCTTCGGCGTTGCGCTCTTTGCAATGGTGCCGCAGCAGTTCTTCCCTTCGGCTGAGCGCAACCAGTTTGTGATCGATCTCTGGATGCCCCAGGGGACGCGGATCGAGGCTACCGACGCAGTTATGCAGCGGATTGAGAAAAGCCTGGGAGTCAGCAAAGGTGTTGAGCACTACGCCAGCTTTGTGGGTCAGAGCGCTCCGCGTTTCTACTACAACGTCAACCCGCAGCAGCCGGACGGCGCCTACGGCCAGTTCATCGTCAACACCGCTTCGATCAAGGACACCACCCGGCTGGTAAAAGAACTGCGCCCGGCCCTGGCACAGGTGGCGCCTGAGGCAACGGTGATCGTAAAGGAACTGCAGCAGGGTGCGCAGATGGAGGCCCCCATCGAGGTGCGTATCTCCGGTGACGACATAGGTGAACTGAAGCAACTGGGTGAAAAGGTCCAGGCAATCCTGGAGGGTATTCCGGCATCCCAGTATGTCTACCGTGATTACTTTAACGACTCCTACATGCTGGACGTTAAGGTCAATAACGAGCTGGCAAACCGTCTGGGAATATCTGACGCGTCGGTAGCGCAGACCCTGTCCGGGGCCTTTGACGGCGCTGCCGTCAGCACCTTCTGGGAGGGGGACCGTCCGGTCACCATCAGGCTGCGGCTTGACCAGGCCTACCGCTCAAACTTTTCCGACATCGGCAACACCTATGTCAATTCCGATCTGACCCGCGCCCGGGTGCCGCTCCGCGCTGTTTCCACCCTGTCGCCGGAATGGCAGACCAGCCGGATTGTCCGCAGAAACGGGGTACGCACCTTGACGATCCGCGGGTTCACAAAATCAGGGCAGTACGCATCAAAACTCCTGGAGGAGGCCATGCCAAAGATTAAAGCACTGCAACTGCCGACCGGCTACCGGATAGATTTCGGCGGAGAAATGGAAAACCAGAACGAGACCTTCCCGCAGATGCTGGCTGCCCTTGGGATCAGCCTGGTGGCGATCTTTCTAGTGCTGTTGGTGCAGTTCAGGAACATCTCCGACCCGCTGGTGGTGATGGCATCGATCCCGCTGACCCTGTTCGGGGCGATCTTCGGGCTCGTCATAACCCACAACCCCTTTGGTTTCACCGCCTTCATGGGGCTGATCAGCCTGTGCGGGATCGTGGTGAGAAACGGTATCATCCTGGTGGATTACTGCAACGAGCGGGTCGCCGAGGGAGAAACCCTGGAGCAGGCAGCGCGGGATGCCGGGGCACGACGCCTGCGCCCGATCTTCCTGACCACCATGGCCGCTGCCGTGGGGGTTACCCCGATGATCATCTCAGGCTCCAGCCTTTGGGCCCCGTTGGCCAGTGTAATCGCCTTTGGCCTGATCTTCTCCATGTTCTTCACCCTGCTGGTGGTGCCGGTCATCTTTGTGGCGGTCAAGTCCCGCGCCATGAAGCCGGGGGTGGTGGCCGCAACCGTAGCAATCTGTGCCCTGCTCCTTGCCGGTGGGCACGAGGCCTCTGCTGAACCGCTGAAACATTCTCTGACCCTGCCCCAGGCGGTTGAGCTGGCCTTACAGCAGAACAGCGTGCTCAAGATCGGCCGGGCAAAGGTAACAGAAGGGGATCAGAAGATCGTCTCGGCACGCTCCCAGTATTTTCCGCTGCTTTCCAACAACACCAAATATATGACCTTGTCCGAAAAACAGCAGGTCACCGTACCGGCAGGCAGCCTGGGAAATGTCGGCGGCGGACCATTTCCCAACAACGACGTCAAGTTAAGTCAGAGCCGCTCTGACATCTTCTACAGCGAAACGACCCTGGCTCAACCGGTTATGCAACTGTTCAAGATTCATGAGGCTCATCAGATTGCCCGGGCAGATCATCGTATTGCCAAGGCAGAACTGACCAAGTCGGAAAACGAGATCGTCCTTGCAGTCCACCAGCTCTATTACAGCCTGCTGGTGGCCAACAAGGAGAAAGATACCGCCCAGGCATCTGTAACTGCAGCCCAGGAAAACCTGCGCGAGGCTGAAGATGCGGTAAAGGCCGGGAACCAGCTTGATGTGGCCGTAACCGGGGCCAAGGCCAATCTGCTCCAGGGCAGGCAGGCGCTTATCGTTGCAGAGAACCGCATTGCGGATGTTACCTCAGAGCTGAATGACCTGCTGGGGCTGCCGAGCAACACGATCCTGGAAGTAAGCGAGGCAGGTTTACCGGTGCTGACAAAATCTGAGAAAGATCAGTCTTATGAAGAGGCCAGACTACGCAACGGCGAACTGCGTGCCGCCAGAGAAACCCTGGAAAAGTCACGCCACGCGGTACGTGCCGCAAAGTACGAATACATCCCGGACCTGACTATCTATGCCAAGCACGGCTTTCAGGATGGAGCACCGTTTACGGAGAAAAACGTCGGCATCTTCGGTCTAGAGCTGACCTGGAACATCTTTGACTGGGGCAAGCGCAAGGGAGAGATCGGCCAGCGGGTTGCCCAGCGATCACAGGCGGAAGAGAACCTGGCACGTCTGGACAAACGGATCATGATTGAGATCGACAAGGCATTTCGCACCTTGGAGCGCTCGAAACAGATGATGGAGGTCGCCCATGAGGCATTGGCCCTGCGCAGGGAGAATGTCCGGCTGAGCGAAAACGGGGTCAAGGCCGGCACCGTGACAGCGGCAAAACATGCCGAAACAGTGGCGGCGCTGAAGAAAGCGGAAATGGAAGAATTGCAGGCTTCGCTGCAATACCGGCTGGCCGGGGATGATCTTGACCGAATCAGGGGATCACTGGCGGTAAGCCGGTAACACATGGTTGCCCCCGCCCCACTATTCCTCCTTCCAGGGGCGGGGGATTTTTTAGACATTGGAGAGCATCCGGATCAACGCCGTGCTGTGGGGAAATGTGACCGCTCGATGGCTATAGTCAGCGTTATCGCTTCAACCGGCCAGCCGAGGAAGATGATGCAGGTGAATTCATGAGCAGACCGATGACCGTCATAGCCTGTCACGAGAGTGACCTGCTCCAGCGAGAGATTCCACTCCTGCCATGCCTGCGGCCTGCTCTCCCGGGG
>CAZUSH010000125.1:2022-3094 GCA_964622705.1 uncultured Geobacter sp. | reverse complement strand
AAAGACCTTAACCTGTTTGGGTAACGGTGAGCTTGAGAAATTTTCTGTTGTTACTCTGCGAACCTCTGAGTCCTCTGCGGTGAACTGCTTTTTCAGATAAAAAGGAGTCAGACATGCACCAGCCCACTGCAGCACCCGTTTCCGTCATCAAACGTGACGGCAGCCGCGTCCCGTTTGAGGCATTCCGCATCCAGTCCGCCATCCAGCGGGCAGGCACGGCCACCGCTGAGTTTGGCGAGGACGAGGCCCAGCTCATCACCAGCCAGGTACTGAAGGTGCTGCGCCACCGTTTTCCCCAGGAGCCGCCCAGCATTGAGCAGATCCAGGATGTGGTGGAGCAGGCGTTGATATCGGCCAATCATTTCGCCACCCTGCGGGCCTATGCGGTCTACCGCGAGCAACGCAGCCGCCTGCGCCAGGATCGCAAGACCGTGGTGGATGTGACCGCCTCGGTCAATGAGTATCTGGACCAGAGCGACTGGCGGGTCAGTGCCAACGCCAATCAGGGCTATTCGCTGGGGGGCCTGATCCTGAACCTGTCCGGCAAGGTGATTGCCAACTACTGGCTGTCCCAGGTCTACCCGCCGGAGGTGGGGGAGGCCCACCGTGACGGCAGTATCCATATTCATGATCTGGACATGCTGTCCGGCTACTGTGCCGGCTGGTCCTTGCGGATGCTGCTGGCTGAGGGGTTCAACGGCGTACCGGGCAAGGTGGAGGCAGCATCGCCAAAACATCTCTCCAGCGCGGTGGGGCAGATCGTCAACTTTCTGGGCACCTTGCAGAACGAGTGGGCTGGAGCCCAGGCCTTCAGCTCCTTTGACACCTATCTGGCGCCGTTCATCCGCAAGGACCGCCTGACCTACGAGGAGGTCAGGCAGCAGATGCAGGAGCTGATCTTCAACCTGAACGTGCCGTCCCGCTGGGGCACCCAGACCCCTTTCACCAACCTGACCTTTGACTGGACCTGCCCGGAGGACCTAAAACAGCAGGTGCCGGTGATTGCCGGAGAAGAGATGCCGTTCACCTACGGCGAGCTGCAGGCGGAGATGGATCTGATCAACCGGGTCTA
>CAZUSH010000125.1:0-1922 GCA_964622705.1 uncultured Geobacter sp. | reverse complement strand
AGCGGATGGTGCAGTTTCAGGAACAGACCGGCCACCTCTACAACCTGGAGGCCACCCCGGCTGAAGGCACTACCTACCGCTTTGCCCGGGAGGACAAGAAGCGCTTTTCGCAGATCATCCAGGCCGGCACCGCGGAGGCCCCCTATTACACCAACTCATCCCAACTGCCGGTGGGTTTTACCGATGATCCGTTTGAGGCTCTGCAGCGGCAGGAAGAGCTGCAGCGCAAGTACACCGGCGGTACGGTACTGCACCTGTACCTGGGGGAGCAGGTCTCCAGTGTGGATGCCTGCAAGAATCTGGTCAGACGCTCACTGGAGCGGTTCAGCCTGCCCTATGTCACGGTAACGCCAACCTTCTCAATCTGCCCTAAACATGGCTATTTAAGCGGTGAACACCAGTTCTGTCCGTTGTGCGATGAAGAGCTGGCACGCAAGCAGGCACAACAGCAATGAACGGTCGTGAGGCAGATGGTACGGTGACGAATCTCCCTGAAACGTGATGGCCCACGGCGAAATGGCGTACAGGTGGCTGTTCTGTCTGAGCCCGCAGGGCGAGTTTACAGCCACCTCGCCATAAGCTGTTGAGCCATAGTTGAAGGGAGCCTGAGTAAACCGTACAACCGCCAGCCATAAACAACCTGAAAGGAGAAGACTATGAACAGCACACAACAAGCACAACCGCAAACCGCCATCCCCCAGGAACAACGTCAACCCTGCGAGGTCTGGACCCGCGTGATGGGCTACCACCGTCCGGTGGCGTCATTCAACACCGGCAAGAAATCAGAGTATGCCGAACGCACCTTCTTCAAGGAAGCGACATGCTCGTCATCGGCGGCCTGAACGGCTGATGCGGTCAGGCAACAGCTCAGGCACGGCAACGCGCTATTGCGACAGGCAGCTCTATTTGCTATGTTTGCCGTAGGTAAATTATGTTTACCGCACACAACTGAATACCGGATCATGGTGCCCATACGGGCTTGATAGGGAAGAGGGGTGCAACTCCCCCGCGGACCCGCCGCCGTAAGCGACGACAAAAGACACAATGCCACTGGCAGCAATAATGCCGGGAAGGCGTCTGGAGGATGACTCGCAAGCCGGAATACCTGCCTGATCTTAGCGCTCAAAGGTTCCCCGTGGTCTGGGAAGAGTGAAACGTTATCATCAGGCTTTGAATACGGAAAGCCCGTCTGTTGCTTTGGCACAGGCGGGCTTTTTTTGTTGCCGCGACAAGGAGAAGGAAATGTCGGAGATTGGCATGAACAGCTACAATATCGGTGCAAAAATCAGGAGACTCCGTCATGCCAGACAGTTGACCCTTCAGGCAGTAGCAGGTGAAACCGGCTTTTCTCCGGCTTTGATCTCACAGATAGAAAACAACAATGTATCGCCTCCCATTGCGACACTCGCAAAGATTGCAAGGTTTTTTAATATTAAAATGGCGGATCTTTTTGATGAAGAACATGAGCAGCGCTTTGAGCTGGTTCGTGCCGATCAGCGTCGGCCTGTTTGTTTGGAAGAGGCCGTTCATGCCCGTTCATATGCGTTGTCGCCTCAGAAGCAGCACAAAAAGATGGAGCCCTGTATGGTCTCAAATTCAGGGGAGCAGGTGGCTGGCGATTCACACAGCCACGAAGGGGACGAGTTCATCTTTGTTGTCAAGGGGAGCGCAGAGCTGACCTTTGATGATCGCACGATACGGCTGGAGGCCGGAGACAGTATCTATTTCGATGCCACCGTCAACCACCAGTTGTCGCTTGCAAATCAGGATGAGACCATCCTGCTCAAGGTGGTCGGTCGTTAGCCGGAGGTTAATTATACCGCTGAAGGAGGTGTTGCAGGCCCGGCGTCATATGGCGGGCAAGAAGACAAGATCTGTTGGCAAAGAGGAATGAACAGGAAACGGAAGACGGTGAAAATCCG
>CAZUSH010000124.1:0-3366 GCA_964622705.1 uncultured Geobacter sp. | reverse complement strand
AACGCATACTACACCAGCGCTCTGGAGAAAATCAAGCCGTGATTCCCAAAGTCCGGCAGTTTACAGCTGCTTGTAACTGTGTTAGGGTGCGCCACTTGTCAATGCCGACGATAGCGGGGGGATTATGGAGCTGAGCTTTTCTCATACCAATGAAGAGGTTGACCGACTGATTGACCGGCTGATTGCCGCCGCCGAAGGGGTCACACACCCTCATCTGGTACGTGAACTGATCATTTCTGCGCTGAAAATCGGCCAGGAAACCGGCTACCAGCCGGACCTCAAGCTGATCAACCGCACCCTGCGGGAGATGCGCTACACCACCCGGGTCTTCGGTCCCTACCGTAACCGCAAGAAGATCACCATCTTCGGCTCGGCCCGCACCCAGCCGAGCGAGCCGATCTACCAGAAGTGCATCCGTTTTAGCCGGCATCTGGCGGAGCAGGGCTGGATGGTCATCACCGGCGGCGGTCCCGGCATTATGCAGGCCGGCAATGAAGGCGCCGGCAGCGAGAACTCCTTTGCGGTCAACATCAAGCTGCCCTTTGAGCAGAGCGCCAACCCGGTCATGCACAACAACCCCCGGCTGGTGACCTACAAATACTTCTTCAACCGCAAGGTGGCCTTTGTGAAGGAGGCCGATGCGGTGGCGGTCTTTCCGGGCGGTTTCGGCACCCTGGATGAGGCGATGGAGGTCTTTACCCTGGTGCAGACCGGCAAGACCTCGCCCAAGCCGCTGGTGCTGGTGGATGACGAGGACGGTTTCTGGGAACAGTTTTTTGAGTTCGTCAAGGGGCAACTGCTGGCCAAGGGGCTGATCTCCGGCGAGGACTTCTCAATCTTCACCATCACCAGGGATGAAGCGGAGGCGGCGGCGGTGATCGAGGGGTTTTATAAGAACTATCACTCGGTCCGCTTCTATGACGACAAGATCATCATCCGCCTGACCAAGGAGCTGACCCCGGAGCAGCTCGAGACCCTGGAAGAGGAGTTTCCCGAGCTGCTCTTGCCCGGCAGCAGGATGAGCTGCTGTGAGCCGCTGCTGGTTGAGGATGACGAGCCCGAACTGGCGCTGCTGCCGCGGCTCAGTTTTTCGTTTAACCACTTCCATTACGGCCTGTTGATCGCCTTTATCAACCGTATAAACACGTTTTGACATTTTAGAGGGGCTATGTTAAAAAATTCCACTTTTCCTATATATTCAAGTTTTTAACGGATTAAAGTCTAGGCGCGTGTGCGCGCAGGGGAGGCAGTCATGTTCAAGGGGAGTATCGTTGCGATTGTTACGCCGTTTAAAAACGGCGCGGTGGATGTGGAAAAACTGCGTGAGCTGGTAGAATTTCAGATTGAGGGCGGCACCGACGCCATCGTGCCCTGCGGCACCACTGGTGAGGCATCCACGCTGGATTACGATGAGCACCTGCTGGTGGTCAAGACCGTGGTGGAGCAGGTGGGTAAGCGGGTGCCGGTCATTGCCGGAACCGGTTCCAACTCCACGGCCGAGGCGATCGAGCTGACCCAGCTGGCCAAAGAGGCCGGCGTGGATGGCTGTCTGCTGGTGACCCCCTACTACAACAAGCCGACCCAGCAGGGCCTGTACCTGCACTACAAGGCCGTGGCCGAGGCCGTGGCCATCCCGCAGATCCTGTACAACGTGCCGGGCCGCACCGGTATCAACCTGCTGCCCGAGACCGTGGCCCGTCTGGCGCCGATCAAGAACATCGTGGCCATCAAGGAGGCCACCGGCTCCCTGCAGCAGGCCTCCGAAGTGCTGGCCCTGTGCGGCGACCAGATCGACGTGCTGTCCGGCGACGACTTCATCACCTTCCCGATGATGGCCTGCGGCGCCAAGGGGGTGATCTCGGTCACTGCCAACATCATGCCCAAGGCGATTGCGAGCCTTACCGACGCCTTCTACGCCGGTGACCTGGAAAAGGCCCGCCAGCTGCACCTGCAGACCCTCAAGATCAACAACGCCATGTTCATCGAGAGTAACCCGGTGCCGGTCAAGACCGCCCTGGGCCTGATGGGCAAGTGCTCCGACGAGGTCCGTCTGCCGCTGGCGCCGATGACCGAGGCCAATAAGAACAAGCTGGCTGACATCATGAAAGAATATAAACTGATCTAAAATCATTCTTGCCACAGAGGCACAGAGACTCGAAGTAAAGCACAAAAATGGGTGAGGCCTGAAAAAGCTTTTGGGGGTAACTCCAAAGATTTGGTTTTTGATTTCCCCTAAATCTTTTATTGCTTCTGACGTTCTCTGTGCCTCCGCGTCTCTGTGGCACACAAAGGATTACACCATGATCAAGATAGCCGTCTGCGGCGCTGCCGGCCGCATGGGTCAACGTATCATCGTCGCTGCTGTTGAGGCAGGCTGCAGCATCTCCGGCGCCCTGGAGCGTCCCGGTCATCCCCAGGTTGGCCAGGATGCCGGTCTGATCGCCGGTGTCGGAGCCCTGAATGTTGCCATCAGCGATGATCTGAATGCCGTGGTGGAAGGGTGCGATGTGCTGATCGACTTCACCACCCCCAAGGTCTCCCTCAAGAACCTGGAGGTCTGCGGCCTGAAGAAGAAGTCGATCGTGATCGGCTCCACCGGCTTCACCCCTGAGGAGCGTGCCCTGGCCGCTGAGCTGGTCAAGGATATCCCGGCGGTGTTGGCCCCCAACATGTCGGTGGGCGTCAATGTCTGCTTCAAGGTGCTCAAAGATGTGGCCAAGACCCTGGGCGACGACTTCGACGTAGAGATCGTGGAGCTGCACCACAACAAGAAGAAGGACTCCCCTAGCGGCACTGCCGTGCGGATGGGCGAGGTAGTGGCCGAGGCGTTGGGCCGTGACTACAACAAGGTGGCCAACTACCACCGTGAGGGAATCTGCGGCGAGCGGACCAAGGAAGAGATCGGCATGCAGACCGTGCGGGGCGGCGACATCGTGGGCGAGCACACCGTCTACTTCATAGGCCAGGGTGAGCGGATCGAGATCTCCCACCGCGCCATGACCCGCGACATGTTCTCCCGCGGCAGCGTCCGTGCCGCCAAGTGGATCGTGGGTAAGGCACCGGGGCTGTATGACATGCAGGACGTGTTGGGGTTGAAATAAGTCTATTCTGCCACAGAGGCGCAGAGTCACGGAGATGGCTTGTGAATGGCTGCGCTTCTGTGGTGCTGTTCCGTTTTTAGCGCATTACAATTCACGCCACGGTTTACCAGAACAGAGAGAACACGTTGCGTCCTGGCGGGATGCTATTGGGAGTAGTTTGGATTTCCCTGTTAGCCCCCTTGGGAAGATTCTCTGCGGCTCTGTGACTCTGTGGCAATCATTTTTTGAGGAGCTTTTATTATGGCAAAGATTAATGACAATTACT
>CAZUSH010000123.1:0-3937 GCA_964622705.1 uncultured Geobacter sp. | reverse complement strand
AAAATCGTGGCGCGACCAGGGGATTTCCAGGCGGTTGCCGTCGGGCACTTGCTGATAGAAACGTTGCAAGCGCCCCTGCTGCAAATCCCGCAGCAATCCCGCCCAGACCGGTTCCGCCTCGCCCAGCACCACGCTGTCGGCATGCTGGATCGCCTCATCCGGCAGCACCGTGGGATGGATTCCTCCCAGGACAACCGGGATGCCCCGCTCACGGAAACGGTCGGCAACCTGGTAGGCCCGCACGGCCTGATGGGTCATGGCGGTGATGCCCACCAGATCATAATCGCCATTGAAATCAAGCTCTTCCTGTACCTCGTCGGCCAGCAGCACCTCCCACTCCGGCGGGGTGGCGGCAGCCACCTGTTTGAGCGACAGGGAGGGCAACTGGAACCGTTTGACCCAGCCCAGCTTGTGCGTGGCAGGATAGACCAGCAGCACGCGGGGCCGTCTGCTCATGCGTCTGCCCGTTTTCTGCGGATGGCGGCACGGAAGCCGATATTCATCGGGCCAAAGACCTGCACGGAGCGGTGCAGCTTGACAATCCGGCGGTACATGGAGCCAAAGGAGTAAAAGGAGCGGCAGAGCTGATCGTAGCCATCCTGCAACTCCTGCGCGGACATCCCCCTGGGCTGGAAGGTGACATGCTCCATGTCGTAATCCCGCCAGTTGTTGTTGAAGATGCGGCCTTCTTCTTCCAGGCGCCGGCGCACCTTGGTGCCGGGATAGGGGGTCAGAATCGGAAAGATGGCTGCCTCCAGGCGGGCAGCTTCGCAAAAGCGCAGGGTTTGCTCGAACACCGCCGGGGTATCGCCGTCGCACCCCATCACGAACGATCCCAGGATACCGATGCCGTGCTCCCGGAACAGGTTGGCGTACTCCAGATATTGGGCTGCCTTGTTAGTAACCTTGCCCATGGCGACCAGTGACTCCTGGTTCAGCGATTCAAAGCCGATGAACATACCCACACAGCCGGACTGGCCAGCTGCCTGCAGCAGCTCTTGGTCCTCGGCCGTGTCGATCGGGGCATGGGAGAGCCATTTCAACCCCATCCCCCGCATGCCGGCAAACAGCTCCAGGGAATAACGCCGGTCTGCCACAATATTGTCATCCACAAAAAAGACAAAGGAGTTGACCTTACGCAGTTCCTGCAGTTCAGCCAGCACCTGTTCAACCGGACGTTTGCGGTACTTGCGGCCGTAAAAGGCGGTGACAGAACAAAATTCGCAGTCAAAGGGGCAACCACGGGTGGTCTGGATGGTGTTGGTGAAGAGATGGCCGGAACCTTTGAAGAGCTGCCGCCGGGCCATGGGGATCAGGCCGGTATCGATCAGGCCGTCGGCCCGGTACAGGCGCTGCAGTCGCCCCTGTTCAAAATCCTGCAACAGCTGTGGCCAGGCCAGCTCCCCCTCTCCCACCACCACGCTGTCAACATGCTGCAATGCCTCGTCCGGCAGGTTGCTGGCATGGAACCCTCCCATCACCACGGTCTTGCCCCTGCTGCGGAAGCCGTCAGCCAGCTGGTAGGCCCGCTCAGCCTGGGCAGTCATGGCGGTCAGGGCAATCAGATCGGCATCGGTGTCAAAAGCGGTCGCACGGATGGCGTCATCGTGGAAGGCGACCTCCCAGCTGTCCGGGGTCACCGCTGCCAGGGCTGCCAGCGACAAGGTGGGAAATTTGAAGGCCAACTCTCCCCACAAACGCCCCTTGGGCCAGCCAGGAGAGAGGAAAAGGATCTTCATACGAGCGGAGTGCCGTTACTTTTTGTTTTCTGCAATGTAAGCAGCCATGGCCCTGACCGAGGCAAAGACCTTGGTACCGGTTGCCGCATCAGGCACCACCACGCCAAACTCCTTTTCCATGGCGACGACCAGTTGCAGGGCATCGATGGAATCAAGGCCAAGACCTTCGCCAAACAACGGCGCATCGCTATCAATCTCCTCCGGTGTCATACCTTCAATCCGCAGCGCATCAAGGATCATCTGTTTAATCTGCGGGATCAATTCATCTGCAGCGTGCATGCATCATCCTCCGGACTCCAGAAATGGAAAAAATTATACCACTGATCAGGGTATTGTCTGATGTAACGTTCAAACACGGCCGCCAGCTGCGTCATGCCGACTTGAATCGCCTCGGCGTGGTGACCATGGCCGCCCCTGAAAAAAACCGGCTCCTCCATCAGGGTGGCATAGCGCCCTCCCGGCTCAAGCACCACAAATACCGGAATCACCGGTGCACCGGTTGCCAGGGAAAGGTAGGCGGCTCCTGCGGGCATGGCCGTGGAACGGCCGAAAAACGGAACCTGGACCGTGTTCGAGGAACCATCGCGGTCGCCGATCAGGCAGAGAATCTCATTGCGCCGCAACGCATTGACCGCCTCGATGATGGCCAGCGGCGAGGTATCGTCGCGGTCGACATAGATTACCCCGATGCCCCGTTCCTCACGCACCCTTCTGCGGGCCTCATTGACCTGTTCATCAGGTTCGCGGAAGGTCAGCACATTGATCCGGTAGCCCAGGTCGGCCAGTCCCAGCCCACCCAGCTCCCAGGTGCCCAGGTGAGGGGAGATCAGGATGGCGCCGGTGCCGGCTGCCAGGGCATCCTCCAGCGGCTTGGGATTGCTGCGACGGCCGATCAGCCGCTGCAGCCGCTCCCCCTGCAGACGGATCATCAGCATCAGGTCGCACCAGTTGCGGCTGAATTTGTATAATGACCGCACCAGCAACCACTCCACCCGGTGCCGGCCGGTCACCACCCGCAGGTTGGCACGCTGGCCGCGCCGCTGTTCCCCCAGCAACAGGTAGGCGCAGAGGGCAGCGGCAAAGGCGAACGGGGGAACGCAAAAGCGGGGTACCAGCCGGGTGAAGAGTGATATCAGCTGCAGATTCAGGTTGCTGTAAAGGGCCATCCCCGCTTAACGTCTCCCGGCTGACTTGGTGCGAACCGGATGGTCCTTGAATTCGTCCTCCCAGGCGGCATCGGCGATCTTGCCGTACTCCCCGGCATACTGGTCCATCTCATCGGACAGGCCGGTAAAGATCTCTTCTGCGCCGCTGTGGGTCGGGTAGACCCCTTCCATCTGGAAAAACTCCCGGCCGTAGTCGGGGTGGTCGATCAACATGCAGGGACGCAACAGGTTGTCATGGTCACCCTGTTTTTCACGGATGGCCCGGAACAGTTTCGATCCCAGGGCATCGCGCAAACTGGTCTGCCTGATATTGTCCACGGCAAAGTGGCAGAACACGCAGGGCTCGATATCGCCGTTGGCATTGATATGGATATATTTCCTGCCCCCGGCCAAGCAGCCGGAGATCAGCGGCCCATCGTTCCAGAAATCAACGAACAGCATCGGCTTTGTGGCCCTGAACTGTACCGTGGCGCGTCGCAGGCGATCGCGTTGTTCCGGGCTGGGCATCAGGTCCGGGTCAGGCTCACGCCCCACCGGCACGTAGGAGAACAACCAGAGCGCAAAGACCCCCTGTTCCAGCAAAAAATCAATGTAACCGGGGTCGGTGATGATGTCGGTATTCTTGCTTGAGTGGGTAAAGGAGCCACAGAAGGACAGTCCGTTCTCCCGCATGAGCCGCATGGCATGCATAACCCGCTGAAAGTGCCCGCTGCCGCGCCGCTCATCGGTCTCCTGCTCATACCCTTCCAGTGAAAAGGCGGGCATGACATTGCCCACCTCGATCAAGCGCTGCACCATGGCCTCGTCGATCAGGCCGCCATGGGTAAAGACCAGAAAGGCCATATCGCTGTGCTTTTTGAAGATATCAAACATGCCGGACTTGTAAAACGGTTCACCGCCTGAGATAACGGCAAAATAGAGCCCCATCTCCTTCATCTGCGTCAGGATGGCATCGATCTCATCAAGGGTCAATTCCAGCGTTTTTTTATAGTCACCGGCATAGCAGCCGTAGCAGGACAGGTTGCAACGCAT
>CAZUSH010000122.1:0-4077 GCA_964622705.1 uncultured Geobacter sp. | reverse complement strand
GGCTACCTTGAGAAGTAAGTGTGTCATGGGCAAGTACTCGAAACCCTACTTGTGTCTTCTCAATTTCCTCCATTTCTAATTTTGTCATTGATCGTGGTTCGCAAACTTGACCCTTTGGCTGAATTAGAACGTACTGTCCGCTTCCTTCGTCACCTATTGCTTTTGGTTTGGTAAGGACATGGTATTTCTTCTTAGCGGCCTCCTTATTTTTTGCATACCACACGATGTAATCCACAGAGCCAGACAGCAAAGCTGACGATTGTCCCCCCGTCGTGCGGTAAGAAATCTGACCGCATAAGTTTTCAGGGGTAAAAATGTCGTCAAGAAGGTTACGAACCAAATGCAGATTCTCATCCGAAATCTGTACAAACACGCTTCCCGACTCGGCCAGTAGCTCCTTGGACAATAGCAGCCGGTCCCGCAGGTAGGTGAGGTAGGAGTGAATCCCCAGCTCCCAGGTATCGCGGAAGGCCTTGATCATCTCCGGTTCCTGGGTCAGGTCCTCATCCTTGCGGTCCTTCACGTCCCGCTTGCCAACGAACGGCTGGAAGTTGGAGCCGTACTTGATGCCGTAGGGGGGGTCGATGTAGATCATCTGCACCTGTCCGGCCATCCCCTCCTTCTGGAGCAACGAGTTCATCACCAGCAGCGAATCCCCCGCCACCAGCCGGTTGCTCCATCCCTTGTCGTGCTTGTAAAAGTCGATGGCATCCCGCAGCGGCAGGCTTTCAAAGGGGGCTTCAAAGAGACCGGGCTGGACGATCTTGACCTTTTTCCCCTCTTTTAAGTTTGCCCGCACCGCAGCCAGGATGCTCATGGGATCGATCCGTTCATGGACGTGCAGCGAGACGGTATCCACCTCAAAGCTGGTCCGTTCGGCCTTGCCGGTCCAGGCGAGATAGGGAGCTTGCAGGCGCTTCAGCTCCTCCAGAGCCAGGCGCATGGTGTCGCTGTCGCCCGAAGCCAGGGCGTCGTCAATCAGGGTTTCAATCTTTGAGCGGGTAGAGTCAAACTGTAACGAAGGGTCAAGATGGGGATCGTACGTCCAGACCGTTTGCGGCTGGGCCGGGTCGGTCGCCTCGCTGACCACGCCGACCTCGGGGTTGTTTTTACGGCGGTCATCGTGACGGTAGGAGATGATCTGCGCTGATGAGGAACTTGGCGTGCGCGATGCTGATACTGCTCTGGGTTTGCGCACAGATTTGGCAGGCGTTGTCGTGGCAACGGTAATACCTTCCAATGAGTTTTGCTGCTCGTCCATTATACCTCCAGCGCTGTCTGGTTCAAAACGGGTGGAGCATTCTGCCTGCTTTCGCTACTTTCAGTCAAGGTTGTGTAAGCTAAATTCATTGCCAGTCGTCAATGGCCCAGGCCAAGGTGGTACGGATATCCTCCAGCTTTTCCTCCGATATGATCTTGTGCCCGAAGATGTCCCGCACATAAAAGACGTCGGCCACTTGATCGACCTTGGTGGAGATCTTGGAAACCCCGATGTAGAGCCCCAGCTGGCTGAGGGTGCTGGAGATCAGGTACAATAGTCCGACCTTGTCGTGGGCATAGATGTCGATAACGGTATAGTCTTCCGAGACCTCGTTGTCGATCTCGATCCTGGTCGGAAAGCGCCGTGCCTCCTTGGCCTGCAGGATGGTGGGGCGCTGGCGTCTGTTGACCAGTTCCGACACCGGGACGGTGTCGTGCAGCACATCGGCCATGTCGGCCTCAACCTTGTCCCAGCGGGTCTGCTCGGTGATCAGGAAGCCCTGAGCCGAGTTGACCTGCAGGATGTCCAGCACCTTGCCGTTTTTGCCGGTAAAGATCTGCGCCCCCAGGATGTTGATGCCGTTGGCCGCCATCACGCCGGTTATCTTGGAGAACAGTCCCGGGGTGTCAAAGGTGCAGATGGTGAAGTTGGAAAAGCCGTTTTCCGGTTCATGCTGCAGCTGCATGACCAGATCCTGCTCGTTCAGCCGCACCAGCAGACGCAGATGGTCGGCAATGGTGTTGAGCGGGTTGGAAAGCAGGTAGCGGGTGGGCAGGGCGCGCAACTCCTCCCGGGCAGTGGTGACGGGGATGTCGTATTCGACCATCTCGCGCACCTTGCGCCGGATGCTGCGGGCCCGCTCGCCGCTCACCTCAAGCCGGAAGTCGCCCCGTTCGAGGATGTTGAAGGCCTTTTCGTACAGCTCGTTGAACAGCATTGCCTTCCAGGTGGTCCAGACGTCGGAGCCCACGGCCCGCACATCGGCAATGGTCAACAGGTAGAGCATCTTGAGGTTTTCGCTGGTCTCCATCTGTTGTGCGAACTGGATGATCATCCGCTCGTCGGCCAGGTCACGGCGTTGGGCAATGTGGGCAAAGATCAGGTGTTGGCGCACCAGGAATTCGAGCCGTTCGCTGTCCTCTTTGGAAAGCCCCATCCGGCGGGCAATGGTGGGGACCATGTTGGCGCCCTTGTCGGCGTGGCCGCCCCCTTCGCCCTTGCCGATATCGTGGAACATGACCGACAGGATCAGCAGTTCCCGCTTGCCGATCTGCTTTGCCACTGCGCAGGGCAGCGGCAGCTCCTTGCCAAGCTCACCGTTTAAAATCTTTTCGATCTGCTCCACCGCAAACAGGGTGTGAATATCGACGGTGTAGATATGGTACAGGTCGTGCTGGACCTTGCAGTAGATATGCTCGAACTCCGGGATGAACTCGTTCAAAAATTCCAGGTGATGCATCAGGCGCAGGGTTTCGGCCAGTCCTTTTTCCGAGCGCAGGATCGCCATGAACGACTGGTTGACCTCGCGGTTGCGGCGGAACTTGTCGTTGACCAGGTGGAGAGAACGCCGGATCAGCCATTTGACCCGGATATTGAGGCTGACCCCGTGCTTCTGGGCCAGCTCGAAGATCTTCATCAAGAGGGCCGGGTTCTTGTCGACCACCGCCTCATCCGGGATGACCAGCTCACCCTTGAGCACAAAACAACCGTCTCCCACCGGACGGCGGACAAAGTAGCCCAGCACCTTGAGGGCCCCCTCGTCGCGCCAGATGCAGCGGGAGGTCAGGGTGGAGGCAAAATGTTCCACCCGGGCGGCGTGGCGGTAGTAGTCCCGCATGAAATCTTCCACCGCCAGCACCTTGCCGCGATCCTTGTAGCCGAGGAAGGCGGCCAGATGCACCTGCAGATCGAAGTTGAGCTGGTCCGACTTGCGGCGGGTATGGAAATGCAGTTCGTTACGCAGCCGCCAGAGGTGGTCCAGGGCAGCGCGATAGACCTCCAGCTCCTCCTCGGAGATGATCCCCTTGACGATCAGCTCCCGCGGGTCTTCGAACTTGAACTTGACCCGCGTCACCCACAGGGCGGTCTGCAGGTCCCGCAACCCCCCTTCGCCCTCCTTGATGTTCGGCTCCAGCAGATAGATCGTGTCGCCGTACTTCTCGCGCCGCCGCTTCATTTCGGCAATCTTCTGCTTGATGAAGGTGTCGCTGGACTTGGGCAGGATCTGGGAAAAGACGGTCTTGCGGAGGGTTGCGAACAGGGCGGGGTGGCCGGTCAGCAGGCGGCAATCAATCAGGGCGGTCTTGACGGTGGTGTCGGCCGCGGCCATTTCGACGCAATCGGCCACTGTGCGGACCGAATAGCCCACGTCCAGCCGCAGATCCCACAGAAAGTAGAGCAGCTTCTGAGCGAACTCCTCCACCCGTTCCACCGGCAGCGTGCCATCGTGCAGGAACATGATGTCCACGTCGGAGTAGGGGTTCAGCTCACCCCGGCCGTAGCCACCGATGGCCACCAGGGTCAGGTGTCCCTCCAGCATCCGTCCGGTTGTTCCCAGCTCTTTCAGAATCCCCTGGAACAGGGCGTTGACCAGCAGATCCATGGCAGCCGAGAGCTGGTGTACCACCTCGGTGCCGCTGGCTCCGGCGTCATGCCGGCGACGGATTTCGTCATGACTGGCGGCGATATACTGCTTGCAGCCTTCCAGAATCTGGTTGCGACGCTCATCAAAGGAACGTCCGTCCAGGGGCGGGAACAGCTGGCTGGCAGTGGACGGATTACTGTGCGTGGTGGGCTGGACCGGGGAAGCCATGCGC
>CAZUSH010000121.1:0-4412 GCA_964622705.1 uncultured Geobacter sp. | reverse complement strand
CTCCATTCAAAGATGGATGCACTATACCATGCTTACCCACTCAATTCGACGAAGAGCCCCTGAACATGCCCAACCTCGACGGTATTGGTCTGATTAAAGGGGTCAGAAGCAGCTCCCTTAACAAGTTTGTCCCGATCATCATGCTGACCACGGAATCGCAGGATTCCCGCAAGGCAGAGGGCAAGGCTGCTGGGGCAACCGGCTGGATCGTCAAGCCGTTCAAACCGGAACAGTTGATTGCTGTTGTAAAGAAAGTACTCGGTTAGCATCAAAGAGTGAAGGGTAAAGGGTGAAGAGTGTAAATGAGTCTTTTGACCCTTCACTCTTCCAACTTCACACTTCTTCCTTGACCCGGAGGCTGCATGTCATCACCACAAGAACAGCATATAGCCGCCTACCGTGAGGAGGCGACCGAGCTACTGTCAGAGCTGGAAACCTCCCTGCTGGAGCTGGAGGAGAACCCGCAGGATAATGACCTGATCAATCGGGTCTTCCGGGCCATGCACACCATCAAGGGCTCCGGCGCCATGTTCGGCTTTGATGACATTGCCCGTTTTACCCATGAAGTGGAAACCGTTTTCGACCTGGTACGCAACGGCAAACTCCCGGTCACTCGCGGTCTGCTTGATCTGACCCTGCAAGCCCGCGACCAGATTTCCAGTATGTTGGGCGCCTCCGCCGGCGGACCTCCGGCAGATGAAGCGGCTGGTCAAAGCATCATTGCAGGTCTGAAAGATCTTCTGCCTGCTCCGGCAGTCCCCCCTACTCCAGCCGTTGCCCCCACACCAACAGAAACTACTGGCGATAGTGTTAGCGCAACCTACCGCATCCGTTTCAAACCCTTGCCTGAAATCATGCTGGGGGGCACCAACCCGGCCAACCTGATCAATGAGTTACGCGAACTGGGCTCCTGCGAGGTGGTGGTGCATCTCGACGCAGTTCCTCTGCTGGATCAGCTGATTCCGGAACATTGCTACTTTTACTGGGATATCGTGCTGACCACGTCCGCAGGACTTGAGGCGATCAAGGATGTTTTCATCTTTGTCGAGGATGATTGCGACCTGAAGATCGATCTGGTTGACGACGGTTCCACGGTTACGGCTGATCCGGATTATAAAAAACTGGGGGATATTCTGGTCGAACGGGGAGACCTCTCCCCGGTCGAAATGCAGAAGATCCTCTCCATGCAGAAACGGTTCGGCGAGATCCTGGTTGAACAGGGGATTGTGCCGGCCTCAAAGGTCCAATCTGCCCTGGCTGAACAACAACAGATCAAGCAGGTCCGCCAGGAACGAGTTGCCAGTTCAACGGCGGTTGAAACAGCGCTTTCCATTCGCGTGCCGGCTGAACGCCTGGATCACCTGGTCAACCTGGTGGGGGAGCTGGTCACCGTGCAGGCCCACCTTTCCCAGATTGCCGGCACCCGCAACGACAACGATATCATCGGCATTGCCGAAGAGGTGGAACGGCTGATCTCGGAACTACGTGATACCACCCTGACCATGCGGATGCTGCCGATCGGTTCCACCTTCAGTAAATTCAAGCGGTTGGTTCGTGACCTTTCTTCTGATCTGGGCAAGGAGATCGACCTTGAAACCAGCGGGGCCGACACCGAACTGGATAAAACCGTTATCGAGAAACTGAATGATCCGCTGGTACACCTGATCCGCAACAGTATCGACCACGGCATCGAAATGCCCGAGGTGCGCAAGGCAGCAGGTAAACCAGCCAAGGGGATCGTACAGCTGGGTGCGGAACACTCCGGTGACAGCGTACTGGTCACCATCAAGGATGACGGCGCAGGCTTGAACAAAGAACGAATCCGTGCCAAGGCGATTGAGCGCGGTCTGATCGCCCCCAATGCCGAGTTGAGCGACAAAGAGACCTTTAACCTGATCTTTGCCCCCGGTTTCTCGACCGCCCAGCAGGTCACCAGTGTCTCCGGGCGCGGGGTCGGCATGGATGTCGTCAAAAAAGCCATTGAAGCCCTGCGCGGCACCATTGATATCGACAGCGTTACCGGCCGTGGCTCCACCATCACCCTCAAGATCCCTTTGACCCTGGCCATCATTGAGACCCTCCTGGTCAGGATTGATCAGAGCTTCTTTGTATTGCCGCTCTCCATGGTCGAGGAGTGCGTCGAGCTGACCCGGGCCGACATCCAGGCTGCCCACGGCCGTCACCTTGCCAATGTCAGGGGGGAGTTGACCCCTTACATCAACCTGCGGGAAGAGTTCTCCATTACGACAAACCAGCCGGAGATCGAACAGATCGTGATCCTCTCGGTGGCAGGACAACGGGTTGGTTTTGTGGTTGATGATGTGGTGGGCGAACACCAGACCGTCATCAAGAGTCTGGGCAAACTGTATCGCGATGTGCGCGGCATCTCAGGCGCCACCATCCTGGGCGACGGCACCGTGGCCCTGATCCTTGATCCCGGTCTGCTGGTGCAATCGGTTGCCCGGACAGAGCTGGAGCAGTTTGGCTAACACAGGTTGAGACTCAGGTTACGGCCACAGTATCCTTTACCCCTGAACGCCCCTCGACCTTAACCTTAACCTGGACGGTATTATGGCCTTTACGTTTTTCTTCCGCGATCAGCCGGTGCTGGAACATGCGGTGGAATACACCCTGAAACTGGCCCTGGGCCGCCTGCGGATCAAGGTTTGGGATGCCGGCTGTGCCCTGGGGCAGGAACCGTACACCCTGGCAATTCTGTTTGCTGAGCGGATGGGCGAGATGGGCTTCAACACCCTGTACCTTGATGCCACTGACTATGACCAGGAAAATAACTTTGGCGATATTGTCACTGCGGCCGAGTACAAGACCGAAGAACTCCAGCGCATACAAGCAGATATCTTCAAGAAGTACTTTGAGCCGGTACCAGGCAAACCTGACTACCATAAGGTGATTGACCGGATTCGCAAGCGGGTCTTTTTCAAGTACAACAACCTCTTGGACCTGCAGCCGGTCAACTCAGACTACTCACTGATCGTCTGCAAGAATGTGCTGTTGCACTTTTCCTATGAACAGCGCATTGAAGTTCTGAAGATGTACCATCGCTCTTTGGCACCCGGCGGTTACTTTGCCACGGAAAACACCCAAAAAATCCCCCAGGAGATCAGCCATCTGTTTGAACAGGTCACCCCTGATGCCCAACTGTTCAAAAAATTGGGCGACTAAGGACCACGGTCTATGCGGGTAATCCAACTTGCCAGAAACCCGCACATTTACAGCTGCCGCTCCTACCTGCTCTTGGGGGACTGGAACCAGCTGGATGCGGTCAACACCCTGATTGATCCGGGCACAGACAGCTACATCATGGAGGAACTCGACCGGATAGCCACCGGCTTCGGCAAGGTTCCGGTGGAGCAGGTCCTGCTGACCCACAACCATTTTGATCACGCTGCAGCGGCTGAACAGTTCGGGCGTACCTACGGGGCGCGGGTCTATGGCTGGGTACCAGGGCCAGGTGTTGACAACCTGTTGCAAGATGGTCAGCTGCTCAAGGCCGGTGACGACTACCTGGAGGTGCTGCACACACCCGGGCACTCATCAGATTCCGTGGCTTTTTACTGCCAATCGCAGAAACTGCTCTTTGCCGGTGATACCCAGTTACGCATCAGAACCGTTGGCGGCAAATATACCCAGGAATATGTGCAGACCCTGCTCAAACTGACTCAGCGGGAGATTGAACGGGTCTATGCGGGCCATGACGAGCCGCTGGAACAAAACGTACGCGCCATTATTCTGCAGACATTACAAAATGTTAGAAACAGTGAGATCATCTAAGCTTCAACCACAGAAGGAGGTACAGGCTATGCTGAAAGAAATGAATTTACGCACACGGCTGATCTTGGGTTTTGGCATGATCACAGTTTTATTACTCATCCTCACCGGTATTGGTATCCGGGGCATGTATCACATGGACGAGGACATGGAGCGAATCTCCAAGGTCAACGTGACAAGACTTGAACATATTAATGATCTTGCAAGAGCCGTGCAAAATATCGGCATCAACATACGTAACATTATTGTCAATGATAATCTGGACAAGAAAGCTGAGTACAAAGAACGAATCATCAAATTCCGCGAGGAATATGCTCAGTCACTTAAGAAAGTTGAAGAGTTGGCCAACAAGAGAGACCCAAAGGGTCTCGAACTTATCTCAAAGATAAAAGAGGCCATTGCCACCTCAAAGGAACTGAACAACAAGGTGATTGACTTGGGTATGGCAAACAAAGATGCAGAAGCTGCTCAGTTGCTTAGCAAGGTTGCTGCACCGGCTGAACGTGCGATGCTCAAGGCAATTGAAGATACGCTGCATTACAATCTAGAGCGTAACAATATGCGTTATCACTGCTGTCCCATAGTTTTCAAAGCAGCGCCAGCTGAGGGTTTGGCAATGCTTT
>CAZUSH010000120.1:0-4689 GCA_964622705.1 uncultured Geobacter sp. | reverse complement strand
AACTCGGCAGCAGGCAGCGTCTGTGCAAACAGGCAGGGCAGCGCCAGTGACAGACAGCCGATCAATATCCTGATACGCACAAACACACCGTGCCTCCTTGTCCTGTCGGTTTCTGCATCCCCAAACATCCCATGTGGTTAGGTGAGCCTCTCAGGAGGATGATAAGGCCCGTGTTCGTTGTCGCATTCTGTATCTGGTTCTGCTTTGTAGCTCCCGTTTTCCTCTGGCAACGGCAGTTTTATGGTAAAGGTCGTACCCTTGCCTGTGGTTGTGTCCACAATGATTTCTCCCTGGTGTTTTTTCACAATCTCATACGCGATGCTCAAGCCTAATCCCGTGCCGCTTCCCACCTCTTTGGTGGTGAAGAACGGTTCAAATATCCGGGGTTGGACCTCGGGAGGAATACCGCATCCCGTGTCGCTGATGGCAATCCAGGCAAAGCCGTGATCGGTCCAGGTCTTTACCGTAATATCACCATGATCAGCAATGGCCTGGGCTGCATTGAACAGCACATTCATGAAGACCTGGTTGAGCTGTCCTGGATTGCAATAGACCAGCGGCAACGGTCCCAATTCTTTGTGGAGTGAAGCATTGCGCGTGTTTAGTTCGTTCCAGAGGATGTTGATCGTGCTCTCAAGGCAGGTATTCAGGTCAACTGCTTTCTCATCGGCCTCGTCCTTGCGCGAAAAATTCTGCAGATCCTGAATAATCTTTCTGATCCGCTCGGCCCCCTCTTGCGATTCCTGGATCAAGCCAGGTGCGTCACGCAGGTATCGGTCTATTTTCTGATGCTGGCAATCGGCGTGCAGGGCCTCAACCTCTGTCTGCGGGCAGTGCCGTGCGATGAAGGCATCTTGCCGTTGCAGCAGGCCCTGAAAATGTTCCACGTATTTGGCCAGGGTCTTCAGATTACTGGAGATAAACCCCATCGGGTTGTTAAGCTCATGGGCCATTCCAGCGGCCAGCTGTCCGATCGAGGCCATCTTTTCCTGTTGCAGCATCTGTGATTGGGCTGCCTTGAGGTCTGCATACGCTGTTTCCAGCTCGGCATTTTTTTTCGCCAAAAGCTCCTTCTCATCCTGCAGTGCCCGTGCGGCATCCTCAAGCTGCCTGGTTTTTTCATAGACCTGATGTTCAAGATCGCCGGCCTTGATCAGGATACTCTTTGCCAAAGGCTGCAAGACCATTCGCATGGCATAGTAGCCTCCTGTAATAAGCACGAGCACAACCATGACCATGATGAACATTTCGCGGTACAGAGGCGCGTACAGCTCTGTTTTGTCGACCTTTACGGCCAGCGCCCAGTCTGTGTTTGCCAAAGGCCGGTAGGCAACGAGCATTGACGCATCCGCTGACACTATGCCGTTCTTTTGTGCAAGGGCGTTCTGAAGGGCAGCCATGATGGGTGATGTTGCGGGGAGTTTCCCTGAAAAGACGGGGGAGGTGTGCGTGCCAGCAGTCCGCAGGGGTACAAGCAGTCTGATGCCGCTTTTGCCGGGAATGGCGAGGATGGTCTCACCACGTTTGCCAAGCCCGGTGTAATCCAGCAGGATCTGCTGGAGCTTTGATGTTTCAAAAAGCACAATGTCGGTACCCAGGCGCCTGTTATCCTGTGCAATGATGGGGGCCCCCAGTACAATATAGGTCTTGTTGCCGAGCAATACCGGCCCCTGCATCAAGACCTTGTTTTCTGATGCACCGGGTACTGGCCATGTCTGCGGAGGGATAGAGACGCCGATGTGTACCACAAGGCGGTTTGCGGCATCAAGCCGGCTGATGCCAGCAACCTCGCGGGATTGCCGCATGGCATCGTTCAGCAAGGGGGCGCTGAACACGACCAGTTGCTCAAGTGTGATTGTTCCTTGGTTGTACTCCTCCAGTTTTTGTCTGAGTTTGGTGCGGCTGGTAATCTGCAGGGCAATATCGCTGGCCCGGTTGGTGAACTCCTGAACCGCCATGCTTCTGATATGAAGGGCGTGCAGCAGATTGTTGGTCAACTCGGATTTGATCTTGAAATAAAGGAAAGCAACGCTGACCAGGGCAACGGTCAACCCGATTATCAGGATACTCATGGTTGAATGAAAGAGTATGGATTTACGTACCTGGTGCGAAAAAGCAGATTGCTCCATAACGACGTCGTTCTCCTCGGTTGCTTAACACCACCCATACCTGGTCAACTAGTTCGTAACCTAGAGCGGCTGGTCAGGCTAACTGCTCAGCCTAGACTGCAGCAGGCAATTTTGAGCGCATCATTCGTTTACGGCTGAGCGTGCGTCCATCCACGATAAATGTGCCATCTCCAACCGCATGCACGGTGCGCTTCTCTTTCCGGGTATCATCGAAATAGGCCGCAACCCCCTCAAGAACAATAGCGTTATGTTTCTTGATAATATCAATCACCTTGCATTCAATATTTGCCAGGCACTCCTTCAGCAACGGCGCCTTGACATGCGTCCCTTTTACAGGGGTCAGCATGAATTTCTCAAACTTATCCGTATCGCTACCCGAACAGGTTCCTATCCCCACAATCGTATCAAGCAGGTCAACAGTCGGGATTGAAAGCACACACTCCCTTGTTTTCTGCAGTGCGGCAAAAGAGTAATTCCAGGGGCCGGTGGTAATCGCGAACCTGGGGGTAAAGTCCAGCACCATGGTCCATGAGATGGTCATGATATTATCTTTTTTCCCATCCGTTGTGGTAACCAGAACGACCGGACCAGGCTCCAGTAACGTAAATGCTCTCTCAAGTTGCATCTTTTTCATAAATGCCCCCTGGTGTCGTCGTGTTCACCTCACCTGCGCGAGATAAACGGGTGGCAAGAATGGAGCGGTTTCCGGCTGGGGGATAGCTGAAATTGTCCGCAGCGCAAGCCTGACAGTTTAATGTGCTGCCGACTTGGAAAATAAGTTGAGCACCAGCACGCCGGAAACAATGAGCAAAATGCCGATAATAGCGGCCAGATCCAGCTTTTGCCCTATAAACAGCCATGCCACAAGGGCAACCAAGGCTGTCCCGGCGCCTGACCAGATGGCATAGGCCATACCAACCGGAATGGTTTTTAAGGTCAGTGACAAGAAGTAGAAGGCAGCGGCATAGCCCATGACCACAATGCACGATGGCCAGAGCTTTGTAAAACCTTCAGCCGACTTCAGGGCAGAGGTAGCGGCGACCTCACTGATGATTGCAACACCAAGATAGAGCCACTTTTGCATGAGTTTGATCCTTTACCCTGAGAGTCCTAATGTTTACGAGATAGCCAGCTGGCGACGCCGGAATGGCGCTGCTTGACTAACCGACCAACTGACGACTGAAGCATAGGTAAAATTCAGCGCACAGTAAGCCAGTCCGAGTTGATTGAGCCGTTAGGGTTATGGCCTGTCAAATGGCTCTGGTTCGACATTTGGAACCAAAGACATTGCTTGAAGAAACTTTTCTTTTGAACCCCTTTGGGCACGCTCTTCAAGATAACGCTCTGTTGTAAGTGCGGATATTTTTTCTGCTACAGCAGAAGCAATGAATTGGTTTAGCGATATATGGTCCTGCATGGCGACACTCTTTGCCATCTGATGCAGTGAATCTGGTAGTCTTACATTTATCGCTGTCATGGCAGTTCTCCTATTTACTGTAAATATTCCTTTGGTGTCACAACGTTTATGCCAAAGCGGGCAGCCTTCTTGAAGTCCTTGATATTCCAGGTGACAATGATAGCATTGCATTTTACCGCCAACTCAAGAATGAAGTCGTCGTCCGGGTCTTTCAACACCGGTCGCCACAGAAAGAAAATTTCGTGCCGGTTTGCAACGCTACAAAGGTAGTCAACGACGTCTATAGCGTTAATATATGGCGTTTCTCGTCGTAGGACTTCTTCGTACTCGGCCACCAATGGTGTGGTAACGTTCAGCTGAAACTTGCCAGAATCGATGAGTGACAGCAAACGGTATGAAGTCCCGCGTGATGACTTGAAAGCTGCCACAAGCACATTAGTGTCGAGAATTATCTGAGTTGTCATTGTGGTATTATATATGGTGCAATATTGCTGTCAATGGGAAGATTGGATGATTGTTCGATATGAGTTGATAACCCTAACGTTTACGAGATAACCGGCTGGCGATGCCGGAGCGGTGTTGCCTGACTAACCGACCAACTGACGACTGAGAAACTGGTGAAATTGCACGCACAGTAAGCCAGTCCGAGTTGATTGAGCCGTTAGGTCTTTTTAGTTAGCTGATATTACAGAAATAACCAAATAACGTACCGTGCGGGTCGGCGTTGATCCGCCTACCTTTTGGTTGTGTCAAACCTCGAGGTTAGTTGTTCTTCTTCATGCCATCCATTACGAGTTGTCGTGCTTTTTCCCACTCTTCATGAGTAGAAAAGAAGTTTTTTGAGAGAGTTTTGAATGCATTTGGGCTGATATATAGAATAATAAGGTCTTCAGTAGATTTGAATTTAATTATTTTTGACCAGTGCGTCTCACTAGTCCCAGTTGAAACTTCTGTGAAAACGCCGTTTTCAGTAATTTTTCCCTTTATTGGTTCGCTCAGATAAGGTGAGTTCTTGTAATGGTAGCGCCATTTTCTTTTTTGATACGCATGTAGAGCAGGAATTGATAACAAACACAATGTAATAAGGAGATGAATTCAAATTGCAAGTGCACCACTGAAAGCTTGTGAGAATATTTCAGTGGG
>CAZUSH010000119.1:0-4693 GCA_964622705.1 uncultured Geobacter sp. | reverse complement strand
ATCTTCCTGCACTCATCCCTGGTGCAGGGACGCATCATGGTCAGAGAGCCACAGCAGCTCAAAAGACTCTACCGTTTCGAGATCATGGATGTGGTGATCGCCATGGGGATTGCCAGCTTCGTCAACATGGCCATGCTGATCATGGCGGCCGCCACCTTTCATGCCGTGGGCAAGACCTCGGTCGGCACCATTGAAGAGGCCTACCGCACCCTGGAACCGCTTTTGGGCTCATCGGCCCGCCTTATCTTCGGGATCTCGCTTTTGTTTGCCGGACTTTCCTCCAGCACGGTCGGCACCAGCGCCGGTCAGGTCATCATGCAGGGCTTTATTCAGCGCCATATCCCGGTCTGGCTGCGGCGGCTGCTCACCATCGCCCCCTCCATGCTGGTGATCGGCATCGGCTTTGACCCCACCCGCACCCTGGTCATCAGCCAGGTGGTGCTCAGCTTCGGCCTGCCGTTTGCCATTATCCCGCTGGTGCTGTTTACCCGGCGGCGCGACATCATGGGGGAGATGGTCAACCACCCCATCACCACGCTGCTGGCCGCCCTGGCGGCACTGCTGGTAGTACTGCTCAACCTGTACCTACTCTATGCCACGTTCTTCCTTGGGTGAAACCTATGTTCAAGCACCTCCTTGTCCCCCTTGATGGATCAGCACTGGCTGAAGCGGCCCTGCCGGCAGCCCGTTATCTGGCCGAGCAGTTCAACGCAAAGCTGACCCTCTTCCACGTTGTTGAAGAGGATGCGCCGCAGCAGGTCCACGGCCAACAACACCTGACCGGCTCTGCCCAGGCCCGGGCCTACCTGGAAGGGATACGCCGGGGGCCCCTGGCCGGCCTGCAGCAGACCGAGTGCCATGTACATGAAACCGCAACCGCCCAGGTGGCGGAGAGCATCATCAACCATGCCGAAGAGCTGGGGCATGACCTGGTGGTGATGTGTTCCCACGGCAGGGGCCGCTCCCTGCACCTGCTGTTGGGCAGCATTGCCCAACAGGTGCTTGCCGGTGGCACGGTACCGGTTGTGATCACCCACCCGGACGAGGCAGGCGCCCCGCGTCCCTTTCAGTGCGCACGCCTGCTGGTCCCCCTTGACGACAACCTCGAGCACCAGCAGGTTCTACCGGTTGCAGCCGACCTGGCCCGTACCTGCCGGGCAGAACTGCACCTGGTCACCGTTATCCCGCAGTACAGCTCGCTGATGGGAGGATTCAGGGATTCGGCCCGCACCCTGCCCGCCACCACCACCCGCATGCTTGAGCTGGCCTGCCAGGAGGCAGAACAACACCTTGCACAGCTCACGGCACAACTCAGAGCAAGTGACATACCTGCTGCCCACCACGTCCTGCGGGGTGATCCGGCCGCCACCATTGCCAAGGCCGCCGAACTGGCCTCCATCGACCTGATTCTGCTGGCAAGCCACGGCAAAACCGGCATGGATGCCTTTTGGGCTGGCAGCGTAGCCCATGGTGTCTGCAGCCGCAGTCATTGTCCGCTGCTGCTGGTGCCGATCAGCAGAAACCACGGAACCTAGCAATACCGTATCCTTTTGTGCCAGAAGCACCCGCAAGTAGTGGCAAACGCAGGCATATTCCTTCCTGACTAGCGTCAATCTTGCGCTGGCTATCACGTCCCCCTTTAGCAAAGGGTGATTTAGGGGGAATTGCCTCTGATTGTGAAAATCAAATCCCCCCTGCCCCCTTTTTCAAAGGGGGGGGGAACTTTGGCGGAAGATCAACGCTAATCAGGTATTCCTTTGTGCTGGACAACGGCTGCAAGTTGGGCTAGAACCTGGCTATACTCCTGCAATGGAACGCGCATATGCCTTTACCCCATAGACATGCACCATGGTCTTCCTCCCCAAAACCCGCCCGCAACGGCGGGTTTTGCTTTTTTCAGACTGTAAAGTTTTTTTACACATCGCCGCAAACCCGCACCTACTGTTGCTTTGGCGACTGTAACGTTTTTTTACACCCCTTTGCCAGCCCCTCTCCCCTGCTACCCCTGAACCACGCGGAGCGATAAGCGCATGACCGCCCTGTCCGATTATTTCGAGAACCATGAAGAGCAGGCCTTTATTGCCAAGGCCTTCCTGACCATCTTTGCCATTATCCTGATCCGCGAGTACTTCAGCGGCCTGCTGATGCTGCTACTGATCATGTTCCCGGTCATGTTCCTGATCTACATCAGAATGCAGGCGGCTGTGCTCGACATGCGCCCCGGCGAGTTGCTGTCGCAGCACATCACCTTCATGCCGGTCATGCATGCCGACAAAGAGCTGCTGCACAAGGAAACCCCCTACGTCACCTACGGCCTGGTGCTGCTGAACATCCTGATCTTCTACTTCTTTGAGGTCGGCCTGGACAGCGGTGCCTTTATTGAAAAAAACCTGGTCTTCCTGCCGTGGGAGCCCAACGCCTGGAACCTGCCGGTCAGCCTGTTCAGCTCCCTGTTCCTGCACGCCGGCAACGGCCACCTCTGGGGCAACATGCTCTTTCTGTGGGCCATCGGCAGTGTGGTTGAGCGACGCGTGGGAGCCAAACGATTCGGCCTGCTCTACCTGATCACCGGCCTGTTCGGCAGCATCGCCTATGTGGTGATAGAGTTTCTGGCCAGCGGCCATGCCGGCCATGCCCTGGGGGCCTCCGGCGCCATCTCCGGCATCATGGGGATCTTTGCCGTGCGCTGCTACTTTAAAAGCATGGTCTTTCCCCTGCCGATCCTGGGGATCTTCTCACTGATCCTGCCGGTCAGCCTCAAGGTGCGCCTCAACTCGCTGGTCATCATCGGGCTCTTCTTCCTGGCCGACCTCTCCGGCGGCATCGGCCAGGTCACCGGCAGCAACGACTCCATGATCGGCCACTGGGCCCACCTGGGCGGCATGGTCTCCGGCATGCTGCTGGCCGGCTTCCTCAAGCTGGGCAAAGAAGCTGTAGAAGAGCGTCACCTGGAGGCAGGTGTGCAGGCCTCCCGTGCCGCCACCGGCTATGCCGGCGGTGAGCAGTCCATTGCACGGGTGCTGCAGACCAGCCCTGACAACCCCGATGCCCTGCTGGCCATGGCCCGCCTCAAATCAAAATTCACCCCCACCGATGAAGGCTGGCAGTACTACGGCAAGGCCATTACGGAACTGCTCAAAAGCCGGCAGCAGGACGCTATTGAAGCATACCGGGAATATTACAAAAAATACCTCAAGCCGCTTGATCCAGCCCTGCTGCTGAACCTGGCCGCCATCCTGCAGCGCAGCTTTGACCTGGAAACGGCCTCGCGCTGCCTGGAGCTGGCCGTTTCCGTCACGGACGCCCCAGCGCCGGTCAGAGAGCGGGCCCTGCTGCAGCACGCCCTGATGCTCGATCGGATGGGATTTGACGAGGCCGCCAAAGGCGCCTACCAGGAGTATCTGACCGCCTTTCCGCGGGGAGACGGGGCAGAGCGGGCCAGGATGCGGCTGGGACTACCAGCGGAGGCCCGCCCGGCACACGCGGCGCCACCAGCGGCCGTGTCCCCAAGCTCCCTTGCCAGAACCTGCCCAGCCTGCGCCAAAGAGATGGTTGTCCGCACCGCCACCAAGGGGGAGCACGCCGGTAAACAGTTTTGGGTCTGCAGCGGGTATCCAGCGAGTTGCAAGACCGTAGAGGTCGTCTCGTAACAACATAGCTTCAACCACAAACCGTTAAGCTGCGACATCGACTCTTCACAGTTCAAGACCGGCTTAAACGACACGACTTTGCCAGCAACATACTTTTAAAGAGGGAGCCACAACATGAAAAAGCTGTTTTGGGTAACACTGCTTGCAACATTCATTTCAGCCGAAAGTTATGCCTGGGATAACATCTGTAATGTAGCTGGTTCGTATGTACGCGGGACAACAGCCCAGATCAATGAACTGGCTGAAAGGACACTGGCTAACCGTACTGTCGAGGGTTCAGGTAGAGTACGAGATGTAAAAAGCGGAGGTCTTGCATCAAAATTCACCGCCATTGTAGATTGTGGCAATGATGTCATCGTTGAAGTACCAACAAACTCTTCAAATGTATCTCAAAACCTTCAGGTAGGTAGTCCAGTAAGTTTTTCCGGCATATTTAACGGCATCAGCCGCAAACGATACGTTAACACCCATGAACACTACTTGCACGTTTACCTGAACGATTATTCATCCGTCTGGTAGTGTTTTATACAAACCGCTAGTGACAGTTCAATGCTGAAGCGCCTAATTCATGTTGCCTGAGGCAACAGCTTAACTGGGATACCACATGTCGTTTTTGTCAAAAATTTAGGACGATTTTTATTTTTATTAGGTTAATAATAACAGTAAATTGTAAATTTCACGCAACACAAAACGACAATTTGACGTTTTTTACCAAAAAATCAGGGTGTCTAATAAACGTTAGGCCATATATAAATATTTCTATTGGGAGGTTTATTCAATGTATGCATTCAAGAGAATTATCGCCTTTTCTATTGACTACGCACTAATGTTTTTCGCTACCGGATTACTATATGGGTTCACTGCAAAAAAACTATCTCCCCTTTTGCAAAAAACTGAAATATTAGCAGCTTATTCTCACTCTGCATTATCAGTTGGTATTCTGATGCTATTGCCAATTTTGGTACTAGGAACACTTTCTGGGGCACTCTGAAGTGGTTGCGGTTTTTGAGACAGGTGTGTAAGCAATAAACTGATCCCTTTGA
>CAZUSH010000118.1:0-4828 GCA_964622705.1 uncultured Geobacter sp. | reverse complement strand
AGAAACGTTCCAGTTGTAAAAAATGCCACCGGAAAATAATTCCACTTATATCAGCATGTTTGCTGGCATGTCCCCCTGGCATGGTGTGTGTATAGTCTCCGCTACTACACGTTGCGGGGGATTGACAATGCCTCAAGGCGCCACATTACAAGCTCACCACGGCGCATCCCCTCCTCTCTCTTCTTATCTGAGCCCTGCTACTCCTGTTCGTATCCATTCCATTGCCGTTTGTTGGCGCATCAAGTGTGTGACCAATTTAAAGTCGTTTCTTCCCGTTGTGCATGCAGTCAGGTTTTCGGAGTGTAGCCAGCCACGCTGAGGAGGAGTATATGCAGACCCAAGGACGCTTTGTCCTGTGTAACAGTGATGAGTTTGAGCACTGGCTGGATAGCCTCAAGGTCAGCCGTACTGTCACGCTGATCCAGAACCATCACACCTGGTCCCCCTCCTACGCCCATTTCAGCGGCTCAAACCAGTTTGGCCTGCTGCGCGCAATGGAGGACTTTCATGTCAGGGAGCGGGGCTTCGACATGATTGCCCAGAACCTGACCACCTTCCCGGACGGGACCGTGGCGGTCTGCCGTCCCCTGGACCGTATCCCGGCCGGGATCAAGGGGGCCAATCAAAAGGGCATCTGCATCGAACACCTCGGCAACTTCGACACTGGTGGCGACACCATGACAACGGCCCAGCACGACACCATCATCAGGGTGAATGCCGCCCTTTGCCGCCACTTTGGCCTTACTCCCTCAACCGACGCGATTGTCTACCATCACTGGTACGATCTGGATAGCGGCACCCGTACCAACGGTACCGGCAACACCAAGACCTGCCCCGGCACAAACTTCTTTGGCGGCAACGCCGTGGCAGCGGCAGAAACAGGTTTTGTGCCGCTTGTCCGGCAGGCGCTCAGCAACAGCGCAGGCGGGCCTGTCGCCGCCCCTGCAACACTACCGGCTGCGGTAGTAGCGGTTGAATCGCTCAACGTCCGCAACGGCGCAGGGCTGAACTATGCCGTGGTCAAGCTGCTGCAGCACGGCGCAGCCGTGTCCGTGTACGAGCAAAAGGGGGGCTGGTGCCGCATTGCAGCGGAGCGCCAGGAGTGGGTCTGCGAACGGTATCTGCAACGCTAAAAGGCACAAGGAGGTGCTGCCGTGTTCGGAATTGCCATGCTTGATGTGCTGATCGGTCTGGTCTTTGTCTATCTGCTGCTGGCGTTGGTCTGCACCTCGGTTAACGAACTGTTTGCCGGATGGTTTGACCGGCGCGGAGAACATCTCAGAACCGGCATCTGCAACCTGTTGGGCGAACACGATGGCCCGGACCGCAGGCGGACACCGGTGCCGTTCCACGATCCACTAAGCGGTGCGGTCACCGATCGCACCATGGTGAAGTCCTTTTATGAACATCCCCTGATCAAGACCCTCCACGAAGACGGCACCCAGCCGTCCTACATCCCTGCCGCCACTTTTTCCTTGGTGCTGCTCGACCTGTTCGCCCCGGCCGACGGACAAACCCCGCGCAGCATCCCGGCCTTTGTCAGCGGGGTGGAGAAGGCGCTCTCAAATAACCGGGATTTACAACGCACCTTGCTCGTACTCTGCAACGACGCAGCGGATATCGCCCAGTTGCGCACAGCCCTCGAAGGCTGGTTCAACAATGCCATGGACCGTGTATCGGCCTGGTACAAGAACAAGTCGCAGAAATGGGTCTTTGCCATCGCCCTGCTGGTCTGTCTGCTCATCAATGCCGATTCCCTGCAACTCGTCAAGGACCTCTACCAGAATCCCACCCAGCGCAGCGCCATCGTGGCCCAGGCCCAGCAGATGGTCAAAGACAGCGCACCAGCCCCTAGCAGCAGCACAACCGCCACCACCGCACCGCTTTCCCGGCAGGAGGCCGAACGCCTGGCAGACACAATCGGCGCACTGAACAAGACCGGCTTCTCGTGGGGGTGGGGCATAGAGCAATTGCAAGCGCTGAGAGGGGACGATGTGGCGCACACCCTGTTGATTGTAAGTCTCAAGCTGATCGGCATCCTGCTGACCGCCGTTGCCGCCTCGCTTGGCGCGCCGTTCTGGTTCGACATGCTCAACAAGCTGATCAATATCCGCGCGGTGGGCAAGGCGCCGAACGAAGTGGCGCCACCGCCATCACCTGGTGTATCGCCAAGCCGGGACACGGTACAAGCCAATACAGCGCTTCAGAGCGTAGGGTAAACCAAGCAAACCTGGAGAGGGGGACATATGGCAGCGCTAGAACTGTATTACGCCACCAACCGCAAGCATGAGGGAGATGATCGCTTCAACCCAACCGGCTACGGCACCGGTTTCAGCAGTGATGGCCTGGAAAACCTGCGCTTCGGCAAACTGACCCTTGCGGTTGACGATGCCATGGTGGATGGCTTTCTCAATCAGACCGGCGGCTACGGCTTCGGCAACGGTATCGACTTGGCCGGATATCTGAAGAAACAGGCCGAAGATCCGGCGGCCATCAAGATCACCGCCTACTATGAGAATATGTCCGGCAACCCGGACCAGCCCCATACGCTTGGCTCACGCGCCATGTTTGCCGAGGTTCAGGCAGCCATGGCCGGCGCCAGCGACGCACTTGTCTACATCCACGGTTTCAACGTCAGTTGGACCGACGCGGTCGGTTCGGCCCTGGCGCTGCAGACCCGGTTGAACTGGTCGGCTGCCAAAGATCCAAGTCAGAAAGTGCTGGTGGTGCTGTTTTCCTGGCCTTCCAACGGCACTGCCTATCCGTATATCTCCTACAAGTCTGACCGTACTGAAGCGGCTGCCTCGGGTCAGGCCCTGGCGCGCGGCATGCTCAAGCTGCGCGACTTTCTCGCCGAGGTCTGCCGTCGCAACGGTCCTGCCCCGTGCAGCCAGGATATCCACCTGCTGTGTCACTCCATGGGCAACTTTGCCCTGCAAAACGCCCTGCCGCGCATTGCCGACTACGCCGCCGGTCGAGCGCTGCCGCGTCTGTTTGAGCAGATCTTTATGTGCGCCCCCGATGTTGACGCCGACTGTTTTGAAGACGGCAAGCCTCTGGCCCGTCTGCCGGAGCTCTGCCGTTGCGTGAGCGTCTACTACAATCGTGACGACAAATCCATGTACCTGTCCGACTACACCAAGGGCAATCCAGAACGGCTCGGTTGCAACGGTGCTGCCCGCCCGGCGCTGCTTAACACCAAGGTCAACACGGTTGACTGTACGCCGGTGGTCACTGACGAGGGGATCGTCGAGCACAGCTACTACCTGGACGGCTACGTCAACGACGACATCCGTATGAGCACCGACGGCGTTGCCTTTGACGATGCCCGAAGACGCCGGAAGAAAAAGGGCGATTGGCCGAATCTGTGGGAGATGCGGTGAGTAATTGCCAGATGGGCATAGATGAAGCAAGAAATAGTCTGTGGCAAAAGTTTGTTGGTGGAAAGTTTGTAATGTCTGCTGTTTTCAGCGCGTTGGTGCTTGTATCAGTTACTGGTTGCTCAGGCATTCAATTTCGCACTGAGGATGGAATTAAGCATTATATTATCCTGGGAATTGGCATGGTCAGCACACGAGAACAACTGGGAGTAACGGTGAACGAGGCCAAGATTTTGGGGGTAATGGTCAATAAAGGTGGTTTTAGTGCTGGTTTGGGGCTTCAGCACACGGTTGAAATTGCTCCAAAATCAGCTGGCAATCTCGCGATTAGTATAAATTCATCACCATACAGTTTGAAAGTTAAGAGTTTTAGTTTGTATAGCTCCATCAAGCAGGACAGCCTGTAATACATTCTACTAAATGTCAGGGGAAAGTTGCCATGAACGTAAACCAAATGCGTGGTTCATTGATGGCTGTTATTAGTTTTATTAGCTTTTTTGTGACTGGATGTTCCAGTATTGTTAGAGAAAATATTATCTCATCAATAAATACTGGAATTGGAGCAACCATAGCAGAAAATCCTCAGACACAACTATATGAGGTTAAAATTGGTTATATCAGAAGTCAGTTTTACTCAATCCCAACAGGCAAGATGGTTTTAGTTGAAGACTCTGAACTACCAGTTGCTATTGATGGTAAAACGCTAAAAGCTCTCTCTAAATACAACCCAAATACTTCAAATAAAGCTGATTTAACCCCTGAATTAGTGAGCGGTATAAAAGTGCATTCTGGGGCAGAGCATCTGTTTCTAGGAGTAGATGTGAGTGAAAATTTTGCTGTCGGGAAAGAGGCTGTAAACAGCAGGGCTGCCACTGCAATGTACATAACGGAGGCACAGAATGCTGGAGTAGCCTCAGCAGCGTCTTTGGCGGCACAAAGTACTTTGAAGATATCCACCGTTTCAGCACCAGAAGTACAATCGCTAGTTGCAGAAGTTGCAAAAAAATATTCTGGAAGTTCAAAAGAACAACAGGAAAAGATTGAAAAAATTGTAAAAGACAATGGCTACAAAACTTTGAACAGTTTTGTAGACGCAACCAGTCATGATCCTGTCCCTTTTCTTAAAATCATATCTGAAGTCAACAAGCTCTAAGAAAGTGAGATTGTGCTATGCAATCAGACGTTTTTACTCAAAAAATTCCACTTGATGGTCGCGATTTAGGTGCTGCAATTGCTAATGCATGTACTATTCAGGCCGCTCGGAACCCTGGGCCTCGCCGTTTGGCGGCTGTTTTGCCAGTGGATATTTCCGGTGATACCGTAGAAGTCATTTTGGTGTTTGAGCTTGCGCAACAGTAAATAGGTGTTTACAGCGCGTAAATTTAGAACTATGGGAGGGCACATCATGGGTGTCTTGATGCAGGCGTTTTACTGGGATTGTCCGCGCG
>CAZUSH010000117.1:0-4830 GCA_964622705.1 uncultured Geobacter sp. | reverse complement strand
CCGCTGGCTACCCTGGTGGCTGGCAACCCGGCACCGGATGACACCGCCACCATCATCTTCTCATCCGGCAGCACCGGCACTCCCAAAGGAGTCATGCTGTCGCACCATAACATCCTGTCCAACATCGAATCACTGCGGGCCGTGTTCCAGCCGGACCAGAACGACCGGGTGGCAGCAGTGCTGCCGCTGTTCCACTCCCTGGGCTTTACCGGCACACTCTGGCTGCCGCTCTTGTCCGGTTTCTCCTCAGCCTGCCACAGCAATCCGTTAGAAGCGACCCAGGTGGTCAAGCTGGTGCGCAATGAAAAGGCCACCATCCTGATCGCCACCCCCACCTTTCTGTCTGCCTACCTGCGCAAGGCAGATCCGGATGATTTCAAATCCCTGCGGCTGGTGATTACCGGTGCTGAGAAGCTGAAAACAGAACTGGCCACTGCCTTTGAAACAAAATTCGGCCTGCGCCCTCTGGAAGGGTATGGTGCCACCGAGCTGTCGCCGGTCATCTCCCTCAACATCCCGGATGTGGAGATCGGCGGCATCCGCCAGAAAGGCCAACTGCCCGGCAGTGTGGGCAGACCGATCCCTGGTGTGGCCGTGCGGATTACTGACCCGGACAGCGGCCTGCTGCTGGATGATGGCAAACCGGGCCTGATTGAAGTGGCTGGCCCCAACCTGATGACCGGCTACCTGGGCAAACCTGAAGAGACTGCCAAGGTGATCCGCAACGGCTGGTACAACACCGGCGATATTGGCTACATCAATGAGCAAGGCTTTGTGGTGATTACGGATAGGCTGGCCCGCTTCAGCAAGATCGGTGGCGAGATGATCCCCCACGGTGCGGTAGAAGAACGGTTGCTGGCAGTCCTGGCCAGCACTGACCTGCTGCTGGCAGTCACCGCTGTGCCGGATGAGAAAAAGGGAGAGCGGATCGCCGTGGTCTTTGATCAGACCCAATTGGATGAGGCCAAGGTTAAACAGGCAATAGAACAGGCTGAGCTGCCCAACCTCTGGAAGCCATCCCTGCTGGTGGCAGCCGAGGCGATCCCGATGCTCGGCAGCGGCAAACTGGACCTGAAGGGGCTGAAGAAACTGGCAGAGATGGCGGCGTAGGCGGTTTTAGCCATGATTTGCAGCATGAAACTGAAAATCAATTTCTCGGATTATATGTTACTATTATTCGGAATATGTTCTTATTTTTTTCGGATTATTAGTTTACTTTTTGTGGATTATTGCGTACCGTCTTTGCATGACGGAGGCGACAAAACATGATTAAACGCCATATTAAAGCACGCATAAAAGAGCTTCTGAACGATTTTCGAATTGTCTATCTTACCGGCCCCAGACAGGCAGGCAAAAGCACCCTTGTACGTGAGATAGCAAACGAAGAAGGGTTGGGCTACTACACCCTTGATGATGCCGCACTGGCAGGATCTGCCGAAAGCGATCCGCTGGGGTTCCTGGCATCACTGCCTAAACCGCTGGTACTTGATGAATTCCAGATGGCTCCTGCCCTGATCGGCGCCATCAAAATGGCTTCTGACACAGCAGATGGCCAGAAAGGCATCTTTCTCCTTACCGGATCATCAGATGTTTTTCGTTCGGCACAGGTACAGGAGGCACTGCCGGGACATATGGCGAGGATTGAGCTTTTCCCCTTGTCACATGCAGAGCGAAACCAGCAACATGACAACGCAATTGACCGGCTTATAAGCGGATCGTTTACGACAGCCTCATGCAAAGCACTGGATCGATCCGAACTGGGAACGATGTTGATTGAAGGTGGGTATCCCGAAGCAACTACCAAAAGCCCGCGCTCTCGCAGCATCTGGTTTGATTCGTACATCCGGGGCCGCCTGTTGAAAGACTTTGAGGTCGTGCACCATGCCAAGGGCGACTACCAGACCAAATTGTCGGCCCTTGTACGCAACCTGGCAGGTATGACCGGCAATCTCATAAAATACGCCAATATTGCCAATGATCTGTCTCAGGATGACAAGACCGTAAAAAAATACATAGAGATACTGGAGCTGATGTTCATCATCCGCCGCTTGCATCCATACGTACATAACAGCGCAAAGCGCGAAGTAGTCGGCATGCCTAAGCTCCACTTTATTGATACCGGCCTGGCATGTCACCTGCTGGGGCTTAAAAAGCCGGAAACCTTGCACACCTCGCATTTTTTTGGCGGGCTGGTCGAAAACCTGGTTTTTAGTGAACTGCTGAAACATGCAACCTGGGCCGACGAAGAGGTGAGATTTTATCACTTCCGCGACACTGCCAAGCGTGAGCTTGATCTTATTGTTGAACGGAGCGATGGAGGCATAGTAGGCATTGAGGTCAAGGCATCCATGACCGTTAAACAGGAGGATTTTAACGGGCTGTCTAGTTTGGCAGAGTATGCAAAAGACCGTTTTTTACACGGCGTACTGCTGTACTCAGGTGACAAGACACTGCCTTTTAAGGTTAACGAGAGAACGTTTCATGCTGTGCCGCTGTCGTTATTGCTTTAACAGGCCGAACTGCTCAACCTCTGGAAGCCGCCGTTATTAGCGGCAACTGGGGTGATACCGCTCTTGGGTAGCGGCAAGCAGGACCTGAAGGGGCTGAAAAAACTGGCAGAGGTGGTGGCGTAAAGGAGCACTTCTCACGAAGACGCAAAGAATAACCGAATAATTCATGTCACCTAGACAAGAAACAAGTATCCCACATAGGGAAACCGTAGATTAATAAGTTAGAGACAAATATGTCAGACAACAAGAAGATAAAAATATTAAGAATGCTTGCAGACAGTCTGGAGATATTTAGGCCAGATTTGGCAGATGTTTTTATTTGTCCCGTATGCTTCAAAGAAATACCTATTGCCCAAAAGTCGAAGATATCTGAAGCACACATTATCCCGAAAGCCGCTAAGGGTACATTAAAGACTTATCTTTGCGTTACTTGTAACAATACGTTTGGGACTAAACAGGATAAATGGTTTGGCGAATTTCTCAACATACAAAACAAAGGTTCAATATTTACTCGCAGTAATAAGACTCGTTCATTTGAAATTGATGGCATAAAAATAAACGGCAATTACCATGAGGACGAAAATAAAATAATAAACTTCCTTATTTACGCCGACAGAAATCCTCCAGATGTTATGAAGAAACTTGAGGAGCGTCACGGCAGATATCCTTCAAGCATGAACGTTAAAGTTTCATTCCCAATTTTAAAGAACCAACACATGATAAACGTGGGATTTTTAACTGCAGGGTATCTTATGTGGTTTGGTGTTTTAGGGTACTCATGGATATTTCAAGACCATCTAAACGAAGTACGCAAACAAATCCTGAATCCAGAAAAAGAAATAATAGCTGTAAATTATTTGGCATCATCTGACCATTTCGAGATGCCGCCATGGGTCGGCATGATGCCGATCGCAAATATTATGGTCCCCGTAATGGGTTTTAATAATTATGTCGTTATTTTCCCGCCTTTTTGCCACCCTCAGTTGTACGAAAGCATGAAAAATAATTCTTTTAACATATCAATGTCTTCAATTCGCAAAATCGGACTTGGCCCAGAACCAACATACGGCCCAGCACAATCAATTTTGTGTGATCAAGACTTAATAGTATTCCCAATAATGAAGGCTAAGAAGAAGGACTGTCATCAAGTTCTGTGGTTTCGTGAAGGTGAGCAAAATGTGACAATACTAAACCCAATTTCGGATGAAGATTTCGAAAGGCAATCAAAGTTACCAAATGCAATAAAAATGAGCATTAAGGGACAAAAGGATTTAAAACCGCTCTAACATGCCACTGCACTTGTTCGTTCCGCGCCTAGTAAGCGGTAATCCGATAACAGGTATCACGCAACCGAGGAGCACATCATGAGTCTGGGCAGACGCATTAAAGACAAACTATGTCGGGTCAAGGCCAGCCTGACCAACCTTGATAATCAGCCCTTAAGCAAGGCCACCCTGGTGATCCTGTTGTTTCTGGATATCTTCATCCTGACTGCCATCTTCAACGGCCTGGCTGCCCATACCCGCCAGTTGAGCACGCCGGAGGAGTTTATCCCCAGCGCCTGCCGCGAGATGGTGATCGACCGCACCTGGAACCCCACCAACCGGATTGAGAACCTTGCCCAACTGGTGAACGGCTACAACAACAGCTACGAGTATCGTCCGCAGGAAAGCCAACGCGAGCGCCACCCGTCCTGCACCCCCTACCTGACCCTGCTGGATCGGATCAAGAACGACAAGGCACTGGCCACCAGTTTTGATGAACGCCAGAAGGCCGAGCGCGAGGCCCAGGAACTGCAACGCAGGATTGATCAACTGAAGGGCAGCTACGATACGGCCCTGCTGGAGGCGATTGCCCAGCAGCCGGAACCGGTCACCGAGATTGATGCCACCAAGGCGGAGTTCAAACAAAAGACCAGCCGATTGAACAGCCTGAAAGCCATGCTGGCAGCATTGGATGAGCAGATCAACAGCCACCCCACCGTGGCAGCGCTCTGGGCCAGACTACAGGCATCCCAGGCCAGCGACCGCCAGGCCTTGCTGGCTGATCTGCGCACCCTGAACTTCTGGTATCCGGTTAAGCGCTTCGGCATGCAGATGCTGTTTCTGCTGCCGCTGTTTGGCATCTTCTATGCCTGGAACAATGCCAGTATCAGACGCAGCCGCGGGCTGCAGACCCTGGTGTCATCCCACCTGCTGGGGGTCTCGTTCATCCCGATCTTCTGCAAACTGATCGAGGCGATCTACGACATCATCCCCAAGCAGTTGCTGCACAAGCTGATTGCGCTCTTGACCGCGCTCAAGCTGGTGGCGATCTGGCA
>CAZUSH010000116.1:0-5524 GCA_964622705.1 uncultured Geobacter sp. | reverse complement strand
CCGATCTTGCCCTGCTCGATGATGGAATAGGCCTTGGTGCCGACCCCGGTATCCATGAACAGCTCGGCGATGTCCAACAGGCGGCAGGGGGTCTTGTTGATCAAGTACTCGCTCTCGCCGTCGCGGTAGAGGCGGCGAGTCAGCTGGATTTCGCTGAACTCCAGGTATTTGGCCGGGGCCCGGCCGTCCTCGGTGGAGAAGACCAGTGAAACCTCGGCAACCCCAAGCGGTTTTCTGGTCTCGCTGCCGACAAAGATTACGTCCTCCATCGCCTTGCCCCGCAGGTTTTTGGCGGACTGCTCACCCATGCACCAGCGGATCGCATCAACAATATTGGATTTGCCGCACCCGTTGGGGCCCACCACGCCGGTGACCCCTTGCTGAAAGTCCAGCACCGCCTTATCGGCAAAGGATTTGAAACCGGATATTTCGAGTCGTTTGATACGCATGTTCTGCTAGCGAGGCATCCTTTGGGGTGTTGGCTGCTGCAACGCAACAGTGTTGCATGCAACATCGACACAAATCGCGTAATATCAGCGCGTTGAGTGTGCTGTTCGCTGTTGCTGGTTGCAGGTGAACGTGCAACGTGACGGGGGTGCCGAGCTGTTCGGCTGGATACGCGCAAACAAGGGCATCTTTATAATGCACTGATATTGCTCGTAAATAAAAATAATGCGGCGGTTTGGCATTGTTTGGCACGGCGCCTGCTATGAGTAAAACAGACAGCGCAACAAACGATCCAAACAGCAGCCACCATAAACAGATACCTTATACGATAGGGTTCGTAAAAACACAAACAAAGGAGAAAGATCATGAAAGCAAAAAACAACTTTTCAGTCCTGTTGGCAGAAACCACCGCTAAAGGCAGCCTGGCAATCTTTGCCGGCATCGCGGTCTTCCTGGGCGGTTTCATCAGCTGGTCGGCAGCCGGTTCAATCAGCGGTGTGCTGAGCCTGTTCCACTAAACCATCCCGTAATTTGCAAAGGAGAGTAACAATGAAGGTAAAAGTCAGTTATTCCGATTTAGATGACAGGAAATATATCGGCCGGGTGCTGGGCGTTTTCGGCCTCTTCGCCGCCGGCGCTGCGCTGAATGTTGCCTGGCCGGCCTTGAGCCACATCGGTGCCAAGTTGATCGGCTGATCGATGGCCAGGCTACAACAAAAAAAGACCCGGAAAAACCGGGTCTTTTTTTGTGCTTGAAACGGTAGATCCTAGCGGACCTGCTGTACCTCGACGATCTCGGGAATCTGCTCCTTAATGGCCTGCTCAATCCCCATTTTCAGCGTCATGGTGGACATGGGGCAGGAACCGCAGGCACCCTGCAGTTTTACTTTGACAATACCGTCGGCGGTTACTTCCACCAGCTCAACATCGCCACCATCGCGTTGCAGCATCGGACGAACCTGATCAAGGACTGCCTGAACTTTTTCAATCATGGGTAAATCTCCTTATGGGGTAGGGTGCTCGCGCATTCAAAAGGATTGCTTTAGTCCTTTATAGCGAATTACGAGAATAATTGCACGCTATTTTGCGATCAGCTGCAACAGATCCTGACGGTTGATCGGTTTGATCAGGCAGCCGTCCGTCAGTTCCCTGAGGTGCTGTTCATAATCCTCAAGGCTGGAGGTAATGACAATGATGCGAGGACGGTGGTCTGAAAAATTCCGCACCAGCGAGGCGAATGAATAGCCGTGCAACTGGGGCAGGTTGATATCAAGCAGCACGATATCGGGCAGGTGCTGCTGATACAGCTCCACCGCCGTTACACCGTCCATGGCGGTGAGGGTCTGGAACCCGGCCGTGCTGACGATGTGACTGATCAGCGTGGCGGTAATCTCGTCATCCTCTACGATCAGTACCGTTGGTTGTGCCAAGGCTGCCTCCGGAATACCTTCATTAATGGAACACAACTACTATAGCATGGGTGGTGCGGTCAAGCGGCCGTCAGCAATGCAACGGCATGGGCGGCGATCCCTTCGCCGGTGCCGGTAAAGCCCAGCCCTTCCTCGGTGGTGGCCTTGACGTTGATCCGGTCTGGCGCAACCTCGCAGATCCTGGCGATATTGTCGCGCATGGTCGGTATGTGCGGTGCCATCTTGGGCCGCTGGGCGATGATGGTGGCATCCAGGTTGCCGACGCGATACCCCTTGTCCTGAATGAGCCGGACCACGTGCTCCAGCAGCTTCATCGAATCGGCCCCCTTAAAGGCCGGGTCTGTGTCCGGAAAATGCTTGCCGATATCCCCCAGCGCCAGCGCTCCCAACAGGGCATCGGCAATGGCATGCAAAAGCACATCCGCATCGGAGTGGCCCAGCAGACCTTTCTCCCAGGGAATCTCGACCCCGCCCATAATCAGTTTCCTGTCTTCCACCAGGCGGTGGACGTCATAGCCGTGACCGATCCGCATCATAGATTTCTACGCTCCTTGTTTGGTAAGCAAAGGGTCCAGCAGGTGCCGGGGCTGTACATTGCCCAGGGCCGCCAGCAGGCTGTTTTTGATCTGGGGAATCTCCTGCTCAAGCTGCTGCAATAACTGTTTCATCCGTTGGCGTTGCTGATCAGCGGTGGCCACCGGGCAGCAGCAGGTAACCGGGGTGAGGCCGGCCTGCTGCACTGCCAGCCGGATATCATCCTCAGCCAGGTTGACCAGGGGGCGGATCACGGTGATATCGCCATCATCGCACAGCATTCTGGGGGCCATCGCCTTGAGCGTGCCGATAAAGAACTGGTTCAGCAGCAGGGTCTCGATAAAGTCATCACGATGGTGGCCCAGGGCCAGCAGGTTACAGCCCAGCCGCCGGGCCGCACCGTAGAGCGCGCCACGCTTCAGGCGGGCGCAGAAGGAACAGTAGGATGAGCCGGGCCGCAGCTTGCTGCTGATCAATGCGGCGTGTTCGGTCTGCTCCAGATGCAGTTGCAGGCCAAGCTGCTCGACAAAACTGCGGATCGTTGTTGTGTCAAAACCGCTGAAGCCGGCATCCACCGTCACCGGCACAAGTTCGTACCTGATCGGCGCGCGGCGTTGTAACTCATGCAGCAGCAACAGCATGACCAGTGAGTCTTTGCCACCGGAAAGCCCCACGCAGATCCGGTCGCCGGCGGAAATCAGTTGAAAATCGCCTATTGCCTTGCCCACCCCGTGCCGCAGCTTGCGCCACAAGGCCGGTGCTACCCCTTCCGGCGCTGCCATGGCTAGCTTGCAACCCGTTCCAGCAGGTTGCGTACCAGCGGGGCAAAGGTCTCATGCTCAAGCAAGAAGGCGTCATGGCCGTAGGCCGACGGGATCAGGTGGTATTCCACGGTCTTGCCCAGTTGTTTGAGGCAGGTCGCCATCTCTTCAGTTTGGTAGGGCGGGTAGAGCCAATCCGAGGTAAAGGCAAAGAACTGCAGCGGCGCCCGTACATGGCTGAAGGCGTCGGCCATTGATTCGTACCCCCAGGCCACGTCGTACAGGTCAAGGGCCTTGGCCAGATACAGAAACGAGTTGGCGTCAAAACGGTCCACAAAGTTATAGCCGTTGTAATTGAGATAACGCTCCACCTCAAACTGGCCAAAAAAATCGAACAGACCGTCTTTGGCTGAAAAGCGCCGATCGAATTTCTGCCACATCGACTCATCGGACAGGAAGGTGATATGGCCGATGCCGCGGGCCAGGGCCAGGCCGTCCTTGGGGTTGTGCTTGTACTCCCCCTTTTTCCAAGCCGGGTCGTTGTAAATGGCCCAACGGGCCACGGCGTTCAGCGAGATGGCCTGGGGGGAAGGGCGCGGCGTGGTGGCCAGGGCGATGACCGAGGCGACCCGCTCGGGGTATTGGGTGGCCCATTCCAGTGCCTGCATGCCGCCCATGCTGCCGCCCATGACCGTCAACAGCCGTTGGATTCCCAAGTGGTCCAGCAGCAGTGCCTGGGCGCGCACCATGTCGCGCACCGTGATGACCGGGAATGAGAGGTTGTAGCGCTTGCCGGTACGGGGGTTGAGGGAGGCCGGCCCGGTTGAGCCGTAACAGGAGCCGATCACGTTGGAACAGATCACAAAGTAGCGCTCGGTGTCCAATAGGCGTCCTGGGCCGACAATGGCATCCCACCAGCCGGGTTTTGCGTCTTCGGGGGTGCGTTTGCCGGCCAGGTGTGCGTCGCCAGTCCAGGCATGTTCTACCAAGATGGCGTTTGAACGCTGCGGGTTGAGCGAACCGTAGGTCTCGTAGACCAGTGTGACCGGCGCCAGAATCCGGCCGCTTTCAAGCCGGATGCCGCTCTCAAAGGTAATGGTCTGTTCCTGTACGATGCCAACCGACATACAAAAGCCCCTGATCATGTGGTATGAGCAGGGGCTTGGATGGAATGCTCCAATGGCCTCGCTCATCTTTGCCTTGCGGCAGGATTTAGCACCTGACGTTCGCTGGGAACCGGTTGCTGTGGTTTCATCGGGCCTGTCCCTCCACCACTCTTGATAAGCTAAGTAGGAAAATAGCGTGAATGGCCGGAGGGAGTCAATCGATAAATGTCACGGTTTTGCCACACGCCGGATAGCTCTGGAAAATGCCACGGTCATCTGCTATATTGAACAGTATTTTACGTTACCGGAAAGAGCCTTGGGAGGTGCTATGAGACGGGTCATGCTGCTGGTCTGCCTGCTGTTGCTGCCGCTGGTGGGCGGCTGTGCGCACAACTACTACAATCTGCCTCAGGATGTGGTTGCAAACAAGGTCAAAGTGCTGGGGATGGTGCCGATTATTATCGATACCGATTCGGATATCCGCTTTCCGCAAAAGGATGAATTGGTTGCACTGCTGACTAGCATGAACCGCTCCTATGAGCGGGATCTGTTGCGGCTGGTGAAAAATACCAATAGCTTCTATACAGTCACCCTGCTGGATGCCGACCCCAAGGCGGTTTTTACCAACCTGTTGTTCCGGCGGGAACGGCGTGATGACGCCTCTATCCAGTACAACAAGTATTTCTGGAAGCAAGATGCCCTGGCGGACTTCATGCGCAAGAACAGCCTGGATGCCGTGATGTTTGTGGTGATCAACGGTATCACGCGCCCGGATAAGATCAGCTCATCCAACTTGCTGGAATCGCTGGAAACCGATTACAACTTTTTGGTCATGACAGCCCAGATTGTGGATGCGCAGGGTACGGTCCTGTGGGAATACCCCAACTTCCGCCAGCGCTCCCTCTCCTACAGCCCGATTATCAACCTGCAGTATCCTGACTTTGATGAGGCCTCCGCCAACATGAGTCCCAAGGTGCAGGTGAAGTTCAAGACCCTGGAAGGAATCCGGCGGGCGCTGGAAACCCGGCGCAAGGATATCCTGCGTCGTGAAACCAACGAGGTTGAGCTGTATATGACCCAGTTTGAGAACATGACCTCCATGCTGGAGATCGACAAGGAACGCAAACCGGCGCCGGCAGTTCAGCCGGCAGCCCAGAAGGATGAGAAGGAGAGCAAAAAGTGAGGATCGATATCAGCTTTGAAGGCGGGCAGAAGGTTGCTGCCAATTTCCCCGATGGCCTGCAGA
>CAZUSH010000115.1:0-5634 GCA_964622705.1 uncultured Geobacter sp. | reverse complement strand
GAAAGCTCAGCTTTGACAGGAAATATCATCAACCCACGTGAAATGACGAAGAACCTGTTCAGGTCGGTGATCAGCATATCAACCTTCTGGCTGCCCAGCTTGGTCAGGGCGTCTTTGCCGTCCACCGCCTCAAGCACGTCGTAGCCGGCTTGTTTCAGGGTGAAGCTTACCATCTGCCGTACACTGGCTGAATCATCAGCCGTCATGATCAGTTTTGCCATGTTATTGCGCTCCTCCACACCAGATACAGGGTAGTTCATTATTATGTTTGCAACTGGACTGGCGCTGCAGCCCAATCTTTATGAGGGTTTCCTTGGCGGTATCCGGCAGCTTGCCGGCAAATGAAAAGGTTTTGCCTGCACCGAGCATGGTGCGACAGGCTGAGCAGATGACTTGCAACCCGGCCAGGTCTATGGCTTCCAGCTCAACCAGGTTAAGCCGGATACTGCCTGTCTGAGGAGCCTGTGCCAAGAGGCACTGCTGCAGTTCAGCCGCATTTTCAATGCAAAGGCTGCCGGCCAGGGCAATCTCGATACTGTTGCCATCTATACATGCCAACGGTCTTATAATGAGTTCGGACATAGCGCACCTCTAAAAAAGATCAACATTGTCACCGTATTCCGAGCCGCTGTCGCTTGCGGTCTGCTGCTTTTGCAAAGAGAGCTTGACCCCGTGGCGCGCTGCCAGCATCTCATGGATCATCCGTTCGCTTTCCATGGTGTAGCGCTCTTCCATGTGGACGAGGTTGTTGCGAAACTCGGGTGATGCCGGGACATGGGTGCGGGCTTCACCGAAAATCTCTTCAAGCATATGGACCGCCTGCACGGTTTTTTGATGGACATCTTCATGGACATGCACGGTAGAGATCGTCGCGCTGATATCGTCGGCAAGTGTTTCGGAACTCCGCACCAGGTTCGCAAGCTGCTGCAACAGCCTGGCATTAATGCTCGTAAGTGAGCTGATTACGTGGCGCGCTTCCTGCTCCATGGTGCCAACCTGGAGGGGGCTCTCTGTTTCGGTTTGACCGGGCTGTTCCGCCATGTCTGCCGTAACGGTGTTGATGGTTTGCAGGGTCTTTGAGACCGCTTCGGTCTGCACTACCGCCTCCAGGGAAAGTCGCTTGATTGCCTCTGCCAGGACCCCCAGTGCCGCGCCCTGTTCACCGGTATGGGCGGCCTTGATCTGGGCGTTCAGTGCTATCAGGTCTATTTCCGAGCCCACCGCTTCAATGTCGCTGACAAACCCACCAATCTCCGCAATGGTGACGGCAATACTCTGCATGGAACCGGCAAGTTCCTGATCGGCCTGGTCACAGCGCTGCAGGATCTTGGTAACTTCGTGCATCCGCTGTTCCATGTCATGCAGCAGAGAGTTGTCTGTTGAGCTGCTGTTACCCATCAAGGCGTGTTGTAGGTCGCAGGTGATTTGGGCCTGCTTGGCGGCAATATCCTGCAGGCTTTCCAGAATAGTCCTGGTGGCGTTGTTCAACTGATCGGCCGCATGGCGCAGCTGGGCGCTCTGCAGTTCGCAAACATCGCCAACCTCGGCTATCAAGGTGCTGCATGCCTCCTCTTTGACCTCCTGGCTGGTGCAGGTGTGCTGCATGAGCTTTTCAAGCGCTTCGATCACATGTTCAATTTGCTGACGGCAGATATCGTGAAACTGCATGGATGAAACAACCGTACCGATGTCGGCAGCAACCTGTTCGGAGATATCACTCACTTGATTACCGGTTGCAGAACAGGCCTGGTTCAGGTGTTCGAGGCTTTCCAGATTGTCGCCGACGGTTTTGAGGATGCGCTGCGCATTCGTGTACTGATCTGCCTCGGTCGTGCGGACCATGGTCAGGTTGCTGTTGATCAGCAGGGATAGCGACTGCCGTTGGTTCATGATGCCGGCGGATTTTTCACTGACCGCCTGGGAAAGTTTTTCCACATCCATGGCCAGGGTGATGAAGCCGGCGCCCAGCTCCCCCAGCCGGGAAGATTCGATCTTGGTTGAGATGGAGAGCATGCGCAAGGCCTTGTCCATCTTGCGAAACCCTTCCAGCGGCTGCACCACGTTATCAAGCTGCTCCAGGATCTTTTCCAGGGTTGTGCAACTGGAGACCCCTTGCTGGCTAACGGAACTCAGATACTGCTGCATGTCCGAGAACAGGACCCGTAAACGCTCCACCAATTCGTTGCTGTCGTTTCCGGCAACCAGCTCAACCAGTTGATGGGCGGTGGCGGAGATGTCGGCCGAACGTAGTGAAAAATCCTGTAGTCTCCCGCCAAGTGACAGGAACTGCTCCTCGGTATTGCCGGTCAGGTGTCGCAGGATTTCCTGGGTAGCGGTTAAACGCTCATGCCAGAGCCGCACCTGCGAGCAGAAGGGGGTCGTCATTGGCAGTATTCCTTTCGTGACAGCGATTACTGAATGAGCCCCAGGGCGCGCAGCTCCCGGGCAAGTTTTTGTTTGCTGATCGGCTTTACCAGGTAGGCGGTGGCGCCATCTTGATAGAACGAGTCAAAAACCGTCTTCGGGTCATCCAGGGCTGTGGTCATGATAACCTTGACCTCCAGGGTGGGAGGAATCTCCATCTGTTTTTCCGTCTGACGGATCTGGCGCAGGGCATCCCTGCCGTCGAGTTTCGGCATCATGATGTCCATGCAGATCAGGTCAAACGGCTGTTTGGCCTGATGGGCCAACTTAAAGGCCGTGATCGCTTCTTCTCCATCCACGGCGATCTCAATATCGAAATAAGGGGTCAAAAGCTCGCGCAGAATGCGGCGGGAGATGAAGTCATCCTCGGTGATCAGGCACCTCATGGCTTGGCTCCTTTGGGGGAGAAGTCTGCCAGACTGGAGAAGATAAAGTCGCGAGTCGCCGCGTCTTTCTGGTGACACTCAAAGCAGTTTTTGACCGGGTCAAGGCCGCTGGGTTTGCCGGTGGCGGTATAACCGGCATACAGCCAACCACCTGTGGTTTTTTGCCGTTTATCCTTTTTCATTAGCACTACCATGTTCTTGGGGCCGTCAGCGGAGCTGTCCCCGCCTTTGATCGTGAAGTGCTCAACCACGATCTGGCTGCCTTCAGGGAATTTGTTGTTGGCCTTGTAGCCTTTCATTGCCTTGGCATCTGCGTAGATATAGTGAATACCATAGAACAGCGATTTCTTATCCGAAACGACCTTGCGGCCGCTCTTTGCCCAGGACTTGTATGTGGGGAGCTGCGGCGCCGATGCTGCAGCCAATGACAGACCGGTGGTGGCAAGTAGCAGGAGTCCGGCAAGGGACAGGTGGGTACCTTTCATGGTGCTTGTTTCTCCTTTTTCCGCTCTAGGTGGCTAGTGACGGCAAGTATACCATCTGTTTTCAGATTGTCATGCGCAATATAAGCACATTGCCCCGTTGGCTCGGGCAGCACGCCTTGGGTGGTCAGCAAGGTGTAGCTTGCAACGGGGCGGTACCGGTCGGCAAAAATATCGTGAAAACGGTGCCGTTTCCGGGCGTGCTGTCAACCTGAATAGCGCCCCCGTGCTGTCGCACAATGCCGTACACCATGGAAAGCCCCAGCCCGCTTCCCTTGCCGACTTCCTTGGTGGTGAAAAACGGGTCAAATATCTTGGGCAATACTTCCTTGGGGATACCGCACCCGCTGTCGGCTACCGTGAGCCGGACATACTGCCCACGTGCTAATTCGAGTGAAGCGGCTTCGCTATCGCTCAGATCGGCATTTGCCGTGGCAATGTTCAAAAGGCCGCCATGTGGCATGGCATCGCGGGCATTGATGGCCAGATTCATGAGCATCTGTTCGATCATGCTGCGATCAACCGAGGCAGTCAGGGTCTGGTGCTCGCAATGAAAATCCAGGGTGATGTTGTCGCCGATGATCCGTTTTATAAATTTTTCAAAACTTGACACCAGGCTGCACAATTCCGCCTTAACCGGTGACGTCTCCTGTTTGCGGCTGAAGGTGAGCAGGCTTTGGGTCATGCTGGTGGCCCGCTTGACGGAATCAACAATCATTTGCAGGCTTTCGTGTTGCGGATTTTCTGCGGGTGTCTGCATCAACAACATGCTGCTATAGCCCCTGATGACGGTCAGGATATTGTTGAAATCATGGGCGATGCCACCGGCGAGGATGCCGATTGCTTCGAGTTTCTGCGAATGGCGCAACCGCTCTTCCGCCTTTTTGATGCGCAGCATGACCTTGATATGGGTTACCAGTTCAAGCGACGAGATCGGTTTCTGCAGAAAGGCGTCAGCCCCGAGTTCGAGCGCCTTGATCCGATCCTGCGCAGCCACATCTGCCGCGGTGATGATGATGATGGGAATAAAGGCGGTGACCGGATCGTGCTTCAGGTGGCGAATAGTCTCATAGCCGTCCATTCCGGGCATTTGGAGGTCTAAGACGATGGTACCCGGTTGCCAGGAATGCGCCAGCTCGACGCCTTCTTTGCCGGACTGGGCTGCCATAAATTGGGCGTCGGGCAGATGTTGCTCAAGTGAGCCTTTAATGATCAGCAGGTTGATATGTGAGTCATCAATGGCGAGAATTTTCATGAAGTCTTCGTGCTGTGCGTTCTGTGAGCGTAAGTCGCAGCCATACGTGCTTTTTACATAAGAATTGGAGAATGGCAAGCCTAAAGCTGCTGCTTGAAGCTGGTGCGTCCAAACGTTGCGGTTTTAATGAAATAGTCTGTGCGAAACTGCGGGCTGACCTGGCAAACACGTGGCTCATCGGTCTGGTTGCATCTGGGGCGAGGCCGCATGTTCGAAAAGCTCGGTGAGCTGAGCGACCGAATGTTTTAAAAGTGCCAAAACGTCAGGATGTTGCGTAGCCGTTCCCTCTTGTTCCAAGAGTTCAATTGCTGTTGTAACTGCGGTCAAGGGGGGCTGGAGCCCCTGCTTGAACTCGCTCAGGCAACGGTCATGCGCACGTGGGTGTTGGCTGTTCGGTCTATAGGTATGCGCTAACCCCTCAAGCTGGTTGCACAGCAGGTTGGCCTGGCTGGCTACCTGCTGTTCCAGGCGAATTCTGTACTGGTCTTCCAGCTTTTGAGCGGCCTGGTGGGCCAAGGCCTTGGTAATACACCACGCCAATTGTTCCAGCTCGATCGGCTTGAGCAAGAGGTCAAAGGCATGGTGACGCAGCCCCTGTGCCAGTAGGTCAAAGTCGGTATAACCGGTCATGAGCAGTACCGGCAGACTGGGGTGCAGTTGTCTGAGCGCCTCCAAGAGCCGGATACCGCTCATATCGGGCATGCGGATGTCGGTAAGGATCAGATCAATCGAATCGTGCTGTTTTTCAATGACTGCCAGCGCTTCATAGCCGCCAGGGGCACAGGTGACCTGATACCCCTGGCCGGACAGGAAGGTTTGCAGCATCTTCAGTACCTGCGGGTCGTCATCGACCAGCAGAATACTTGATTTGGCAATTTTGCTAGGCTTTGTCGGCATACAATAGTTGCTCGTGGTTTGAGAATTTAGAATTTTTCAAAATCACTGTCGAGTTGATCGTTGGCCATGCCGACCAGATCGATATGCACGCCGTTACCTGCTTTGGCAGGTTTGGGAGCCGCTGCGTGGGCCACCACGGGACGGTGTTGCGGTGTCACATGCTGAGCCGGCTTATGGGGCAGGGCCCGTT
>CAZUSH010000114.1:0-5653 GCA_964622705.1 uncultured Geobacter sp. | reverse complement strand
CAAAGCTGGTGAGCTGCAGGGGGCCGCTCTGCTGCAGCCCCTGCAGGTTGGTGATCCGGTGCCCACCGTGGCAGAGGTGCTGTGTCAGTGCGTGTTTTTCTTCATTGCCCAGAACCTGGTCAACCTCGGGCAGTTCCTTGAGCAGTTCCGGAGCAACCTGGGCATAGCAGCCGGTGGCTACTATGCGGGCCTGGGGGGTCGCGCGCCGGGCCCGGCGGATAAGGCGCCGCGATTCGGCATCACTGCGGGCCGTTACCGTGCAGGTGTTGATCAGGCAGAGTTCGACCTCTTCGCCAAATTCGACCTGCTGCCAACCTTCCCGCTGCAGTTGTTCAATCATATCTGCGGATTCAAACTGGTTGACCTTGCAGCCAAGGGTGGCCACGCTAAAACGTTTGTGCTGCGGCTGTGCCGGTTGTGTCATGAGGCGATCGGATTCAATTCCACCCGGCTGGCCGGGCTGTTTTCCTGCTTGGGCTGTTTCATGATGTTATCCTGTTTCTGGAAGACCCTCTGTGAATTGATCTTGCCCTGGTTGATCAGGAACTGGCGCACCGCTGCCGCGCGCTGCGCTGCCAGCTGCTGCAGTTCCTGGTCTCCCACCGTGGTGTTGGCAATGATCAGTTTTTTCATCTCAGCATCGGGCAGGTCCTTGACCATGCCGATGAAGTTGCGCGGTTTGGGGAATTTCTCCTTCTGGTAGACCAGCTTCAGGTAATGGGAGTATTCCGCCGGCTGCAGTGTAATAGTTTCAGCTGTTTCGGCTTCTTTTATTTGTTGGTTTTTGGCAAGTTCCAGATACTTTTCTCGCCGCATCTTCTGCAGCAGCAACTCGGCCCGGTATCCCTCCGGATCATGGTTCTTGTCCACATATCCCGCAATCTCCACTTTCAGGCCGGGCCGATCCTGCAGGGCCTTGGCAAGCAGATGCAACTTGTTCTGCTCGGCGGCACTTAGTGCGGTTGAGCCGGGGGCAAAGGCAACACTGCCCAGGTCTTCATTTGAACCGAACATGGAGGAAAGCAGGGCAAAGGGAGAGGTGGCCGCCTTGACGAACAGGTTGGTAACCACCTGCCAGACCACCCCCCAGATACTGAACTTGGGGTCATCGGTGCGGCCGCTGACCGGCAGGTCCAGATGAATCTCGCCGTTACGGTCCTTTAACAGGGCCACCCCGAGCCGGACCGGCAGGTTGGTTGCCTGTTTGCTTTCAACGGTCTTGCCAAAGGTGAACTGGTCGACAAAGACCTTGTTACTGGCTTTGAGTTCCTTGTTTTCAATGTGGTACTTCAGGTCTAAAAACAGCTTGCCCTTGTCGATCTGGTAGCCCAGGTAGGTGCCTGAATACGGCGTTGCCGGAACCAGGTCGATATCCTTGAAGGAGATGGTCAGGTCAACGAACAGGTCGTCCCGCAGCGGGTTGACACTGCCGGTGATCTGAAGAGGGGAGTGGTTTTCAAGGTTGCCGCGCAAATCCACCTCGGCCCTGGTATTCATGTCCGATGAAAGCCCGCTGACCCGGCCACCCAGGTTGTAGAAGGTGGTCCGGAACCGTTGCGGCAGATGGGCGTCGCTGAAATCCATGGTGCCGTCCTGGATGGTCAGGGCGTCAATGCGGATCTGTGCCTTCTGAGCGGCTTGGGCCGTCTGCAGGGGAGGCTGCGGCCCTGTTGGAGCTGCCTGTGTCACTGTCGGAGGTGTCGGAACAGGCTCCGGTTTGCTGACCAGGTTCTGCAGGTTCAGGGTCTTGTCTTGTCTGATGGCAACCCTGGCATAGACACCGTTCAGGGCAATCTGGTGAACCGCCAGCGAAAATGGCGACAATTTGCCGCTGATCTGGTCCAGTTGCAGGCTTTCCCACTTGAGCAGATCGTCTTCTTGCACCGTATCAACAGTATGGAAACCGCGTACGCCGAGGTTGCCGCTGAAACTGCCGTTTGGCTTGTTATCTTTATCCAGCGCCAGGTCAACCTTCATGCTGGTGTCCAGAGAACCGCCCAGCAGATAGAGATGGACATTATCCGGGATGTAATCCTCGAAATCGGTCAACGGCAGCCGGTTGCAGCTGACCGTGCCAACGAACCTGAAGGGCAGGGGGGTGAGGCGTCCGGACATCTTGAGCGGGGCCTGTTTGCCATAGGTTGCGCTGAATGAAAACGGCATGCTGGCAAAGGTTGGCCCGGTCAGGTTGGCGGCGTTGAGCGTGATCCGGTTCAGGTTGAAAACCGGCGGCTCGCTGAAGGTTTTGTCCTTAAACGATGCTGCCAGTCCGTTGACCGTAATTTTGTTGACCTGCCAGTGCAGTGGATGAGTTTTAACAGCAGGTTTGCCGACTGGCTTGGCTGGCTGGGAGGGGGCGGGACCAGTTTTCAGCAGGCTGAGAATCGACAATTTTCCGTCTGACTCTTTAGATAGCACGACATTGCCGCCGGACAGGGCGATGCTCTCAACCATAGCCTTGTTTTCCAACTGGTTGAAGCCGATACCGTTAAGATCCAGCTTGTTCAGGCGTGTTGTTTCCTTGTCGCCATAGGTGGCCGACAGATTCTTCAGGTGAACCCCGAGATCCTTGATAACGGCACCTGTCTGCTTGTTCCAGCTCACCTTGCCTTCAAGCGCAAGTGTTCCCTGCAGCGGAGCACTCATCAGAGCTTTCAGGTAGGGCCAGCCCCGTTGCAGCTTGATTCCTTCCAGTTGGAAATCACTGATTACACTAAGCGGTGTAATCGCAGCCGTACCTGCTGCACGGAGTGTTTCTCCCTGGTCTCCGGTGCAGGCAAAGGTGTAGCGTGCCTGGGCATCTTGTTTGGTCGAAAAGTCAGTGAGTTTGAACTCAATTTGCTGCATTCCTGCGGAAAAACCACCAGCCGGTTGATGATCAATAAAGGTAACACTGCTATCGTGCACCAGCAGGTTATCCACCTGCAGTTGCAGGGGAGGGGCGGCTGGTGTCACGGCCTTTGGCTGTGGCTTGGCTGGAGTGACAGAGGCGGTCTTGGGAAGAATACGCTGAAAGTTTAAGATGCCGTTGTTTGCTCGCTCTAGCTGTAACTCAAGTCCATCCAGGCTCAGGTGCTGCAGGGAAATGAGGCGGTTGAAAACCTCGATTTCACGGGCTTGCAGATCAAGCTGTTCCAGGTCAAGCAGGGGGGCGCCGTTTGTCTCAGTCACGCTGAGATCGTTAATCTGGGTTAAACCCTTTATGAGCAGTTCCGGTTTTTTGTCCTTATGAATCCGGTAGATCAGGTTCAGGTCGAGACTCAGCGAGCCCGTTGGCACTTTGATCGGCATCTGGATGGGCAGGTAGGCCAGATAGTGGGGCAGATCAAGGTCTATCAGTTTCAGGTGCAGTTCTGCCTCTACCGCCTTTGCCAGCGGTTTTGCCTTGCCGGATGAACTGAAACGGGCGCCGTTGATGACGGCTGAAAATTTGGGGTCGGTGTACTGTTCTGCCAGGTAAGGGATGTTGCTGATAAACGGCACCGCAAGCTGCAGATCACGGATGGTATGCTTCTTTCCGCCCGCAATGGCCTGGTCGTCGAAATCAATACTGCCGTTTTGCACCAGGATATTATTCAGGGAAAAACGGACGGGCCGGTCATCCTTTGGTTTGGGCCGGCTGGCCAGCTTGTCGAGGATATCCGAAAAATTATAGCGGTTTGCTGCTGTCCGCACTAGATGCAATTGTGGTTCGCCGAGCAACAGCTCATCTACCACCGGCGCAAACCTGAACAGTGAACTGCTTGACAGGGAAACCTCAAGCGTGCCCAACTGCACAAACGGGGTCTTCCTGTCCGGTTCAAATAGACGGAATCCCTTGATGGTTAAAGTCATGCCAAAGGGGTTAAAACTCACCCGCTGCAGGGTTGCCACCCGGCCGGTTTCCTGCAGGATGGCCTTTTCAGCCTGTGTTTTTATAATGCCCGGCAGCACCAGAGTAGTAAACATGATGATGGCCAGAAAAATACCGCCAAGCCAAAGCAATAATCTGGTGCGGTGCTGTTTGATCCAGGTGATTGATGTTTTCAGATTCATGCGGACCTCCTGACTGATGCTGTCTCCACTATACACCACTTTACACATGATGCCAGTATCGTACGGCTTGAAAATAGTCAGAAGACGAGTATACTTTGATCAAACAAGTTTACAGGAGGTGGTGACCAATGATCAGCAAGACCATGGCAGAAACACTGAACACCCACATGAACTTCGAATTGTACTCGGCCAATATCTATCTTTCCATGTCCTCAGCAGCCAATGAAATGGGCCTCAAAGGCGCTGCTACCTGGTTTATGGTGCAGTATCAGGAGGAAATGGTGCACTTTATGAAATTTTTCAACTACCTGGTTGATCAAGGGATCAATATCTCGCTGACCGCCAGCAAGGCGGTACCCAATAAGTACAAATCACTGTTGGACATGTTTGAAAAGACCCTGGCCCATGAGCAGGTGGTAACTGCCAAGATCAACGACCTGGCCGAGTTGGCGGTTATGGAGAAGGATCATGCCTCACAGATCTTCCTGCAATGGTTTGTGACCGAGCAGATCGAAGAAGAAAACAATGATCGCGATATTCTTGCCAAACTGAAGCTGGTGGGTACCAATGGTCATGGCATCCTGATGATAGACAGCGATCTTGGCACCAGGGCCTTTGTTGCGCCTCCCGGTGGCGCAGCACCGTTTCCCGTAGTGTAGGTGATTTTGCCCCTCTCCCTAACCCTCTCCCACAGAGGGGAGAGGGGACTTTAAACGCCCTTTAGCGACGGTGCTGGTTGTAAACTCCCCCTCCCTTTATGGGAGGGGGCAGGGGGAGGGCGAAATATGTCGGTTAACCTGACACATACAGCAAGAGAACTGCGACAACGGTCAACAGATGCGGAGCAGCTTCTGTGGCGTCATCTGAAAGCCAAACAGTTGTCCGGTCTTAAGTTCAGGAGGCAAGAGCAGATTGGTCGCTTTATTGCTGATTTTGTCTGCTACGAAAAAAAGATCATCATTGAAGTAGATGGTGGTCAGCACGCGCTGGAACTGGAAAAGGATAAAGAACGTTCTCAGTGGCTTAACGCACAAGGCTTTTCTGTTTTGAGGTTTTGGAATCACGAAGCTTTAACGAATATTGATGGGGTGTTGGAGACTATTCAGCAGTATTGCGATGACTTCTCTTCCCCCTCTCCCTAACCCTCTCCCGCGGAGGGGAGAGGGGACTTTAAACGCCCTTTTGCGACGGTGCTGGTTGTAAACTCCCCGCCCTTTATGGGAGGAGGCAGGTGACTTTTAGCTGCCTTTTTAACCACGGTGGCGGTTGTAAACACCCCCTCCCTTTATGGGAGGGAGCAGGGGGGAGGGTGAAAAAGTTCCATGAAGATTCGTCTGTGTCAGCATAACAACGGTGTTGAACAACGTCTGGCACGCTTGCGGGAAGAATATCCCGACTGCGACCTGAAGCTGAAGTCATGCGCCAAACAATGCAAGACCTGCAAGCGGCAGCCGTTTGTGGTGATTGATAAAAGGATGTTGTGCGCCGAGACGGAGGCGCTGCTGTGGCAGCGGTTGCAGGAGCTTGTTCACAAAAGACCGCCTGAATACTAATGGGTTATGCGGTATATAAATATTCATATTATCGGAATTACAGATATTTTGTTGCAAACAGGTAA
>CAZUSH010000113.1:0-5739 GCA_964622705.1 uncultured Geobacter sp. | reverse complement strand
AGCCATTTGCGGTGCTTGAAATACTTGATCAAACCAAGGGTGATCAGCAGCATCAGCCCCAGCACCCCGAAATAACCGTAGCGCCATTCCAGCTCAGGCATGTATTTGAAGTTCATGCCGTACAGCCCCACGATAAAGGTCAGCGGGATGAAGATCGTGCCGATGACGGTCAGGAACTTCATGATCTCGTTGGTGCGGTTGCTGATGCTGGAGAGATAGAGGTCCAGCATGCCGGAGAGCAGGTCCCGGAAGGTCTCGACCGTGTCGATGGTCTGCACGGCGTGGTCATGGACATCCCGCAGGAACAGGCGGGTGCTGTCCGTGATCAGCTCGGTGTCGTCCCGTTCCAGAAAGGAAAGCACCTCCCGCAGCGGCCAGATCGATTTGCGCAGGTAGATGATCTCTTTTTTGAGTTCATTCAGCTGCACCAGGGTGCGGGGCTGAGGATGCAGGGCCACATCCTCCTCAAGGGTGATCAGACGCTCGCCAAACCCTTCCAGCACCGTGAAATAGCGGTCAACCACGGTATCCAGCAGGGTGTAGAGCAGGTAGTCTGGCCCCAGGCTGCGCAGCTTGCCCTTGGCAGCGCGAATCCGTTCCCGCACGGCAGTGAAGGCGTCGCCGCGAATCCCCTCCTGGAAGGTCAGGACATACCCCTCGCCCAGCACCAGGCTGAACTGTTCGGAGGCGAAATCGCCTTCCTCCAGGGGCTGCAGTATCCTGACCACCACAAACAGGTAGCTGTCATAATCCTCCACCTTGGGGCGCTGCACCGTACTGACAATATCCTCCAGCACCAGCGGGTGCAGGTTAAAGGACTCGCCCAGGCTACGGATGGTCTCGATCTCGTGCATGCCGGTCACATCGACCCAGAGCACGCCGTTTTCCGGGATAGCGGGCATGGCTATCCTGGCGTCAGCACTGCTGCTTTCCGTTACCCCCTGGTCATTATAGGCCAGGATCGAGATGCCGCTGGCATCCAGCGGCGCCTCGCCCAGGTGGATCATGCTGCCCGGCGGCAGCCCTTCCTTGCTGGAGCGGGCCTTAAACAGTTTACGGTTTCGTTTCATGGTCTTTAGATACTCAGGATGTCGGCCATCCGCATCAGGTCCTGGTTCAATTTCTTCTGGCCGCCGTGGATCACCATCTCCAGCAAGGTAGTGGTGAGCGCGTTGGTGGAAAGCCCCAGCATGACCCCTTTGGTGCCGGATAACAGTAGATCCACCGCCTTTTTGCCGAACCTGCTGCCCAAAAGCCGGTCAAAGACCGTTGGCGCGCCGCCGCGCTGGTAGTGGCCCAGCACCGTCACCCTGGTCTCAAACCCCACGGCGTCCTTGATGCCGTCGGCAATGGACTGGGCATGGCCGGCCCCTTCGGCCAGGATGATCAGGGCATTGGTGCGCCCCTCTTCATAGCGCCGCCGCAACTGGTGACAGATCTCGGCCAAGTCCAGCTCAACCTCAGGGATGATGGCAAACTCCGCGCCGCAGGCAATGGCGGCCGTGGAGGCCAGATAGCCCGAGTTGCGGCCCATCACCTCCACGATAAAGGCCCGGTCATGGGACGAGGCGGTGTCCTTGATACAGTCCACCGCGTAGATGATGTTGTTCAGGGCCGTATCCACCCCCAGGGCCATGTCGGTGTAGGCGATGTCGTTATCGATGCTGGCTGGGATGCCGATCACCGGAAAGCCCAGCTTGTCCAGGGCCAGGGCACCGGAGAGCGACCCATCACCACCCACCACGATCAACCCCTCCACCCCGGCCGAGAGCAGGTTGGCCAACGCCTTTTTACGCCCCTCCTCCGTGCGGAACTCCTGCGAACGGGCCGACTGCAAAAAGGTGCCGCCCCGCTGCAACACGCCGGAAACCGCCCTGGAATCAAGCACGATATAGTCGTTTTTGAGCAGCCCCGCATATCCCTTGCGGTAGCCGATCATCTCCACCTCATTGGCAATGGCGGTACGGGCCGCGGCCCGGATGGTGGCGTTCATGCCGGAACAGTCGCCGCCGCTGGTCAGAATGGCAAGTCGTTTCATATAACTACTCCTTGGTAACAGGATGGGGTATGGCACGATACAGTGATTACCAGAGCACAAACATGCCCTGCAGCGTAGCCGTATCAGGGCTTAGATCAGGGGTTTGCTCAACATTCAGGCGTTTGGCCTCATCTTCAACTTTGGCGCTCAGATAGGCATAGATCTCTGTCAGATCACGCTTGTGGGCATTGAGGGCTTCAGCTAGGTAGTACGTAAAGATACCATGTTTTTTCTCTGCTGACGATGTACTGATCTGGCTGCCCTGGGTAGAGGTCAATACCGCCACCCGGCTGCTGCGCGGCGCAGTCTTGGCAACCCGTACCAGTGAACGCGCCCCCTGTGCCAGTACCCCTCTGCCGCCGGCGCCGGAGAAACAGGCATCCAGCAGCACTACCACCTGTTTGGCCGGCAGCTTTTCCAGCTTCTCATACAGGCGTTTAAGCGGGTAGCCGGTGTCAGGCAGATAGTTGGGATCACCGTCATAGGGCACTAGGTAGGCCTCCCCGCTGTGCGGGTCCGGGGCGCCATGGCCAGCATAGTACAGGATCACGCGGCTACGACTGGTGGTGCGGTTGGGCAGCCAGGTTTCAATGGTCTTGCGGATAGCGGAGAAGGTGGCCCGCTCGTCGCTCAGAAACTCGATATTGCGGTCCTGGTAACCCATGGCACGCAGGTAGGCACGTATCAGTTCCGCATCATCATGGACATAGGTGGCCGACGGCAGGCTCTGGTACTTTTCAATCCCGATAACAACGGCAATGGCATGTTCATCTGCTGGGGCATGAAAGTTGGGGGTGGCAAGGCCCGGTGCCTGTCGGACGCTTGCCTGGGGACTTTGCGTGAGCTGGGGCAGGCTGGGTGTTTGCTGCGCAAGTCGGTCCAACAGGGCTAGACCGGCTTGGCCCTCGGTGCCGATGCTGGCCAGCTTGGCACGGGCCCCGGCCAAATCTGCGCCATGGCTGATCAAGAGCTGCGCCAGTTCGCTGTGTTGGTTTTTTGCTGCATATACCAGCGGTGTCAGGCCGTAGCCCATGGAGGCGTTGACTACTGCTCCCCGCTCCAGCAGCAGGCGCGCTATCTCCGTATTCCCAGCAATGGCGGCATAGATCAGGGCAGTCTCACCGTGGAAGTTCTCATTCACATCAGCCCCGTTGTCCAGCAGTTGCCGTGTCTCGGCAACATTGCCGCTGCGGGCTGCACTAAGCAACGGAGAGCAGCCAGCCAGAAACAGGGTTGCTGTCAGCAGAAGGCCGATGGCGAGCAGTCTTATTGTGGATAGATATTTCATGTTAAAAATCCATTGCTACCATTGGGTAAAATAGGTCTTTGCATAGGGCAAGAGTTTGTAGCCGATTAAAATACCGGCATTGATGAACACCACCATGAAGCCTTCCTGCTGCACCAGCCGCCAGAGGGTAGAAACTGTACAGACCAACACCGGTATCCAGATCGTGATCTCAACCTGAAGCACTCCAAAGAGCGCATAGGCAACCAGTATGGCAATCAGGCCTTCAACTGCATTTTTAAGCATGTAATAGACAACACTGATTTTTTCAATCGGCCAGACCTTCTCTACCAACAGGTTGGGCAGGTAGCTTGCCAGCCAGGCAGCAACCAGCGGCAGTCCCAGTACAAGTAAACCGTATGCGAAGATGGTTTTGGGCATGAGTAAGATCTCTGGTAACGGCTGGCGGGTGAGCGGGCTCACCGCTCTACTGCCTGGTTGAGAATTCGTCAACTTGCAAGGCCAGTCCCCACTCTCATCCGTCCAGTGGTGGAACCGTCCTGCGTCGTGAGGGGGTGCTTTTTCGGCTAACATCTTCGTTTACATTTAATTGTTCGTCCAAAAAGGCAGCCGCCTTGCGAAATGTGGACTGAGAGATACCATCGAGCCTTTGGAACTCCGTGGCAAATGCGTTGAGCAGTAATTGTTTGATAGCTTCACAATGGGAGTTACATGTTGCCTTGTCTAGATGTGTTATGGCCTCAAGAAGGGTTTTTGTATATGTCGAGATGATCGATGCATGTATAGATTCGGGAGAAACTTGCAGGACGCGCCAAATGATGGAGCGTTGCGCCTTCAGGCTCTTTGTGGCGGATAACCGCCCTTCAATGTCCGAAACCGATAGTGTACGCCCGACATCAGTAGAACTGTCTACTGAGCTTATTGGACGAATCTTCTGAACTCCTTTTAGGCGCTCCAAGACCGTAGCTCGTGTGTTTTTAAGTCCAGGCTTCGCTGATTGGACCAGCTCTACTGCTTGTTCGCGGGTAATGCCTGCGCGCTTGACGAAGTAAAAGATGGGTGAATATGCTGACATCTGATGGCACGATTCGCGAATATAAGACTTCGCATCATCTTCGGACAGTGGCCTAGAAGCAAGAAAGGCTGTGATTAGATCATCGTAGTGTATTCCGCGTTGCACGACTTGAGCAGTGGTAACCCCATTCACTGTCCTGACTTCACCCACCATTTTGAGAGTTGGAGCCCCCGCTGCTTCGGTGAACTGACCTTCGCGGATAAACTTGATTTGACGAAGCAGTCCTTCATCAATGAGGAACGGAGTGCCAGCACCGAAGAGCTTTCCTTGGATTGTGTCCAGAATGGCGACGTTCATCGCCCCTGCCTTGGAGATCGTCGATAAGTGCTGGAGCCAACCTCTCCTTTCCTGATCAAGGAGTGCATCGATTAGAGCGCGCATCTCTGGAAACCGAATCGTTGTCGTCTGGCCGCGATATCGATAGTAAATTTCAGCCTCCTTCAGCTCCTTTCCGCAGTTGGCAGTGACAACTACAGGCTTCCGAAAGTGAGATTCGGTATAGAGGTAACCTAGGCGAGTGCCGCTGAACTCCAAAATACCCATCTCCCACTGTATCTCGGGGTTGCAGTGGGAGTTCAGGAAAGATGTAATCTTGGCCGGATCTATCGAGTCAAACTTTTCAATGTTAACGCCAACTAGCTCACGTGGCTGGTTCCGAACACCATATACAATAAAGCCGCCGTCTGTGTTAGCGTACGCCATCATCGTACGCGCATACTCTGGCATGTTCCCGAAGCTGAACGACTGCTTAAATTCTATCCGCGTGTTCTCGCGTGTCTTCAAGATTCGCTCTGAACCCTCTCGGAGGTGAAGCATACGCTTTAGGCTATTCTCAAGTTCGGTTTTCATTGTTCAGTTTTCTTTCTCAACGTGGTAAGGCACACCGGCTCGGCGGGGGCTTTTCCCTGCTGACCGGTGCTGCCGTTGGTTAAGCGTTTAATCTCGGTTGGTTGTTGATGAATAGTACAAGGTCACCGACCGTTTCTATCTTTCCGAAAAAGGGATTTCTTTCAGTATTTTCTAAACAACGCCCTGTCCGCTGAGCCACTACCGGTATTAAATCTTCAATATCATCAGGATCTATCTTGAGGTCTTTTTCAAGTTTGTCCGAAGTTCTCAGTGGGCACGTTCCTTCCGGGAACTTCATATAGTGTTGTAACTCCTCATGAACAGCACGGATTATCCAGGAGTCTACTTGATTTCTTTCAAATGATCTGGCAAACGTGCAAATCCCTTCATTTGCTCGCTCATCTACTATTTTCCTCAGTCTCTGTTTGTGCTTTTTGCTTTCATAAATGATAGAAATGGCCAAGACAATCAATACCGCTAGCCATAATGGCTGTCAGTTGAAATAAGAAGACCTGCCCCTTGCAAACGTGG
>CAZUSH010000112.1:0-5871 GCA_964622705.1 uncultured Geobacter sp. | reverse complement strand
CCGTTGATGCAGAGGTTGCCGTTGTTGTAGGTGCTGTCGTCGCTGGTGACCCGGGCCACCTTGCCGTTCTGGACATGGTATTCGATCTGGCAACCGGAGGAGCAGAAGCCGCAGATGCCGTTTTTGACCTCGAAGGTCCAGGGACGGCCCATGAACTTGAACGGCTTGCTGATCAGAGTGCCGGTGGGGCAGGCCGCGATGCAGTTGCCGCAGAAGTCGCAGTCCAGCGGCTTGCCGGAGATGGTCTCAACCACGGCGCGATCGCCGCGGGACTGGGTCTCGATGGCGTTGGCCCCGGTGATTTCACGGCAGACCTTGACGCATTTTTCGCACAGGATGCAGCGGTTGGGATCGCTTTCCAGCAGTGACCAGTCATAGCGGATCTGCAGGCGCTCCAGGTCGGCGGCATATTCCTGCTTGGCAACACCCAGGCCGTAGCAGGTGTCCTGCAGGTCGCATTCGCCGGCAGCATCACAGATCGGGCAGTCCAGGGGGTGGTTGACCAGCATCAGCTCCATGGTCTTTTTGCGGATCTTGGCAAGCTCTGGTGACTGGGTGGTGACCTTGATCCCTTCCTTGACCGGGGTGTTGCAGGCGGTCATGGGACGCTCAACGCCTTCCACATGCACTGCGCAGACCCGGCAGGCGCCGGTGGTGGAGATCTTTTCCAGCCAGCAGAGGGTCGGAATCTTGATCCCCAGTTGCTGGGCAGCCTCAAGGATGGTGGTGCCGCTGGGAACCTGGACGTCCTGTCCGTCAATGGTCAGGGTAATGATCTTATTCTTATCGCAGCATTCAGTGTGTGCCATTGCTCTTGTATCCTATGCTGAGTTTAAATTTTGTTCTTAGAGTGCTACCATGGCCATGCGGTAGCAACGCAGGCAACGATCCGCCTCTTCCTGGGCCGTGGAGTCGCTGAAGCCCAGCTCCACCTCGCTGTAGTTACCCTTGCAGGCCCGCTCCTTGCCGTGCACCTCTTTCTGGTTGGCGCGATCGGCGGAATCCAGCCAGGCAACGGCCTCATTCTTGTCATAGACACCCAGGTAGGTCAGCAGGTCTTCAAAGATCTCCAACTCGGTCAGGTATGCCTTGCCTTCTTCAAGATAGCGGGCGATCACATTGGCGGCACGGTGGGCATTACCCACGCAGGCCACCACGGTTAAGGGACCGATCTCGGCGTCACCACCGGCGAACACGCCGTCACAGTCGGTCATCAGGGTGCGTACCAGCGGGTTACCCATGCTGTCGTTGAGCGCCTTGCCGGCGGCATCCTTGAGCGGCAGGTACTTGGTAACCACGGTATTCCACTTGGTGATGTCGATCCCCATGTCGGGCGGGATGAAGCTTAGGTCCATATCCTGGCCGATGGCCGGGATAACGGTGTCGCACTCGATCACGAATTCGCTGCCCGGCACCGGTTCGGGACGGCGACGGCCGGAGGCGTCCGGCTCACCCAGGGCCATCCGTACACACTCGACGCCGGTCACCTGGTTGTCGCTGTTGGCGATGATCTTGGTGGGCAGGACCTGGAATTCAAACTGTACCCCCTCCTCGTCAGCGCCATCCACTTCCCAGACATCGGCCGGCATCTCCTTGCGGGAGCGGCGATAGACCAGGTAGGAGGCCTCGGCGCCTTCACGCAGGGCAACCCGCACGCAGTCAATGGCGGTATTACCACCACCCACCACCACGACCTTCTTACCCATGCCGGTGGGACGGTGCATGTAGGCGTCACGCAGGAAGTCGATACCGCCCTTCAAAAAGCCCTTGTATCCGGCGTCCTCGCCTTCAACACCCATCGGCTTGGAACGGTGGGCACCCGGGGCCAGGAACACGGCGTTATGCTTTGCTTTAAGCTCGGCCAGGGAGATGTCCTGACCAACGCGGCAGTTATACACGATCTCCACGCCCATGGCCTGGATGATGTCGATATCACGCTGCAGCAGGTTGCGCGGCATCCGGTAGGCCGGGATACCCACGGCAACCATACCGCCGCCGTACCCTTCCGGCAGGGTTTCGTAGATGGTGCTGCGGTAGCCCTGCAGTGCCAGATAATAGGCAGCAGCCAGGCCGGCCGGGCCGGCGCCGACGATACCGACGGTCTTGTTTTTCATCGGCACGGTGTTGGCGGGATGTTGCAGCTTGTGCATCCATTCATAATCGGAAGCAGAGCGCTTCAGCACCATGATGTTGATGGCGTCATCCACGTTCTTGCGGCGGCAGGCGGTCTCGCAGGGGTGCGGGCAGACCCGGCCACAGACGGCCGGCAACGGCATGTTTTCGCGAATGGTGGCCAGCGCATCGGTGTACTGGTAGTTCTTGATCTCTTCAACGTACTTGGGGATATCGATGTGGGCCGGGCACTTGTCCATGCAGGGCGCCGTAATCTTGTGCAGGTACTTCTCGTTTTTGGGCGTGCGGCTGCCATCGCACAGCGCCTCGAAATCGGCCCGGTAGTGGGTGACCGCATCCAGCACCGGCTTGGTGGAGCTGGGGCAGAGGGTGCACTTGCAGTTCTGCAGCAGGTCGTTCAGGTCGGCCACCTGATCCAGCTCGCCGACCTTGCCCTCACCGCTTACCACCTTTTGCAGCAGGTCGGCCAGCACCTTGGTCCCCTTTTTGCCGGGGGTACATTTGCCGCAGCAGTACAGGTTCTGGACCCGCTGCATGTATTCGGCTGCCATGGCCGGAACATCAACATCCTTGTCAAAGACGATGATGCCGTCCCAGCCCATAAAGGCCCTGAGCGGCTGCTGACCGTCAAAAGCCACCGGCAGGCGAAAGCCGGCTGCCGTCGGTTCACCGCTTACGTTCCTGTTGTCAACAACGGAACCACCCCATGTTGAGAAAACCACCTGTGCCACAGCCACCTCCGAGAAACAACAAAGCCCAATAATTTCTATTGGTTAAGTAGTTATTTTGACAGACAAAACTTAGGCCGAAAATTGTATACAGTATGCCTGATTACCATAACCGTTCCGCTGAAATCAAGGGAAAAAATTTATTCATTTCGCCTACTGACGCACTCCCCACGGTACGGTTTTGTGTTACAGTGCAACGGAGAATTTAGTCTACGGGAGTGTTCACCATGGAACAGTATCATGCCGCCTTCAGTGCTCTCTTCAGCGTTAACATGGGGTATCGCCCCGGTGAACGGATCCTGGTGTTCAGCGATACCATCCGGTCTGATGAACAGGTCAGTGCAGGCGACCTTGATCGTCGTACCCGCCTGCATGCCACGGCCCGTTCCCTGGCAGATTTTGCAGACCGGCAGTATGGCAACGCCTCGTTCTGCGATTTTCCGGCCACGGCGACATCCGGGGTTGAACCGCCCCTGGCGCTCTGGTCGGCGGTCTTTGGGGATGAGATTGTTGCCCAGTTTGCGATCACCGGCCTGATGGAGGTGCTGCTGAACAAGTCCATCGATGCCGCGGGACTTGAGCGGGCCCGGGGGATTGTGGCAGCCAACAAGGCTGCGGTGGCCGATATCGTGATTGCCCTTGCCAACAACTCCACCAGCCATACCAATTTTCGCAAACTGGCCTGCCAGAGCGGCACCCGCTTTGCCTCACTGCCGCACTTTGACCCGGAGATGTTCGGCAGCTCCATGACCGTGGACTGGCATGCCCTGGCAGCGCGTACCGAACGCCTGGTGGAGGCGGTCAACCGGGCCGAATGGGTACAGGTGGAATGCCCCAACGGCACGGCCATGCATATCTGTAAAAAAGGACGTCACGCTGAAGGTGATGACGGCCTTTTGACTGCTGATGGCGCCTTCGGCAACCTGCCGGCCGGTGAGGCCTACCTGGCGCCGCTGGAAGGCGAGAGTCACGGTGTGATGGTGATTGAGTGGGGGCCCACGGCTAAATTGACAAGCCCCCTGACCCTCACCATTGCCGATGGCACGGTGGTACGGATCGAGGGCGATGACCCCCTGCGGCAGCGGCTGGAGGCCAAGTTCAACGAAAACCCCAACTGCCGCAACCTGGCCGAGTTGGGGATCGGCACCAACGACAAGGCCAGCCGGCCGGACAATGTGCTGGAGGCGGAAAAGATCCTGGGCACCATCCACCTGGCCTTGGGGGACAACACCGGTTTTGGCGGCAGGGTGGCGGCGCCGTTCCACGAAGACTACGTCTTTTACCAGCCCACCGTGACCCTGGTGATGGCGGACGGCAGTGAAGAGGTGATCCTGGACAACGGCCAGTTGCAAGTGTGAGCCTCGAGCCTGATACTACCCGGACAGGACAGACCATGAAACATCAGGAATCGTCTAAGCAGGACGCCCAGCTGGAAGAGGATATCTCAATCCATATCTTTACCGCCTCGGCCGCCATGGTGGGGGTCTGCCTGACCGTGATCGGGCTGCTGCGGGTGGTGTTGACCATCAAAAAGGGGGTTACGTTTGCCGACGATATCCTGGTGGTGGACGCCTTTGTCTTCCTGCTGGCCTGTCTGCTCTCCTATGTGGCCCTGCGCACCCGCAACAGCCGCCGGATGCACCGGGTCGAGCGTTTTGCCGATGGCCTGTTCATCCTGGGGCTGGTCTTCATGGCGCTTGTTTGCAGCCTGATCGTGTATGAAATCGTGTGATTGCCCAAGGTTTATCTGCAGAACTTGTCTTGGTAACTGACGCAGCACGGGCAAAGCTTTTATGTTGTTGGTGGCAATATCGTCATGGGGCGCTATTCGTATCTCTTGACGATAATATCTTGTGGGGATATTGTTGGATATGATTCAGTCGTTTCGCTGCAAAGAGACTGAAAAGCTGTTCAAGGGTCGCTTTTCCGGCAAGTTGCCCCAGGTTATTCAACGTGCGGCAGCCGCCAAGCTGGTAATGCTTAATGCTGCAACGGTGCTGGATACGCTGCGGATTCCTCCTTCGAACCATCTGGAGGCGCTGACAGGCACCCGCGACGGACAACACAGCATCAGAATCAACAAACAGTGGCGCATCTGTTTCAGGTGGCAGGGCAGCGATGCGTTTGACGTGGAAATCGTAGACTATCATTGAAGAGGAATTGCACATGGCACAGCGCGACTTTGCCCCTATCCATCCCGGAGAAATTTTATTAACAGAATTCCTTGAACCAATGGGGATCAGCCAGTACCGGCTTGCCAAGGATATTGGGGTCACGGCCCGCCGGGTCAACGAGATTGTTCTGGGCAGGCGGGCCATCACCGCCGATACGGCCCTGCGCTTAGGGCGTTATTTCAGCATGGAGGCCCAGTTCTGGCTGAACCTGCAGTCGCATTACGATATGGAGGTCGCCCTGGAACAGTTGCAGGACCGGCTTGACCGCGAGGTGCATCCGCTGGCGATGGCAGCGTAGCATCGGGGATATGTGTTCTGTTTGGTTTTAAGTGTCAGAAGTTGGATTAAGGTGAACTGAGTAGAGAGGATTACGCAACTTGAGCAATAAAATTGCGGCATTTAAATAAAGGTGAAATCCATGCAAATTGTTAAGGGAATGGACGTGCCACAAAAAGAATATACCGAAAATCCATACACACGGCAGACTCTCACGAGCTGTTTTATGCTGTCTAGACTATGTTGGTAGTCTGGAACTCGCTGACGGTACGATTGTGCATCGCTACCAGCACAAAAAACTGAAACTACCTTAAGCGTCAGCGAAGATGGCCGAGCCTGGGAAATCAGTCGTGACGGTTATGAGGAGCATAATCTCGACGAAGCAATTGAGAAGGCGCTGTTCGAAGAGAGTTCTGTTGAAACGCTGGAGATTCTTCGCCGAAAATACAAACTTTGTGGCGTTAAACCTGCCAATGTCGAAGACATAGTATGGCGGATCATAGATAAACATCTTGCTGAACTTAAAATACAAGGCACAAAGGCTCAAGTGGAATTTCTAG
>CAZUSH010000111.1:0-5880 GCA_964622705.1 uncultured Geobacter sp. | reverse complement strand
AGCTTCACCATGCTGGCCGGCTGGCTGCTGGGCAGGCTGTTCAATACCCCGCAGCGGACCTCGACCCTGATCTCCTTTGGCACCGCCATCTGTGGCGGCAGTGCCATTGCTGCGATGGCGCCGGTTATCAAGGCGGAACCGGAGGATACCGGGGTGGCCCTGGCAACGGTCTTTACCCTGAATTCAATTGCGCTGCTGCTGTTTCCGCCGCTTGGGCACCTGTTGGGGATGGGGGAACGTCAGTTCGGGCTCTGGTCGGCCCTGGCGATCCACGATACCAGCAGCGTGGTGGGGGCTGCCGCTGCCTACGGTAGCTTGGCCCTGGCAATCGGCACCACGGTCAAGCTGACCAGGGCGCTCTGGATCATGCCGTCGGCCTTGGCCGCGGCCTGGTTCACCAAGTCGGAAGGCAAGGCCAAGCTGCCGCTCTTTATCGTGGGATTCATCCTGGCGGCAGCTGTCAAGACCCTGCTGCCGCAGCTGGACAGCCTCTGGCATCCGCTCAACAGCGTGGCAAAGCAAAGTCTGGTGGTAACGCTCTTCCTGATCGGCAGTGGTCTGACGCGGGAGGTGCTGGGCAGGACCGGGATCAGACCGCTGGCCCAGGGGGTCTCGTTGTGGATCATTGTTTCGGTCAGCAGCGCAGCCGCCATTCTGGCCGGCCTGATCAGCTAGGCCAGTCCAACTTCAGAAAGGAGATTGATGCTATGAAGACGATTACCCATATCTTGTTTGCCACGGACTTTTCCGAGGCCTCCGGCGATGCCTTTGCCTATGCCCGAGAACTGGCGCAGGTGCTGCAGGCCAAACTAACGGTGCTGCATGTGGTTCATATTCCGATGGACCTGCGCGACTTCTATGTGCCTCACCTCTCCTTTGAGGAGCTTGACCGTGAGATTGAGGAACAGGCCCGTAAAAAGATGGCGGCATTCAGCGCCACCTGGCAGAGTCTGTTGCCCGGTATGACAACAGCGGTGGTAACCGGCCAGCCCCATGAGGAGCTTGTCAAAAAGGCGCTTGATGAACAGGTTGACCTGATCGTGATGGGGACTCACGGCAGGCGGGGCTTTGACCACTTCATCTTCGGCAGTACGGCGGAAAAGGTGGTCAAGAGCGCGCCGTGCCCCGTTTTAACGGTGCGACCGAGCATAAAGCGCTAGGCTGCATAGTTGCGGCACGATACAAAAAGGCTCCTGCCGGCATGGTGCAGCAGGAGCCTTTCTTTGTGTGCAGTGACCGGGAGGGAGGGTTAGAGCTGGCAGGTGGTGCTTTTCATGGATTCGAGCTCTTTGACCACCTCGGAGGACTGGGCACGACGGGCCTCCATGTTGTCGAACATCTCGTGCACCATGGTGCTGACCGACTCCACGGTACGCCGGATGCGACGGCCATCCTCAACCTGGGTCGAGGTGGACTGCACCATTTCGTGGGCCATCTCCTTGATGGTCTCAATGGCGCGGGCAATGCTGCGGGTGGCCTTGGCCTGGTCCTTGGAACCGTTGAAGATCTGGGAGGTCATGCTGCTGATGTCCTCCATCGAGCGGGCCACCGTCTGCACGCTTAAGGCCTGCTCCTCGGTGGCCTGTTTGATCTCCGAGGTCATCTCCATTGAACAGACCGCACGGTCGTAGATCGCCTGCAGGGTTTCCCCCATCACATGGCCCAGCTCAACCCCGCGATGCACCAGGCCTTTGGTGGCGGTGATGTTGTCGGCGGCATGGCGCGACTCGAACATGATCTCATCGATAATACCGGTGATCTCACCGGTGGAATGGCCGGTCTGGAGCGAAAGGTTGCGGATTTCGTCCGCCACCACGCCAAAGCTCTTGCCGTACTCACCGGCCTGGGCTGCAATGATCGAGGCGTTCAACGCCAACAAGTTGGTGCGCTTGGTGATGTCGTTGATCACGTTGACGATGTTCTCGATCCGGGTGCTCTTCTCTGCCAGGCGGGTGATGCCGGCGTAGGATTCCTCCACCGAATGCTGGATCTCGGCCAGGGAGCCGATGGTTTCATTGACTGCTGTGCGTCCCTCGGAGGTCTGCACCTGTACCTGGCTGGAGACCTCGTGGGAGATGGCGGCGCTGCGCTCGACACTGGTGATGTTGCGGCTGATCTGCTCCATGGCTGCGGCCGACTGGTGGACGATCCCGGCCAGGGTATCCAGGTTGCGGGAGACCTCTTCGATGGCGACCGAGATCTCGTTGACCGCCGTACTGGTCTCATCCACCGAGGCCATCGAACCCTCTGCCGCCGAGGCGATTACCGCGGCGCCGTCTGCCACCGATTCGATACTGGCCTTCAGGTCGGCCACGTTGCGCGAGTACTGATCGCGGTGAGACAAAAGGAACGAGAAGGAGCTTTCCAGCTCGCTGGTCAGGGTGTCGATGGAGGTCAGCAGGTTGATGCGGGTAATGGCGTTGGCCATCTGGTCGGCAAACAGCATGATGGTGTCGAGATCCGACTCGTTCAGAGAACGGCGGGAGAGCTTGTTGTCGATGCCGAAGGCGCCCACCGCCTCACCTTTGACCACGATCGGGCAGATGATGAAGTTGCGTGAGCGCAGCACCTCGATCTGGTCGTAGGGAGGCTGCAGGTGGAAGCTCTCGTCATAACGGGTGATGTCGTCGACCAGGTACGGCTTGCGTTCAGTCACACTGCGGTAGATCACGCCGATGGCGGGATCGAGCGGCAGTTCCAGGCCTTCCATGTTGCGACCGGCGCTGCCGGTGGCGGTCACAAAGCGCAGGGCCTGACCGTTTTTGGCAGTCATCAGGATGTTGACCCGTTCGTAACCCAGGATGTCGTGCAGCCCTTCGGCGCAGAGCAGCAGTACCTCCTCAAGGTTCAAAGAGGTCTGAATCCTGCTGCTGATGTGGTGGAAGTTCTTGATGTTGGTGTCCAACACCTTAAAGCGGTTCTCAAAGACCTCTTTCTGTGAGGCAACCTCCTGGTGCAGGGCGTCCAACTCCTGGGCCCTGTTCTGCAGTTCGTCGCCGTTGCGGCCGATCAGATAGCCCACCGAGGCCAGCACAAAGGAGGTGCCGATCCCCATGTAGATGTAGAGCAGGCGATGCTCCGTATCACGGGTGATATCGCCCACAAGTTGGGTCAGTAGCCCTTGGGAAGGGTCGAAAAACATGATCAGCCGGACAAACAGCCAGCCCAGCGGGGCCCCGACTCCAAGGAAGAAGCCGAGCAACGAGTAGGTTTTACAGTGACTGCAGCGGTTCATGATGCCCCCGTGTTTCAGGTCTTGGAGGAGAGCTTTTCTTCAATGTCGGTGAATATCTCGTCCATTACCTTTTCGGCATCGGCCATGTTGTAGGCGATGATGTTGCGGAGATGGGTGTAGGAATCAAGATCGATCTTTTCAAAGTGGAAGCCGATGCCGTCCTCGGTGACCCGGCTGACCCGCCCCTGGAAGGAGACCGTCACCACCGGGTCGGTGCCTTCCAGGGTGATCAGCAGCTCGGCCGCCTCACCTTCCGGCAGCTGTTCGGTTGATTCAATAAACATCCCGTTCATGGAGAGATTACTGACGACTCCCTGAAAACTGCGACCGCCAACAGTGGCGGTCGCAGTGACATGGAACGGAACACGGGAAAATTTTCTGGTGCTCATGGTGATATCCTCATGCCGGTATTGCCAGTTTCAAATCAAGGATGAAATCAAGGCGGCGAGGAGTTGGCGACGTAGGCGTACACAGGAGTACGTCGAGGAGCCAATGACGAGCCAACGCAGATAGCGCCTTGATTTGGAATTGGCACTAGGCTTTGCCGGCCGAGCCCAGCACCGCTTCATTCTTATGCTTAATCAGCTTGATCAGCTCCTTGCGGGCCTCTCCCAGGTATTTACGGGGATCGAACTCTTTGGGGTCCTTGCCGAAGTACTCCCGCACCTTGGCGGTCACGGCCAGACGTCCGTCGGAGTCGATGTTGATCTTGCAGACCGCCGAGGCGGCTGCCTGGCGCAGTTGCTCTTCGGGCACACCAACGGCCCCTTCCAGCTTGCCGCCATTTTGGTTGATCAGGTCAACATAGGCTGGCACGACCGAGGAGGCGCCGTGCAGCACGATCGGGAAGCCGGGGATCCGTTTTTCGCATTCGGCCAGGATGTCGAAACGCAACGGCGGCACCGGCTGGCCCGGCTTGAACTTGTAGGCGCCGTGGCTGGTGCCGATGGAGATGGCCAGGGAGTCCACCCCGGTCTTCTTGACGAAGTCCTCTACCTCTTCCGGCTTGGTGTAGGTGGAATGCTCAGCGGAGACCTCGTCCTCGATCCCGGCCAGCACACCCAGTTCGCCTTCCACGGTGACGTCATACTGGTGGGCATACTCGACCACCTTTTTGCAGAGCGCCACGTTTTCTTCATAGGGCAGGTGGGACCCGTCGATCATGACCGAGGAGAAGCCGCTGTCGACACAGGATTGGCACAGCTCAAAGGAGTCACCGTGGTCGAGGTGCAGGCAGATCGGGATGTTGGAGCCCATCTCGCGGGCCATCTGGACGGCGCCCATGGCCATGTAGCGCAACATGGTCTCGTTGGCGTAGCTGCGGGCGCCTTTGGAGACCTGGATGATGACCGGTGAATTGGTTTCAACACAGCCGGTGATGATGGCCTGCAGTTGCTCAAGGTTGTTGAAGTTGTAGGCCGGAATGGCATATTTGCCGGCCATGGCCTTGGCAAACATCTCCCTGGTGTTGACCAGTCCCAGATCACGGTAGTCTACCCGCTGCTTCTCCATCGCTGTGTCCTCCTGATTGGATGTGATGACATGAAAGGTTTGTAACCTTGCAAATACATGGGAAAGAGTGTTTATATGTACCACTGAACACCCTGCATGGCAAGGGAGACACAAAAAAAATCCGCTTGGAGCAGCCGTCCCATGGCCCGCACGATTCCGTTTGATCCGTCCCTGCTTGACAGCCACTGTCTCGTTGATGCCCGTACACCGCTTGAGTTTGCCGAAGACCATCTGCCGGGCGCCATCAATGTGCCGATTTTGACGGACGCCGAACGGGTCGAGATCGGCACGCTCTATAAACAGCAGGGGCCGCAGATTGCCCGCGTGCGCGGGCTTGAACTGACCTGTCACCGTTTTCCGGCCATTGTCGCCACCATCAGTGAACTGGCAGCCGGCCGGCCGGTACTGGTCTACTGCTGGCGAGGCGGCCTGCGCAGCGAATCGATTGCCCTGCTGCTGGAGATGACCGGCTATCCGGTGGTCAAACTGGCGGGCGGGTACAAGGCCTTTCGTGCGGTGGTCAGCTCCTTTTTTGCATCGGTTTCCCTGCCGGTGCAACTGGTGGTGCTGCATGGCATGACCGGTTCCGGCAAGACCGAATTCCTGCAGCAGTTGCCCTCTGAACGGTATACGGTGATCGACCTGGAAGGGTTGGCCCGTCACCGTGGTTCCGCCTTTGGTTCCCTGGGGTTGGGGGAACAGCCCCCCCAGAAACGGTTTGAGACAATGCTGTGGGATGCCTTCCGCCGGGCGCCGCTTGATCGGCCGATCGTGGTGGAGGGCGAGAGCAAGCGGATCGGCCGGTTGAACCTGCCGGGCAACCTGTACGAGGTCATGGCGGACAGCACCAAGGTCTGGTGCGAGGTCTCGCTGGCAACCCGGGTCAAACGGCTCTCGGCCGAGTATGCGCATGAGGAGTACCGCGGGCCCATGGCCGAGGCGCTGGAGCGGATCAAGAAGAAGCTGGGCGGCCCGCAGTACGAGGAGCTGCAGACCAAGTTGGCGGCCTGGGATATTCCCGGTGTTGCCCAGGGGCTGGTGGAATATTACTACGACAAGCTGTACTACCGGGTGCGCAAGTGGGAACCACAGGGTACCATCTGTCTTGAGGACTACGGGGCAGCAGAGCGGGA
>CAZUSH010000110.1:0-6059 GCA_964622705.1 uncultured Geobacter sp. | reverse complement strand
GATGATGAACATCGTGCGGCCCCGTTTCTTCCTGCCGATCCACGGCGAATACCGCCACCTGGTACTGCACCGTCGCCTGGCCTTGAAGGTGGGGATACCGGAAGAGCGATGCCTGTTGGCAATCAACGGCGAAGTGGTCAGTTTCTACAATGATACCGCCTGCATTGAGGAGACCATTGAAACCGGGCGGGTCTTTGTGGACGGCAAGGGAGTTGGGGATGTGGGTGAGATCGTCCTCAAGGACCGCCGCCACCTGGCCGAGGACGGCATGGTGCTGGTGATCCTGGGGGTCAACCAGCACAGCGGCGAGATGATTTACGGCCCCGAGATCGTCTCGCGCGGTTTTGTATTTGAGGATGAAAGCCAGGAATACCTGCAGACCGCCAAGGAGACCGTACGCGAGACACTCAGCGGGGTCAGCCAGGAGTTTCTGGCAGACCGTGACGAGCTGCGCCAGCTGGTGCGCCAGACCCTGAAACGGTTCTTCAAGAAGAGCATCGAACGCCGACCGATGGTGCTGCCGGTCATCCTGGAGATGTAGGGGGAACTCAATTCAAATCTATAAAAACCCCACAACCAGTTGTTTAACCTCTTCTGCCATTTTTACGGCCTGCCGTGCCACCGTTTTATCCGCTGATTCACCAGGATAACGATACTCAACAGCATAGGCACTGAGCATAGCCAGTGTGGGACGGATCAATTCAAGGGCTGGATACTGATCTTTACAAGAGGGAAAGATTGTGGGTCTTGCCAAAAGGGGTTACTGCTTCCTGTAATAGATCCTTCAAATATTTTTCTGCGCACTGTTGTGCATGAAAACAGGCAGCATCATAGTTGGGTACCGTCCGTGCCCGCAGTTCACGGCGGGCAGTGGCCAAATCGCCTTCTGCCTTTTGAATCCACTCAGAGGTCAGGGGCTGCATACAACTCTTTCCCAGTTGCAACAATCTCGCGTAGAAAAAAGTCATTCATGGCCAGGCGCTCCCGCACCTGTCGTGATGAACGGACAATCAGCTCAACCGGCAAGGTTGGCTTCAAGCGGTTAATGATATCGGCAGCGATCCGCGCACCGGATACCTCTCCCGGCATAATCACCAACAGGTCTACATCTGATTCTGCACCGGCCTTGCCAGTGGCGTAGGAACCAAACAGAATGACCTTTTCAGGCGCGAACTCACGTCCCATAGCTGTTGCAAACTGTTGTATGTCGCTGATGGATATGTGAGCCATGGTTGCTCTCCTGACACCGCTCATACCACAAAAGAAGATGTACCGCAATCGCACCTACAAATACTTTTCCCGTAACCCCACCTTATTCACCTTCCCCACGCTGGTCTTGTCGATCGCCTCCACCAGTTTGACCTTCAAGAGCACCACCTGTTTGTTGACCAGCCCTTTCTCGGCGTACTCCTTGACATGGTGGGCGAGTTCCTTTTCCGTCACCGCCATGCCGGACTTGACCACCACCAGGGCCAGCGGGCGTTCGCCCCACTTTTCATCCGGGGCGCCGATCACCGCCACCTCGGCCACAGCCGGGTGGTGGGCGATGATATCCTCCAGTTCCAGTGAGGAGACCCACTCGCCGGCCACCTTGAGCACATCCTTGGTCCGGTCGGTGATCCGGACAAAACCCAGCTCATCCCGCACCGCCACATCGCCGGTATGCAGGTAACCGCCTTCCCAGAGCCGCTCCGAGGCCTTGTGATCCTTGAGATAGCCCTGGGTCAGCCAGGGGGCCCGCACCACAATCTCACCGGCCGATCTGTTGTCACGCGGCTGTTCCCGCAGGCTGCCATCGGCAATCTTCAGATCCACCAGCGGCAGGGTCCGGCCGGTCTTGCAGCGGATGGCCGCCTGTTCTTCCGGGGACTGGGCCAGCATGGCAGGGGTCAGGTGCGAGATGGTCAGGATCGGGCAGGTCTCCGACATGCCGTAGCCGGTAAAGAGGTCAATACCGCGCCGCATCGCCTCCAGGCAGAGCGCCTTGGACATGGCCGCCCCGCCGATAATCAACTTCCAGCCGGAAAAATTGATCCGCTGCGCATGGGGGTGTTTCAGGAGCATATGCAGGATGGTCGGTACGCAATGGGAGAAGGTGACCTTTTCCTGCTCAACCAGTTCCAGCAGGATCTCGGGTACATAGCGCCCCGGGTAGACCTGTTTGACCCCCAGCATGGTGGCCACGTACGGCAACCCCCAGGCATGCACGTGGAACATGGGGGTAATCGGCATATAGACATCCTGACGGTTGAAATTGCCGTGACCGACCGCCGTGCCAAGGACGCTCATCACCCCCAGGGTGTGCAGGACCAATTGACGGTGACTGAAGTAGACCCCCTTGGGCATGCCGGTGGTACCGGTGGTGTAGAAGGTGGTGGCGCGGCTGTTTTCATCGAAATCGCAAAAATCAAAGACCGGAGCGGCGGATGCCAGCAGGTCCTCATACTCTCCTGCAAAGGGGATATGACTTTCCGGCCGTTGCGGCTCGTCGTTGAGCAGGATAAAACCTTTGACCGTATCCATCCGGCCGCGGATCTGCTCAAGAATCGGCAGAAACTCACCATTGACCAGTAAAAAGTCATCCTCGGCATGGTCGATGGTATAAAGGATCTGCTCCGGCGAGAGCCGCACGTTGATGGTGTGCAGCACCGCGCCGATCATCGGCACCGCAAAAAAGCACTCCAGATAACGGTGGGAATCCCAGTCCATCACCGCCACAGTGTCACCCGGCCTGATCCCCAGCGTGGTCAGGGCATTGGCCAGACGAGCCACCCGCTCCCGCAAATCTCGATAGGTAAAGCGGTGGGAGCGGTAGACGATCTCCTGCTCCGGCTCATCCACCACCGGGCAAAACAGCAGGTTCTTGATCAGCAAGGGATAGTCATAGGCAGACGGCGTGCGGGCAATCAGGGCATCAGGCATGAGAAACTCCAGCAATGGTATACCTGCAAAAGTTTTTGGCGCGAAAGAGCGCAAGGAGCACAAAAATTGACGTGTGCTGACACCGTCGTAAAACCAATTGAACTGAATACCGGAGTAATTGGTTTTCTTTTGTATCCTTGAGATCTTTTGCGGTTTTCAACTAGTTGGGAATTATTCCGCTTCTTTCCAGGCGGTCACGATATAGACCGGAACCTGAGCCTCGAACAGCTTGAATTCGGTCAGGGGGCGGGTTCGAGAGACATTGATGCAGACCACTTCGACCTGGTAACCGTGGTATTCAAGTGCCTCAACACTCTTGGTCAGGGTATCAAGGGTCACTGCGTTGATCACAATCAGGCCGTCAGCCTTCAGACGCCGGTCCGCCTGTTCAATGATCTCTTCCAGGTTGCCACCTGCCCCGCCGATAAAGACCCGGTCCGGGTCCGGCAGATCATCCAGCCCGTCCGGGGCATAGGCCTCCACCAGCTTGACGTTGCGGGCACAGAACTTATCCAGGTTCTGCTTTAAAAAGGTGACGTACTGGCTGTTTTTCTCGATGGCAAACAGCTTGCCGTTGGGGATCAGGTTAGATGCCTCGATGGAAACCGAGCCGGAACCGGCACCGATATCCCACAGTACCAGATCATTCTGCAGCTTGAGCTTGGCCAGGGTGACGGCACGCACCTCCTGATGGGTGAAGTGCTTCTTCATGGAAGCGAACTCATCGTCATCAACGCCGATCAGGGGGTAGCGGGTCAAGGTCGGTTCCCAGGCCCGTACCAGGATCAGGATATTCAACTCGGAGTGCTGCAGGGTCAGAAGCCCCTTGATGGTGGTACGGGTAAACTTCTCCGTCGGCATCCCCAGGTCTTCGCAGAGCCAGGCATCGTACCCCTCTGCCCCCCGGTCAATCAGCTCACGGGCGATCAGGGCCGGGGTGTTGACCGCATCGGTCAGGATACAGGCCTTTTCGGCAGCAATGATCTTGTCAATGGAGCGGGCCATGCCGCGTCCCTGGATTGACAGAAAAATGGCGTCATCCCAGGGTTCCTTGATCCGGGCAAAGGCATACTGCATGCTGGTGACATTGGCAAAGATCTCCAGCCGCTGCTTGGGCAGGTTGCGCAGCAGAAAACGGCCGGTGCCGAAAAAGTTCGGGTCGCCGGTGGCCAGCACCACCACCCGTTTGTCGGTAGCCTGCAAAAAGGCCAGCAGCGGAGCCAGTTCCCCCAGCACCATTTTTTCTCCGGCAAAGTCGGGAAAACGGTCAAGGTGACGCTGACGCCCCACCAGCACCTCGGCATGACCAATAACGTCCAGTGCCTTATCGCTTAATCCCTCACAACCTGCAATGCCGGCCCCGATCAGATAAATGGTGTTGTGTGCCATGGCTGTTCCTCCCGTACTATCCTGCTGTGGAGCGCAGTATAGTGCATCTTTCGGCAGGCGGCAAACGGAGATTCGAGAAAAGGGAAGGATGGGCAGCAGTCTAGACCATGGTGGTGATGGTTTTGCGGAAGCGGACCAGCGAGAGGACGAACAGGCACGCCCCGATCAAGCCCAGGGCAACAAACTGGGGCCAGACCACCGCAATCCCTGCGCCACGGTAGAGGATCGCCTGGGCCAGCAGCACAAAATGGGTGTTCGGTGCAGCCAGCATGATCCACTGAACAATGTCCGGCATACTCTCGCGGGGAGTGGTACTGCCCGAAAGTATCTGAAGCGGTAACAGCACCAGCATCATCAGCAGTCCGAACTGCGGCATGGAGCGGGCGATCGTACCGAGGAAGATACCAAGCGAGGTGGTGGCAAACAGGTGCAGGGCGGTGCCTGCCAGAAAGAGGGCGACGGAGCCCTCAATCGGTACCCGGAGCAACCCTTGGACAATCAGTGTCAGCGAGCAGGCGGTAGTTGTCAACACCACCAGCGCCATGGCCCAGACCTTGCCGGCCATGATCTCGAACGGGGTAACCGGCATCACCAGCAGGTGCTCCACCGTGCCATGCTCCCGCTCGCGAATCAGGGCCGCACCGGTCAGAATAATGGAAAGCATGGTAACGCTATTGATAACCTGCATGACTGAGCCGAACCAGAACTGGTTCAATTCCGGGTTGAATCGTGCCCGTAGGTTCAGTGCGACACTCGCGCCGCTATCGGCTCGATAGCCTTGTAGAAAGGCGCTTGTTTCAGTGGTGATGATGGACTGGATGTAGCCGCTGCCGGTAAAGGCCTGACTCATCCGGGTGGCATCCACATTCAGTTGAATAGTGGGCGTGCGTCCGGCCAGGACATCCCGCTGAAAGTTAGGAGGAATATTGATGGCAAAGGTATCAAGACCGCTATCCATGCGTCTGTCCATTTCAGTGCGCGTGATCATGGACGGTGGGGCAAAATGTGGGGCAATAAAGGCATCGGCAATGCGGGTCGAAAGTTGCGAACGGTCCTCGTCAGCAATGGCAATCGGTGCCCGGTGCAGTGTTTCAGGCATCGCCTTGGCAGCGGAATAAACCTCGAAGCTGAAGGCATACACAATCAGCAGCAGCAAAATGGGATCGCCTAACAGACTGCGTAGTTCTTTGATGCCGAGCTGCATGATGTTGGCGCCACGCATAATCAGCGCTCCTGCTTCCTGAGCAAAGCTGCGGCCAGGGCCAACAACAGGGGGACGGCCAGCATCAAGGGCACAAATGACGCCTGGAGGTCGGCAAAGCCCAGCCCCTTTGAAAAGGTACCCCGTGTGATAGTCAAAAAATAGGTGGTCGGATAAAACTTTCCGATTGCGGCCCCAGCCCCTTCCAGAGAGGAGACCGGATGAATCAGGCCGGAAAACTGCACCGCCGGTACAAGGGTCAGAATAGCCGTACCGAATAAGGCGGCGATCTGGCTGCGCATAAAGGTAGAAATTACCAGGCCAAAGGCGGTTGCCACAACCACGTACAGAAATGCTCCGGCTGTAAGGGCTGTAAAACTGCCTTTTAGCGGTACTCCGAAGATATAAACCGCCTGCAAGGCCAGCATCAAAAAGCTGAGCATGGCCAGCGCCAGATAAGGAAGTTGTTTGCCCAGCAGAAACTCCAGCCTAGTCACCGGCGTGACATAAAGGTTGACAATCGAGCCCAATTCCTTCTCCCGCACCA
>CAZUSH010000109.1:0-6237 GCA_964622705.1 uncultured Geobacter sp. | reverse complement strand
TAACAAGCAGCATGGGCGTCAACTGCACGACGTGAGGAGGATTTTTTTCCGTCATGACTTATTTCTCCAAACCGAGCAGCAGAACACGATGATCTGTGTTTGATTGATAAGACTGAGTTAGATTAATAGGACAAACTGAAAATTACAATTACGATATGTTACTGTCATTCTTATCACCAAGACACCAGCCGACGCGTCATCCAATCAGTCAGTTGTCAGCCCCAAGCAGGCGAACCTCCCGCTGCGGGAAGGGGATGTTTATACCTATCTCACGCAGCCTTTCCAGCAGCGCGCGGTTCAACTCGCCGATGGCGGTGGCATAGTCAGGCACCTTGACCCAGGGCCGCACAGCGATAGTCACGGAAGAATCAGCCAGGCCAGCCACCTGCACCACCGGCAAAGGTTCCTGAAGCACCCGTTGGTTGGCCTTCAGGACCGCCTCCACAGCTGCCATGGCATGACCGAGATCGGTATCGTAGGCCACCCCCACCTTCAGCTCGAGCTGCCGGATCTCACCGTAGTTATGAAGGATCTCCCCGACAATCTTCCGGTTGGGAATAACCACCCGCGACCTATCCAAATGGCTCAGGGTAGTGCTGAAGAGCGAGATATTCTCCACCATCCCTTCTTCATGGGCAATGGAGATGTACTCACCCACCCGGTAGGGATGGGTAAAGATGATGGTCAGCCCCGCTGCCAGATTGGACAGCACCCCCTGCATGGCCAGGGCCACTCCAGCGCCTGCCACCCCTACCCCGGCAATCAGCGGCAGCAGATCAACCCCCAGGTTCTGCAACGCCATGATCAGGAACAGAGCAAAGACAAGCAGCCGTGTCATGCGCAGCAGCAACAGCCGGATGGTGATGTCCAGCTCAAAGCGGGTCAACGCCTTATCCAGCAGCCGCCCGACCCAAACGCCCAGGTAGTATCCCACGGCAAGGATCAACACCGCTGTTGCCAGCCGGGGGGCAAAGGTGATGCCCTGATCGAGCAGTTTTTCCTGCGCCGGGGTCAGCGTAGCAAGCTGGTTGATTATGGATGCACTTTCCGTTGCCATGGTTCCTCCTTACAGTGCCGGATCTGGATAACGTTGCCGTGTAGCGTACCACCATTTTTTAACAACCGCTAAAAGAGGTGGCATTACCCAGCGCCGTAAAAAATGCCTGCCTCGACTGGACAAAGCAACCGACATACGGTACATACAATTCACAGTACTCATAAAGGAAAATGTCATGTTGCATCGGAACTATTACAGAGCCCTTGCGCAGCACCACTCAAACCCGCCCTAAGGCGGGTTTTTCGTTTTTCAGATGTGTAAAGAATTTTTACAGCCGCAACAGATTGCTTTGTTCTAACGTTTTTTTACACATCCACCAGCATGGGTACCAATAGGCAGGAGTTCAACGAAACAACAGAATTCCACCACAGGGAGGGAGTCATGGAGCGAAACAGAAAAAAAACAACAGCACAAACAACTGCAGCCGAGTCTCAGCCCAAGGTCTTTCAACTGGACAACAATGCCATGGGGACGATCAATACCCGGGAAAACGTCGTGTGCATGACCGTCGTATCCAGGGATACCAACAACCTCAAGGCCGAATATCGGGCAGGCTTTGTCCAGGGCAAGCTGCAAAACAGCACCATCCTTTCTGCCAGGGACAACACCTGGGACAATGCCTATTTAACCGATCCCTCCCACGCTTTTCCGGCACAACCAAACGGCCCCAGCCAGGCAGAACAGAAGACCGCAGCCGAGCTATCAAACAGCAATTACAGCTACTTTCTTGACTATCTGCGCAACAAAGCAACAGCGCCGACCACGGCTGAGCGGCTGAAACGGTTGCTGTTCCGCATGCTGGGCATCTACCACGGCGCAACCCTTGAGAAACCTGTGGCTCTTGATTTTTCCGGGGTCTGGTTACCGGACCAAACCTACTTTACCCCTGCCGAACTGCAGGTTGGGTACGAAACCCCCCTCAGCTTTATGGATGTCTACTTTCTGAACGCCTTTAACGACCTGGGAGATGTGATCTCCAATGCGCCCGGCACTGGCTCAGGCGGTGGGCGGGAATCCTGCTCCGCCTTTCTCAAGCGCAGCGCAAACGAGGTGATCCTGACGCATAATTCCTGGATGGGCTTTCTCTCCCAGAGCATGGTGCAGACCCTGGCAATCAATGGCGATCTGTTGACCGTCAATGCGGCTACGCCCGGCCTGATCGCCTCAGGCACCGACTTTGGCTATAACAACAAAGGCATCCTGTTTAACGAGACCACCCACCGTCTGTCCCGCACCGTTACCAAGGCAAACGGACTCTGGATCTTCTGGCGGGCCGCCCTGGCCGAGCAGTTTTCAGCCTCTATCGATGAATTTTTTGATGCCATTTCCCTGGACAATACCGGCAGCTACCTGAACGGCTATATGGTAGTGGATGCCAAGAACAACCAGACCGGCCTGGTGGAGATGTCCTACCGCTGTTTCGTTTTCTATCGCTCAAACGGCGGAAAGTACGCAGTTACCGCCAAAGCGCTGGACGGCTACCCCTGTACCCTTGATTACGACAAAGAGATGGTTACGGCCAACCATTTGATGGGAATCAACTTCCCGGCCTCGTTTCAGGTACAGTCCGACCTGCAGTCAACGGACAACCGCCCGGCCAGAAAGAAGCAGTTCCACAAGAAACTGCCGGGGGTCAAAGATATCGAGAGCGCCAAGAAGCTGATCACCTACACTGACCCGGCCAACCCGCTTTCCATCTTTGGACGCTGGGACTTGGCCTATGGCGAAACACCTTACCCCAAACAGGTACCGGACGGCTCTGTTGATGCCAAGGCAGCCGACACCGTCATGGTCAGGCAGTTCATGCAGTTGCAGGGCGACCTTGACCTGTCCTCTACAGCCACCGGCTTCTGGATGCGGTACGCCACCCCGCAGGTCAATGGCAAGCCGTTTATCTGGAGTCAATCAAGCTACTCCTGGCAAACACTGCGCGATGTCCCGGACACCCTGGACGGCGCCTATATCCTGGTACCGCTGTATCTCAGGTAAAAACCTTTACCCATTAAGGAGGAGCACCATGCGAGCAAAACGATTGCTGACCGGTTTCATCACCCTGGTTACCCTGTGGGGCTGTTTGTGCCTCAACCTGTTTGCCCTGGACAGCCCTCCCGGCCCGACCGGGCACGAGCCGATAACCCAACAGTTGATCACCATGATGGATCACAATGCGCCGCTCAAGCAGATGCTGCTCGACTCGATAGCCTCGGCCAAGCAGCTCAATCCCGACAAGGTTATGAACCCGGCCCAGACACTGGACGAATATTATGCCTTTATCGACTGGGCCACCAAGGCCATGCCCTGGTCGATCCTGCGCAACATCCCCTATTCTTCACTGTACGACCAGATCGACCAGAGCCTGGACTACTTCTACTACATCAATGACCAGCCCCTGGCTGCGTTGAAGCACAAAGGCTACTACAACAACTCACTGCAGTACCATGAACCGTACCGCAGCTGGATGATCAACTTCACCAGAGAATGGGGCATCTACCTGAGCACCACAGCATCCTGGAACGATCAGTACTACCAGGCAGCCCTGGCCGATCCCCGCTTTGGCCTGCAAAAGGGCTGGTATGAAGACCCGGCCAACTGGAAGACCTTTAACCAGTTCTTTGCCCGCTACTTGAAATCACCTGATCAGCGCCCCATTGCCGCGCCGGATGATCCTTCCATCATCGCATCACCGGCCGATTCCAAGCCCCAGGGGGTCTGGAAGATCGACAAGCACTCCAACCTGGTGGGTAAAGGGGTCAGGATCAAGTCCACCCTGTTCAAATCCGTGGCCGCCCTGCTGGGCCAAGACAGCGCCTACAAGAACGCCTTTGCCAACGGCACCCTCACCCATACCTTTCTGGATGTGAACGACTACCACCGCTACCACTTCCCCATCAGCGGCACGGTCAAAGAGGTACGCCTGATTGCTGCCGATGATGCTGCCGGCGGCATCACCACCTGGGATGCCAAGGCCAAGCGCTACGTGCTCGACTCCAACACGCCGGGCTGGCAGAACATCGAGACCCGCGGTTGCGTGATCCTTGAGACCAAAGAGTACGGCCTGGTGGCGTTGCTGCCGATCGGCATGTCGCAGGTCTCGTCAGTCAACTTTGAAAAAGAGGTCAAGGTGGGGGCCAGCTTCAAAAAAGGGGATATGCTGGGCTACTTCCTGTTTGGCGGGTCAGACTACGTGATCCTATTCCAGGACAAGGTGAAGTTCACCCTGACCGTGCCCAAGGACAAAGACGGGCATTACAACCATCTGCTGATGGGTGAGCAATACGGAAAGATTGCGCGAAAAAAATAAACGCTAAAACCGGAAGTTGGCGTTGGCCCGAGAGAGCGACTCGCCCGTACATCGTTGCAGCTCTTGGCGAAATGAAGCGTTACGCAGCCGGTTCTGTCTGAACCCGCAAGGTGGGTTTATCGGCTGCAGCGGAATGAGCCTTAGAACTACAGATGGCGGGCGTCGGAGCGAACCGGGGAGACGCCAACTGCCGAATCCAGGACAAAAGGAATCCGGTATGAACGACGACAACCACTCACGGGAAGACCGCTTCATTTCTGCACTCAGCCAGGAATTTATCGTACAGGGAGGCTCGGCAAGCCTGGTTGACCCAGCCCATGCCGTTAAAGAGCGTGTTGTAGATTCCGCAGCCGGCAATAACGCCGGTCAGCCCTATAAACGCCTGCAGATTCCCGACTCGGACGAACCGATTATGACAACGGGGCGCATGAACGGCATCTTCAAGCTCCAGCCCTATGAGGCTATCATCTATCTTGGACTCACCCCGCCTTTGGGTGACTACTTCAGCTTTACCCCGTTTCTATGGACACGGCAGTACGGCAAAACGATCGAAAAAGGCGACTGGATCTTTGCCGCCCTGGGAGACCCGCTCAATTGTGCCCAGATCAGGACCGAGGGAAACGGCAGCCCCTTTCAGGCGAACACGCTCATTATCTTCACCGCAGACCAACGGATCAATGAACGCCTGAGAATACTAGCCCTCGCAGCCGGGTTCCCCGACTCCATGATCAACACCTATGTGATTCCATCCAAACTGCTCAAGATGGGGTTGGAGCCACAGGATGACTCATTCCTGATTCTGGTGCGTGCTGCCAACATCCATGAAAAAAGCGCGGCTGACGCCTACAACGGCAATGACCATTACGCCGGGGTCTTCAGGATCAAGCCCAAAGAAGTACCGGATCAACTGCACCCCTTTGACACCCCGGCACAGCGGAACCGGAAAGCTATCCCGGAGGAATCTCTCGTACAGACAGGCAAAAGTCTGGCGCAAAGTCTGGATGATCTTGAAAAGGCCATTCTGGCGCAGACACCGCACCTGCAGCACCTCTGTTACGACTCAAACAGGTGGTTTGCCGAATCCAGAGATGTGCTGGAGACTACGGAGCCTCAATTGCGGCTCTATCACGCATTTGTTGCCGGAGAAGCATCGGATACCCCCTATTTGCGCTCCGCTATGCACGGCATTCCCGCCAACTTCTCATTGAAGAACGATGAGATGGTGATCGTGTACGGCGTCAACCATCAGGCTACCGGCCTGGCCACCTATTCCAATTTCAGCGTGTATGGCGAAAACATCCTGCAGCAAGAAGCCCCTAAGGCTTACCTGTTCGGACATAACGACCCCATCTGGTGCGGTGTTACAGGCATGGGCAGTAAAGACAGCAATGACCCGCTTAACGGCAGCAACCATTTTACCGGCAGCGCCCGGTATTTTTTACCGGATGATCCCAATGCAGACTATCTCTATGCGGTCAGGGTGGTGAGGAATCCCCCTCTTCAGAGCCCCAGTCAGGAGCTACCACCGTTTGTCGTTGTTAATGAACCGACCACAGAAGACGGACCCGCCTCCGGGATTGCACTCGATGCCCCCGTAACCATCGGCTACCGGGCCTACCTTAACCCGGCAACGGGCTCCGGCCCCTCCTACGCGGATATCATTCCTGATCGGGCAATCTGGTTCAAACAGGGGTAGGCTTTTTGAGCGCACCGAAGTGATTGAAACGGGAGGGAGGCATATAGTATTAGATGCCCAGTCAAAGCAGAAAAGCATCTAATGTTATATGCCGCCACAGCATCTAATATTGGATGCCAGCATCTAATAATATATACCGGCATATAATATTATATACCAGTCTAAGCTGGTCAATAATGAGTT
>CAZUSH010000108.1:0-6333 GCA_964622705.1 uncultured Geobacter sp. | reverse complement strand
TGCAGCTACAAGTTATGTTTACAAAACTATAGCGTGGTTTTTGAACATCTCAAGCAGGCTGCTTGAATTTATATCCATGATTGTATGTTCAAGGCTCCGTATAAAAGAAAGGCGCCAGCCGCCATCACCACGGCGAACCGGCGCCATTTTGCCTACCTCTCAACGAAGCGATTTTTCACACCTGAAAACGCTGCACCAGGTGCTGTAGGCCATCGGAGAGCTGTGCCAACTGACCGGCAGCCTGGGCCGATTCCTCGGCCCCACGGGCGGTCTGCTGCACAACATCGGTAATCTGCAGCATGTTGCTTGATATCTCAGAGGTGGTGGCGGTCTGTTGTTCAGCTGCTGTGGCGATCAGACTGATCTGCATGGTCACCTCGTTGACTCGATGCAGGATATCATTCAAAGCGGTCTCAAGCTGGCCAGCCTCACGCGCCCCTTGCTCAGTCAGGCGCACCCCCTCCTCCATCGAGTTAATCGCCTGCCTAGTCTCCTGCTGGATGGCCCGGATCATCTCACCGGTCTCCTTAGTGGCCCTGGTGGTACGCTCTGCCAGGGCGCGCACCTCATCCGCCACCACGGCAAAGCCACGCCCCATTTCACCAGCCCGGGCCGCCTCAATGGCGGCATTCAACGCCAACAGGTTGGTCTGGTCGGCAATATCCTCAATGGTACCGATGATGTTGCCGATCTGCTCCGAACGGCTGCCCAGCGAGGCAATGATCTTGGCATTCTCCTTGGTGCTCTCGCCGCGCTCATAGATACCGCTAATAGTATTTTTCACCACGCTGAAGCCGTCCTGGGTGGTTTTAGTAGCCACATCGGCACTCTCTGCCGCTGCGTGGCAATTGCGGGCAATGTCGCTGCTGGTCGCCGCCATCTCCTCCCCGGCGGTTGCCACGGTGTTGGCCTGACAGGCCACCTCCTCCGCACCGGTTGCGGTCTGCCCGGCCGTGGCATGTAGCTCTGCCGAGGCAGCTGCCACCTGCTGGGCATTTTCCGAGACCTTGGTGATGGTGTCCCGCAGCTTGTGTGCCATGGCCTGGAACGCCTTACTTAATTTGCCTATCTCGTCATTGGAGTAGTGGGGGATAGTGACCCGCAAGTCTCCGTCTGCCACCTTTTGCGCCTGTACCACCAGCTCGTTGACCGGCGTTGTGATGGCACGGGTAATCAAGAGTCCCAGGATCAAGGCCACCAGTGAGCCGCCGATTGCCGCGGCCAGCATGATCATACCGGCTCGTTTTGCTGCCTGGCCGTTCTCGGTTGACAGCTCGCCGGCCTTCTTTTCAAGATAGTCGGTCAGGGTGTCAATTGCGGTTATTTCATCCCGTACGGCAGTAGCGGCGGCAGGTGTGCTCATCGTTGCATAGGCCTCTTCGCGCTTGCCGGCGGTAGCCAGCTCCAACACTTTCTCCAGGTGCGGGCGATAGGCTGCCCTGGTTGCCATAAAGCGTTCGTACAGCTTCTGCGCCTCGGCATCGGGCAGGTGGTTTGCCAACGCCTTGGATGAGCTGTCCAGATCTGCCCGCAACTCGCCGATCCGTTTACTGAAACGTTGCTGCTCATCAAGATTTGTCGCCGCTGCCAGATCACGCAGGTTGACCCGCATACGGTGGAAACTCATTCCCAGCCCTCCCAGTTCACGTAAGGAAACGGTCCCTTTCTGATACAACAGCAGGTCATTGGCACTCAGTTTTCGCAGCTCGGCATAGCCAAACAGGCCGATGATCAGAGCGATCAGGGACACCCCCAGAAAACCGCCCAGCAACTTGACGCCTACGGAACTATCTTTTATCAGATGCATCTTTTCCTCCTCAAAGTATGTCTGTCTCAATCTGTAAGGCCGCGACGACCTTGTGTAACTCCCGGATGCCGACATCAAGCTGCACCGTCAGCAGACAGAACTCATCAGCCAGGGCATTAAAGGTCTGCTTGTTACAGGGCTCATTGCCGCTGCACAACGCCAGCAAATGCGCCTTCACCGCTGCCGTCTGGGTGTCGTGCAAGGTCATGCCGAGGTGTTCAAGCAGATGCTGTAACATTTCTGTGCGGGCTTTCATGGCATACCCTCCAGGAACAACCTATTCACACCCGTGACGTTGCTACTGCGGTCAGCATTGAACGGTCCATGACCTGGATATGCTCTTTGAGCCAGAGATAGGTCAGCTTGAGCGAGTTGGTCACCACACCGAGCGAAATCCCTTCCTGGCCACAGGTTGCTTCCAGCTCATCCAGCTGTTTCTTCAATTGCTGATGCTGCCGGCAGTGCTCATGCAGATTCACAACTTGATGCTGTCGCAGGTAGCTTTCTTCTGCCGCAAAATGCTCCTGCACATACTGTTGCAGGAAGCCCAGCAGCTCATGTACCACCGCTGTCTCACGCCTCTCCTTGCAGGCGACGACCAGCTCGTTGATCCTTTCGAGCATTGCCCGGTGATGCGCATCGATCTGCGCATCGCCGGTGGCCAGGGTTGGATGCCATTCGATCTTCATGGTGTCCTCCTTCTGTGTGTTCTTCATGCGGTATCCGGCAGAGTGCCGGTAGACAGCACAGCCCAAAACAAGACAGTTAAAGTCTTGTTTGAGACTATGCCTTGTTTGGCAAGAAAAACGAAAGACAGGAAATTGCGCGGGGTGGTTCGTAATTCCCTAGCAGCTCTTCAGGAAAAACGAAGGTGTTGGAACAAAGGTGCGGGTCAGACGGAGGTAAGCCCCTCGCGGATGGCGTATTTGATCAGTTCGGCAATACTGGTGGCACCGACCTTTTTCATCAGGTTGGCTCGGATGGTTTCAATGGTCTTGCTGCTGACCTGCAACTGGAAGGCGATCTCCTTGGTGCTGGCACCGTCGGCAATCTGTTGCAGCACCTCCTGCTCCCGCGGCGACAACAATGGTGCCGCTTCCGGGTGATCCTTGTGCTTAAACTCGCTAATGACCAACTCGGTCACCGCAGCACACAGGTAGGATTTGCCCGCATGCAGGGTCCGGATTGCCACCATCAGCTCGTCGGCGGCGCAATCCTTCAGCAGGTAGCCCTTGGCTCCGGCCTTCAGGCTTTCGGCAACACAACTGCGGTCAAGCACCATCGAAAGGGCCAGCACCACAGCCCTGGGGTTTGTTTCTATGATCTTTCTGGTGGCTTCAATCCCACCCATCACCGGCATAGTCAGGTCCATCACCACCACATCGGGTTGGCACGCCGTGTAGCATGCCAGCGCCTCCCGTCCGTTGGAGGCCTGGGCAACCACACTGATGTCATCGGCCTGTTCCAGCAGGGATTTGAGCCCCTCCCGCATGATCTTATGGTCGTCAACAAGCAATACACTGATCGTCATGGACAGGTTTCCTTTACCGGAGGTGCTGCTTCGTTTTCCAGAAGTGGAGCGGTCAGGCTGATCAGGCTGCCGTTGGTAGGCAGACTGTGGATCTCCACTTGACCACCCAGGTGCCGGACCTGCCGCACGATGTTGAACAATCCGAAACAGCCGTCCTTGTGCATGTTGAAGGCCAGAGCCGGATCAAATCCCCGGCCGTTGTCATGCACCTGCACCAGCAGGCGGTCGTCGGCACGATAGACTCCCAGTTTTACCGCCGACGCGCCGGCATGCTTGGCACAGTTGATCAGCAGCTCACGGGAGGCCTGATAGAAGACGGAACGCAACACCTCGCTCAACGGTTTAGCCTCGCCGTCATCCTCAAAATCGATCTGCAGGCCGTAATCGTCGCCGATCTGACGGCAGAGCCAGGCCAGGGCCGCCTCCAAGCCGGCGCTGGCCAGGATGGGCGGAGTCAGTTGCAAGGTCAGTGAGCGCACCTCGCTGATCACCTGCTCAATCAGGCCGCGGACGTCTGCCACCGCCGCTCTGGCAACCGACGCATGCAGGTTTTTTTCAAGGCTGTCCAGTTTGATGCGGCTTAAGACCAACGATTGGCCGATCTGATCATGCAGCTCCGAAGAGATGTGCAGGCGCACCTGCTGATCAAGCAGGGAAAGTTCGGCGGCCATCTCGGCCTGTTTCTCCTTGACCGCCACCAGGCGCTGTTCTGCCTGCTGACGCTGTTGTTCGCGCTCGATATGTTCCAGGGCATAGGAGAGGTCTGCGGCCAGTTGTTCAAAAAGTGCCACGTAATCACTGCAGAAATAGTTGCTGACCCGTGAGTAGACCGAGAGCACGCCGATCGGCCTGCCAAAGACAAGCAAAGGGAAGGCTGCCGATGACCTGATGTTGCTGCGCTGCGCCCTGGTCTGCCAGCCGCTGGTGCCTTGATGCTGCATGAAATCGTTGCAGACCACCGTCATCCCCTCGCGGACCGCGGTACCGGTCGGGCCGCCCCCGATCTCGCAGGGCCGGGAACTGACCTGAATTCCGTCGAGGTAGCCATACTGGTCGCCGAACGACGCCACCGGCTGAATCAGGCCGGTTTCCTGCTGCTCAAGCCCGATCCAGGCAAACAGGAAACCGCCATGTTCCACAATGATCCGGCACAACTCCCCAAAGAGCTCGTTCTGGCTGGTGGCGCGGATTATGGCCTGGTTGGCGGCATAGAGGGTTTCATACAAGCGGTTGCTACGGACCAGGGCCTGCTCGTTACGCTTCAGCTCCGAGATATCGCGGGTAAAGCTCATGATGCAGGGCTCGCCGTCCACCTCGATCCTGCGGGCATAGAGCAGCCCGTTGAGCAACGAACCATCCTTACGCCGGAATTGCGCCTCGAAATCAGCAACGTGATCTGCCTGTCGCATGGCCTGCAGCAGTCGTTCACGATCAGGCGGATATCCCCAGAGCTGCAAATCCAGGGCGGTTTTTCCCACCACCTCTTCCGGCCTGAATCCGGTAAGCTTGCAGAAGCCGTCATTCACCTCAAGACAGGTGCTGTCCTTTAGGCGAGTGACGATCACGGCATCTGGGGCAAGCCCAAAGGCCGTACTCAACTTCTGCTCGGAAAACCGGAGCTGGTCGGCCTGTGCCACGACCGTACGTTCCAGCGATTCGTTGGCCAGCCGTAGGTCCTTTTCAATCTTTTTCAGATAGGTCAGGTCGGGACTATTGGTGGCCCAGGCCACCGGTTCGCCCTGCTCATTATGGATCACAAAGGAATCCCAGCGGGTATAGATCGGTTCGCCGGTCTTGACATGTCTGAAACGGACCTCGCCGGACCAACGGCCTTCCCGCTGCAAGGTGGGGATGGCGGTTTCCAGGATCAACGGCAGATCATCCGGCCAAAACACATCCAGAATGGTCGGCGGAAACGGTTCACCCGGCTCCAGGCCGATCATGCGGTAGCCGGCGTCGTTTAGGAAAATCGGCACCATCTCCGGCGTGCAGAGACCGATAAAGTCGTGACTGTTCTGCACCACCGAGGCCATCTGGCGCAGCTCAAACTCCAGATGCTTACGTAAACTGATGTCGTCCTTGATGGCCAGGTAATGACTGATGCTGCCACCGGCGGTGCGGATCGGGGCGATTGCCAGCGCCTCCCAGTACAGCGCACCGGCCTTGTTGCAGTTTCGCAGCTCACCGCTCCAGACCTCTCCGGCCGAGATGGTCGTCCAGAGGTGTTCGTAGACCTCCTTAGGGGTCAGGCCCGACTTGAACAGACGCGGATTATGGCCAAGCAGCTCCTCTGCCTGGTAGCCGCCCATGCGGCACATCTGCTGGTTGACAAAGATGATCGTGCCCTGGGCATCGGTCATCAGGATACTTTTGGGGCAGAGGTCAAGGGCTTGTTTAAAGGCAGCGGCGTTGTGCATACAACTCCCTGAAGGCGGTGTAACGGCGCGGAACAGCATAGGCGGGAATGACCGCCAAGTTTCTGCCATGGTAGCACGCTTTCAGTAACAGACAACCCGGATTCAAAATGCTGATGACAAAAAAGCGGGCAGCCCCTGTCGGGCTGCCCGCATCAACAACACTGATTTTACTGCTTGTTATCTGTACGACAATGATGATTGTTTCGTTCTGAGTGGGGCAAGTAATATTACTACTTAGCCTCGACCTTTTCCAATACCATTCGCACCACCCGCCTTACTTCTTCCGGCTCACGTGCCAAGGCACGCTCCTCTCCTTTTTCCAACACATCCATCGCCAGCAACAGCGGACGTATCAGCTCAGCCATATCGCCCGGCAACCGCACTTCCAGCCAGCGCAGAGACTCTTTTGCTGATGCCATATCAGACTGGTTTGCCGCCGTAAGCGCAGTTTCGCCGTATAGCATGACTGCTCGCTGGGCAGCTTCAAGAATAGTCTCGTTTTCAGAATTAGTCGCAAGATCAAGCAACTCCTCCAGCAGCGCCCGGCTCTGCTCAACATCGCCCGCTTTTCCGGCATT
>CAZUSH010000107.1:4514-6456 GCA_964622705.1 uncultured Geobacter sp. | reverse complement strand
CCGGCAGCACCCAGACAGTGGCCGGTGATAGGCTTGGTGGAAACCAGCGGCACCTGCAAGGCCCGCTGCCCAAAGACCTGCTTGACGGCCTGGGATTCAACCGCATCATTGAGCGGTGTACCGGTGCCGTGGGCATTGATCCAGCCCACCTGGTCCGTGGTAACCCCGGCTGCGGCAAGCGCAGCCTGCATCACAGCAGCAGCCATCATGCCGCTGGGTTCCGGCGCAGTCATGTGGTGGGCCTCTCCCAGAAGGGCATAGCCCAGGAGGTACCCCAGAATCCGGGCACCCCGCGCCAGGGCGGCCTGCTCCTCTTCCAGCACGAAAAAGGCAGCCCCCTCACCCAGGGAGAGTCCCTGACGACCGGCGCTGAACGGGGCACAGGGCTGCGGATCAAGCACCTTGAGGGCATTGAAACCGGCAAAGGTCAGGCGGGCCAGGGCATCGGCGCCACCGCACAGCATGGCCTGCTGACGTCCGCTGCGGATCAGGTCGGCTGACCAGCCGATCGCCGTGGCAGAGGATGAACAGGCCGTGGTGATACTGCCCTGGTAGCCGCCAAAGCCAAAGGCGCGGGCCAGGGCCGTGGTACTGCAATCCGGTAGCAGGGTCCGCAACAGGCCCGGCGAGGCCGGCTGACCGGCCAATTCTGCCTGCAACCACTGCTCGGCGTGCAGCATCCCTCCCACACCGCCGCCAATGCAGATGCCGACCTCATAGGGATCATAGGCCTGCGTGAGCCCGCTCATGGCAACCGCCTCTTGGGCAGCCAGCAGGGCGATCTGATCGGTGCGGGAAAGGTGGCGCCGCTCTTGGGGCGAGAACAGCTCTTCAGGCTGGAAATCCTTGATCTGGGCGGCAATCCGGGAGGGAAAGCCCGTGGTGTCGAACAGCTCCAGCGGGCCAATGGCGCTGACACCATTCAGCAGGCTAGCTCGATAGGCAGCACTATCCTTACCGGCAGCGCAGAAGACCCCCAGCCCGGTTATGGCGATCCTGACCGGGCTGGTCACACAATCCCCCCATCCACCACCAGGCACTGGCCGGTGATGTAGCTGGCAGCCGGAGAAGCCAGAAAGGCCACGGCCTCTGCCACCTCATGGGGCTGGCCGATCCGGCCCAGGGCTGATGAGGCGATAATCCGCTCCACCTGGTCCTGCTTGAGGCCGGCGGTCATGTCTGTGGCAATCAGGCCGGCAGCCACGGCATTGACCCGGATGCCCAGTGGCCCCAGTTCACGGGCCAGGGATTTGGTAAAGCTGATCACCGCCCCCTTGGAGGCGCTGTAATTGGTCTGGCCAGCAGCACCGCTGATGCCGGAGATAGAGGCGAGGTTGATAATGGCGCCGCTGCGCTTTGCCAGCATCTTACGCACCCCCCACTTGCAGCAATGGAACAGGGGAAACAGGTTGGTACGCAGGACCGCTTCCCAGTCATCCTCAGCCATCATGGCCAGGAAACCGTCGCGGATGATCCCGGCATTGTTGACCAGCAGGTCCAGACTGCCAGTTGCAGCGCTGGCTGCATTGATCAGCGCAATTGCGCCATCACTGGTGCTTACATCCGCCTGAATAGGGGTGATGCTGCCGCTTAGGTCAGCCGCATCCTGCTCCAGTTGCTCCGCAGCCGCAGCATTGCTCAGATAGGCGGCAAAGACCCTGGCCCCGGCTGCGGCAAAACGCAGCGAGATGGCCCGGCCGATCCCCCGGGTTCCGCCGGTGACCGCCACCACCATATGTTCACATGCAAGTCCCATAAAAGCCAAATACCTCAAGACAACACGGCAGCACTCTGCCGGATCACACCTAAGACCAGCCAACGCAGCTATGGCCGCGCGTGGCAACGGATTACTTCATGGGGGCAATTCTACTTCTTCCCAGCCGCTTGAGCAACTTCCAAAGTGGCCCACGCACCTTGAAGAGCCGCAACGCCTCCAGCATGG
>CAZUSH010000107.1:0-4414 GCA_964622705.1 uncultured Geobacter sp. | reverse complement strand
CCGGCCTGCTGCATCAGCTCCAACAGCTGCGGGGTCAACAAGCCCGGATTGATGAAGGCCGACCAGTTGAACCGGAGCCCGGAGGCCAGGATCGCTTGGCAGAGCTGCTCGGCAAAGGCAAGCGGATAGTTGAAGATGTCATCCACAAAGTAGAGATAATCAATGCCATGGCCGATTACCAGCTCGCTGATCTCGGCCATGATCTCCGGCACGGGGCGGAGTCGCACCTTTTGCCCTTCCAACAGGGGATAGGTGCAGTAACTGCAGGAAAAAGGACAGCCCCGCTTGGTCTGCAGGTTGGCCATGCCCCCTTCGTTCAGGTAGCGGGTTACGTCAAAGAGGGTCCGGTCCGGGGTACTGATCCGGCTGACCGGTTCCGGCGGCCTGAAGTTTGCCCTGCCGGGCAGCACCACCCCGGGCAGTTCGGCCGGGTCGTTGCCATGTGCCAGACAGTCCAGCAGACGGGGCAGCAGTTCCTCACCCTCCCCCACCACCCCGATATCAGCACCGCAGACAGCCAGGATCTCGCGGGGCATGAGCGAAAAGCCCGAGCCACCCAGGATCACCCTGGTGCTGGCCTTGCAGACAGCCACCAGTTCGGTCAGGTAGGGCAGGTAACTGGTGCTGGCAGGCCAGGTGACATTGTCCAGGTTGCGCAGCGAGATGATTACGGCATCAGGCTGATCACGCTCAAGGGCCTGTCTGAGTGCGGCAATCGGGTCGTGGGCAAAGCAAAGATCAAGGCTGGTCAGGAGATGGCCGGCCTGCCGCAGCGGCGGGGCAAGGTAGGCCAGGCCGATCGGAAAGACCGGATAGGGACTGCGTTCACGGTTGGCAGATACCAGGAGTAGTTTCATGCTTCCTCACCGGTCAGCCAGGCCTGCATGCAGGCCACCCGTTGGGCGATCAGGTCCGGCAGACGAAACTGCAGCACCCCGGCACGGTCAGTCAGGGCATGCACCACCCGGCCGCTTGCCAGGCGCCGCCCCTCCGGGGTGGCGATCTCGCTTTTGAAGATCAGGGCAGCGGTATCACTCGGCTCCAGGGTGGTACGCACCAGCAGCTGATCACCATAGCGGGCTGGCCGCAGGTACTTGATATCCAGTTGCACCACCGGACCAACATAGCCCAGTTCCAGCAGCTGCGCCGGCGCAAGCCCGAAACGCTGCGACAGCTGCAGACGCCCCACCTCCATCCAGGCCACATAGTGCCCATGCCAGGCCACCTGGTAGGTGTCCACCTCGTTAAAGCGCACGGTTATGGCGGTTTCATCCCATCTCATGGGGCCTGCTCCATATCTATCCAGCGGTTGAACTTTGACAGGGCCTTGCCGGTTCCCACCTCATAAACCTGGTAGGGGCCGCTTAAGCGCAGTGCCTGCCAGGTCCGTTCCCAGTAAACCGGCTGCTGCAGCTCGTTTACCAGAAAGCCCGGTATCTTTGCCGCAGTCAGACTGGTCTGGGTAATATGCTCAATGAGTGGCACCTGGGGTTCGGCATAGCGATAGTCCGCCACAATCGCGGCAAGCTCATCACTGATCGCCGCCATCAACGGGGTGTGCAGCGGCGCCTCGCAGCTAAAGCTGCTGACGCTGAAGACCCCGGCTGCCCGGCAGGCTGCCAGGGCTGCCTCGATACCGGCCTTTTCACCGGCCAGCAGGAAGTGGCGGGAGGTATTGTAGTTGGCCACATAGACACCATGTTGTTTGGCTGCAGCCTCAACCGCTGCAACCGGCAGACCGATCGGACAGCCCAGGGCATACTCGCGGCCCGCAGCCATGCGGCTCATACAATCGCCGATCCGGCAGACAAGGCTCAGGGCGTCTGCCTCTGAGATACAGCCACAGATCGCCAGGGCAGCATAGATCCCCAGGGAGTGTTCCGCCACCGAATCGGGTTTGATGCCGGTACGGCTCAACTGCCGCGCCCGGTAGAGCGACAGTGCCACCCCGTAGAGCTGCAGGCAGGTGTGGGGGCTGATGGCCTGCCCAACCACGGGCTGGTGCCCGATCAGATCATACCCGCAGGTAGCACGGCAGAGCTGATCAAGCGCCAGGAAGTCGGGATCGTCCAGCAAGGCTGCCTCATGCTGCAGCGGCTGGCCGGGAAAGAGCCAGAGCGTTTTCATGCCTGACCTCCCCGTGCGGCCGGACAGGTGGCCCGGTACTCCTTGAGATACTCGGCCGGTTTCATCATCCGCTGGGTGCGCCAGAGTACCCTGATGATATAGGGGATCTGACTGGGCCGCACCTGTTTGACCCAATCAAGGATACCCTTATCACCGGCGGTATTGAGGATCGAACGCCGCCAGGTCTCGGCATACAGTTCAAAGAAACGTTCCGGCCCCAGTTTGGGCTCCCAGAGCAGGTGATGCATATCAAAGTTGGACCAGGGCTGGTCAGCGGTCTTGTGGGCCACTGACTGGTAGTACTCGGTGCCGGGCAAGGGGGTCAGGATGGTGAAACCGGCCCGCTGCAGCCCGTACTGCGCCACAAAATCCCACAGCTGCTGAAAACCGGCCTCATCCCAGTCCGGGTCAACCAGGAAGTTGCCGTTGATACCGAACTTCAGCTCACGGGCGATCCGCACCGCCTCGATACTCTCCTTGATGCCGCTATCCTTGTCCAGTCCGGCCAGGCCGTTATCACTGGCCGCCTCCAGCCCCAGGAAGATGTCAAAATCCTTGGCCAGCGGCCGCCAGGCCGCCATGACCTCTGCACTTCTGCAGATCAGGTCGGTGCGGGTCTGCACCAGGATCCAGCGCTTAAACACGCCGCGCCGCTTGAGGGCGGCAGCCAGTTCAAGGCTGCGGGCCGGGTTGTACCAGAACAGGTCATCAGCCACAAAGATCGCATCACCACTGGTGGCAAAGTCCTCCACCACGGCCTCAATCGAGCGTTCCCGGCAGGTGCGATCGTACAGCTGCCAGACCGAGCAGAAGGAGCAGCGGTGCGGGCAACCGCGGGCGGTCTCGATCAGCCAGACCGGCTTGAACAGCAGGCAGTGGTAGCCGTTGCGATGCCGGCTGACCAGGTGGCGGGCCGGCAACGGCACCAGGTCGAGGGAGGGACGCTCTTCAAGCGCGGCCGTGCTGATCCAGCCCTCCGCGGTATGCAGACGCAGCCCCGCTACCTGCGTCAAGGGTTCACCCTTTTCCAGGCAGCGGGCCAGCAACGGCAGCAGGATCTCGCCATCCTCCAGCATAACCGCGTCAACGGCAGTATCCTCCAGGGGCCCGCTGAAGGCTGCGGCAGCGTGCCCGCCCACGATAATGAAGGCCTGCGGCGCCAGTCGCCGCACCTCGCGGGCAGTCTCCAGCACCCGCCCAAACTCCAGGGTATGCAGGCAGCTGATCCCCACCAGGCGCGGTTTGCTGCGTTGCAGCCAGGTGGCCACACCCGGACGGAAACGCAGGTCGGCGATGGTGACCTGGTGGTCCTCCCGCAGCAGGGCAGCTGCAATATATTCTAGCCCCAGCGGTTCAACGCAGAAAAACGGCCCAAGACCGAATTTGTCGTTGCCCGGATGGGGACGCAGCAACAGAATCTTCATCCATTCTTCCTTTCCTGGCCGTAGATCCCTCCACGGCGCAGGATGTTGTACAAAAGGTTAATCCCCTTGCCCGGCCCCTGCATGACCCGGTCACCAATGGCAGGCCAGCGGTAAGCCTCTCTGCGGGCATCCTGCCACCCCTGGTAGAGTCGCTCCGCAGACATCTGTTTGGGCCGGTAGACCACTTGGCCATGGTCGTAGCGCTGCCAGTCGGTATGCAGTAAGCGTCCCTCATCCTGATACTGCCGGAAGAGCGCCGTGCCGGGATACGGGGTCAGGATATGGAAGGTCGGCAGACTGACGTTGCACTGTTCAAGGTAGCGCACGGTTTTTTCAAACACCCCTTCATCATGATCATCAAACCCGAAAATGACCGAGGCCTCCACCACCACCCCGGTATCCCTGATCCGTTTGATCAGGTCGGCCTGGGACGAACTGCCGGTCTTGGGGAGATTGGCGTAGGCGCCATCCACCGACTCAAGCCCCACAAAGATGCCGATGCAGCCGGAATCAGCCAAGAGTCGCACCAGTTCAGGATCCTCGGCAAAGCGCAGGTTGGCCTGGCCGCCCCATTTGAGCCCCATGCCGGCCATCCCTTTCAAGATCGGTTTGGCCCGTTCAGGATCACCCAGGATATTGTCGTCCAGAAAGACCATCAACCCCGGCTTGAAGCTCTGCAGTTCCGCCAAGACATCAGCGGGATCGCGGTAACGGAAGGTGCGGCCAAAATGGGGGGTTACCGTACAGAAGGGACAGTTGTACGGACACCCCCGGCTGGCCTGCAGGGTGCGGGTGGTCAGGTATTTGCGGGGAGCCAGAAAGTCATGGCGTATGGGCGGTTCTGTCAAGAGAACCAGGCGTGG
>CAZUSH010000106.1:0-7081 GCA_964622705.1 uncultured Geobacter sp. | reverse complement strand
AATTGCTTGGCCCGCAATTCACTTGCTTCTGCTATCCGGTTTTCAAAGACCAAACCCCTCAGCCGTTTGCTGTTCCGCGCTGCAAGGAATCCCGTTTATACACACAGCTTTCTCTTGCGTCAACATTTTTTTTGATTTTTTTTTTACACATCTCTAACTAGCTGAAATCTTACTTGCAGGTTCCCCAGACATCATGTATAGCAGGTGCATCGTTACCCGCATTTTATTTCATGGGCATGCAAATTTATGTTCTCAAAAAGCTCTATAGTAACTTTTCTGTTCACGGCTAGCCTGGCAGCGACGGTCGCCTGGGCCGATACCCGTAGCGACGCCATGTCCGTACTTGCTCGGCTGCGTGAAGAGGGCGTCGCGACGCGTTCTCCCGAAGAAATGCGTAGTCTTGATGCAACGCTGGCAACGGCTGAGCTGTATTACCAGCTAAATGACATGAGGAATGCCGAACGCTACTACCAGCTTGCCATCCAAAAAGGGGCCGTGATCCGCCAGCATTTGGTTGGGGTAGCACCGGCTTCACCTGAAAAAGCTACAGCGCCGATACCTTCACCCCAGTCTCCAGCCCCCGCTGTCCAGCCGCCGCTCTCAAGTCCGTCGTTGCCCGCTTCACCGCCTAGCACAAACATATCAGCACCGCCAGCGGATACACCAAGCGCCAGCTACACCTCGTCGCAGCTGGTGGGTAGGATTGGCAGCTACACCGTTACCCGCGGCGACACCCTTCGCCTTATCGCCGCAAAACTGGGGGTCAGCAGAACCCAGCTGGCTGCCATGAACGGCCTATCCGTAAAGGACAAGCTCAGACCCGGACAGCAACTGCGCTACAACAACCGCCGGATCATCCCTGCTCACCATATCAGGGACGGCTTGGTTATCAACATTCCCGACCGGACACTCTACCTCTTTGAGAAGGGGGGGCTCGCATTCTCTACGGCAGTTGCGCTGGGCACACCCACCAAGACTGAGCAGTTCGTCTGGCAAACGCCAATCGGCAAATTCAAGATCGTCAATAAGGCCAAGGATCCAACCTGGACGGTGCCCCCCTCAATTCAGGAAGAAATGCGTCTGGAGGGCAAGGAAGTCATCACGAGCATCCCACCCGGCAAGGACAATCCGCTTGGCAAATACGCCATGAAGACGTCGCTGCCGGGCATTCTGATTCACAGCACCACCAAGCCCTGGTCAATCTACAGTTATGCCAGTCACGGCTGCATCAGGGTCTATCCCGAACGGATGGAGGAGTTGTTTAAACTGGTCAAGGTCAATACAAACGGCGAGATCATTTATCATCCGGTCAAGTTGACCGTCACCGATGAGGGTAAGGTTCTGCTTGAGGCACACGGCGATATCTACAACCGCACCAAGGGACTTGAGGCCGAGGCAAAACGGCTGATCAAGGCACAAAAGCTCGACGATAGGATCGACTGGGCCAAGGTCAAGCGGGTACTTTCACGCAAAAGCGGTGTGGCAGAAGAGATCACTCGCGACAGTTATGAGGCGGGGAAACCGCCGGTGACGGCCCAGAACAATCACTCTCCGTCATAGTCCGACGGCTCAGTCCCCTTGACAAACGCTTCGGATGACCCTCCGCCCCCCCGGCTCAGCCGGCCGTTTTGGGGGTTCACCTGCACCGTAGAAATCGAATCAGGCATGGCAAATCCCTGTACCGGCATACCGGCCACTGCCCGCGCCATGTAGTCGGCCCAAATCGGTGCCGCAGCCTGCCCCCCCGAGCCACTGGCACCGAGTGAACGGGATTGGTTGTCAAAACCGACCCAGACGCCGGTCACCAGTTGGGGGACATACCCGACAAACCAGGCATCCCGCATTTCGTTCGTGGTACCGGTCTTGCCGGCGACCGGCCGCTTGATGGCAGCGGCACGGTGGCCGGTACCACTCTGAACGACGCTCTCCATCAGGTTAGTGATCAGGTAGGCCACTTCCGGGGTCGTGGCCTGAACCCCACGCGCTGTCGGCGGGGTTCCGGCCGAGGGCAGCACCGGTTTGGGTAAAACCACCGGCGGCGGTTCCGCTGCTGCCTCACCGTTCTCCGGTGACGGTGTCACCGGCGGTTCCGGCGGCAGTGGCGGTGGATGTTCCTCAAGCACCTTGCCCTCGCTGTCCGTCACCTTAACGATATAGTACGGTTTCTGATAGACCCCCTGGTTGTCAAAAGCGGTATAGGCAGCGGTCAATTCAAGGGGAGAGACACTGGTTGCCCCCAGGGCCAGAGAAAGGTTCGGTTCAATCTTGGATGCAAAGCCGAGCCGCTCTGCAAACGAGACCGCATAATCAACCCCGATCTTTTCCAGGATCTTGACACTGACCACGTTGATTGAGTTGGTCAGGGCCTCTCGCATGGTAACCGGCCCACGGTAGACATTGTCGTAGTTCTTGGGCGACCAGGTTTTACCCAGGCCTGCCGGGTATTCCACCGGTGAGTCGTCAATCACCGTTGCAGCGGTAAAGCCTTTTTCAAGCGCAGCCGCATAGATGATCGGCTTAAAGGCAGAACCGGCATTCCGCTTGGCCTGCACGGCACGATTGAACTGGCTCATATGAAAATCGTAGCCGCCGATCATCGCCTTGATCCCGCCGGTACGCGGATCGATGGAGACCAGGGCCCCCTGGACCTCCGGCACCTGATCCAACGCAAAGACAGCCCCTTGACGGTTTTGGTCCGGTGTAAGCACCTGAACCTCGATTGCCGCCCCCAGACAAAGTGTATGCTTGGGCTTATCCGGTTTACCGTAACTGTTTGACAAGGTCAGTTTGCCCGCCCAGGCCATCCCTTTTCGATCGAGCGTGCCGGTTCGATCGCCGACCCGCACCGTTGCCACCCCTTTTGCCGGATCAACGGCCGTCACGATACCGGAATAGGTTTCTCCCGGCTTCAGAGCCTCTGAATCAATGCTGTCCTCGACCCGGTCGCAGAAACCGTCGATCTCGTCCTGTTTGAGATATTTACTGGCCCCACGGAACCCTTGGCGTTTGTCGACCGCCTTCAGTCCGGACCGCACCGCTTCATAGGCGGCTGACTGCATGGTGGCGTTCATGGTGGTATAGATCTTCAGCCCCCCTTTATAGAGCTGGTCTTCCCCGTATTTCTCCTCAAGGTAAATGCGCATCTGCTCAAGGAAGTAGGCAACCCGGTCATTCATCACCCGTCGTCCCGGCAGGATGTTGAGTGGTACTTTGCGGGCATAATCCGCCTCGGCCTGGGTGATAAAGCCTTCCTGAACCATCCGTTCCAGCACGTAACCCTGCCGTTCCTTGGCCTTGGCCAGATGCTTGATCGGCGAATAGGCGTTGGGGGCCTTGGGGAGACCTGCCAATATCGCCATTTCCGCCAGGTTCAACTGTTCGACATGCTTGCCGAAGTAGGTCTCTGCCGCAGCCTCCACCCCGTAAGAGCCGGCCCCCAGGTATATTTGATTCAGGTACAGGTAGAGGATCTCATCCTTGGTCAGCTTCTCCTCCATCCGTTTGGCGAGGATCGCCTCCTTGATCTTACGGGAAAGTTTCTTCTCAGGGGTCAGCAGCATGGTCTTGGTGACCTGTTGGGTGATGGTGGAGGCACCTTCCTTCTTACGGAGGGAGATCAGGTTTTTAATGGCGGCGCGGACGATCCCGAAATAGTCGATCCCGCGGTGAGAGTAAAAACTGGCATCCTCTGCCGCCACAAAGGCCTGAATCAGCTTGCGCGGCATCTTGTTGACCGGCACGACAAGGCGACGCTCGAGGTAGAATTCGCCCACCAGGGTGCCGTCGTCGCCATACACCTGCGAGACAACCGGTGGCTTATAGTCGGTCAGGCGGTCAATCTTGGGCAGTTTGACCACCAGAAAGGCGATGTAGCCACCAACCCCTAAAGCCCCCAGGACAATCAGGGTAATAACGATCAACAACAGCGTGGAAAGACCGCCTCTGCGCCCCCGTTGCGCAATGCGACGTTGCGCCGTGCTCTGATCCTGATAAGACATTGCAATACCTTTCAGCCAGCCCTCAAACAGTAAAAGCTCCAGACAGTCCGGCAGGATACCCGATTCATACCACGGGTTCAAGTTTTTGCTCGGCACGCCCCAACACTGCTTGTCAAAGCCCGCTTTCCGGCTATACTTGGACAAGCCGGATCTCTTGCCGACGTGAGGTTGCCATGCGTATCGCCACAAAGCTGATACTGATCATTTCCCTGCTCTTGATTGCGCTGTTTGCTACGCTGGGGTGGAACTCCTACCAGCATCAGCAGCGCCTCATCCTTGAGCAGGCGGTTGACAAGGCCCGGATCATTGCACGACAGATTATCGAGACACGCGACTACCTTTCCCGCACCGAGCAGGGGGCAGCAGAGCGGAACTACGCGCTGGTCCCGCAAGTGGCGGCCAGCAGGATCGCCGTCAGGCTCACCGAAGGCTCACCCTATTACGTCCGCCAGATCTCATTACGTAACCGCAACCCGCTCAACCGTCCCGACCGCTACGAAGCCAATATTCTCGGACATTTTGCCACACGGACGAATCCGACGGAAAGCTACCAGGTCGTAGGAGAGAGCGGTAAAGAAGCGCTGCGCTATCTCCTGCCCATGCTGGCGGAGCAATCCTGCCTGAACTGCCATGGCAGCTTTGAAAGCGCGCCACGCTTTGTACAGGAGCACTTCCCCAAGGGGCATCCCTCGTACAATTACCATGTTGGCGAGGTAATCGGCGCTATCTCGGTTTCCGTGCCGCTACGTGAGCTGTATCGCACCATTGACAGCAACCTGTTCCAGGAACTGGCAATCGAGTCCGCCATCCTCGTGCTGCTGCTGGTCTTTACCGGCTGGGTCATCCACCGCGCCATCCTGAAACCGGTCTCAGACGTAGCCCAGGGGATCGAGGCGGTAGCCGGTTCCGGGAATTATGCCAAGCGAATCGAGCACCGCGGCAATGATGAAATCGGCCACCTGGTCAGCTCCTTCAACGAGCTGATGGCCGAACTGGAGCGCCGCACACGCCAACGGGCCGAGTCAGATGAACGCTACCGTAACTTCATCGAGATCGCCCAGTCCCCCATTGTCACCTTTCTGCCGGACGGCAAGATCGTGATAGCCAATCAGAAGGCTGAAAAACTGTTCGGCCTGACCAAGGAAGAACTGCTCGGTCAGAGTATTTATGATTTCATGGCCGATCCTGAAGAACTCAGAACCGGCATCAGTGATTATTTTCAAGCCGGCAGCAGCGGCCTGATCGGCACCACCAGCCGCCAAACCGTACGCGATCTGTGCGGACGCCTCTTTGAGGTCGAAATGGTTATTTCAGTTTCCCAGACCGAACAGACCGCCATGTTTACCGCAATCCTACGGGCCATCCGGGATTGAGCACACTTGCATCATCAGATTCACTACCAAAGGATACGCAACCGATGGAGAACGACCTGCAGAGCCGTAAACTGCTCAGGCACCTGACCACGATCCTGAATGAGGTTTCGCAGGGCAACCCCACCAACATCGAGACCATCTTTGAAATGACCAAGGAAGGGATCTATCCGGTCGACGTTGCCGAGCTGGCGGAATCGTTCGGCATGATGATTGTCAACATCGAGGCGAAGCAGCATCGCCTGGAGCAGTTGATGGCCAATCTGCGTGAGAAAAACCGGATTCTCGAACTGCTTTCAGCTGACCTGTTAAACGCGAACATCGGCATGTTGGAGGTGCTGGGCTGCGCCATTGCCAAACGGGACAGCAACACCAGTATCCATAACTACCGGGTAAGTCTCTATGCGGTTGCGCTGGGCAAGGCGCTGCAGCTCTCCACCGTAGAGCTGCGCAGCCTGTTGAAGGGGGCCTTTTTGCACGATATCGGCAAAATCGCCATCAGCGACAGCATCCTGCTGAAACCGGCCAAACTTGACCACGACGAGTTCGAGATCATCAAGTCCCATGTCCGGCATGGCAATGATATCATCGACTCGTACACCTGGTTGGCCGACACCCGCGACGTGGTTGTCCATCACCACGAAAAGTACAACGGCAGCGGGTATCCTGCCCAGCTCAAGGCCGAGGCGATTCCAGCCCATGCGCGGATCTTCGCCATTGCCGACGTCTTTGACGCGCTGACCTCGCAGCGCCCCTACAAGACCCCCTTTTCGCTGGAGCATGCCCTGACGCTCATGTCCGACGAAGCTGGACAACATTTCGATCCACATATCTTTGCCGTTTTCAAGGTCATCATCCCCGAGCTGCACCACTCACTCGCCCAGCTTGACGAAAACGCGCTGGCCGAACAGGTACGCGTCATCATGCGCGAACTTTTCGAGCTGCAGCCCCCTGCCACTACTGCCCCAGAACCTTCATGATCTCCGGCACGGCCTGTCGCATGGCAGCACACATTGCCGCCCGAAAGACCCCACGCACCAACAGATCGCGGTCTGCGATATCGGTCTTGGTCTGTTTGGTCTCATACTGCAGCTTTCTCACCACCGTCCCGTTCCGGCGAATCGTAATGGCGATCACCAGCTTGCAGGTGGCCTTGATATCGGCCAGGGCCGAGATCTGATCAAGCGCCAGCTCCACGCGGGAGACCTCCACGGCACGATCGGCCTGCGGCCGGGGCGACGGGGCGGCAATCACGTTGTAACCGGCCTGGTTCAGCTCCTGCGTCAGAGCGGCCTGGACTAGCTCAGCCGGCGAACGGGGACTGGTAAGATGGTCGATAACCTTGCCGTCATTGTCCAGCACGTCGCCGATAATCCAGGCAACCTCTTCACCCTGACGCACCGTTGAAGCGGGAATCGTCACGAACAGATCCCCCGAACCGCCGCGCTGCCCCACAACCGGTTCGTACAGCATGTTGATCTGCTGGGCATAACGGGCACAGCCGGCACACTGCAATACAAGCAACAGCAGGCCTGCAAGCGGCAACAGGCGAAACCAAGATTTTGGCCTCATAATCGACCTCCTCAAAGCCCCTCAGTAGATAATGATGTAGTTATGCGATTCGGCGATGGCGCGGACTTCATCCTTGTCGGTAATCCGGTAGGTCTTCCCCTCCAGGGTAAAAAGGTACCCGTCACCATCCGCAACAACCGA
>CAZUSH010000105.1:0-7396 GCA_964622705.1 uncultured Geobacter sp. | reverse complement strand
ACCCTTCACCCTTCACCCTTCACCCTTCACCCTTCACCCTTCACCCTTCACCCTTCACCCTTCACCCTTCACCCTTCACCCTTCACCCTTCACCCTTGCCGCTCTCTCCACCGCATCCACAATCTTGACATAGCCGGTGCAGCGGCAGAGGTTGCCGGACAGCCCTTCCTTGATCTGCTCACGGGTCAGCGGTTCCCCCTGCCGCAACAGTGCCAAAGAGGCCATCTCCATACCGGGGATGCAGTAGCCGCACTGCACCGCCCCTTCTTCGCTGAAGGCGGTCATCAGGATGCGGCCTTCAGCGGTCTGCTGCAGCGCCTCAACCGTTTCCACCTGCCTGCCCTGAAGCTGGGCCGCCAGCATCAGGCAGGCCAGCTTGGGCGCCCCATCCACCAGGATGGTGCAGGCCCCGCACTCTCCGGTACCGCAGCCTTCCTTGCTGCCGGTCAGGCCCAGGTCTTCCCGCAAAAGATCGATCACCCGGCGGTCCGGCAGCACGGTACTCACCAGGGCCTGACCGTTCAAGGTCCAGCTGATTTCTACAGGTTCATGCATGCCTTGCCTCACTGCTCGTTTTCATGGTTGTCCTCCCCTGCTAGCGCAGGCGCCAAGTCAAGGCCCAGTCATACTGGCCGTCAAAGCTGTAACCGGTCACCACCAGGGCCTGGTCCGGCTGCAGTGCCAGACCATTGGCCACCTCATCACCGTTGGCCGGGCCACTGAAGGAGGATACACCAGCCAGACCAAAGGAGGGATCAAGCTGGCCATCCGTGGTGTAGCGCAGTACCACCGCATCCTTGTTCCCGGCGCTGTTGTTGCTGCTGCCGGCCACGACGATCCTGCCGTCCGGCTGTACCAGCACCCCGTAGGGATAGGCATAGCTGCCGGTCAGGCCGTCATAGTATACCAGCCCGCCCTGACCAAAGCTGCTGTCCAGCTGACCGGAGGACAAAAGCCGCATGGTGGTAATCCGGAAGCTGCTGCCGGTTGATGCCGCGCCGGTAACGATGATCCTGCCGTCCGCCTGCAGGGTAAGGTTGTTGGCGTAATCAGAATTATCGCCGGAACTGCTCCAGACAAAACTGCCGTTGCTGCCGAAGCTGCTGTCCAGCGTACCGTCCTGATTCAGCCGGATCACCAGCATATCCTCCTTGGTGCCGCCGTAAATGATGGCACCACCGGCAACCAGCTTGCCGTCCGGCTGCACGGCCACGGCAAAGCCCTTTTCATTGCCGTCAGCCGGGCCGTCGTAATGATATGTGCCGTACTGTGCGAAGTCCGGGTCGTACTCCAGGTTGGCATCCAGGCGCAGCAGCAGCAAGACCTGCATCTGCTTCTGGGTTGAAGAGCTTTCCCCGATAATGACGATCTTGTGGTCCGGGGTAATGGCAATCCCAAAGCCGATATCGGTCCCCAGGTCGGAATAGAACAGGTCCTTTTCCAGCACGCCATCGGCGGAAAACCTGGCCGCCAGCAGCACCCTGCTGCCGTTGAAGGTTGAATAGCCGGTCACGATGATCGCATCATCATCGGGCATGACAGCCAATCCCAGACCACGGTCACGGTCGTAGTTGCCGTAGCGCACATAACCATTGGTGCCAAAGCCGGTATCAAGCCGCCCGTCTTTGGTGTAGCGCACCAGCAGCAGGTCGTCGTCCGCGCCGTTGACGGTTGAGCCCATCACGATGATCTTGCCGTCCGACTGCAGGGCCGTTTCAACCCCGCGGCTGGAAAAGCCTGAAGCCGGAGTAAACAGCGCATAGCCGAGCGGCGCATTAAAGCTGCTGTCAAGCGCTACCGTATGCTGCGCAAAATCATTGCCGCAGGCGCTGACCAGCAACAATAGGGAGACGAGCATCATCAATCGTAGAGTCATAACGCACTTCCCAGCGGCAGCGCCGCGGTGTCAAAAGGATAAACGCACCAATGCATCTGCTCCGGGTTACGGCTGGGGGAGCAGGGAAACCGTCACCGCCGCAGCCCCGCTGCCATCAACCAACACCTTGTAGTTGGTTGAGGCAGCAGGGCTGGCGACCGTGTAGCTGACGAGCGTAGCACCGCTGGCAGTATCCACCACCACAATCTTTTCGATGCTTTTACTCACAAAAAAGATGAAGTCGCGTGTCTCTCCGGCATAGGCCGTCAAACTGCCTTTAGACGTACCGGACCAGATATCGGCCCGCACCGTATTGCTGAAATTGTTGGTCATGCTCACGGTGCCTGCCTCGGCAACAGCCTGAAACACCACGAGTACGCTGATTATGACCGCCATGCTCACCTGTAGGAATCCACTTTTCATCCGAGCCTTCCTCCCCGTTATGCTTCGTTGCTGTTGTCCTGCAACCATAACTGCGCTGCTGTCGCCTAGGCCACACCACGGCTCTCCAGATAGGCGACCACCTGGGCAACGGTCTTGACAGCCAGCGCATCATCCTTGCTGATCTTGAGCCCAAAGGCTTCTTCAGTCAGCACCAGCAGTTCCATCAGCCCCAGTGAGTCGAGCTTGAGATCCTCTGTCAAGGCTGCTTCCGGTTTCAGCTCCTCCGTTTTCACCGCACCTTTTTTCACCTTCAGGATCAGTTCATACACCTTTTCCAGTGTGCTCATTGCTGTTCTCCTTTGTTTTGTGTTTGTTCCCGCTCTGCTCGAATAAACGCCAACAATTCCCTGGCCTCTGCAGTGTACAGCTTGATCTGCCCGTAATCCGTTTCCTTCACCAACACCTGCTGTAACATGATCCCATCTGCCCCGAACCAACGGGGGAACAGCCCCCCGAAAAAGAAGCCCCGTTGCCGCATCAGCTGCACCGCCTCACCGACATACGGCATACCGGCGGAAAGGATCAGTTGCAGACTAACCACCCGGCGCTGGGCAGCCTGCGCCAGCAGCTCATCCAGAAATTCCCCCCAGCCGCTGCCGATGGAGCTGATGGAAACCCGCCACATGCCGGCATCGGCGTACCAATGGTCACTCCAGACGGTGGTGCCCGAACCGGGCAGCGCCGCAGCACCCGGCAGCAGCACACGCGGACGCAGTGAACGGGCCAACCGGTGCAGGATGTCAGCATACGGTTCCGGCAGATAACAGGCCTCAAGCGGGTCTGATTGCTCATAAAACTGCAGCAGACAGGCCACCCGTTCGGTCTCGGGGGCATGTTCCCTGAAGCTGGCGCCGTCCATCTGATCAAGCATCAGGGCACAATCGGAAAAACCGGTTTTTGCACACCCGACCTGGGTAAAATAGTGGTGGCAGACCGATTCCGAAAAGATACCGTCCCCCTTGAGGTACGGCAGATTCTCCGGCTCCAGGTAATGCTGCAGCAGCAACCAGGCCAGGTCGTCACCGCCGCAACCGGGGCGCACCAGCAGGTTGCCGCCCTCCCAGAGCAACGGATTGGGGGCGCACTTGAAGGCCGAGACATAGCCGAGCGGCGTTCCAGCCTGGTCAAACGCAAGCGATGCCGCCAACCTGCCGGCCGACAGTTCTGCCATCAGCAGCGTTGCATCGTAGACGTACTGCACGGGAAAGGCATCGCCATAGATCGCCCGAAAGAGCCCCGGCACCTCGGCGGCTTCGGACAGGCTGGTTACCGGCCTGATACGGTAGCGGTTGTCAGGCATGCCGATGGCGCCCTTCCCGGAGGATACCAGCCCAAAAGACACCTGGGCATCGCTTCGGCATCATGCTGCCCCGCCTTCCACACATGACAGGATTCCGGCAATGGTTGCCACCTTTGCCGCCTCCGAGAAATCGACCTTGACCCCGAAGGTATCCTCCACCAGCACAATGAGTTCCGACTGGGCCAGCGAATCCAGCCCCAGATCTTCATTCAAGCGGGTTTCCGGCGTCAATGTTACTCCGGCCAGCCGCCCCTTGCTTACTTTAGCCACCAATTGCCCCAACGTGTCCATAGCACCCATTTTCCATGTCCTCCCTTTCTTGAATGTCACTACTCAGGGGCATACCAGCGCAGCACCGCCGATCCCCAACTGACACCGCCGCCAAAGCCGGTCAGGACCAGCCGGTCACCATGCCGAATCCGCCCAGTGGTCAGGGCATCATGCAATGCAATCGGAATCGAGGCTGCCGAGGTATTCCCGCTCTGCTCAAGACTCATGACGATTTTGTCCATCGGCAGGTCCAGTCGCCCGGCAGCCGCCTCAATAATCCTGCGATTGGCCTGGTGGGGCACAATCAAACCGATATCCGCCAGGGTCAGACCGGCTTTTTCAATGGCCCGCAGGGCCGAATTACCCAGTACCCGCATGGCAAACATAAAGATCTGCTGACCATCCATCCGCACATACTGCAGATCACCGGCCAGGGTCTCCTGCGTGGTGGGCTGACGGCTGCCGCCGGAAGGAATGAACAGCGCAGTAGATTCGGAACCGATAGTCCCCACATCGTTTGCCAGCAGCCCGTACCCCTCCGGCACGCCACCAATCACCGCCGCACCGGCGCCATCACCAAACAGGATCGCGCTATCGCAATCAGCCGGGTTGGTCACCTGGGACAGCACCTCGGCGCCGATCAGCAACACCTTACGGCTGAACCCGCAGCTCACGGCATGACAGCCCACCAGCACCCCGTACACAAACCCTGAACAGGCTGCAGAAAGATCAAAACAGGCCGCCATGGGAATCTTCAACGCCTGCTGCACAATGGCGGCGGTGGCAGGCGTGCGGTAATCACCGGTAGAGGTGGCCACAATCACCATGCCGATCTCATCCGGTGCAGCACCGGCACTCGTCATGGCACGTTTGGCCGCTTCAATGGCCAGATCGGAACAGGCCTGCCCAGGTGCCGCAATACCGCGATTACGGATGCCGGTCCGTTCATAGATCCACTCAGGCGTTACCTTGAAGCGCTCGGCCAACTCCTCATTACCCAAGCGCTGTTCAGGCAGATACACGCCGGTCCCCACGATGCCTGCCGCCATCTTCACCTCCGGCCTTCCAAATTCAACCACCTTGTTGCCCTGGGACAGTACCTCTCATATCAACTCGTACCCAGTAACTACGACAGGTTCTCTTCCGGTGCATGTCCCCGGTCTGCATGGCACCTTTCAACCACCTCAAACAACCTGTCCAGATCAACCGGCTTGATGATGTAGGCATAAAAGCCGATGGCACTGAAGCTCTTCAAATAGCTTTTCTCGCTGTAACCGGTCAGCACGATAAAACTGGTGTCTGGCTGCACAGCCTTGATCTGCTCGGCCATCTCGATCCCGCTCATAAGCGGCATGTTGATGTCCGTGATCACGATCTGCGGCCGGTATTCGCGGAACAGGTCAAGGCCCTGCTGTCCGTTCTCAGCGGTATAGATCTTCGCAGCCGGAAACTCCATTGCCAGCATCTGGCCAATGGCCTGGCAGACCACGGTATCGTCCTCCACAAAAAGCAGCCTGAAGCGGGCCGTGGTACGGGCATCTTCCATCTCAGACCTCGATCCTGAACACTGCGCCATCACCGCTATTGCACACGCTGATGCAACCGCCCATGTTCTTCTCAATGATAGCCTTTGACAGGAACAGGCCAACCCCGGTCCCTTTACCAAGCGGTTTGGTGGTAAAGAACGGATCAAAAACCCTGGCCATGATCTCCTCACTGATACCGCCGCCATTGTCGCTGATGGTCACGATTGCCCGATCAGCCTCGGTCCAGGCACGCACCACAATGCCGGGGGCGCCGGTTCCGTGCTCCTGCAGGGCATCCTTGGCATTCAGGATCAGATTCATCAGCACCTGGCCGAACTCATGGGGATAGCCGTTGATCTGCGGATCACCAGCAGTCTGCACCTCCAGGTTGATGCCGCTGTCCTTCAAACTATCAGCCAGAATCTGTACGGTATCGCTAATAACCTGCGCCACGCTGAACAGGCTCTTTTGCTTGTCCGGGGCATTATAGTCCTGAAAGACCGTGATGGTCTGGGACAGGTGCTGCAGGATACCCATGGCTGCAGCGATATTGGCGGTGAGCAGTCCCTTGTCCAGCGTGCCATGGCGGTGGGCAAACCCGATCTCCTGAACCTTGACGCCAACCACGTTCAGGGGCTGGCGCCACTGGTGGGCGATGTTGCCCAGCATCTCACCCATGGCTGCCATGCGGCTCTGCTGGATCAGCAACTGCTGCTTTTCGCGTAATTCCTCCATGGCCTGCTGGCGTGCCGCGGTTTCCGCTTGCAGCTCAGCATAGGTCTGCTGCAGCTGACTATTCTGCTGCTGCAGCTCGGCAGCCCGCTCCGACAGGGCCACGTTCAGGCGTTCGACCTCCCTGGCAGAGCTATGCAGCGGCCGGGCAACCAGAAACCAGAGAAACGGCGCACTGATCAGCACCAGCAGCACGGAGTCGGCAAAGTTGTCGACAAAGTCGATTTCGGTGTGGAAAAAGCGCGGCAGGGTGAACATAACCAGCGCCTCGGCCAGAAACAGCACCACCATCAGGCTTGCGATCAGGCGCAGCGGCGATACCACTCTGGTCGGTCTACCGCTGCTTGTTGCTGCTGTTGCTGACAGGTCCATGCTCTGTCTCCCGCCTCCTGACGGCACCGTTTTACCACCGCTAACCGGTCTTGTTTACACCAGTTTGTCTCTGCTGTTCCGCCGCCCCAGCCACCCGGCCCTTACTGTTGTGCTCATACGCCCTCCCCAGAACACCACAGATAACAAAACCAGACCAGCCCATCATCCCTGAACAGATGACACACGACTAAGGCAGGTTCTGTGCCACTATATGATGACCTGATTCAAACAGGTTACAAGGAGCTGCCGGCCATTTTTGTCCTGTGCCGCCAAAAAAATTGCCACCAACTGCGCTGCTGGTTGTGGGAGCGGCGGTGACTATTTGCAAAGTTTCACGCCTTGGCAGATATGTTTTGCCGCTCCGCCCGGATCTTCCGACACCTTATGGGGCGAGCCGTAATTGTTCTGGCAGACCTGTTTTGCGACAGCGCCACCAGCAAAACATAACACACTGGCTGCCGGATTATCGCCCGATGCCTGCTCACAAAGAGTGCTGAAAAGGGTGCCGAACGGGATGCAGCCCATCCCCTCCGGTATCGGCATTATCTCGATTGTTTTTTTTGCAAGCGACTTGCAGGGGTCACAAAGAGGCTTCAAGAGGTTTTCCGGTTCCGGTGGACCTGCATCACTGCCCCGTGAAACCTGTGCTAAAAAGCCTAAACAGCACACAAGAAGCACCACAGCCATGCCATTTCGTCTCATTTTGCAGCCTCCCTTTCCAATCATTCAGATCATCGATGCTGAAGAAACATGCCCCATACCCACAAGAAAGGAGCAGAGGTCGAAAATACAGAAATACAGGGACACCATACAAAATACAGAAATACAGGGACACCATACCTATTTAGCATCCTTTTTCTTGCGACCTGCTTTTCT
>CAZUSH010000104.1:0-7431 GCA_964622705.1 uncultured Geobacter sp. | reverse complement strand
CGCAAATATACTAAAATACGGTTGTTTTTACTACTTCAATTTCAACAGCCTGCTATGGCATTTGGCGAAGAGCTGTTGATTATCCAGAAAGAGTTCGACGGATTTGATGAGACAAATAAGAGGCTTGATCTTCTCGCACTGGACAAGAATCGTAATTTAGTCATTATCGAGAACAAACTAGACGATTCAGGTAAAGATGTTGTCTGGCAAGCACTCAAGTATGCGTCCTATGCCTCAACACTAAAGACAGAACAAATAGTTGATATATTTCAGAAGTATCTCGATAAAAATTATGACGGCACTGAGGCACGGAAGCTGATATGCGACTTTCTTGAAGTACCGGACCTTGCTGAAATTGTTCTCAACAGCGGTAACAATCAACGACTGATTTTTGTCGCTGCAAACTTCCGCAAAGAGGTCACCTCGACGGTGCTTTGGCTCATGAGCCATAGTATCCGACTGCAATGCTTCAAGGCGACACCCTATGCTTTAGGCGAAGAGCTATTTCTCCAGATTGAACAAATTATTCCAACACCCGAAGCTGCTGAATTTATGATTGGCATCAATGAAAAGGAGGCAGCAGAAAAAACAACCGAGAGAGAGGCAAATGACCGCCATAAAATTCGCCTTGAGTTCTGGGGAAAAGCACTCGAAGCCCTGCGTGCAAGCAAATCCGATCTGTATAACAACATTAGTCCCAGTAAAGATCACTGGCTATCTGCCGCATCAGGCATTAGTGGCTGCCCCTATAATCTAATCTTCGGGGTTAAATTTATACGAGTCGAGATGCAGATAGCCTGGGGCAGCCAAGCGGAAAACAAATTTATTTATGATTATCTTCTGAACAAGAAGCAGCAGATTGATGAAGCATTCGGCCATGAGTTGTCTTGGGAACGTTTGAATGACAAGATTTCTAGTTATATCCGCTATGGCATACCTATGGACGGGGACAATCGGGATAACTGGCCAGAAATAATCAACTGGATGATTGAACACATCATAAAGTTGGAAGCTGCTTTCAAAAAGCCGCTTGCAGACGCGTATCAGGCGATGAAGAAGGCTGGAGTTGAGGCAGGGGCAGAATCAAAAACCGTATAACCATCGGGTAGTGCGTCCGAGGCCGCACACCCTCAACCCCGTTAGATAGATCCAATGCTGTATGTATTCAAGGAGGCCTTTATGTCAAAGTTAAAAGTACTCAGCAAAATCCTGATTGCGATCACCCTGGTCACTGCCTTGTCGGCATGCGAAACCACCGAGCAGATGAGGCAGCGGAGCCTGGAACAGGATGCCGCCATAACCGCCAAGGTAAAGGAATCCCTGGCACAAGACCCAGTTCTGAAGAAGTATGCTATCAACGTGTTCACCCTATCGGGCGAAGTGGTGTTGCGTGGGCATGTTGATTCAGTGGAGGATGTCTACCGGGCTGCAAGGATAGTCAACAAGATCAAGGGGGTGCAATCCCTGTTCAATGATCTTTCCGAGAAACGCTCGCCATGATGGCTGCCCGTTCAACTTAGAAGTGCTGCCCCTACCACTTGTGCTGATACGCAAAGAGCCGACCCGTTGCCGGGCCGACTCTTTTGTTTGCGTTGGCAAAGCCTGTCTGCTAGTAGGCTTCGCTGTTCTCCAGCACGTCCTTCTCGGTGACCGGGGCGCGGAAGATGCGGTAGACCCAGATCTTGTAGAGGATCACGGTCGGCACGAAGATCAGCGCCACCACCGTCATGATCGTCAGGGTGTACTGGCTGGATGACGAGTTGAAGATGGTCAGGCTGAAGGCCGGATCGAGGCTGGACGGGATCAGGTTCGGGAACAGGCCGGTTACGCCGGTGACCACCACGAACACGATGGTCAGACAGGAGGCGGTGAAGGCCTTCAGGACCGAGTTCTTGATCATGAACAGTTGCACGCTAGCCAGGGACAGTACGGCAATGGCCGGCACGATGAACAGGAACGGCAGTTTCATGTAGTTGTCATACAGCTTGGTGGCATAGGCGGTGTAGCCCAGGAACACGACCGCGATCAGCAGCAGCGGAATCCAGAGCAGCTTGGCCAGGTTGAAGGCCCGGGCAGACAGGTCGCCGGTGGTCTTGGCAGCGGCGTACAGGGCGCCATGCACGGCGAACAGCAGCACGAACAGCAGGCCGGTCAGGATACCGTAGGGGTTCAGCAGGGAGAGCAGGCCGCCATGGTAGCCGGCTGCATCCATCGGCAGACCGCTGAAGATGTTGCCGAAGGCCACCCCGAACAGCAGGGCCGGCAGGAAGCTGGAGACGATGATGGCGGTATCCCAGCCCGACTTCCAGCTTGCGGTCTCGATCTTGCCACGGAACTCAAAGGAGACGCCGCGTACGATCAGGGAGAACAGCAGCAGCAGCAGCGCGGTGTAGAGGTAGCTGAACATCAACGCATAGGTGGTGGGGAAGGCGGCAAAGGTGGCACCGCCGGCGGTCAGCAGCCAGACCTCGTTACCGTCCCAGACCGGTCCGATGGTGTTGATCAGGATGCGCTTTTCCGTATCGTTCTTGGCAATAAAGCCGGACAGGAAACCAACCCCGAAGACGAAGCCGTCCAGCATGAAGTATACCGACCAGAGTACGGCCCACAAGACAAACCAGGTAATTTGCAGTTCCATAGTTATGCTACCTCCTTAGCCGTTTCAGGTCCTTTTTTGGCATATTTGGCCAGCAGGTAAATATCTATTGCCCCCAGCACACCGTACAGCGCCGTAAAGCCGATCAGCGAGCCTGCCACCTGCAGTACGGAAAGTGATTTGGAATAGCCGTCGGCGGTCTTGAGCACGCCGTAGACGACCCAGGGCTGCCGTCCCAGTTCTGCCACCAGCCAGCCCAGTTGGGTAGCCAGGTACGGCAGGGGGATGGCAATGACCATCAGACCGAGGAAGATCTTGAAGTCGACAAAGTATTTCCAGCGCGGCAGCACCACAGCCAGGAAGGAGAGCAGCACAATCAGCGCTCCCAGCCCAGCCATCACCCGGAAGCTCAGGAAGACCGGCAGGACCGGCGGACGCTCGGACACGGGGAAGTCCTTCAGGCCCTTGATTTCAGCGTTGGTGTCGTGGAAGGCCAGGAAGCTGACCAGACCGGGGATCGAGGCGCTCTCGATGGTGTTGCACTGGTTGGCTTCGTCCGGCATCAGCAGCAGGTGCATCGGTACGCATTTCTTGGTTTCCCAGACCGATTCCATGGCGGCAAACTTGGTGGGCTGGGTCTTGGCGATCTCAACGGCGTGGAAGTCGCCGGTCACGGCCACCAGGATACTGGAGATGAAGGCGAACAGTGCCGCGGTTTTGAAGGAACGGGTGAAGAAGTCGATCTCGTTTTTCTTCATCAGGTGCCAGGCGGAGATGCCCATCACCAGGAAGCCGGCCACGACATAGCCGGAGGTGACGGTGTGCAGAAACTTGAACCAGCCGTAGGGGTTGGTGACCACGGCCAAAAAGTCGTTCATCTCGGCGCGGCCGTTGCGCAGGATAAAGCCGACCGGCTTCTGCATCCAGCCGTTTGCCAGCAGAATCCAGAGGGCGGACAGGTTGGTACCGAAGGCTGCCAGACAGATGGCGGTAGCGTGGGCCTTTTTGGAAACCTTGTCCCAGCCGAAGATCCATACGCCAATGAAGACCGATTCCAAAAAGAAGGCTGCGGTGGCCTCAATAGCCAACGGCGCACCAAAGATATCACCCACGTAGCGGGAGTATTCTGCCCAGTTCATGCCGAACTGGAACTCCTGGGTGATACCGGTAACCACTCCCAAGGCAAAGTTGATCAGGAACAACTTGCCCCAAAACTTGGTCATCCGCTTGTAGGTCTCGTCACCGGTCTGGACATACCTGATTTCAAACCAGGCGGTCAGAACGGAAAGACCTAGGGTAAGGGGAACAAAAATGAAGTGGAACATGGTGGTGACTGCGAATTGCAGCCGGCTAAGAGCGAGGACGTCCATGCTTCCTCCTTGTGAGAGAATCAGACGGTCATTGTGCCGCCGATGAGGAAGTCTACACCGAGTTAGCAAAAAATCAAGCAAAAAAAGATCAACTTGGTCCTTAATATCCTAATGCATATATCCGCATAATCAGCAACATAGTGTTCTCGCATTATTTATCGTTGATTAAGCTGGGCGCTCGGCCACAAAAAAATTCGTATACAGCGGGAGGGTCACGCCTGCGGATTAAAAAATCCACAACAGGGTCAGACGTAACGCAGCGGGTCGCTCAGGCCGGCTTCGTGAAAGCCTTTCAAACGCAGGCGGCAGGAATCGCAGCGGCCGCAGGAGAGCCCTTCCGGGGTGGGATCGTAGCAGGAATGGGTCAGGCCATAGTCAACCCCCAGGGAGATCCCCTGTTTGATGATCTGGGCCTTGGTCAGGTTGATCAGCGGGGTATGGATCGAGAAGTGGCCGGTGCCTTCCACCCCGGCCTTGGTGGCCAGGTTCGCCATGGTCTCGTAGGCCGAGATATAGGCCGGACGGCAGTCGGGGTAGCCGGAATAGTCCAGGGCGTTGACACCGATGAAGATGTCGTAGGCCCCCAGCACCTCGGCCCAGCCAAGCGCAAAGGAAAGAAAGATCGTATTGCGGGCCGGCACGTAGGTGACCGGGATGTCGTTGCCCACCCCTTCCTTGGGCACCTCGATCGCGCTGGTCAGTGCGCTGCCGCCCACCTGGCGCAGATCAAAGGCAACCACCAGATGTTCCACCGCACCCAGCCTTTTGGCATTGGCCCGGGCCAGCTCCAGTTCGTGGCGGTGGCGCTGGCCATAATCAAAACTGATGGCGTAGGGGGTAAATCCCTCGGCCTGGGCAATGGCCAAACAGGTGGTGGAATCAAGACCGGCACTATACAGGACAACGGCTTTACGCATGGCAGACCTCGTAAGGGGCGTGGGTAGCCCCGCATGGGGATTGATCAACAGCGGGTGCCCCCGCTCACAGCGGCACCGCCTCCAACAGCAGCGACGGCAACAGGCCGAGGGCAATGGTCAACTGGGAGCCGGCAACGGAACGGATGATCCGGATCAGATCGTTGGTCTCGTCGGTGGCAACAAAACTTGCGCCGAGCAGGAGTGAGCGTTGGAAGACCTGCTCTGAACCGGGTAGATCATAGACCTGCAGGGCCCCGCTGCTCAGGCTTTCTGTCACCACACTGCGGGCCAGGTAACCGATGCCGTAACCGGCAAGGATTGATTTCAGGATCATGTTCAGGTCGTCGCAGACCAGCACCTTGTTGAAGCAGTTCAGGCTGCGCCCGATCCGCTCCATCTTGCTCTCCAGGATGCGGCGTGAGCAGCAGCCGGTGGAACGGATATAGAGGGTGTGGGGCAACAGGTCGTCAATACTGGTTCCGCTGGCCGGTATCCCCAGTGACGGCGCGCCGACCAGCACCAGCGAATCCTGGTTGAGGTATTCAAGCGCATGTTCCTCGCCAACGGGCAACAGGTCGCAGTGTTCCACCACCGCCAGTTGGCAGTCCCCGGTGCGGACCGCATCCAGAACCCCCTCAAGATTGTCAAAGGAGATCGAAAAATTGGTGATGTCCGGCCGCTGTTCCATTAAGGCCTTGGTGACACAGGGCATGTACGAGATGCCGTAGGAGGGAGTGCAACGGAAGTCGATCCGCTTCTCCCCTTTTAAGTGGCTCAGTTCCGTGGCACAGCGTGAGCAGATATCAATCACAGCCTTGGCATTTTTTTCAACGATCCGACCGGCGGAGGTCAGTTTCAGGACCGGGCCGGACCGGTCCAAGAGCTGCACACTCAAGGTATCCTCAAGCAGCTTGATCCTCTTTGAAACTGCAGATTGACTGATGCACAAAAGTGTTGCCGCCCGTGAAAACGAGCCGGTTTCCGCAACGGCAGCAAGACTTTTCAAGACATCAATATCCACAATTCCTCCTATACAACTATCTGAATATTCAGAAAAAACCCCACTCCGATCGGAATAGCGCAACGAAAAACTTTCGTTGCGGCACTTTATAGCATCCATGCTAGAAAATCTAGTAAATGGATCGCTTAAATGCAGGAATTACCAAGGCCCACGGGCCGAAACCAACCGGGAGGCGTCTATGATGCAACAATTTCTTATGACACGAAGGAGCATGTTGTTCAGCCTGGTCGGCCTGATGCTGACGGCCCTGCTGACGGTATGGGGCTGTGGCGGTAGTGGAAGTACCGGCAGCGGGAGTTATCCAATTCCAGTGACGCCGCAACCGGCGGCAGCATTAGAAACGGCTGACAAAACATCCAAAGCAACCGCAGATGACCTCAAAACCTGGATAAATAGCGGTTATTTAAACAACAATAGTGCAATAGCATCAAAAGCTTCTACCATCTCAAAAGCAGCGACCAGCTCCAGCGCTGCCAAATTAGTAATTCTTGCGGTCACCACTCCTGCTGACTATCTGAACGGCCACATACCCGGCGCTCAGCTATTAAATAGCGCTACAGAAATTAACCAGACCCGCCTTGAAGGTGTCGCCCAGATCGGTACCCAGACACCAGACGGCACAATAATTGACCCGATCATTAAACGTAGCGGCATTGATGCAAATACAACCATTGTCTTTACCGTAAGCAAAAAAGGCAGTTTTTTAAATGCAGCGCGTGCCTATTATATCTTCCGCTACTGGGGATTTGCAAAAGAACGCCTCAAAATTCTTGATGGCGGAGACGATGCTTGGGTAGATGCTGGCAATACGCTTACGACTGAAGCTCCTGTTATTACCCCCTCCACCTACAGCGTCAAAAACAACACCAATAACTTCCAGCTACGCAGCTCGATCGGCGATATGATCAGCCTGGTTGACGGCATCAATCAAGGCACGATCAGCAACGATGTCGACGGCGTGGCAATCCTGGATGTCAGAGGACCAACTAATGGAGTTTTACCTACTGTATACATGGCAAATGCCAAAGTAGATGACTTTGCGCAATACACCACTGCCATTAGCGGAAAGACCTCTAAATACAACGACGCTGAAAGCATAAAAACCCACCTTGCCACTTTCGGGGTTGCCGCCCAGACCAAAATGACCTACGTCTACTGTGCCTCAGGCACCCGGGCAGCATCAACCTTCTTTGTGCTTGATGGCATACTCAATTGGCCGGTAACGCTTTACGACGGTTCATGGAATCAATGGGGACAGTATTTTTTCAATACGTCCACAGGTCAAGATACCAATAAAAAATTATATTCTGATTATAACCTGCCTAGTGCAAGCCCTTGGCGAGTTGACATTAACACACCCGGCACAACCAAAGCTCGTACTACTGGTACTATGCTAACAAATCCCAACACCTCCCCCGCCGTAGGCACTGCGCTGGCCCTTGATCCCGTGGCTCTTGCCATGTACACAACCACAGACCCTCGTGCCAATCAAATGAAAATAGCAGACCTGCTTTACATCACACCGGT
>CAZUSH010000103.1:0-7694 GCA_964622705.1 uncultured Geobacter sp. | reverse complement strand
GACAGTCACTTGAGCGCAGCAGGGAGCTGGTGGCCACCAACCGTGAGCTGATCGCAGCCGGCCGGATGGCTGCCATCGAGATTGTCCAATCTGAAGCAGACTTGGCTAATCAAGAGCTGAGCCTACTTAATGCCGAAAATAGCCTTGACGCTGCCCGTTTGGCACTGACCCAGGCGATCGACATTGATAACAACACCCGTTTGACCCCGGTGGCGGAGACCGAGATCCCAGCGGTGCCGTACACCCTGACGCAGGCCAGACAACTGGCTTTTCGCAATCGAGTGGATTATCAAAAAGCATTGATCGGCTTTGAAAAGGTCAAGCGGGATTTGATTATTAAAAAGCGTAACCGCCTCTGGCAGCTTGATTTTACCAGTAACTATAAAAATGATTATATCAACAACGGAAGTTGGAGCGCCGCATTAAGTCTCACTATCCCGCTGGATAATCTTTACCGCACCTCAACGGAGCGCCAAAACCTGATTACTGCTGAGATTGGCCTGAAAACTGCTGAGAATGACCTGGCCGTGATGCGGAAGAATATCGAGGTTGAGATTCAGAATGCCCTGCGTTCCGCCGAGATGAACTACCGCCAGATCAAGCTGGCCACCCTGGCACGGACCCTGTCGGAAAAAAAGGTTGAGATTGAGACTGAAAAGCTGAAGGCAGGACGCTCCACCAACTTCCAGCTGGTCAGTTATCAGAACGATTTGAAAAACGCCCAAAACAGTGAACTATCCGCCGTCATTACCTATTTGAATGCCCTGAGCACCCTGGAAAGCTCCTTGGGCATCACCCTGGAGCGCTGGGGGGTTACCCTTGCAGAGCGGCAGTAGCGCAGGAGCACCATGGAACAGCACAGCCTCATAGCAGACAGGGTTCTGAACGATATGACCGATGGGGTGATGACCATCAACCTGGACGGCCGGATCATCACCTATAACCAGGCGGCAGCCAGGATACTGGGGATCAGCCCGGAAGAGGCGCTGGAACGTGCCTTTGGCGAGCTGTTTCTGCTGCAGGAGGAGAACGATGATTTCAACCAGACCATCCTGGATGCGATCTACGAGTCCTCGGTCAGCCACAACCGGGTGGTGCCGTTCAACCGCCATGGTGAACGCCTGACCCTGGCGCTGACCACCAACTTCCTGAAGGCGGAGGATGGCAGCGGCCGGCGCATGGGGGTGATCGCGGTTTTCAGCGATATCACCGAGCTGCAGGCCTTGCAGGAGACAGAGGTGCGGCTGGCAGCCGAGCTGCGGCAGAAACACCGTGAACTGCAGGATGCCTACCTGAAGACTGAAGAGGGCAACCAGCAGCTGCAGGCAGCCCTGAAGAAGGTCCAGATCATCCGCACTGCCGCCACTATCTTTACCATTGTGCTGTTTCTGGGAATCGGCCTGTTTGTCTGGAACCGCAAGCCGCATATCAGCAATGCGGCGCCTCCTGCGGCGGCTGAGCCCGGGACCACGACAACCAGCCTGGTACCGGTCAACCCCCAGCCGGTCAGCAACAGCATTACTCTTACCGGCAAGTTGTTGCCGCTGCAGATGGTTAATCTGACCAGCCCGATCTCCGGCAAGGTGGGGCAGCTGCTGGTGCGTTACGGTGACGTGGTTAAGGCGGGTCAGCCGCTTGTGGTGATGGATACCGCCGAGGCCCGCATCAAGTACCGCGAGGCGGAATCTGCCTACATCAAGGCCAGGGCCGGTTACCGCCAGTTGGAAAAATGGGATGCCAGCGCCGATATGGCGCGGGCCAACCGTTCGCTGGCCAAGGCCAAGCTCTCGCTGGAAACCCAGAAGAAGACCTTGGACGAGTCGGAGCGGCTCTTTAAGAAGGGGATCATCCCGGCAACCGAGCTGGAGTCGGCCAGGCAGCAGTACCAGAACCAGCAGATGGATTACCAGAGCGCTCTGGAGGAAGTGAAGGCGGCCCAGGAGAAGGGCAATTCAGAAAACCGTAAAGTCTCCCGCGCAGAGCTTGACAACGCCGAGGCCCGCATGAAACAGGCCGAGCGCGACCTGGCAGCCGCCACGGTGGTGGCCCCGGTCTCCGGTATTGTGATGAAGCCGCAGGCTGAAGGGCAGGGTAAGGAAGGCCGCTCCATTGAGCGCGGCATCACCTTTCAGCAGGGTGAGGTGATCCTGGCCATCGGGGATCTTGCCGGGTTTTCCGTCAACTGTAAGGTGGATGAGGTGGATGTCACCAAGGTCAAGCTGGGTCAGAAGGTGCGGGTTAGCGGCGATGCCTTTCCGGGAGAGCAGTTAAACGGCGTGATCCAGAATATCTCGCCCCAGGCCGAGAGTGGGGCAGGGGATGGCGGCAACAAGAGCACCGCTTCCTTTGGGGTAAGGATTGTGATCGATACGGTGCCGCCGGATCTGAGGAAACGGATCATGGTGGGCATGACCGCCCAGTTGGAGATCCTGATCTACGAAAAACCGGATGCCCTGATGGTGCCGCTGAGCGCTGTGCATGACGACGCGGGCAAGCGCTTTGTGGTCAGGAAAAAGGGTAACAAGCCGGAGGACCAGACTGAAAAGGTGGCGGTCACCACCGGCTTTACCACCCAGGATGCGGTTGAGGTCACCAGCGGGTTAAAGGCCGGTGATCTGATCGAGGTCCAGATGGCTGCGTCCGCGGCGACTCCGGCTGCGCCGGGAAAACCGTAAATGTTGCGTCTGCGCGATATTCGCAAGACCTACCGGATCGGCCCGACCGAGGTTGCCGTATTAAATGGGGTCGATCTGGAAATCAACCAGGGAGAGCTGGTCTCCATCATGGGGCCTTCCGGCTGCGGTAAATCCACCTTGATGAACATCATCGGCCTGCTTGATCGCCCCAGTTCCGGTACCTATCGGCTGGATGGGGCGGAAGTGACCTACACCAACGACGATGCCCTCTCCGAGATCCGCAACCGCCGGATCGGTTTTGTGTTTCAACAATATTTCCTGCTTGCAAAACTGACCGCCCTGGAAAACGTGCAGCTGCCGATGGTGTACCGCGGTGAAAGCAGCCCGGCGGTGCGTGAACGGGCCATGGAGCTGCTGCGCCGGGTCGGCATGCATGAGCGGGCCCATCACCGTCCGGCAGAGCTGTCCGGCGGCCAGCAGCAGCGGGTTGCCATTGCCCGCGCCCTGATCGGCCGGCCCGCCATTATCCTGGCCGATGAACCGACCGGCGCCCTGGATACCCAGGTGGGCGGCGAGATCATGGAGCTGTTCAAGACCCTGAACCGTGAGGAGGGGATCACGGTGGTGATCATCACCCATGATCCCGGCATTGCCCGCCAATGTACGCGGGTGGCGGTGATGAAAGACGGGGTCATTGTGCCATGATCCTGCAGTCCAACCTGAAAGAGGCGGTCAGCAGCCTGCTGGCGGCCAAACAGCGCACCATCCTGGCCCTGATCGGAATTGTGATCGGGATCGGTTCGGTGATCGCCATGGTGTCGGTTGGCAAGATCGTGCAAGAGGAGTCGCTGCGCCAGTTCAAGGAAATGGGTACCGACATCCTGACCATTGAGAAGGATTTTGGCGGTGGTCCCGCTGGGCCGGGCGGTACGCAGGCGATCAGAAGCCTCAAACAGGCCTTTTCTCTGGCAGCGGTCATGGCGGCTCCGCTGAAGTGTTCCGGCATTGCGTTGGTGGCGCCATCGGTCAGGGGGGCCGGCGAGGTCGGCTTTCATGCCAAGAAACTTGAGCGGGCCAGTGCCATGGCGGTGACGGCATCGTTTCTGGATATCAATAAGCTGAGCATGCAAGCGGGCCGTTTTCTATCCGATCTGGATGAGCAGAGCCGTTATTGCGTGGTGGGGTACAACGTGGCCGAGCAGCTGCGCACGCTTGGCGCTGGTGCAGTGATCGGCAGCAAGGTCAGGATCGGCGACAACCTCTTCCGGGTGATCGGCATTACCGCCAAGGTAGCCGAGGGGGGCATGCGTCGCTTTGAGCCGAACGAGATGGTCTACCTGCATATCACCACCGGCCTGCGGGTCTTTGACAATGCCGAGATCAGCAACATCACCGCCCGGGTACGCCCCGGTGTCTCCAACAAGGCTGCCGCTGACCAGGTCAAGTCCTACCTGGAGGGCGCGGGCAAGGCATCGGTGCGGGTCACCAGCCCGGAAGAGATCATTGCCCAGATGGAAAAGCAGATGCAGATGTTTACCTTGCTGTTGGGCGCCATCGGCAGTATCTCGCTGATCGTGGGCGGGGTAGGGGTCATGAACGTGATGCTGGTCTCGGTAACGGAGCGGCGGCGCGAGATCGGCATACGTCGGGCCCTGGGGGCCAAGCGGGGCGATATCCGGGGCCAGTTCCTGATTGAAGCGATCATCCTTTCCTTAATCGGCGGTCTGCTGGGAATTGTCTTCGGGGTTGGGGCCTCCTGGTTGATTGCTCATTTTGCCCAGTGGCAGTTTTCCCTTTCCTTTGGCGCTATCCTGCTGGGTGTCGGTGTTTCCAATGCCGTGGGGATCTTCTTCGGTTACTACCCTGCCCGCCAGGCCTCCTTGCTTGATCCGATCGTGGCACTGAAATCAGATTGACACGCTGCCGCCAACAGTGTTGGCGGTTGGTGACACTTGTTGGTGTTTTTGTTGGTGCTAACATGCTGTAATAACTTGACTGTGTTGTTGGCATTACCTCTGCATTTGAAGAGTTGGAAAAGCAGCGGTAGTTCTGATCGCCTGTCCCTTGTTATGGACATTCACACGTTATCAAAGGAGAAACTATGAACATTAAAACAGTACTACTCATTGCCGGTTTGCTTGCTATAGGCATCCTGCAGGGTACTGCCGTGGCAGGTAATCCTCTTCTTGACGATGGAACCGTGACCGATCCGGTCACGAATCTGGTCTGGTTGAAGGATGCAAACTGCTTTGGTGGAGAGACGACCTTCAACACCGCCTGGAGCAAGGCAAAGAGCCTGGCAAACGGCGCCTGCGGCCTGAAAGACGGCTCAGTTGCCGGAGCGTGGCGTTTACCCACCTCCCATGAACTGCAGGCCAGGGCAGCCAATCTGGCAAAGTTTAAAAACGTCCAGATGAACGGCAACTACTGGTCAATGACCTATGACGACAAATGTGATGCACTTGTGGTCAGCATGAAAAACGGCACGGCATATAACTGCCGCAATGAAGGCTATATCTGGCCGGTTCGCCCGCTCAGATAGGCATCGCCTTGTCTGCTGGGCGGTTTTAGGGGCTGGCGTGGGTAGTCACTATGCCGAGATTGAGCAACTCTATTCAATCATTCAATCAGAGGAAGACGATTATGAAGAAAAAACTCATTGCTTCTTTTGGTGTCATGTGCGCTGTGCTGTTGTCCGCACTATCCGCACATGCGGTAACCTGCGTTGGTTCCAACATTCCGTTCGGATATGTCGTGGTTAATATATACACCGATCCAGTTCGTTGCAGTAGTTCCGGTCCAACCAATAATGCTTACGAGCTGTTAAGCTACTCTGACAAGAGAATTGGAGATACCATGGTCATCTGTGCAGGCTTTAGCATTCCATCAGGATGGGTCACGGTTGAGTCGTATAATAATCCGACCAAGTGTGGCGGAGGCCATTTTGTCAATGTCAACAAGATCATGCGTAAGTTTTAGCAACGAGCAGATTGCAACCACGAGCACCGGCTGAGGCTGTTGTACCGATTGAGGGTGAGGTGACAGGTGTTTGCCGGACTTTTGAAGGGAGGGCTGTTGTTTGCCCTGTTGTGGCTGGCAGGTTGTGCCGCTACTGTGACACAGCGGCCGGCGCTCACGCAGGAACACCAGATGTTCGGCAATCAGTTGCTGGTGGTGGTGAGCGACTCTCCTGACACCTCATTGGCTCAACTGTATGCCCTGGAACGGACAGGGCAGGGGTGGCAGAGGGTAGCTGGACCGCTGCCGGCCATGATCGGCCGCAACGGTTTTGCACCTGTTGGGGAAAAGCGCGAAGGGGACGGTAGGGCGCCCAGCGGCCTGTTTCCGCTTGAGTTCGCCTTTGGCTATGCCGCAGCCATCAAGAGCGCGATGCCGTACCGCCAGAGCAATGCTGATGATGTGTGGGTCGATGACGTTGCGGCGCCCGACTACAATACCTGGACCAAGCGTGGCCTGACCAGCGCGCGCTCGTTTGAACCGCTCGTGATCCAGGATCAGCGCTACCGGCTGGGAATCGTGACCGGTTACAACCGCACCCCGGTCATCCCCGGTCTGGGCAGTGCCATCTTTGTGCATACCTGGCTGGAAGAAGGTTTTACCACCTCCGGCTGTGTGGCCCTTGCAGGAGACCAGCTTGCAGCGCTGCTTAACTGGCTTGATCCCAACGACAAGCCGATGATCCTGATGGGGCTGCGCTCAGACCTGGCAGGGATCGCACTGCTGGCTGAGGCACCAGCGGTGTCGTACCAGCCGGGGCTGCTGGAACAACAGATTCGCGCAGTGGTGGCCGGGCTGGGTGAGCGGATCGTGGAATACCGGGCGGACAACGGTTTCTTCGGCCTGGCCCTGGCCTTTCCTGCCAAGCCGAACGGCAGGCTGCTGGAGCTGGCTGCCGACTGCCGCAGTTGTCAGCTGCCGGTCCAGCAGTTGAGTTATCTGGTGGTGACCCGTCGGGCAGCGGACGGCAGTCCGGTTATACACGAATTGGTGCTGCCCAGGGTAGAGGCATTGTCGGCAGTCAAGACCTTTGCCGCGCATTTTCAAGGCCATGACGCTGAGCGATGAGACTGCCCGCCAAAGCGCCAGTCGACTTGTGCTGGTGTTATCGCGCCACTGCGGCGCATGCGAACCAATACGACCCACAAAAGGAGCTGATCATGCTGCATAAGGTGCTTTTTCCCGGTAAATACCTGCAAGGGGCCGGAGCCATCAGCCAGCTGCCGGAACTGATCAGGACGTTCGGCAAACGGGGGCTGCTGCTGGCCTCGCCCAGCGCCTGCAAGATTCTGGCAACAAGCGGCCTCGATCTGGCCGCCTGCGCCACGCAGGTGGAACCGTTTGGCGGCGAATGCTGCGAAACAGAACTGACCCGGCTGGCAGCTGTTATGCAGACCCAGCAGGCGGATGTTGTGGTGGGGATGGGAGGTGGTAAGGCCATCGACACCGCCAAGATCGCTGCTGACCGCGCCGGTGTGCCGGTGATCATCGTGCCCACCATCGCCTCCACCGATGCCCCCTGTAGCGGCTGCGCGGTCTTGTACACCGAAAGCGGGGTCTTTGACTCGGTTGCGTATCAGCGCTCCAACCCGGCAGCAGTGCTGGTGGATACGGCCGTCATTGCCCAGGCGCCGGTGCGCTTTCTGGTGGCCGGCATGGGGGATGCCCTGGCAACCTGGTTTGAGGCGCGCTCGTGCCACACCACCCAATCAACCACCCCCGGTGGCGGCCTCACCACCATGACCGGGCTGAACCTGGCCCGGCTCTGTTACGATACCCTGCTGCGCTTCGGGAAATCAGCCAAGACCGCGGCAGAACAGCAGCTCGTCACCCCGGCCCTGGAACATATCATTGAGGCCAACACCCTGCTCTCGGGTATCGGCTTTGAGAGCGGCGGCCTGGCAGGCGCCCATTCCATCCACAACGGCCTGACCGCGCTGCCTGAGACCCACGCCTTCTATCACGGTGAAAAGGTGGCCTTTGGCCTGCTGGCCGGGCTACAGCTGATCGATGCAGACCCGCAGGAGATTGAAGCGGTCT
>CAZUSH010000102.1:0-7695 GCA_964622705.1 uncultured Geobacter sp. | reverse complement strand
GGGCTTCAAGGTTCGCGGTTGGCCGCATTCAAAGTCGTTTACGAAGAGATCAAAAAAGAACTACCACCCCCGGTATTAATAATTCATCTACAATGCGATCCCGAGACGGAATTGACCCGCATCAGCAACCGGGGACGTGCGGTGGAGAAATCAATTACCACGGACTTTCTCAGGTCACTTAACACCGCTATTGAAATGCAGATTGAGGAAACGCGGCCTCACTCGAAAATTATCACTATTGACAGCAGCCGCATTAATTTTGCTGATGATGAAGATTCAAAAGTTAAGCTCGTTCACCTTGTGTCTCAAGCTCTTGACCAACGTCACTGATGTTTGAACGCCTGAAGGCCATGTTGATCAAGGAGTTCATCCAGACCTTCCGCGACCCGCGGATGCGGACGGTGCTCTTTATCCTGCCGATGGTGCAGACCGTGATCTTCGGCTATGCGGTCAACATGGATGTGCGCAACATCCCCACCGCGGTGATCGACCGGGATAATTCGCCCCAGAGCCGCGATCTGCTGGCGGTGCTCTTTTCTTCCGGCCATTTCCAGCAACGTTTCAGGCCAGCGGATGAGCTGCAGGCGTCACGGCTGCTGGACAGTGGCGAGGTGCGGCTGGTGCTGGTGATCAACCACGGTTTTGCCGAGCAGCAGGACAAGGGTGCCACCGCCACCATGCAGGCGATCCTGGACGGTTCCGACTCCAATACCGCCGGGGTGATCCTGGGTTACCTTTCCCGCTTCAGCGAGGATCGCAACCTGAGGCTGTTGACGGAGCAGGCCCAACGCCAGGGCGGGGCAGCCCTGCCCGGTGCGGTGCACCTGCAGACGCGGGCCTGGTTCAACCCGGATCTGGCCAGCCCGCCTTTCTATGTGCCGGCGGTGATTGCCAACATCCTTTACATCATCACGATGCTGCTCTCTGCCATGGCGGTGGTGCGGGAGAAGGAGATCGGCACCATGGAGCAGGTGATCGTGACCCCGATCCGCAAGTATGAGTTTATCCTGGGCAAGACCCTGCCGTTTGTGCTGATCGGTTACGCCAATGTCTTTTTGATCAGCCTGGTGGGGTGGCTGGTGTTCCGGGTGCCGGTGCGGGGCAGCATTACGCTGCTGATTGTGGCCACCGGGCTGTTTCTGATGAGCTGCCTGGGGAGCGGCCTGTTTATCTCCACCATCAGCCAGACCCAGCAGCAGGCCAAGATGAGCGCCTTTTTCGTGATCTTTATCGCCATGCTGCTGTCCGGCTTTGCCTTTCCGGTGGACAACATGCCGCTGCCGGTGCAGTGGCTGACCGTGATCAACCCGGTGCGCTGGTTCATGGAGATCATCCGGGGGCTGTACCTGAAGGGGGTGGGGCTGACGATCCTCTGGAAGCAGCTCGGCATGCTGCTGTTGATCGGCACGACGGTGCTGGGGGTGGCGGTGCTGCGGTTCAGGAAGACGGTGGGGTAATACCTACTGCGGAGGCTGTCTGCTGCGTTGCTCGGTGCTCACTTCCTCGTCTACCCGGTTTGGTATGTCTCGGTCGTTGCGCGCCGTGCGCCTTGCATCCAGCCTTCCTCGTGACGGTATTACGGTTACGTAAGGGGCTGCGGTTGCCAGGTGGTGCGCATCCGGCAGAGTTCCCGGCCATCGGCGGCATGTTCGATCCGGTGCAGCAGGGTGGTGGGATCATCAGCGGTTGGGGCGCAGCAGGAGCGGATGGTGTCGCCGTAGAGCGCCTCGGTGCGAAAACCGATCTCAAGCCTGGTGACGACATGGCTGTCCACCAGCGCCTGCGGCACCGCTTCAAGGGCCCAGGTGGCGTAGACGGTGTTGTTGACATGGCGGTTGGGGTCCAGGTCGGAGCGCAGGACCGGCAGTTGCAGGGCGGATTCGCACTGCTCCAGCATCGGCAGGGTGGTGAAGGGATCGGCCAGGGCCCGCACCGGCCTGAGCGGATAGTCGGGCAGGTGGTCGTCCAGCTTGACCGGGCGGCGGGTTGTGAGGTTCAGGGCCGCCCAGGAGCTGGTTGCCCGGCCAATGGGGGCGCCCTGGGCATCAAACAGCTCAAAGTCCCGGACCGAGAAGCGTCCCTCGCGGGTGACCGGCCAGGTCCGCACCAGCACCTGTTCGTTGTTGCGGGGGTACTGCTGCAGTTCAAGGTTCAGGCGGGACAGGACCCAGGTCAGCCCCAGCGTGCGCAGGTCCCTGACCGAGACCCCCAGGGCCGTGGCATGGGCAATCCCGGCATCCTGCAGCCAGGTCATTACCACCGGCAGCCGTACCATGCCGCGCAGATCCAGCTCATGGTAGCGGACCATGCAATGATGTTCCCACAACGGTTGTGCCTGCATAGCGCCTCCTTGCAGTCAGGGATACCACAGCGCTTTGATCGCATGCAAGGCCGGAATCAGCCGGGTTGGTGCTGCTGCTGGTTCTGATTGACAAGCGGATGGTGACTGGTTAAGGTCTGCCGATAGTCTGGTATTCAATCTGCAACGAGGTGTTTGATGAAAAAAAAGCTGCTGATGTGCCTGCTGTTGGGTGCCCTGGTTCTTGCGCAGTCTCCGGCGGTGCAGGCCGCCGAGGAGCAGGACCCCAAAAAGAAGGCGGAGCTGTTGGACAAGATCAAGAAACTGGAGCAGCAGATTGCCGAGTTGACCGCCCTGAAGCTGCAGAAACAGTCCATTCCGGTCAAGCGCGAGCAGTGCATGAAGGTGGTGGGGGTGGAGAGCTATTGCACCTGTGTGGCCGAGAAACTGCCCGCCTCGGTGGATTACCGCCAGTTTGTGCATATCCTGCTGACCCCGGCCAAGGAGCTGGGATACGACAACCTGTCGGCAGAGCAAAAAAAGGATATCGACCAGACCATGGTGGCCTGGGCCAAGTGTGTGGATTACAAGGGGCCCAAGCAAGAGGGCTTCATTGAGACTATTATGAAGCGTGACACCCTCTTTTAGGCACGGTTGGCGTGAGTACGTAAAAAGGGGGCGCCGGTTTGTGGCACCCCCTTTTGTTTGGCCTGGTATGAGGCAGGCTTACTTCTGGTAGCCCAGTTTGGATGAGATCTCTTCAGCGGCCCTGATGGCAAGGGGGATCAGTTCACGGTTGATCCGGTCGTCGGAGAAGCGCATCGAAGGGCCGGAGATGCTGACCGCACCGATGATGCGGCGGGTGTAGTCGCGGATCGGGGCGCTGACGCAGCGGACCCCTTCATCCAGCTCTTCGTTGTCGATGGCATAGCCCTGCTCGGCCACGCTGAGCAACTGCTTCTTCAGCTCTTCGCGGTCGGCGATGGTATTGGCGGTAAACTTCTGCAGATCGCGGTTGGGCAGGTAATGGTCGATCTCGTCGCTGCTCATGTAAGCGACCTGGACCTTGCCGGCGGCGGTGCAGTACGCCGGCAGACGGGAGCCGACCCGAGGCACCACCCGTACCGTCATGCTGGTCTCAATGCAGTCCAGGTAGATGATGTGGAAATCCTTCAGGACCGAGACATAGGTGGTCTCGTTGCAGATCCTGACCATCTCTTCCAGGACCGGCTTTGACTGGCGCAACAGTCCCATCTGCTTGATGAAGGTCTGTCCCAGCTCCAGGGTCTTGAGCCCCAGGCGGTAGTTTTCCGTGACCTTGTTCTGCTCGATGTAGCCCCGCGACTCAAGGGTTGCCAGCAGCCTGAAGACGTTGTTCTTGTGTAGTTTCAGTCGCTTGGAGAGTTCGGTGACCCCCAGCTCGTCGGTCTCGCCGTGGAATTGCTCAAGCAGGTCAAGGGCGTGGGAGACGGCCTGGATGAGGTATTCTGATTTTTCTTTTTTTGCCATTGGTATCGGTTCCTGGAGTGGTAAATAGCCAGATTAAGACGCTTTATGAAGTATTAATCTAGTATATAGAATCTTGTTTTATAATTGTCAAGTGTGAATAATTGCATTATATTTTTAAAAAATACCCGGTTTGGTGTAGACATAATCTGCTTAAAAATAAAACAGTACGGAGCGGGCATGCTGAATCTGCGAAAAAAGATCCTGGTGGCGATTGACGGTTCCCCCTATTCGGACAAGGCGGCCGAAGAAGCGGTGCGGATGGCGGCCGGCAATCGCAGTCAGTTTAAAAGCAAGGTCTATGCCTTGCTGGTGGTACCTAATGCCCAGAGTTCGAGTTATTCGGATTTCGTGCCGGTCAAGCCGCTCACCGAAACCGAACAATGGGAGGAGCTGCGCAAGCGGATCTTCTACATCGTCGAGAAAAGCGCCGCAGAGTACGATGTGCCCCTGGAGATGATTGTCGAGGCCGGCGAACCGGCTGAGAAACTGGTAGAGTTTGCCAAACAGGAAGAGGTGGATGTGATTGTGATTGGCAGTTCCGGCAAGGGCTTTCTCGAGCGCCGCTTGAAGGGCAGCGTCTCGCGCCGTGTGGCCGAACTGGCCCCCTGTTCGGTCTATCTGGTCCGTGCCTGAAATAACTGTTGCAATGCCCGGCCAAAACAATCAAACTTTATACGCTTGATGCGTAGAAGAAGCAAAATAATTTTTGTATGTTGAAAGGTTTTTTCTGATGATCCGCTGTATGGTTGGTCTGTTGGTGCTGCTGTCCGTTGCCTTTCCCGTCTCTGCCGCCGTTGCCCCCGAGGTATCCGTCCCGATCCTGCTGTACCACCGCTTTGGCCCCACCGTGGCCGATGGCATGACCATCACCACCCCGGTCTTTGAGGCGCACATGAAATACCTGCACGACAACGGCTACCGCGTTATCCCGCTGCGCCAGCTGGTGAACTGGTACCTCAAGAAAGGGTCGGCCCCGGCCCCCAAATCGGTGGTGATTGTGGAGGATGACGCCCACAAGAGTGTCTATAGCGACATGCTGCCGGTCATCCGCAAGTACCGCTATCCGGTCACGATCTTTGTCTATCCCTCGGCCATCTCCAACGCCAAGTACGCCATGACCTGGGAACAGCTGCGTGAGCTGAAGAAGACCGGGCTGTTCGATATCCAGTCCCACACCTACTGGCACCCCAACTTCAAGAAGGAACGTCGCAAACTGGCGCCGGCCGCCTTTGAGAAACTGGTGATGGAGCAGTTGACCAAATCAAAGCGCAAGCTTGAGCAGGAGGTGGGCGGCCCGGTGGACCTGCTGGCCTGGCCCTTTGGGATCTACGATGATTATCTGCTGCAGAAGGCGGCCCAGGCCGGCTATATCAGCACCTTCTCAATCGAGCGCCGCCATGCCACTGCCAGGGAAAAGGTCCAGATCCTGCCCCGTTACCTGCTGGTAAATGCCGACAAGGAAAAGGCCTTTAGCCAGCTCTTGCAGGGGAATGCGGTTAAGCGGAATGTGGTCTATTAAGCAGGACGTTGAAAAACTATTCCGGAGGCTGTCTATGGCGTTGCGCGGTGCTCGCTCCCTCGGCTAACTATAACTAAATGTTATGTCTCGGTCGCTGCGCTCCGTGCGCCTTGTATCCGGCCTTCCTCATAACGTTTTTCAACTCCCAGTTAACGAGTGCCATGCAGATTTCTGTCTGCCAAGGTGGATGGTATGCAGCAGGATGATCCCCCCAAAAAACATCCCTGTCCGGACTGCTGGTTTTGCCAGTGGTGCTCTGATGAGCGTTGCCGGCTCTGCCGCACAAAAAACTGCTGCCGTAAGCAGCTCTCAATGGCAGAACAGATCGCTCTGTATGAAGAGCGCAACAACAAACCCAAGCCGTGAACGGGCCGTGCCGCTACCCGTTCGCGGTTGATCCTGCCGCTGATCCTCAGCAGCCCAGCGCTGCAAAAAAATCATCCAATTCCTTGCACCAGGCCTGCTTGTTCGCCTCAGCCGCAAAGCTGGCCGTAAAACTGTTGCGGGCCAGCTGATAGGCCTGGGTTGCCCCAAGCTCCGGCAGGGCCGCAAAGGTCTCGGTGTAGTTCTGGTTCAGATAGCCGCCGAAATAGGCCGGGTCATCCGAGTTGATCGTTGCCACCACCCCGGCAGCCAGCAGCCGCCCCAGGTTGTGGTCTGCCAGGCTGGAGAACACCCGCAGCTTGACATTGGAGAGCGGGCAGACCGTCAACGGCACCTGCCCTGCCACCAGTTGCTGTACCAGCCGGGGATCGTCCAGGCAGTGCACGCCATGGTCGATCCGCTCCGCCTTGAGCAGTTCCAGGGCATGCCAGATGTACTCGGCTGTTCCTTCTTCTCCGGCATGGGCCACCAGCCGCAGTCCCAGCTCACGACAGCGGGCAAAGACCCGCTCGAACTTCTCCGGCGGGTTGCCTCGCTCGCCGCTGTCAAGCCCCACGCCAATGAACTTGTCCTGAAACGGCAAGGCCTGCTCCAGGGTGGCAAAGGCCTCCTCCTCGCTCAGGTGACGCAAAAAGCAGAGGATCAAGGCCGCACTTACCCCCAGTTCATCCCGCCCCTTGCGCAGTGCCCGCTCAAGCCCGTTGATCACCGTGGCAAAGGGAATGCCGCGACTGGTGTGGGTCTGGGGATCGAAAAAGATCTCGGCATGCCGGACATTGTCGGCCTTGGCCCGTTGCAGGTAGGCCCAGGCCATCTCGAAAAAATCCTGCTCGGTCTGCAGCACACTGGCCCCGGCATAGTAGACATCCAGAAAGCTCTGCAGGTCGGTAAAGGCATAGGCTGCCCGTAGCGCCTCAATGCTGGGGTAGGGCAGTTGCACCCCGTTGCGGGCGGCCAGTTGAAAGATCAGTTCTGGTTCAAGGGAACCCTCAATGTGGATGTGCAGCTCCGCCTTGGGCATGCGGCAGAGGATCTCCGGCAAGGCGTTGCGGGGGATGCGGTTAGGTTGCATGGCGTGCCCCTCCTTGTGATCGGGCGGTGCAACAAGACTGCAGGTTGTGGCGTGTGGTGAAGGTACGGCTACTCTGAGGGTAGCGCGCGGCGGAGTAAAGTCAACGGCTCGGCCAGGAGGTCTGGCTGATTCTGTCCAGAATCTCGGTGCAGATCGCCTCCTGGGGCAGGTTCTGGTAAGGGATGGTCAGGTCGGCGTAGCGTCTGTACAGGGCCAACCGCTCCGCAAACATGGCCTCAAAGCTCTGCTCGGCCGGCTTGGCAAGCCCGCGGGTGGTGTAATCCCGTACCCGTTGCCTCAGCACCTCCAGCGGCACATCCAGAAACACCAGCAGGCCATCCTGCTTCAGGCGGGCCATGGCGCGCTGGCTGTAGACGGCGCTGCCGCCGGTGGCGATCACCGCATTGCTGATCCTCAGCCCCAGCAGCACCTCCTCCTCGGCCCGGCGCAGGGCCAGATAGCCTTCGTTATCTACAATCTCCTGCAGGGTTTTGTTTCTGCTGGTCTGGATCAAGAGGTCCGTATCCACGAACCGGCGTGCGCTCAGCTTGGCCAGGATCACACCCAGCGTGCTTTTACCGGCTCCCGGCATGCCGATCAGGACGATATTGGAAGGCGTTGCAGGCATGGGATGGCTCGCATAACAAGCGGTAAGATCAGTTACTCTGCGCTATGTAGTCCATTGTGAGAGCGCTGTCCAGCGGAAACCCGCATGTGCGGCTTGTTCTGCGATTATACCGTGCCGGCTCTGCTGACGGGTCATGCGGTTGTCTGGTTATTGGATTGATGTGCCGGCCCGGCATCGAAAAAAACGTTACAGTGCCAAGGAATGTTTCAGTTGTATAAGAACCTGTGGTTATTGCGCTTTTTGGCGTTGTGCAGTGCCGTGGAAAGAAACGTTCCAGTTGTAAA
>CAZUSH010000101.1:0-7729 GCA_964622705.1 uncultured Geobacter sp. | reverse complement strand
CAGGCCGTGCAGGCGGCCGTTTTCCAGGGTGTGCAGGGCGGCAATGGTGGTGCCGCCGGGGGAGCTGACCCTATCCCGCAGTACGGCCGGGTGTTCGTTGCTCTGCTGCAGCAGTTGAGCCGAACCCAGTACGGTCTGGACAGCCAGGCCATGAGCCACCTCGCGGGTCAGGCCGTTTTTGACCCCGGCGTCGGACAACGCCTCGATGAAGGAGAAGACATAGGCCGGGCCGCTGCCGGACAGGCCGGTGACGGCATCCATCTGGCGCTCACCCACCTGGTAGACGGTGCCGGTCAGGCTGAACAGTTCCTTGGCCAGGGCCAGGTCGTCATCGCTGGCCCGCCTGCCGCCGCAGATGGCGGTGGCGCCGGCCTGTACCAGGGCCGGGGTGTTGGGCATGGCCCGGATGACCCGGCTGCCGCTGGGCAGGGATTCTTCGATAAAGGTGGTGGAGATGCCGGCCATGATGGAGACCACCAGTTTGTCAGGGGTGATGGCCCCTTCCAGCGCGGAGAGGGCGTTGGCCGCCACCTGCGGTTTGATGGAGAGCACGATCAGGCTGGATGCGCTGGCAACCTCGCTGTTGTCGTCGGTGATACGGACCGAGAGGGTGGTGGCCAGCTGGGCGCGCCGGGCCTGGACCGGGTCGGCCACGATAATGCTGCGCGGGGCGATCCCGCCGCTGATCAGGCCCTTGATGATGGCCTCGGCCATGTTGCCGCCGCCGATGAAACCGATGGTGTTATCTGCCAGCATCATACACCTCCACTGCTCTGTTCAGTCTGGATAACCTGGGGCCGGGCCAGTTCGCTGGCGGCCGTTTTTTTGTCATTGGCGCTGCTCTTGGTGATCAGCATCACGCCGACGCAGACCAGGGCGATCCCGGCCCAGCGCAGGGGCGAGACCTGCTCGTGCAGCAGGTACTTGGCCAGCACCGCCACCAGGACGTAATTGAGGGCCTGCATCGGCAGGGCCACGGAAAGGTCTTCCCAGGAAAGCACGGCCAGCCAGAGGAAGAAGAACAGCGCCAGCATGGCGGTGCCCACCACGATCTTCCACTCGGTCATGGCCCGGTAGGCCACCTCAAGGATGCCGCGCAGGTTCATGGTGGAGAGGTCGCCCAACTCCTTCATTCCCTTTGCCAGCAGCAGGTCGCCCACCGTTCCGGCGGATACGGCCAGGATCATCAGTACCAGGGTCTTAAGCATACGGTTTTTCGTCTCCACGATAGTTTGTCAGGGTGATACCCAGCTGCTGCAGGCGTTGTCTGATCCGGGGCGAGAGCAGGGCAGCCAGCTCCGCCTCGTGGCAATAGCCGGGCATGCGGCGGCTGATCTCCTGGTCCGGCAGGCAGCCGGGGTGGAAGTAGATCTCGCTGGTGCCGGGTTGCAGCCGTTCAAGCAGGGGCAGCAGGTACTCCTCGGTCATGCGGCCGGAGTTTAAAACCCCTTTGACCTCCACTGCCGTGCGGATGCCCTGGCGTTTGAGGATCGGTTCGGCATGGCTGGCCAGGGCGCCGAAGATGAACCGCTCCGCGCTTTTACCAACCAGGCGGGTCCGGTCATGGCGCAGGTTTTCCAGCAGGCGTTCACGGGTGATCCTGAAGCTGGTGATACCGTGCAGCGGCATCAGCTCGGCCAGGATGCTGAAGACCGTGGGGTGCATCTGGATGTTCAAGTGGCCGTCGATGTGGGAGAGTGCCAGACCCGTTTCTTTGATCTTGAGGATCTGGGCCTCGATCTCGTTGCGCAGTTGCAGCCGCAGGGTGGGATCAAAGAACAGCTTCATCCCCATTGCCACCGGGTTATCCGGGAAGCAGCCGTTGGCCTCCACCAGACCGGCAACCTGCTCCGGCGGCAGCACCGGTCTGCCCTGCACCAGGGTCAGGTGCAGTCCCACCTGCAGGCCGGGGTTGCATTTGGCAATTGCCACCGCCTCGTCAAAGGCGTCACCCCCCGGCATTAGGGATGCCTGGGTCAGGATGCCCTGCTGCCAGGCCTGCTCCACGGCCCGGTTGACTCCGGCGGACAGCCCGAAGTCATCGGCGTTGACCACCAGACGTTTCATGTCGTCTGCTTGCGTTTGCGCATGTAGTCAAAGTACTGTTTGCCCTCTTTCAGCCGTTGCTTGCGGATCTCGCTGTCCACAATCATCTTGCCGATGCTGCGCAGGATGTACTTGGGCCGGAAGTAGAACTTGTTGTAGAACTCCTCCACCGAATCGAAGATCTCGGCGTTGGTCAGGTGCGGGTAGTTGATCACGCACTTCTGGTGGCCGGTGTTGTCGATGAAGTCATCCGAGGCGATCCAGCCTTGCTCCTTGGCCAGGGTGTAGAACTCGGTGCCGGGATAGGGGGAGGCCAGCGAGGCCTGGATGGAGTTGAGATCCAGCTGCTTGGCGTACTCGATGGTCTCGCGGATGGTCTCCTTGGTCTCGCCCGGCAGGCCCATGATGAAGGCGCCGTGGATGCTGATGCCCAGCTTCTTGCAGTCCTTGGTGAACTGGATGGCCTGCTCCTTGGTGACCCCCTTCTTGATGTTCTTCAGGATCTGTTCGTTGCCGGATTCGTACCCCACCACCACGTGGCGCAGGCCGGCCTCGCGCATGACCTTGAGGGTTTCAAAGTCGCAGTTGGCCCGGGCATTGATGGTCCAGGAGATCCCCAGCGGTTTCAGCAGTGTGGCCACCTCGCGGGCATGCTGACGGTTGGCGGTGAAGGTGTCGTCGTCAAAGGAGAGCTCGCGCATCTCCGGGATGTTGTCCACGATCCACTTGACCTCTTCATAGACGTTCTGCGGCGAGCGGGTCCGCATCCGCTGGCCGGAAAAGGTCTGGGGCCAGAGGCAGTAGATGCATTTGGAGGGGCAGCCCCGGCTGGAGTAGATCGAGACATAGGGGTTCTTGAAGTGGGGGATGACGTATTCCGAGATCGCTAGGTCGCGTTTGTAGACCGGCGCCACAAACGGCAGGGCATCCAGGTCCTCGATCATGGGGCGATCCGGGGTATGGGTGATCTTGCCGTCCTTGATAAAGCTGATGCCGTCCACCTTGGCCCATTCACGTCCTTCGCACAGCTCCTTGGTGGAGTAGTCGAACTCGCCGCGGCAGACGATGTCGATGATGCCGTTGCCGGCCTTGAGCGATTCCTCCGGCAGGATCGTGACATGGGGGCCGGTCAGGACCGTGACCATGTCCGGCTTGACCTCCTTGATGCGGCGGGCGGTCTCGATGTCGATCTGCAAGGTGGGGGTGGAGGTGTACATCACCACCATATCGAATGACTTGGCAATCTCCAGGCAGGCAGGCAGGTCAAGCTTCTGCACCGGGGCATCCACCACGCGGGAGCCTTCAATCATACCGGCCGGAAAACAGAGCCAGGTGGGGTACCAGAAAGAGGTTACTTCACGGGAGGCCTGATAGCGTGCACCGGCGCCGCCGTCGAAATCCTCGAAGGTGGGAGGGTTAAGAAAAAGCGGTTTCATTACAACTCCTTGATAGTTCCTGAAATAAACAACAATAGTGGATTTACAGGAGAAAAGTCAAGGAGAGAAGGTGGATGCGCGGGGCGGCAGGGGGCCGCCCCGACTCGGTGGTGCGTGAAAGGACTACTTCTTCTTGGGCGCGGGCTTGGCGGCCGGCGCAGCCTTTTTGTCATCCTTTTTGGCCTGCTTGGCAATGATGCGATCCTTGATCTTGGCATAGACCGACTCAGGCAGCACCTTGCGGGAAACCAGCTGGGCCTTGTTGGCATAGGGGCGGTTCACCACGATCTTGGCGATGTAGGCGTCGCCAAGGCCGGGAATGGCCTTCAGCTCGGCGTCGCTGGCGCTGTTGATATCAACCAGCTCCTGCTTGGCGGCCGGCGCAGCTGCTGCCGGTTTGGCTGCCTCGACCTTGGCAGGCGCCTTGGCCGGCTTGGTGGTCTTGGCCGGTTCGGCGGCAAAAAGACAGGATGCGGACAGGGTCAGGGCGGCCAGCAGGGTAATGATGGTGCTGAGGTGTTGTTTCATGGTGGCTTCCTCCTTTGGATAGGGCAACGTTTGGAGCCGGTTGTAGCAGTAGTGCGGTGTGCTGTCAATCTGATAAATTTATATTTAATATCAATGTTTTATGCTTGGTTCTGGACTGGTGGGGCGTGATGGGTTGCGTAATGTTGCAATGCAGCATTGTTGCAGTGCAACTATTGCTGTGCAGGCCTGTTGTTACGGACTCTGTGGTTTGTTGTGTGGTGGCGCTTGTTGCAGATGCAACGATGCAGATTGCGACATGGTGCGGCAATCGGTACGTCTAAACTGTCATGTGTATGTAATATATTGAAATCATTTGGTTTGATTTGTTGGCGATAATTTTTTCCAGTTTGGCACGCAGCTTGTAATACTGATTGGCAAAGGCAGCAGTTCAAACCCGGAGCGGTTTACCCCAACACACAGACGCACACACCACAAGGAGGATGTCATGAAAGCGAAAAACAATTTCTCGGTTCTGTTGGCTGAAAGTACGGCAAAAGGTAGTCTGGCAATCTTTGCCGGTGCAGCGCTCTTTTTGGGTGGCTTCATTACCTGGTCCGCTGCTGGCGCTATTAGCGGCATCATCAGCCTGTTCAACTAGACCCAACAATTACGGTTACGCATACGGGAGGATAGACATCATGAAAGCGAAACTGAGTTACTCTGATCTGAATGACCGCAAATATATCGGTCGTACCCTGATGGTGGCCGGCATGTTTGCTGCCGGTGCCGCACTCAACATCGCCTGGCCGGCTTTGCACCATATCGGCAGCAAGTTGATCGGTTAATCTTCCGCTCCAACCGGAGGCGACAGGAAAGGCCCGGCACTAGCCGGGCCTTTCCTGTTTGTGGCGTGCAGGCGATACTTGCCAGAAGCGGCGTAACTGTGCTATACAACCACGCCTTTGTATATTCAGCCCTGAGGAAGGAATCGTTCAATGAGTCATCAGCGCAAACCGGAGATCACCTTTAATTACATCTACAACTACTCCTACAACCCAACCTACGCCAACGGCGTACAGGGTGGTTTTTCACCCCGTGGAGAGTTGGTGATGCACTTTTATCAGGAGCGTCCTGCGCTGCCCAAGGAAGTCACCCATGAGATCACCCCCGAGGGTGGCATCGGTGCCCTGGTTGAATCCGAGCCCAAGAACCTGAACGGCACCATGGTCCGTTTTGTCGAGGCAGGGGTGACCATGAACTTCCAGACCGCTGCCATGGTGCACGCCTGGCTGGGGGAACAGCTTGGCCAGATGCAGGCCATCATGAAGGCCCAGGCCGAGTTTATGGAAGGGGCTGCAGCCGCTCAGCAGGAAGGCTAGTTGGTTAGGGAAAAACTACTACGGAGAGACTGTCTACGGCGTTGCGCTCCGTGCGCCTTGTAGCCAGGCTTCCTCATACCGTTTTTCATCAATCTGATCGTATAAGAGTCGTTTTCTGTGAGTAAATAGAGAAGGCCCGGTGACTACTCACCGGGCCGTTTTTGTTCAGGCGTTCAGCAGTTTGACCGTGGCCCGGCCGTCGGCGTAGTAGTCGATGATGTTCAGGCAGCCGTAGTTCTGCTCGATGTTGAAGACATTGACCAGCGGAGCGCCGATGGCGTTCAGCAGGATGATCCGGTTCAGGCCGCCGTGTCCCACCAGCAGCAGCTCCTGCCCCCGGTGGCGTTCCAGCATCTCGTGCACCACCGGCATGGCCCGCGCCTCCACATCCAACAGGTTTTCCCCCTGCGGCACCCGGTAGTTGACCAGGTCGTCCAGGCGGGCCTGCCATTCCTCAGGCCAGCGGCTCTGGATCTCCTGCCAGGTCAGCCCCTCCCAGATCCCGATGTTCAGCTCGCGCAGCTCCGCGCGGTGCACCGGCTGTACCCCGAACTGTTCACAGATGATATCCGCCCCAATCCTGCAACGGGTCAGGTCGCTGGCGTAGCAGGCCGAGATATGGGTCCCGGCCAGGCGCTCCTTCAGCAGGTGGTACTGCTCCACCCCCAGATCGGTCAGGGCCACATCGTGGTGGCCGTTGTAGCGGCGCTGCTCAAACCCCTGGACCTGGCCGTGACGGACCAGGTAGAGGCGGGTCATGCTGTTCATAGATACCTCGTCAGAATAGTAGTGGTGGCCGTGATGGTCAGCAGGGTCAGCAGCTCTGTTGTTTCATTGCAGAAGCCGATGATATCGCCACTGATACCGCCAAGCCGGCGGGTGAAATAGTATTTGACGGCGCTACCCCACAGCACCGCCAGGCAGAGGGCCGCGATCCCGGCGCTATGGCCCAAAAGCCAGCAGAGCGGAATGGTGCAGGCCGCAGCCAGCGAAAGCCGGGCAGGGGACATGCCGGCCAGAAAACAGACCCCCAGACCGTCGCTGCGGGCGGCACGGGCATTGGTCATGGCCAACACCTGGGTGAAGCGGGCCAGGGTGGGAAAGAGCAGCAGCGTGACGCCCTTCAGGTAGACCGGCACCGCCAGAAGGGCTGCATACTTGAGCAGCAGCAACAGCACCAGTCCCACCACGCCGACCGCGCCGACACGGGAATCCTTCATGACCGTCAGGAAACGGGACTTGTCACCCCGGGCTGCCAGGCCATCGCAGACATCGGCCAGCCCGTCCAGGTGCAGGGCGCCGGTTATCAGGGCCAGCAGGGCGATCAGCAACGCATCGCCCAGGTGCCGCGGAAACAGTGCCATAAAGGCCTGATCCGCCAGCCAGAGCAGTGCGCCGATGCTGAGCCCCACTAGGGGGAACCAGGCCGTGGAGCGACCCAGGTCGTCGGCTGCACAGGTTTTGGGCGAGGGGACCGGCAGGATGGTCAGAAATTGCAGGGCGAGCAGATAACGGCGCATGGGGTTCACTTATCACAGACCTGTGTCAGGTCTCAAGTGAATCATGCTGACGCAGCTCCTGCAGCACCAGTTCCCCGCCCCACTGCGCAACCATCTGCTGCAGGCGCTGCAGTCCGTTATCTGCCGCAAGCCGCGGATCAACCGTGGTGCGGAACTGGTGGGGCAGCCCGCTTTTGCGCAGCAGTGCGGCACTGGCCTGGGCCTGCCTGCCGCTGCCGCTGATGCCGGTGATCTCATCATACCGGTCAAAGGGGGCCTTCAGGTCCATCCCGACCCAGTCCAGGTAGGGCAGACAGGCCAGCAGCCGGTCAGGATACGGCCCGGCAGTATGCAGTCCGGTCAGAAACCCGAACCGCTGCACCTCGGCCAGGAGTCGGGGCAGGGCCGGCTGCAGGGTCGGCTCGCCACCGCTGAAGACCACGGCATCCAGCAGGCCCTGCCGCTGCTCCAGCAAGCGTATAACCTCATGCCACGAGACGGTTCCCTGCTGTTTTACCGGCAACAGATGCCGGTTGTGACAGTAGCCGCAGCGCCAGGGACAGCCCTGGCAGAAGATCACGGCAGCCAGCTTGCCGGGGTAGTCGATGGTGGTGAAGGGGGTCAGGCCGCCGATGACGAGCATGGTAATCTACCTTTGATCAATAAAGTTGCCGGGCTACGGCGAACCGCAACCCGGCGTGTATGTCAGTTTCCAGGCTGGACAGCCGCTGCTGTTTGTGCAGTTATCTGCGCCGGAACAGCCGGGAACGTTCCTGATGATGCTCCGGCGGTCAGTTCCAGACGGATCTGATGGGCTGCCGTGACCAGATTCCGTAACGAGGCTATAGTTTCCGGCCACTGGCGGGTCTTCAGGCCGCAATCCGGGTTGATCCAGAGCCGC
>CAZUSH010000100.1:0-7769 GCA_964622705.1 uncultured Geobacter sp. | reverse complement strand
TATGGCTCCCCAGCGCGGACTCGAACCACGGACATGGTGATTAACAGTCACCCGCTCTACCGACTGAGCTACTGGGGAACAAAAGAGACTGGTTATTTACCACCATGCTTCATTTTTTGCAAGCAGAAAAATACACTATCAAGCATCACCGCCTTATCCTGCCGTAACCTTTCCACTACCGCCCTCAAAAAGCACCCCCGACTTGACACCCGTCCATCGCCGTGTATAAAAACAAATAATTAAAAACAACAAATGTTTTTAGATATTTATACAGATATACATATATTCAATGCCTCTTTCGAGGTAATTCCACAAGGAGGAGCGATGCGTATGAAACTGCGAAGGATAGTGACACGGACCATCTTGCTGTTGGGACTTACATTTGCGAGCACGGCCATTGCGGGCAATCATGCCGAATATGTCGGCAACGGCCCTTTCAAAACCGGGCCGGAAGTCACGAAAAAATGCATGGAATGCCATGAAGCAGAGACCACGGCGTTCATGAAGTCGGTTCACTGGACCTGGTCAAAAGAGCAGACCATCCACGGCAAAAAGGTTGAATTTGGCAAAAAGAATGCGCTGAACAACTTCTGTATCGGCCTGCCGGGCAACTGGCCGCGTTGCACCAGCTGCCATGCCGGCTATGGCTGGAAAGACGGCACATTCGATTTTGCCAAGGCTGAAAATATCGATTGCCTTGTCTGTCATGAAACCACCGGCAAATACAAAAAATTCCCTGCCGGCGCCGGCCACCCGGTCTATGAAGGTGATAAGAAGGAGTTCCCCAAGGGCAAGCCCTGGGCACCCGCAGACCTGGTCGCCGCAGCGCAATCCGTTGGCAAACCAACCCGTGCAGCGTGCGGTTCCTGCCACTTCTTTGGGGGCGGTGGCGATCATGTCAAACATGGTGACCTCGACACGTCCCTGATCAATCCAACTCCCGAGATCGATGTCCATATGGGCGGCAAGGCCAAGATGACCTGCGTCTCGTGCCACAAAGGCGGCAAGGATCATGCGATCAAAGGCGAGGCGCTGTCCGTTTCAGTGGGCACCGGTACACGGATTCTGGGCTGCACCGACTGCCACAAGGCCGAGCCGCACAAAAGTGTTTTCTACAACAAGCACGCCAAAAAGGTTGCCTGCCAGACCTGCCATATCCCATCCTTTGCCAAGGCCTTGCCGACCAAGGTCTGGTGGGACTGGTCAACCGCAGGCAAGGACGTAAAACCAGAGGACATTCCAAAAGATAAGTACGGTATGAAACTGTACGACAAGATGAAAGGCGACTTCCGCTGGGACAAAGACGTAGTGCCGGCCTATTTCTGGTTTAACGGCACGGTGGACCGCTATATTGCCGGGGAGAAGATTGATCCTGGCAAGGTTGTCAAACTGACTGCTGCACGGGGCGACCGCAACGATCCCAACGCCAAGCTTATGCCGTTCAAGGTCATGAAGGGCAAGCAGGCCTATGACAGCGGCAACAACACCATCGCTTACGTCAATGTCTTTGGCCCACCCACCAGCGCAACCGCCTACTGGGTCACGTACGACTGGAACAAGGCCATTGCGGCAGGCATGAAGGCAGCCGGCCAGCCCTATAGCGGCAAGTACGGCTTTGTTGAGACCTCGATGGTCTGGTCGGTCAACCACATGGTGCCCTCCAAGGACAAGGCCCTTACCTGCAACGACTGCCATGGCGAGAAAGGCCGCCTTGACTGGAAGGCCCTGGGATACAAAGGAGACCCCAAGAACCCGGTCAACCGTTAACAGCTCCATTCAAGTACACCACGAGAAAAGGCCCGCAGACATCCTCTGCGGGTTTTTTCGTGGCAGACATGAAAAGATACTTGATTTCTTCACTCAATTTCGTATACACAATTTTATCATCATTGAAACAGCGACACCCTGTAACCTAATAATTATCCATACAATTTTCAGGCACAGCGGATTTATTTTTAGTCCGACTAAAAAGGCCCGGCTATGAAAAAAAAGAAAATGCTGCTGTCTGCCAAGACCATGGACCTGGACATGGTCAAAAAGGTTGAACAGCTTTCCGGCACCTCGGTACGGCGCTGCTTCCAATGCGGCAAGTGCTCGGCCGGGTGCCCCATGGCAACCTTTATGGAACATCCCCCCAACCGGGTGGTGCGCCTGCTGCAGCTGGGGCAATGGCAACGAATCCTGGCCGGACGCTCCATCTGGTACTGCGCCTCCTGCGAAACCTGTTCCACCCGCTGTCCCAACAAGGTCCACCTGGCCTCCATCATGGATGCCCTGCGCAAGCTCTCCTGGGACCAGGACGGCCCCTCCAAGGAAAGCTACGTGCAGCTGGCCAACAAATTGTTCCTGCAGAACATCCGCACCTACGGCAGGCAGTACGAGATGCGCCTGGCCGCAGTCTTTAACGTCAAGTCCGGCCAGTTTCTGAAAGACATGATGCTGGGTCCCAAACTGCTGACCAAAGGCAAGCTGAAGGTCTTCCACCAGAAAAACCGCAACCTGGCGGACGTGGAAAAGATTTTCAGCCGGATTGAAGAAATGCGCAAGACAGGAGAGGCGTTGTGAGTACCGAGCGTTATTCCTACTATCCGGGCTGTTCGCTGCACGCCTCTGCCTCGGAATACGACCTTTCCACCAGGGAGCTCTTTGCCGCCCTGGGGATAGGTCTGGATGAAGTACCGGACTGGATCTGCTGTGGGGCAACCCCGGCCCACAACGTGGATGAGCTGCTCTCCCTCTCGCTCTGTGCCAAGAATCTGGAACTGGCCGGGCAGATGCCGGGTGATATGGCGGTGGCCTGCGCCGCCTGTTTTTCCCGCCTCAAGTTCACCCAACATGTGCTCCATGAAAACGAAACCAAACGGCGCCAGGTTGAAAAGGCCATTGATGCGCCGGTCCCGCTTGATCGCACCGTCAAGCACCTGCTGGAAATCCTGGTGCATGACCTGGGGGTCGAGCGGCTGGCTGCTGCAGTCACAAAGCCGTTGGCAGGGCTCAAGGTGGCCTGTTACTATGGTTGCCTGCTGACCCGTCCGCCAGAGGTGCCGCAACTGGATGACTGCGAGGACCCCACCATCATGGAAACCATGCTCCACGCGGCTGGCGCGGAAACAGTCGCCTGGACGCACCGGATGGAATGCTGCGGCGCTAACTTTACCCTCTCCCGCCCCGGTGTGGTGCTGCAACTGTCCAACGCCATCCTGGATTCGGCCAAGGCGGCGGGGGCCGACTGCATCATGGTGGGTTGTCCGTTATGCCATGGTAACCTCGATATCCGACAGCGCGAGATAGAGGGTGTCTATCATCGCCACTACGACATGCCGGTTTTTTATCTGACCCAACTGATGGGGCTGGCCTTTGGCATTGCCCCTGAGCGTCTTGGGCTGGATGCGTTGATTGTCAGCCCCGTCAAACTGCTGCGGGACAAGAAACTGCTCTAGGAGAGTGTATGCTCCGTTGCCTGATTATTGAAGATGATGAATTAAGCCGGGAACTGCTGGCACTGCAGATGGAACCCTATGCCCAGTGCGACCAGGCGGCGGATGGCCGCGAGGGCGTCAACCGGTTTGAAGCGGCCCTGCAGGACGGCACCCCCTACCACCTGATCCTGTTGGATATTGTCATGCCCGAGATGGACGGCTTCCAGGCTGCCAAGCTCATTCGCACCATCGAGGAGAAACAGGGGATCACTGTCGACAAGGGGGTCAACATCGTCGTGCTGTCCTCCCTCAGCACCCCCCAGGATGTCATCCAGGCCTACGTGGCCGCCCAGTCCTCAGCCCACCTGGTCAAACCGGTGCAACCGGAAAAGCTGGTTAAAACCTTGCGCAAACTCGAACTGATTCCTGCGGAGAACGCCTAAATGTCCCGGATCGGTGTCTTTGTCTGTCATTGTGGCGAAAACATCTCCCGCACCGTGGATGTGGAGCAGGTGGCGGCCCAGGCTGCCAGACTGCCGGGAGTGGCCTTTGCCACCGATTACAAGTACATGTGTTCCGACCCCGGCCAGAGCCTGCTCAAGAAGGCGATTGCCGAGCACCGCTTGAGCCATGTAGTGGTGGCGGCCTGCTCGCCGCGTATGCACGAGCGCACCTTCCGCAAGGCGGTTGAACAGGCCGGCCTGAACCCGTTTTTGTGTGAAATGGCCAATATCCGCGAGCATTGTTCCTGGGTGCATGAAGATCGCGAAGAGGCTACGCAAAAAGCGCTTGAGATCGTCGGCATGCTGGTGGAACGGGTCAAGAAGAACCGGGTACTGCCCACCATCACCGTGCCGGTCACCAAGCGGGCACTGGTGATCGGGGGCGGCATCGCCGGCATTCAGGCAGCCCTGGATATTGCCGATGCCGGCCACCAGGTGGTACTGGTGGAGCGGGAGCCCTCCATCGGCGGTCACATGGCCCAGCTCTCCGAGACCTTCCCCACCCTGGACTGTTCCCAGTGCATCATGACCCCCAAGATGGTGGACGTGGCCAATCACCCTAACATCACCCTGCATACCTACAGCGAGATCGAGCAGGTGGACGGCTACATCGGCAACTTCCAGGTCACGGTCCGCAAGAAGGCCCGCTCGGTGGATGAGCACAAGTGCACCGGCTGCGGGGTCTGTATGACCAAATGTCCCCAGAAGAAGATTCCCAACACCTTTGACCGCAACCTGGGGATGCGTACTGCCATCTACGTGCCGTTCCCCCAGGCGGTGCCCAATGTGCCGGTGATCGACCGGACCAACTGCAGCATGTTCAAGAGCGGCAAGTGCGGGGTATGCCAGAAGGTCTGCGGCCCGGGCGCGGTTGACTTTGAGCAGGAGGATCGGCTGGTGGTGGAGCCGGTCGGCGCCATTGTGGTGGCCACCGGCTTTGAACTGTACACCATTGACAAGAAGCCGGATGACTCGGCCATTGTGGGCTACGGCGAGTTCGGTTACGGCAAGATCCCCGATGTGATCGACGGCCTGACCTTTGAGCGGCTGGCCTCGGCCTCCGGCCCCACCGGCGGCAAGATCCTGCGCCCCTCCGACGGCAAGGAACCCAAGCAGGTGGTGTTTATCCAGTGTGTCGGCTCGCGGGCGCGGGAAAAGGGGATTTCCTACTGTTCCAAGATCTGCTGCATGTACACCGCCAAGCACACCATGCTGTACCACCACAAGGTCCATGACGGCCAGGCCTATGTCTTCTTCATGGATGCGCGGGTGCCGGGCAAGAACTACGATGAATTCTGGCGCCGGGCCATTGAAGAGGAAGAGGCGGTCTATATCCGCGGCATGGTCTCCCGGCTCTACCAGAAGGGTGACAAGATCGTGGTAATGGGCAGTGATATCGCGGTCGGTGTTCAGGTAGAGGTGGAGGCTGATCTGGTAGTGCTGGCCACCGCGGTGATGCCCAAACCGGGCGCCGACACCCTGGCTCAGAAACTGGGCATTTCCTACGACAAGTATCACTTCTACTCCGAGGCACACGCCAAGCTCAAGCCGGTGGAATGCGCCACCGCCGGGATCTACCTGGCCGGCGCCTGCCAGGGTCCCAAGGACATCCCGGATACGGTATCTCAGGCCTCGGCAGCGGCTGCCAAGGTGATGACCCTGTTTGCCAAGGACAAACTGGAACGGGAGCCGATAGTGGCTCGGGTCAGGGAGAACGGCTGCGTGGGCTGCTTTGCCTGCAAAAAGGTCTGCGCCTACGGTGCGGTGGAGGAAAAGGAGATCCGTGACCGCCAGGGCAACCTGATCAAGACCGTGGCCTATGTTAACCCCGGTGTCTGTGCCGGTTGCGGCACCTGCCAGGCCACCTGCCCGTCAAAATCGGTGGAACTGGACGGGTATACCGATGAACAGATCGTAGCCATGATTGAGGCGTTATGAACGAGCGATTTTCAGCTAGCTCGACGTTTGGCGACGCGCCTTCCTTGACCTGACGAAACTTGCTCGTTCCGGGAGAACTCCAACGGTGCATTCAGAGAAAACTAAACACGACTTCGAACCAAAGATCATTGCTTTTGTCTGCACCTGGTGCACCTATGCCGGGGCTGACCTGGCCGGCACCAGCAGGATGCAGTACCCGGCCAACGTGCGGGTGCTGAAATTCCCCTGCACCGGACGTATCGATCCGGTCTTTATTCTCAAGGCGTTCCAGCAAGGGGCTGATGGCGTGCTGGTCTCCGGCTGTCATCCGGGCGACTGCCACTATATTGCCGGAAATTTTCATGCCCGCCGCCGCTTTGCTGCCTTTCGCAAACTACTGGAGTTCATCGGTGTCGATCTGAACCGGCTGCAATTTTCCTGGGTCTCGGCTGCCGAGGGGGGCAAATGGGTTGAGGTAGTAACCGAGCTGACCGAGCGGGTACGCACCATGGGCCCCATGCTGGAGTTTAAAGAGCTGACGCTTGAGGAGCAGTGGTCAGGAGTCCTGAATACACCTGAATTGCAAGAGGCCTACGATGCAATCTGAGCAGATTGACACCAAGTACTATAGCGCCATTACCGAGGCTATCCGCGCGGAGGCACGACGTATTCTGTCTGACGGCACCGTGACCGCGCTGATCGGTTATGCCGCCGGACGCCGTAAAGGCGCAGTCCAGCCGATTGTCATCTCCGCTGCCGAGGATAGCGACAAGCTGCTTTTTTCCGCTGCCTCCGTCAACAACCTGGTGGTTTACCTGACCAAGGCCAAAAAGGACGTACCCAAGTCCGGCCGGATCGGTATCGTGGTCAAAAGTTGTGACCTCAAGGCCCTGGTGGGGCTACTGGGAGAATCGCAGCTCAAACGGGAACAACTTTACCTGATCGGCGTCCCTTGCAGCGGTGTATTGGCTTCGGTCATGCAACCGGATCAGCAGCTGACCACCACCACCATTGCCGCTAAATGTACCGAATGCTCAGAGCTCATCCCGCCCGGCTGTGACTTTGTACCAACAGCTGAACCACTGGCGACACCCGCGCTTGAACAACGCTATGCCGCTGAGATTGCTCGTCTGGAGGCCATGACCCCGGCCGAGCGTTGGGAATACTGGAAAGAGCAGTTCAGTAAATGCATCAAGTGTTATGCCTGCCGCCAGGTCTGCCCGTTCTGCTTCTGCGAACAGTGCCTGTGCGACCGCAACCGGCCACAGATGGTGGAACAGACACCACGCCCCTCCGGCAATACGGCCTGGCACCTGGTGCGCGCCATGCACCTGGCTGGCCGTTGTGCCGGTTGTGCCGAGTGCGAACGGGTCTGTCCCATGGATATCCCGCTCAATCTGCTCAATCGTAAAATGGCCAAGGAGCTGAAGGAACTGTTCGGGAGCGAAGCCGGTTTTACGGTGCAAGACAAGGGACCGCTGAATAGTTACGACGAGCATGATGACCAGTCGTTTATCCGTTAAGGAAAGCCATTGATTATGCAGAAACAGATTACCGAAGCAAACCTGCGCCTGCTGCTGGACAGCCTGTTATTCAAGGGACAACGTGTTGTTGGGCCCCGTCGGACAGCCAAAACGGTGCTGTACGAACCATTGGCCTCTGCTTCAGAGCTGGTGATGGATGAGCTGCCACGCCGCTCGGTCAAGGAGGCTTTTTTTCCTGTCTGCGAGGATCTGCTGGAATACCGCAAGCAAGGTCAGCAGGTCGTCCTGGACAACATCACCCCGGACCGTTTTCCAGAGACCGTACTGATCGGTGTGCGCCCCTGCGATGCTGCGGCCATTCCGGTTCTGGATGCGGTCTTTTCCTGGGACTACCAGGATCAGTTCTTTCTGGAGCGCCGCAAAAAGACCACCATCATCGGTCTGGC
>CAZUSH010000099.1:0-8111 GCA_964622705.1 uncultured Geobacter sp. | reverse complement strand
GCCCCCGGCACAAAACAGGGCGATGGTCGCAGCGAGTTTCATCTGAACAGTTCTCCCGGCACCAGTATACTGTAGATCATGATATTGTCATCAGAGCCAAAACAAAAAACTCCTGCCCTCGATTGTAGAGCAGGAGTCATCAGCTTGATAGCAAGCAGTTATGGCGAACTCCATCGCCGTAATGTTGTGTCATCATAATCCGGCTGGGTCAGCGTTGTCAAACGCCAAGAATGTATCATTGCTTACTGCCAGCCATATTTTTTAACATAGATCCCTTTCAGGCTCTGGGTCAAGAGCATGTAGCCCAACAGGATGCCTGACAGCCAGACAAAATAGAGTGGAGGCAGGGATTGCAGCTTGAAGTACTGTGCCAACGGCCCCATCGGGATAAAGATGCCAAGGGCTATAATACAAACGGTCATGGCAAGGAGCGGACCACTGGGGCGGCTCTGCAGGAAAGGAATTTTAGAGGTTCTGATCATATGTACCACCAGGCTCTGGGTTAACAGCCCTTCAATGAACCAGCCGGACTGGAACAAGGTCTGCGCCTCCGGGCGGTTTGCGCCGAAGGCGAACCACATCACCAGATAGGTTATAATGTCAAACAGCGAGCTTATCGGACCGAAATACAACATGAAGCGGCCGATCTCGGCCGGGTTCCAGGTTTGGGGCTTTTTCAGCAACTCCTCATCCACATTGTCAAACGGAATGGCAATCTGTGAAAAGTCGTACAAAAGGTTCTGCACCAGAAGATGCATCGGCAGCATCGGCAGAAACGGGAGAAAGGCACTAGCCACCAGCACCGAGAAGACGTTGCCGAAGTTGGAACTGGCGGTCATCTTCAGGTACTTGAGCATGTTGGCAAAGGTCTTGCGCCCTTCCAGCACCCCTTCCTCAAGCACGAGCAGGCTCTTTTCCAACAGGATGATATCAGCCGCCTCTTTGGCAATATCCACCGCCGTATCCACCGAGATACCGATATCCGCCCCTCGCAGCGCAGCGGCGTCATTGATGCCGTCACCCATGAATCCCACGACATGGCCGTTTTGCTTGAGTGTCTTGACGATCCGCTCCTTATGGGCCGGAGTCAGTCTGGCAAACAGGTCGCGCTGCTCCACGAGCTCGGACAGTTCCTGGTCGCTCAAACTGTCAAGCTGTCCGCCCTGCACCACCTCGCTGCAGGCAAGCCCCACCGTACGGCAGACCTTGGCGGTCACCAGTTCATTGTCGCCGGTCAGCACCTTGACCCGCACCCCGTTTTCGGCCAGCACGCGGATAGCCGGTGCAGCACTCTCTTTGGGGGGATCAAGAAAGGCCACATATCCCACCAGGGTCAGGCCAGCCTCATCCTGCAGGCTGTAGACCTCCTTGTGGGGCGGCAGATCCTTTACTGCCACCGCCACCACCCGCAACCCCTCTTCATTCAGTTCGGCGGTGATCTGCCTGATCTCGGCCAGCAGCTCATCGGTCAATGCCAGGTCATCGGTATCATCACGCCGGACCATACTGCACACCGACAGGATTTCTTCCACCGCCCCCTTGCAGATCAGTTCATGGTGATCTTCCCGTTCCGACACCACCACCGACATCCGGCGACGCTGGAAGTCAAACGGGATTTCATCCACCTTGCGGTAGGACTTGGCAATATCAAGTTCACGCTGCAGTTCGGCATGTTCCAGTACCGCCACATCCAGCAGGTTTTTGAGGCCGGTCTGGTAATAGCTGTTCAGGTAGGCCAACTCCAATACATCGTCGGAATCGTTGCCGAAGACGTCGGTGTAGCGTTCCAGCACGATCTTGTCCTGCGTGATCGTACCGGTCTTGTCGGTGCAGAGAATGTCCATGGCGCCAAAGTTCTGGATGGCGTCCAACCGTTTGACGATGACCTTCTTGCGGGAAAGCACCACCGCCCCTTTTGCCAGGGTTGAGGTAACAATCATCGGCAGCATTTCAGGAGTCAGCCCCACGGCAATGGATAGGGCGAACAGAAACGCCTCCAGCCAGTCGCCTTTGGCAAAGCCGTTGATCAACAGCACCAGTGGCGCCATCACCAGCATGAAGCGGATCAGGAGCCAACTGACCCGGTTGACACCGCTTTGAAATTGAGTCGGTTCCCGGTCTGTGGCGGTCACCCGTTCCGATAATGTCCCGAAGTAGGTGCTGCTGCCGGTGGTCAGCACCAGCGCACCGGCAGAGCCTGATATCACGTTGGTGCCCATAAACAGGATGTTGTCAAGCTCAAGCGGATTGATGCGGGACGGGCTGCTCTGCTCGACAAATTTTTCCACCGGAAGCGATTCTCCGGTCATGGCGGCCTGGGAGACAAACAGATCCTTTGCGGTCACCAGCCGGCAGTCGGCCGGGATCATGTCTCCGGCAGCCAGGGCGATCATATCGCCCGGCACCAGTTGGCTGATCGGAACCTCAACTCGCCGATCCGGCCGGGCAATCGGATGCACCCCGTGAGCCTTCTCAAACTGGTGGGTTGCATCCGCGTTGCTGTCCCTGCGGATCACTGTGGCGGTGGTGCTGACCATTGCCTTGAGCTTGTCGGCTGCCCTACCTGATTTTCCTTCCTGCCAGACCCGGATGATCGTTGCCACCAACACCATGGTTGAGATGACGATGGTTGCCTTGATATCCTCGGTTAACCACGAAATAACCGCCAAAAGCGACAGAAGGATATTAAACGGATTGGCATAGGCCAGCCAGACCTGCCGTCCTAACGAGAGCGGCTGTTCATGATCGGTCTCATTCAGGCCGACCCGCTCCCGGATTTCATCGGCCTGCTGCTCGGTGAGGCCGTCAGGATGACTGCCCAGCCGTGCAAGTAGGGTGTCAAGATCGCTTCGGGACGCGTCAAGCAGGTTCCGGGCCAGGTTGTGGGGGACTTCTCGGGAAATGTGCGTAGTGGTGAAGGTTTCAAACAGGGCCAGCCGTTTGAAGTAACGTGCCAGCCTGCGGCTACGCATAAAGCTGGTGAACAGCTCTTTGATCAGGTTTTTCATCAGATCATTTCCTTTCTATCTGCAACGGGTTGTCAGCAACGTTGCGCAGAAAGGAACAAAAAAGGCCGGCACAAACCAGTGCCGGCCAGAGGGTACGAGGGGAGAAGTTCGTTACCGGAAGGCGCGGAAAGGGTTGTGCAGGCGCTCCAACGTGGAAACGCTGCTGTAATGGTACATGGTAATGGTGCTACAACTGCCAGGGTCGTCCATCTGGTTGGAGCCTCCTTTCCTCAAGGTTGGTCTTGCATAGCCGTGCCGCAGAAGATTGTCAAGTTACAATGTCGTCACGTTGTTCATCAGGTAAGAGCCAGGCAGCCAGCACCACGGCGGTCAGGTACACAAAACCGGCACTCCAGAGTACATCCGACAGAAAATGTCCCCCCTGAATGATCCTAGCCGCCCCCATGATGCAACCGTAGACAAAGCCGCCCCACAACCAGCAAAGGGCCTTGCGGCGGTTTGTCCGGCGCAGCACAAAATAGGGGGCCGACAGGTAGAAGGCCACCGTCGGGTGCCCGGCAGGAAACGAGGCATTTTTAGGGGCCGGACCCGGCTGCCAGGGCTGATAAAATGGCAAGGTTCCACCCATTTCCTGCACCTGCCGAGGCCGGGGACGTCCCCAGTGGTCCTTGAAAAGGCTGTTGGCCAGCAGGCCGGGGGCGATGATAAGCAGCAGGGCCAAGAACAGAGCCTGCCGTCGAAGAGGCACAAGATTCTGGCGGATAAAACTGAGCAGGAAGACGATTCCGGCGCCACCGCCCAGTGCAAAGGCAGGCCATTCTCCAAAGCGATACAGGCTATGCCAGGGCTGCAGGTTGCCAAGGGGAAAACCGTATCCCGGCACATAGAAACGGCTGGCCAGTTGCATATCCCAACCAGTGTATGCGATGACTGCCGTGCCTATGATCAGCACGGCAAAGATCAGCACAAGTTGATACCATAGAACAGATCTATTCATAGACACCTCAGCGGTAGTTTGAGATTTTACACACGGAGCGTTGCAACACAGCGCAAGGGGTGCAGCGCCATCTCCAACGCCTCACGGATATCGCGCACCACGATATCCGCGTTCAGCAGTGCGCGTGTAGCGCAACCTTCCCCTTCTATAACGGCAATACCGATCCGGGCAGCTTTGAGCATCAAGTGATCATTGACCCCGTTACCGACGGCAAGCACCCGGTCAACGCCAAGATCTTGAACGTACTGCTCCTTCTGGCGATCAAGGTTGCTGCCGGAAAGTACGGTCAGCCGGCAGTGCACTCCAGCCAGGGCAGTGTGGACCTTACCCGTGGTGTCGGCCGTGAGCACATGGATGCTAAGCTGCTTGCCGAGATCAAAAAGCAGCGCCTCTACTCCCGGCACGAGAACACCGTCAACGGAAAGCGTGCCGGTAAAATCAGTGACCAGATGTTCCACCCGTACCGGTCCAAAACCGGGAATCTCAAAAGCAAGCATGCAGCCCCCTTTCAAGTAAAGAGCGTGATCTAGACCTGTTGCTGCTCCTCAGGAGGAAGGTCGGCATCCAACTCCTCCGCATTTGATTGCACAACCGTGATACCTTGTTGGCTGATATCCCAGTGCTCCATATGCTTGTAGACCAGTACCTTGTCTTTCAGCAGCTCTCCGTGGGTCTTTACAAACAGTTCCAGCTCTGAACGGGGCGAGATCAGCTCAACACAGAGATTCAGCGAGCTGTTTTCAATATCGGACATGCCCGCAGCCTGGATCTTGCCGTCGCCACTGTAGCCATAATGAGTACGATGGGCGGTGGCATTTAAAATTCCGGCCTGCTTTGCTGCCGCAATGATCTCCTGATACAGTGCCTTGCCGAACAGTTTTTGCCTGAGCCCTTTGCCTTTCCGCTTCTCGCGCGGGGTCATGTAAATGCGCAGTTGTCCGATCTCCTTGGATACCACCCTGTGCCGTGTCGGCATGGCCTGTTCTCCTTTAGTTTTATATTTTTTCTGTTCCGGTAAATTTTCAAAAACTGCGGCTGGCGTCTTCAGTATATCAACAAAACGGCTGGTGAAATGTGGAGCCATCTCCCGCGTTGTCCGTAAGGATGCGCCCGGCGGCAGCAGCGGGGTTGCTGTTTTGGGAACGGCGATGCGCTGGGAAAGGTAGATGCCGGTATGGCCGCTGAACAGGTAGGCCAGGTAGCAGGCCACCGCGATGTAGATCATGGCCCCTGAGCCGAACAGCTCGATACCCATGATGGTACAGGCCAGCGGCGTATTGGTCGCTCCGGCAAAGACCGCCACAAAACCAAGCCCGGCAAACAGGTCGGTCTGTGCTGAGGCATCCAGCAGCCGGGCAAACAGGTTGCCCAACGAGGCCCCGATGAAGAACAGCGGGGTAACCTCGCCGCCTTTAAAGCCACATCCCAGGGTGATGGCTGTAAAGAGAATCTTCCACCACCAACTCCAGTCGGTTGCGCCGTTGGGTTTGAAGCAGGAGGAAATGGTTATGGCATGGGGATCAGGGGCGCTGACGCTTAGGCCCAGATAGTCCCGCGTTCCCAGCAGGTAAACCAGGCCGATAATGATGCAGCCGCCGATGGCTGGGCGGAGCAGGGGCCAGCGAATCAGTGCTTTGAACAGGTGCTGGATGCTGTGCTGCAACTCGGCAAAGAGCACACTGGCAAGGCCGAACGCTATTGATGCAAGTGCCACCTTTGCAAGGAGTACCGGATCAAGATGGGCCGTGTGCGACACAGACTGAAACACCGATGTTATCTGGTATGAGGTGTGACGGATGCCCAGCAGGGCACTGGTTTGATCAGCGACAAGACTGGCGATCAGGCAGGGGATCAGTGCTTCATAACTCATGCGACCGACAAGCAAGACCTCCATGGCAAAGACCGCACCGGCCAGCGGTGTGCCGAATACGGCACCGAATCCGCCGGCAATGCCGGCCATGAGCATGATGCGTATTTCCTGCTTGTTGAGACGAAACCATCTGCCAAAGGTGCTGGCAATACTGCCACCCATCTGAACGGCAGTTCCTTCCCGGCCTGCTGACCCGCCAAAAAGGTGTGTCAGCACCGTTGCAACCAATATCAAGGGGGCCATCCTGCTTGGCACACCGCCTCCCGGTTCATGGATCTGATCCATGATCAGGTTGTTGCCACCCTCTGCAGTTTTACCGATCTGCTGGTACAAAACCGTCAACACTACGCCTGCAAGCGGAAGAAAAAACAGCAGGTTCGGGTGATTGAAGCGGATCTGGGTTGCCTGCTCCAGGCTCCACAGGAACAGGGCACAGGCAGCGCCAATGGCGGCTGCAACCGGTGTGACCAGGGTAAGCCATTTGATAACGTAGCGTCCCTGAGCGACATGCTCTTTTGCATCCCAACGAAACGGCATGAAGATGGTGACCTCGCTCTTTATTTGGATGTGCGATGAAGCCGCTTTTAATCTGTTAGGCTATGTTCAGCAGGCCTGATGCTGAGCCGGTGCGTTATACAGGCGCTTAAGGCCTGTCAGCTGCAGGCTGTTGATCGAAAATAATCAGGATCATAAACAGTTCCGCTGATAGCGTGGCTGTTGCTGTCCCGAAATAAAAGGTGGTTGCTGCGGAGACCCGGTCCCAGAATATGCCGCCGATCAGGCTGGCCGTTGTTTCAGCTATCCCTTCAATCAGACCGATCATTGATTTGTTGCTTTTCCTGAAAAACAAAAACTCCTGCCCTTGGTTTGTAGAGCAGGAGTCATCAGCTTGGCAGGCAAGCGGTTATGGCGAACTCCATCGCCGTCACATTTTCTGCTACCATAACCGAGTACCCTGGCAGCGTCAATGTTTTACCTGTTTGTCCGGCTGAACGGCTTCGTCTGCTTCCCACCGGCCGCCGGAAACCTGCAGAAAGGCTGCCAACAGAGGGGTGCAACTACTGCTGCGACGTTTGAGCAGGTTGAGTGAACGATACAACTGCAACGGACTGGCAATCTCAACCAGGCGGCCATAGGTCAACTCGCGGTCAACGGCGATCCGTGACAGGCAACTGACTCCCAGCCCGGCGGCCACCCCATTTTTAATTGCCTCGGTATGGCCGAACTCCAGGGCAATGGTGTAGTCGATCCCGGCCCGATCCATGGCGTCCTCGAAGATCTCACGGGTGCCCGAGCCTTTTTCCCGCATGATCCAGGGGGCCAAGGCCAGTTGCGCTGCCGTGACCTGCCTGGCTGTGGTCCAGGGGTGATCGGCAGCGGCCAGCACCACCAGCTCGTCGTCCCGCCAGGGCACGGCCACCAGCTCACGGCTGTGGCACGGGCCTTCCACAAAGGCGATATCCAGTTGACCAGCCTCAAGCCAGTCCGCCACCTGTTGGGTGTTGCCCACGATCAGTTGCACCCTGGTCCGGGGGTACTGCCGGGCAAAATCCCCCAAGAGCGAAGGAAGCAGGTAGTTGGCAATGGTGGTGCTGCCGCCCACCAACAGCTCGCCCACCAGCTGGCCTGACTCACCCTGCAGCTGCTGTTCCACCCGCTTGACCGCCGCTAGAATCACCCGGGCCTCTTGCAGCAGCAGGCGGCCCGCATCGTTGAGGATCATGCGGCGGCCGGCCCGCTCGAACAAGGGGGCGCCACCCAGCTGTTCCAGCTGCGTCAGGGCCATGCTGACCGCCGACTGCGTCAACAGCAGGGCCTCTCCGGCGCGGGTGACACTGCCGGTGGTGGCGGTTTTCTCAAATATCTCCAATTGTCTGAGGGTAAGGGACATGGTTCAATTCTATTTATATTTTTCATAATTATTATTCATTTTTATTTATATCATTTTGCGGCTAGAGTGACAAGCAGCACGTACCAAAGGAGGTTTGTTATGGCTACTACCGCTGGATTACAACTGCTTTACTGGGGCCTGCTGCTGGCCTGCTGTCTGCCGGTGGTCAGCGCACCGATGGCATTGGCAGCCGGGATCGCCTTCGGCATCATGATCGGCAATCCCTGGGGATCGACCACTTCCACCTGGAGCAGGCGCCTGTTGCAGGCCTCGGTGGTGGGGCTTGGCTTTGGCATGAATCTGCCGGAGCTGCTGAAGACCGGCAAGGAGGCCTTTGTCTATACCGCCATCAGCATCAGCTTCACCATGCTGGCCGGCTGGCTG
>CAZUSH010000098.1:0-8596 GCA_964622705.1 uncultured Geobacter sp. | reverse complement strand
CCTTTGTCACCCCCCAGGGCGAGCTGGTCTCGCCGGACGGCATTGTCAGCGGTGGTTCGACGGACGCTATCCAAGATGGCATCATCCATAAAAAACGTGAAATCAGGACGTTGGAAGAGCTGGTGCTGCAACTGGCACAGGCCTTGGCAACGGCTGAACAGCAGCGCGAGCAGGTACGCAGCAGCTTGCAGGAGGCCGCTCAACTGCTGCAGACCTCCCGGGGCGCCCTGCATCGTGTCGAACTCGTGCTGGCAGGCCTTGAAAAGGACCGGCAACAGCTTGACGGTGAAGCGGTCCGTCTGCAAGAGCGCCTGCAGCTGCTTGCCCACGAACAGGCCAACCTTGAAGAGGAGCAGACCGGGCTGCAGGGGGAGTTGCAGGTCGCCCGGCAGGGCCAGGAAGAGGCCGAACAGCGGGCCGTTGCCCTGGAAGCGGCCTCTCGCACCCTGGCTGCCGAGCTGGAAGGCCGACGCCTGATCCTTGCCACCGCCCGGGAGGCCCTGACCACGCAACGGGTGACGGCCGCCACGCTGCGGGAGCAGGGCGAGGCTCATCAGCGCACCACCACAGCCCTGCTCGCACAGCAGGATGAGCTGGCTGCACGCTGTCAGCAGGGGCGTACAGACCAAGAGCAGGCTGATCAGCAGCTCAGCCAACTTGAGCAGGAACTGCAGACCGAAGAACAGCGCCTGCAAGCTCTGCTTGAACAGCAGGTGGCCCAGGAACAGCAGTTGCTGGCCGCACGGCAACAGCACGACAGCGCCCTCGAACTTCTGGGGACCAGCGAGCATGAGGCCCGCTTGCGCCGTGATGAACGTGAAGCGGTCCTCCAGCAGCATACCGAGCTGTCGTTGCGTGGCTCCACCCTGACCCTGCAGCAGGACCATCTGGCGCAGTCCCTGCACGAACGCCATCGTTTATCCCTGGAAGAGCTGCGCGAACGGACTGCAGGGCGAGAACTGGACGAAGCTGCAGCCCGGGCACGCCAGACCGAGCTTGAGCGCCAAGTGGACGAGTTGGGCGAGGTCAACTTGATGGCTATTGACGAGTATGCCGAGATGGAGCAGCGCCATGATTTCCTTGCCGCACAGCGGACCGACCTGGAAGAGTCGCTGCAGGATCTGCAGCAGGCGATCCACCGCATCAACCGCACCACCCGCAAGCGTTTCCTAGAGACCTTCACCCTGATCAATGAAAAGTTTCAGGAGGTCTTTCCGCGGCTCTTCTGCGGTGGCCGGGCCGAGCTGAAGCTCACCGACGAGCAGGACCTGCTGGAGACCGGTATCGACATCATCGTCCAACCGCCGGGCAAGAAACTGGCCAACGTGATGCTGCTGTCCGGCGGCGAGAAGGCCCTGACCGCGGTGGCCCTGATCTTCTCGATCTTCCTGATCAAGCCAACCCCTTTCTGTCTGCTGGATGAGGTTGATGCCCCGCTGGATGACGCCAATATCGGTCGGTTCAACGAGATGGTGCGCGAGATGAGCGCCATCTCGCAGTTCATCATCATCACCCACAACAAAACCACCATGGCGGTAGCCGACACGCTCTACGGCATCACCATGGAGGAACCGGGTGCCTCGCGCCTGGTCTCCGTACGGTTGCATTGACAGGGTCCTTCTGCTATGTAATCAATCATTATTTCCAGTTCTTCGGAAACTGCGCGGGGTAAACAGATGCCTTTTCAAGCCATTTTAAAGGAGCTGGTGGACGCGGTTCCCCAGGCCGTGGGAGCCATTGTGGTCGATTGGGAGGGGGAGGCGGTCCAGGAATACTGCCATTGCGACTCCTACGACATGCGCTTTGTGGCGGCCCATAAGGGGATTGTGCTGTCACGACTGCGGGAAACCAACTCCGACAATCAGGGTGGAGAGATCGAGGATGTCGTGATCGCTTCCGAGAATCAGCTCCTGCTGATCGGCGCGGTGGACAAGGACTACTCCCTGGTACTGCAGACCGGCAGGGCCTGTCCGATGGGGCTGGCACGCTATCACTTCAACCGGGCACTGGGCCGCCTGAAGAAAGAACTGTAATGGCAGACGAACCAAAAGGTTTTTTCAGCGGACTTTTCGGCCGCTCAAACAACAGCGGCAGCCAGGAGCAAGCCGGGGCAGCGGCAGGCGAGTCGGCACCCAGACCAGGACTTTTTGAACGCCTCAAGGCCGGCCTCAAAAAGACCACCGATGGCCTGGTGGGACGGATTGACCAGCTGGTACTCGGCAAAAAGGAGATCGATGCCGATACCCTTGAGGAGCTGGAAGAGATCCTGATCACGTCGGATATCGGGGTGAAAACCACGGTTGAACTGATCCGCAGCCTGGAACAGCGGCTATCGCGGAATGAGTTGAAGGATGGCCCCGCCCTGCGGGCAGCACTTAAGGAAGAGCTGTTTAACCGCCTGCAACCGCATCACTCACCGCTGAAACCGGAAGGGGCGCACCCGTTTGTGATACTGGTGGTTGGTGTCAACGGCGTTGGCAAAACCACTACCATCGGCAAACTGGCTGCCAAATACACCGCCGAAGGCAGAAAGGTACTGCTGGCGGCTGGAGACACCTTCCGGGCTGCAGCAGCCGAGCAACTCGAAATCTGGGGAGAACGGGCCGGGGTTCCGGTCATCCGCCACCAAGAGGGTGCCGACCCCTCGGCGGTTGCCTTTGACGCCTGCAAGGCTGCGCTCAGCCGCGGCACGGATATCCTGATCATCGACACGGCCGGTCGCCTGCACACCAAGGTCAACCTGATGGAAGAGATGAAGAAGATCCATCGCGTCATCGGCCGTGAAATACCGGGCGCACCCCACGAAACCCTGTTGATCCTGGATGGCGCCACCGGCCAGAACGCCCTCTCTCAGGCCCGTCTGTTCAAGGAATCGGCCGGGGTCAGCGGCCTGGTGCTGACCAAACTTGACGGTACTGCCAAGGGCGGTATCGTGGTGGCAGTTTCCCATGAATTTACGTTGCCGGTCAGGTACATCGGCGTGGGTGAAGGTGTGGATGACTTGCGGGAATTCGACCCCCGGGAGTTTGTAGATGCCCTCTTCCAAACCCCCTAGCACTGGTCAACAGGAGCTAGAGACCCAAATGGGTCTTGACTTTGCCCAAGAAAATCAATATATTATTGCACCTTTTGAAGGAGAGTGTGTTGTGGAAGCAGAACTTTTTGAAAAACTGGAAGAAAAGATCAACGGCCTGATCAGCAGCTATGCAGCATTAAAAGAGGAAAATCAGCGGCTCGCCCAGGAAAACCAGCGCCTCCAACAGGAGCGCGAGGGACTGAAGGGCCGTATCGACACCATCCTGAGTAAGCTCGAAGGGCTGTAAGCAATGCCAAAGGCCCACCTGATCACGGTGTTGGGGCGTGAGATACCGGTCCGCAGCGCGGCACCGGAAGAAAAGGTGCGGCAGGTTGAATCCTTTGTAAACGAGCGGATTGAAGCGATCCGCGGCCGGCTGACCGCAGCCGACCCGCAGTTGCTGGTCACACTGGCGCTGCTGAATCTGGCCGAGTCATACCTTGAGCAGCAGGCCAGCCAGCCCGCTGCCCCGGAACTGGACGCAAAACTCTCCCGGTTGCTGCAACGTCTGGATGCGGCTCTGGAAACACCCGGTCTCTCCAGGGAGACTTGATATATAACACCAACGCATCACCGTGCAATCCGATCGCCGTATGCGGCTGGACCGTCTACTGACTCATTGCACTGGCTTATATATCCCCAACCCGAAAGGAACGCCAACAGCCTGCTCGGCGTCCCTTTTCCTCCCTGCGGACCAGAGTGCCCATTTCGGGTAACCTCAGTTAGTGACGTATTTTCGGTGGCTTGATGCCCAAAAAGGCCTTACGACGGGAACTGCTGACACGTCGGCGCGGCATGGATCTGCACAACTGGCGATCCTCCAGCCACGCGGCCCAACAACGCCTGATCAGCATGACCGCCTTCACGCAGTCCAGCTGCATCGCCCTTTATGCCGCCATCCAGCATGAGGTCGATACCGACGAGCTGTTTGAGACAGCCCTGCAGCACGGTAAGCAGGTACTGTTCCCGGTGGTCTGCGGCAACCGGCTGCAGTTCCGCCGGACAACCTCCCGGGAGCAGCTTTCGCATGGTGCCTTTGGCATCCTTGAGCCCTGCCTGCTGGAGCCGGAGCACCTGCTTGAGACCGCGGACCTGATTGTGGTGCCAGGGGTTGCCTTTGACCTGCAAGGGCATCGGATCGGCTTCGGCAAAGGGTATTATGACCACTGCCTGAGCGAGCTGAGCGAACGACCGCTTCTGATCGGGCTCTGCCACGACTTCCAGCTGCTGGAGCAGCTTCCGGCGGAAGGACATGATATCAGGATGCAGTATGTGGTAACCGACCAGCGTATCATAGAGGTTGGAACCGGCTGTACGCCGGATTAATATATACAGGAGGAGGCGGTATGATAACCAGTATCGTCATGGCGTTGGTGATCGTGGCGGTCGCCGGCGTTGCGTATGTGGCAGGCAACCGTTTTGGACGCAAAAGCACCGAGGGCCTGGTGGCTCAGGCAGAAGAACTGGCAGCCAAGGTAGTTGAGGATGCCCGCCGCGAAGCCGACACCATCACCAAGGAAGCAGAACTGAAGGCAAAAAATGCCGCCCTCGAGGCCAAAGAGGTCGCCGAGAGCGAGCTGAAGGAAAAGAAGCGGGATATCCAGAACCAGGAAAAGCGGATTCAACAAAAGGAAGAACACCTCGATAAAAAAGCGGTATTGGTTGACCAGAAAGAGATGGACCTGCTGAAGAAGGAGCAGACCATTACCGGCAAGGAACAGGCCCTTTCTGCCAAAGAAGTGGAACTCAGCAAAGCGGTCACTGAGCAGAAGGCCCGGCTGGAACAGATCTCCGGCATGACCGCCGAAGAGGCCAAAAATACCCTGATTGAAGCCATGGAAAGCGAGGCCCGTCATGACGCGGCCAAGCGGGTCAAGGCAATAGAAGACGAGGCCCGCGAAACGGCTGACAAGAAATCCAAAGAGATCATCGCCTCTGCCATCCAGCGCTATGCCGGCGAATACGTCTCCGAAAAGTGCGTTTCCGTTGTGCCTCTGCCCTCCGATGAGATGAAGGGCCGCATCATCGGCCGTGAAGGCCGTAACATCAGGGCCCTTGAGGCAGCCACCGGCATCGACCTGATCATCGACGACACCCCGGAGGCGGTAATCCTGTCCGGTTTCAACCCGGTACGGCGCGAAGTGGCCCGCCTGTCGCTGGAAAAACTGCTGGCCGACGGCCGGATTCATCCCGGCCGGATCGAAGAGGTGGTTTCAAAATCGGAAGAAGAAGTGGAAAAGGCCATCAAGGAGGCCGGTGAGCAGGCCGCCTTCGACCTGGGGGTTCACGGCATCCACCCCGAGGTATTGAAGCTGATCGGCCGACTCAAATACCGCACCTCCTACACCCAGAACGTCTACCAGCACTCGCTGGAGGTGGCCTTCCTGTGCGGTATCATGGCCGCCGAGCTGGGCCTGAACGTCAAACAGGCCAAGCGGGCCGGCCTGCTGCACGACCTGGGCAAGGCGGTTGACCATGAGGTGGAAGGCTCCCACGCCGTGATCGGCGCCGACCTGGCCCGCAAATACGGCGAGTCCCCCAAGATTGTGCATGCCATTGCGGCCCACCACGAAGATGAAAAACCGTCCACCATCCTGGCGGTACTGGTCCAGGCAGCCGACGCCCTCTCCGGTGCCCGTCCCGGCGCCCGGCGCGAGATGATGGAATCCTATGTCAAGCGCCTGGAGGACCTGGAGCGGATCGCCACCTCCTTTGACGGTGTACAGGGCTCCTTTGCCATCCAGGCCGGCCGTGAGATCCGGGTGATGGTCTCCAGTGAGAAGGTCTCCGATGACCAGTCGGTCCTGCTGGCGCGCGACATTGCCAAGAAGATCGAGAGTGAAATGACCTACCCCGGCATGATCAAGGTCAATGTGATTCGCGAAACACGGGCAACTGAGTACGCCCGCTAGATGTCGGTCAGGATACTTTTCATAGGCGACATCGTCGGTTCACCTGGCCGTACTGCCATCAGCCGTGAACTCCATCGCCTAGTGGACCGTCATGCCGTGGACCTGGTGATCGCCAACGGTGAAAACGCTGCCGGCGGCTTCGGCATCACCCCCGACACTGCCAACGAGCTGTACCGTCAGGGTATAACCCTGCTGACCAGCGGCAACCATATCTGGGACAAAAAGGACAACAGCGGCTACCTTGATCGCGAAGACCGGATCATCCGGCCGCTCAACTACCCGCCCGGCACCCCGGGACGCGGTAGCGCCGTAGTGGAGACCCCGGCCGGCATCAAGGTGGGGGTGCTGAACCTGGAGGGCCGGGTCTACATGAAGAACCTGGATTGTCCCTTCCGGATGGCCGACGCAGAGCTGAAGCAGCTGCAGCAGGAGACTTCGATCATCCTGGTGGATATCCATGCCGAGGCCACCTCGGAAAAATCTGCCCTGGGCTGGTACCTGGATGGCCGGGTCTCGGCAGTGGTCGGTACCCACACCCATGTCCAGACCGCCGATGAGCGCATCCTGCCGGGTGGCACGGCCTACATCACCGATGTGGGTATGACCGGCTCCTTTGACTCGGTGATCGGGATTGAAAAGAGCCAGGCCATCCAGCGTTTTCTGACCCAACAACCGGTCAAGTTCGATATTCCCAAAAAGGATCTGCGGATCAACGCCGTGGTGATCGGGGTGGAGGCCTCCACCGGCAAGGCGGTCAGCATCGAGCGGATAAATGCAGCCTGTTAAGTAGATTGTGAGGAAGATGCGATGAGTGCACCTGTTGCCGAACAGCTGGCCGTGATCAAACGCGGCTGTGTCGAACTGCTGATCGAAAAGGAACTGGAAGAGAAACTGGCCACCGGCCGCCCCTTGATCATCAAGGCCGGCTTTGACCCCACCGCGCCGGACCTGCACCTGGGCCATACCGTGCTGATCCAGAAGCTACGCCAATTCCAGCAGCTGGGCCACGATGTCCACTTTCTGATTGGCGACTTCACCGGCATGATCGGCGACCCCACCGGCAAGTCCGAGACCCGCAAGGTTCTGACCCGTGAGGATGTGCTGCGCAACGCCGAGACCTACAAGGAACAGGTCTTCAAGATTCTCGATCCCGACAAGACCAAGGTGGTCTTCAACTCCTCCTGGCTGAACGAGCTGGGCTGCGGCGGTATGATCGGCCTGGCCTCCAAGTACACCGTGGCCCGCATGCTGGAGCGGGACGACTTCCACAAGCGCTACACCACCCAGCAGCCGATTGCCATCCACGAGTTCCTCTACCCGCTGATCCAGGGGTATGACTCGGTGGCCATGAAGGCCGATGTGGAGCTGGGCGGCACCGACCAGAAATTCAACCTGCTGATGGGGCGTGAACTGCAGCGGGAATGGGGTCAGTCGCCCCAGTGCGTGTTGACCATGCCGCTTTTGGAAGGTCTGGACGGGGTCAACAAGATGTCCAAGTCGCTGGGCAACTACATCGGCATCAGCGAGGCCCCGGACGAGATCTTCGGCAAGGTCATGTCCATCTCCGACCAGCTGATGATCCGCTACTACGAGCTGCTCTCCGACATGAGCGTGGCCGAGTTTGAGAAGCTGAAGGCCGGCATGGCCGACGGTTCGGTGCATCCCATGGCAGCCAAGAAGGCCCTGGGACGCGAACTGGTGGACCGTTTCCACGGCGCCGGGCAGGGCCAGCAGGCCGAGGACACCTTTGTCAAGCGCTTCAAGGAAAACGAGATCCCGGATGAGATGCCCCAGGTCAGCTACGGCGCGGCAGATTGCCCCTTATTGCTGGCCAAGGCCTTGACCGAGGCCGGCCTAACCAAGTCCAACGGCGAGGCCCGCCGCTCCATCGACCAAGGCGGGGTCAAACTGAACGGCGAGAAGGTCAGCAACGCCAACCTGGAACTGACCGCAGCCGGTGAGTACATCGTCCAGATCGGCAAACGCCGCTTTGCGAGGATCGTGGTCGCATGATCATTGCTCACCAGTAAGAAGCAACACAAAGGGACTGCCTCGGTGGTCCCTTTTGTCTTTGGAGCACGCAGGTATGGAACAACGAATCATAGGCACGGATACCGTCAGGATGCTGGAACTGGGGCATCCCTGGATCATTGCAGACGGTTTCACCAAACGCTGGCCCAAAGGCAAGGCCGGTGATCTGGTGCAGCTCACGGATGAGCGGGGCAAGCCGCTGGCCACGGCCCTGCTGGACCCGGCTGATCGGATTGTGGCGCGGGTGCTGTCGTTCACATCGATGCAGCTTGACCGTGCCTGGCTGAAAAAGCGGCTGCAGGCGGCCATCGGCCTGCGGGAAAACCATGCCGACCTGACGGCCACCACCGCCTACCGCCTGGTGAATGCCGAGGGGGACGGTCTGCCCGGCCTGACCATTGACCGCTACGCCGATTTCCTGATGGTGCAGCTGTACTGCGAAGGCTGGCGCCCCCACCTGAAGCTCCTGACCGCAGTGCTGCAGGAACTGCTGCAGCCGGCCGGGATATACGAAAAAACCCGGCCCCAGAACACCCGCGAGCTGGAGGCGGTCAGCGACAGCAAGAAGTACGGCCGG
>CAZUSH010000097.1:0-8663 GCA_964622705.1 uncultured Geobacter sp. | reverse complement strand
GCCTGACCGACACCCGGCGGGCTGGCAGCCTGGAAGAGGCCGTGGCGTTGAGTGCACGGTTGACGCAACCGGGCGGGGTGGTATTGCTCTCACCGGCTTGTTCCAGTTTTGACATGTTCAGGGATTACGAGGAGCGGGCGCAACGTTTTATCGCAGCAGTCAGGGGACTGTAAGTGGCACTGGGCAAAGGGACATTCAAGCTGGCTGATTATGACGTGGTGCTGCTGCTGATGGTGGTGGCACTGACCAGCTTCGGCATCGTGATGGTCTACTCGGCCTCGTCGGTCATGGCAGCCAAGAACTTCCATGACGGTGCCTATTTTCTCAAACGTCAGGCCATCTTTGCCCTGGTGGGGTTTGGCGGGGCCATTGCCGCCATGCGGATCGATTACCAGTATTGGCGCAAACTGGCCGTGCCGTTTTTGCTGATCAGTCTGGTGCTGCTGGTGGCGGTGCTGATCCCCGGCATCGGCGGCAAGGTCAAGGGCGCTTCGCGCTGGATCAGGCTGCCCGGTTTCAACCTGCAGCCGTCGGAGTTCACCAAGATCGCCCTTATCTTCTACCTGGCCTACTCGATCGACAAGAAACAGGACCGGATCAGGCTGCTCTCGGCCGGATTCCTGCCGTACATGGTGGTGTTGATGGTCTTGCTGGGGCTTTTACTGAAACAGCCGGACATGGGCTCTGCCCTGACCCTGGCGGCCGTGACCATTCTGATGCTGTTTGCTGCCGGGACCAGGTTGGTGTTCATCCTGGGCAGCGGCATGGTGGCCCTGCCGTTTCTGATCTACCTGGTGGCCCATTCCGCCTATCGCCTCAAGCGGATTCAGGCATTCCTGAATCCGGAGCAGGACCCGACCGGCATCGGCTGGCAGATCATCCAGTCCAAGTACGCCTTTGGCGCCGGCGGCATCTTCGGCCAGGGGCTGGGTGAAGGCAAGCAGAAGCTGTTTTATCTGCCCGAGGCCCACACCGACTTTATCCTCTCGGTGGTGGGGGAGGAGCTTGGCTTCATCGGCGTACTGATCATCATCGGCATGTTCTTTATCCTGGTACAGCGGGCCCTGCGGATCGCCATGGCGGCCCAGGACAGCTTTGGCCGCTTTCTGGCCCTGGGGATCGCCGTACTGTTCGCCATCGAGGCCTCCGTCAACATGGGGGTGGTAACCGGGCTGCTGCCCACCAAGGGGCTGGCACTGCCGTTTCTGAGTTATGGAGGCAGCTCGCTCCTGATCAGCCTTTTTGCCGTGGGAGTCTTGCTCAATATCTCGTCAGGCCTGAAGATTGTGCCCCTGACCGGGAAGGATGCACCATGAAACTGATTGTAGCCGGTGGCGGCACCGGTGGACACCTTTTTCCCGGCATTGCCATTGCCGAGGAGTTCCTGGCCCGCAGCCAGGACAACCAGGTGCTGTTCGTCGGTTCAGAGCGGGGAATCGAGGCACGCGCCATCCCACGTTTAGGCTACCAGCTGGAGCTGATCTCCGCCGCTGGCATCCGTGGCAAGGGCAGTCTGGCAAAGCTCAAAGGCGCGGCCATGCTACTCTATGGCTACGCCCAATCGCGTAAGATTCTGCGGCGTTTCCAACCTGATTTGGTGCTGGGCGTGGGTGGCTACGCCTCGTTGCCGATGGTCATGGCGGCCAGGGGCTTAGGGATTCCGCGCTATATCCACGAGCAAAACGCCCTGCCCGGCATGTCCAACAAGGTCCTGGCACGGATAGCTAACAAAGTATTCATTTCGCTGGAGGAATCAGCCAAATTCTTCCCCAAGGACAGCACCCTGTTAACCGGCAACCCGCTCAGGCGACAGATTCTCGAAATGCTGGCCCAAGCCGTCCGTACCACCAGTGAACCGGGTACAGCACTACACCTGTTCATCTTTGGCGGTAGCCAGGGGGCCCATGCCCTGAATGTGGCTCTGCCTCAGGCGGTGGCGCAGTTACCAGAACAGCTCCGCAGCCGGTTGAGCATTACCCACCAGACCGGTGAACAGGATCTGCAGGCGGTCCAGGCCGCCTACCAGGGGATCGGCTTTGGGGCCACGGTACGGGCCTTTATTGACGACATGGCTAGTGAGTACCGCCGGGCCGATTTAATCGTCTGCCGGGCCGGGGCCACCACCATCGCCGAGGTGACCGCCCTGGGCAAGGCCTGTTTGTTTGTGCCGTTTCCCTTTGCTACCGACGACCACCAACGCAAAAACGCCGAGGCACTCTTAAAAAAAGGTGCCTGCGAGCTGCTGCTGGAACAGGAAATGGCCGGCCACGGCCTGAGCACAACCCTGGTACGGCTGCTCGAGGATCCGGCAGCGTTGCAGCAAATAGGAACGCAGGCCAGGACGCTGGCTCGCCTGGACGCGGCTGAGCGGATTGTTGATGAAATGCTGAAAGGATAAGCCATGTACGGAAACATAGAAAAGATCCACTTTGTCGGTATCGGCGGCATCGGCATGAGCGGCATCGCCGAGGTGCTGCTGAACCTGGGGTACAAGGTTTCCGGTTCAGACCTGCGGGAGAGCGACACCACCGAGCGCCTGCGTGGACTGGGTGGCGAGATCAGCATCGGCCATGCCGCAGAGAACCTGACCAACGTTGATGTGGTGGTAACCTCGACCGCGGTGCAATGTGACAACCCCGAAGTAATCGAGGCCAAGCGCCGGATGGTGCCGGTGATCCCGCGGGCTGAGATGCTGGCGGAACTGATGCGGATGAAGTACGGCATTGCCATTGCCGGGACCCACGGCAAGACCACCACCACCTCGATGGTGGCCACGGTCCTGACCCATGCCGGGATCGACCCCACCATCGTGATCGGTGGCAAGCTGAACACCCTGGGGAGCAACGCCAAGCTGGGCAAGGGCGATTTTCTGGTGGCCGAGGCCGACGAGTCGGACGGTTCATTCCTGAAACTCTCACCTTCGATTGCGGTGGTGACCAACATCGATGCCGACCACCTGGACTACTACTCCGGCGGCCTGGAAGAGATCAAGGACACCTTTGTGGAGTTCATCAACAAGATCCCGTTTTACGGTCTGGCGATCCTCTGCCTGGAGGACCGTAACATCGCCGAGTGCATCCCCCGTATCAGGAAACGCTTCATGACCTACGGACTCTCATCCCAGGCCGACCTGCGCGCCACTCATGTCAAGCTGGACGGCTTTCAGACCACCTTTACGGCCCATTACAAGGGCTATCGCCTGGGTGACATCAGCTTCCGCATGCCGGGGGCCCACAACGTCCTGAACGCCCTGGCCTGTACCGCTGTGGCGCTGGAGCTGGATGTACCGTTTGACAAGATTCAGGAGGGTTTCAGCCAGTTTGGCGGGGTGGGTCGCCGCTTTACGGTCAAGGGAGAGAAAAACGGCATCATGGTGGTGGACGACTACGGCCATCACCCGGCCGAGATCCGCGCCACCCTGGCGGCGGCCCGCAACGGCTGGCCGGAGCGCCGTCTGGTGGTGGCGTTCCAGCCCCACCGTTACAGCCGCACCAAGGAGCTGTTCAATGAGTTCGTGACCTGCTTCTACGACGCGGACGTATTGGTGCTGACCGACATCTACGCCGCCAGCGAGCAGCCGATCCCCGGTGTCTCGGCCGAACGGCTAGCCGACGAGATCCGGCGCCACGGTCAGCGTGATGTCAGCTACGTGGCCGACCGGACTGAGCTGCCGGACCACTTGGCCGGTATGGTCAAGGAAGGGGATATCGTGATCACCCTGGGGGCGGGCAATATCTGGCAGGCCGGTGAGGCCCTGGTAGAGAAGTTGGGGTAAAACGGTCCTTTTTTTCTAAACCGAGGTGCAAGGCGGAGATGCTTTCTGAACACGACATCAACATAACGGGTTTCCGCGGCACGTTGTTGCGGCACGAGCCGATGAGCCGCCACACCTCCCTCAAGGTGGGCGGGCCGGCGGATATCTATGCAGTTCCACAGGACCTGGCCGATCTGCTGACGCTGGTAACTTGGCTGGATCGCAACCAGATCGGCCGGATGGCGGTCGGTGGCGGCTACAACCTGCTGGTGCGGGACGGCGGCATTCGCGGGGCCGTGATCTCGCTGGAGCGCCTGAACGGCATCGAGCAGTTGGGCAACGGGCGGGTCAAGGCCTGGGCCGGCGCCGACAACCTGCAGGTGGTCCGTTTTGCGCAGCAGTTGGGCCTGGGCGGGATCGGTTTTATCTCCGGCATACCCGGCACCATCGGCGGTGCCGTCAGGATGAACGCGGGCGCCTACGGCAATGGCCTGCTGGAGCATAGCGCAAGCCTGACAGTGCTACGGGACGGCAAGGCGCAGGAACTGCCAATGACCAGCTTCAGTTACGGTTACCGCCGCCTTGAGCTGCAGCCGGGCGACCTCATCCTGGCGGTGACCCTGCAACTGGATGAGGTTGATCCGGCCGTGACCGAGGAGGAGATCCGCAAGGATCTGGAGTTGCGCCGGACCAAGCATAACGTGGGGTTTCCCAGTGCCGGCTCATTTTTCAAGAATCCGGCCGGTCAATCGGCCTGGCAGCTGATCGATGCCGCCGGCATGCGGGGCTTTCAGGTTGGCGCTGCCCAGATGGCCGAGCTGCACAGCAACTTCATGATCAACCGTGGCGGGGCCACTGCCGGCGACTGTCTTGAGCTGGCCAGACAGGTTCAGCAGGCCGTCCTGCACACAACCGGTGTATCGCTGGAACCAGAGGTACGCATCGTAGGAGAAGAACCATGAAAGACAAACGGATCGGTGTCCTGATGGGCGGTTTGTCCGCCGAACGGGAGGTCTCGCTGAAAAGCGGCATGGCCGTGCATCAGGCCCTGCTGGCGCAGGGGTATGACAGCACCGCCATTGATGTGCGCCACAATGTGGCCGACATACTGCGCGAGGAGCGGATCGAGGTGGCCTTCATCGCCCTGCACGGCCGCTACGGCGAAGACGGTTGCATCCAGGGTCTGCTGGAGCTGATGCAGATACCCTATACCGGCTCCGGCGTGCTGGCCAGCGCCCTGGCCATGCACAAGCTGTACAGCAAACAGGTCTTCAGTTCTGCCGGACTGACCATTACCCCCTATGTGGCGGTCAGACTGGGCGAGACCTGCACGCTCGACCACCTGCCGTTTGGCCTGCCGGTGGTGGTCAAGCCGGTTCAGGAAGGCTCGTCGGTGGGGGTAGCCATTGTCAAGCAGGCAGACCAGCTGGAAGCAGCCCTTGCCGATGCCTTCCGCTACGACAACCTGGTGCTGGTGGAACAGTATGTCAAAGGCCAGGAGGTTCAGGTCGGTATCCTGGACAACCAGCCGATCGGCGCGATTGAGATCGTGCCGCAGAAGGAGTTTTACGACTTTGAGGCCAAGTACAGTGACGGCATGGCCGAGCATTTCTTCCCGGCCCGCCTGCCGGCAGAGCTGTACGAGAAGGTACAACAGCAGGGCTTGCAGGCCCACCGCGCCCTGGGGTGTGACGGCTACTGCCGGGTTGATTTTCTGGTAACGGAGGCAGGCGCCTGCTACCTGCTGGAGGTCAACACCCTGCCCGGCATGACCGCCCTGTCGCTTTTGCCGGAGATCGCCCAAAAAGGGGCCGGGCTCTCCTTTCCTGCCCTGGTGGAACGGATTCTCCTGTCGGCCTCGCTCAAGGTGGACCAACGGGCATGATGACCGACCTGCGGCATATCGGCAGCCACAAGAACTCCAAAAAGGTGGCGCCGAACAAACGCAAGGTCAAGAAGGAACCGGTAGACCTGCGCAAATACCTGCTGCCGATGATCAGGTACGGCAGCAAGGGTGGCCTCTTGCTCCTGCTGGGGGGACTGCTGGCGGCATCGGTCAATGCCCTGCTGCAGACCACTCCGTTCCCGGTCAAGAAGATCGAGGTACGGGGGGCCAAGCGCCTGACCCATGACGAGATCGTGAACCTGACCGGCGTACAACCGGGTCAGAACCTGCTGGCACTGCGGCTGAAGACCATCGGGCAGCAGGTCTCCTCAAACCCCTGGATCGCCTCGGTCAGGGTACAGCGCTTTTTTCCCGGTACCGTCAGCATCAGCATCACCGAACGCAAGCCGGTTGCCGTGGTCAATATGGGGCTCTTGTACTATCTTGACGAGAAGGGCGAGCCGTTCAAACCGCTCAACTTCGGTGACAGCCTCGATTTTCCGGTCATATCCGGGATATCCGAGGAGGACCTGAGCAGTGACCCGACCACCGCCCGCGATGCACTCAAAACTGCCTGCGACCTATTGGCATCGCTGCAGAAAAATGGCGCATTTATCCTTGCGGATGTATCGGAGATTCATTACGATAAGGGCGGCGGATTTACCCTGTACACCACAGCTGGAGCCCTGCCAATCAAGATCGGAAACGATGATTTTGATGCAAAATTGCAGCGGTTTGCCCGCATTTACCAGAATTTGATGACCCAACGTCCGGGGCTGGAGATCATTGATCTTGATTACAGTGACCGGATCGTAGTCAAGAAGAGCTGAGCCGCACGGCTCGCTTCTCCCATAGGAGGGAAACTATGTCCGCCAGAAGAGACAACCTGATTGTTGGCCTCGATATCGGCACCACCAAGATTTGCGCCATCGTCGGCAATGTCACCGAAGACGGGATCGAGATCGTCGGTATCGGCACCAGCCCATCCAGCGGCCTGCGCAAAGGGGTGGTTATCAATATTGAAAGCACCGTCGGTTCCATCAGAAAGGCCATTGAAGAGGCCGAGCTGATGGCTGGTTGCGAGATCAAATCGGTCTATGCCGGTATTGCCGGCGGCCATATCAAGGGAATCAACTCCCAGGGTGTGATTGCCATCAAGAACCGCGAGGTTTCCCAGGAGGATGTCAAGCGGGTGATCGATGCAGCCAAGGCGATCGCCATCCCAATGGACCGGGAGGTGATCCATATCCTGCCCCAGGAGTTCATCATCGATGAACAGGACGGCATCCGCGAGCCGCTGGGGATGAGCGGGGTCCGTCTGGAGGCCAAGGTACATATCGTCACCGGTGCCGTGGCCAGTGCCCAGAACATCATCAAGTCCTGCAACCGCGCCGGCCTGGACGTGGCAGACATCGTGCTGGAGCAGCTGGCCTCTTCAGAAGCAGTGCTCTCGGCCGACGAGAAAGAGCTGGGGGTCTGTCTGGTGGATATCGGCGGCGGTACCACCGATATCGCCATCTTTTGCGACGGCGCCATCAAGTATACCTCGGTGCTGTCACTGGGGGGCAACCACCTGACTAACGACATTGCCGTGGGGCTACGCACGCCGATGGCAGAGGCAGAGAAGATCAAGCGCAACCACGGCTGCTGTCTTGCCGCCCTGGTGGGCAAGGATGACAAGATCGAGGTACCCAGCGTGGGTGGTCGCAAGCCGCGTGAACTTTCGCGCAACGTGTTGTGCGAAATCCTTGGACCGCGTGTGGAAGAGCTGTTTACGCTGGTCAATCGCGAGATCATCAAATCGGGACTTGAGGATACCATTGCATCCGGGGTTGTAATTACCGGTGGATCGAGTATAGTAGAAGGAATGCCGGAACTGGCCGAACAGATCTTCAACCTGCCGGTCCGGCGCGGTCTGCCCCAGCGGATCGGCGGCCTCGTTGATGTAGTCAATTCACCGGTTTATTCCACCGGGGTGGGGCTGATCGTGTACGGCAGCCGCAACATGGGACCACAGGAGTTCCCGACAACCAAGTCGGAAGACAGCATCTTCCATACGGCAACACGGCGTATGAAGAGTTGGTTCCGTGAGTTTTTCTAACACATGTCTGGTGACCGCATCAGCATGCAGCAAATGCCCTTACAACTTAACCTGAACGAACACAAGGGGGAGCGGATGTTCGAATTTGACGAAACCATCGAGCAGAGTGCGGTCATCAAGGTCATCGGCGTGGGTGGCGGCGGCGGCAATGCCGTTAACACCATGGTGACGAGCGGCATGAACAAGGTCCAATTCATCGTTGCCAATACCGATGCCCAAGCATTACGCTCCTCGAAGGCCCCCGTCAAGGTACAGCTGGGCGGCCAGCTGACCAAAGGACTCGGCGCAGGAGCCAATCCCAACGTCGGACGCGATGCAGCCCTTGAAGATCGTGAAAAAATGGCCGAGATGCTCAAAGGTGCTGACATGATCTTCATCGCCGCCGGCATGGGAGGCGGCACCGGTACCGGAGCGGCACCGGTCATTGCAGAGGTGGCCCGCGAGGTTGGTGCCCTGACCGTCGGTATCGTCACCAAACCGTTCTCCCGCGAGGGCAAGCAACGCATGGCCAAGGCCGAGGAAGGGGTACGGGCGCTCAAGCAGCACGTCGACTCCCTGATCATCATCCCCAACGACCGCCTGATCAGCATTGCCCCCCGTTCGCTCGGCATCCTGGATGCCTTCAAACCGTCCGACGATGTGCTGCGCCAGGCTGTGCAGGGCATCTCCGACCTGATCACCACCTCCGGCTTCATTAACGTGGACTTCGCCGACGTCAAGGCCATCATGAGCGAACGCGGCATGGCCATGATGGGTATCGGCATCGCCACGGGCGACAACCGGGCGGTCGAGGCGGCTGTCAAGGCCATCTCCTCGCCGCTGCTGGAAGATATCGACGTCTCCGGTGCGCGGGGTGTGCTGGTGAACATCACCGGCTCCTCCAGCATGACCATGGACGACTTCGATGCGGTCAACAAGACCGT
>CAZUSH010000096.1:0-8727 GCA_964622705.1 uncultured Geobacter sp. | reverse complement strand
TTCTTCATAGCGCAAGCAGGTGTCACCATGCCCGGTGCAATGGAGTAAGTACGTTCATTTAGAATCATCACAACCAATTACCCAAGCCCGTCTCCCATGGAGGCGGGCTTTTTTATTTCCCCCCTCCAACAGACAACACAACAAGGAGGAGTCACCATGTCAGAAAGCAGTGCATTTGATTCATTGATGACCATTACCAAGCGGCCAGCGATTGTGATGGTGGAGGGCCAGGGCTCGTGGCTGACCGACAGCACGGGCAAGCGCTACCTTGATTTTATCCAGGGCTGGGCAGTCAACAGCCTGGGGCATGCACCGACCGTGATCAGCCAGGCCATCAGTAGTCAGGCAACCCGGCTGATCAGCCCCAGTCCGGCCTTTTACAATAAGCAGGCCATCCGTCTGGCTGATCTGTTGACAGCCAACAGTTGCTTTGAGCGGGTGTTCTTTGCCAACAGCGGGGCAGAGGCCAATGAAGGGGCTATCAAGCTGGCGCGAAAGTGGGGCAGCCTGCACAAGGCAGGCGCCTATGAGATCATCACCATGGTCAATGGCTTTCATGGCCGCACCCTGGCAACCATGTCGGCCTCGGGCAAACCGCACTGGCAGGAACTGTTTGAACCCAAGGTGCCCGGTTTTGTCAAGGTAGCCCTGAACGATCTGGAGGCGGTGCGTGCTGCCATCACAGAGCGCACCGTGGCGATCATGCTGGAGCCGGTCCAGGGAGAGGCCGGGGTGATTCCGGCCAGCCAGGCCTTTTTGCAGGGCCTGCGGCAGTTGGCTGATGAATACAAACTGTTGTTGATCTTTGATGAGGTGCAGACCGGCATGGGGCGGTTGGGCACGCTGTTTGCCTATCAGCAGGCTGGAGTAGAGCCTGATATCATGACCCTGGGCAAGGGGATCGGCGGTGGTGTGCCGCTGGCTGCCCTGCTGGCCAAAGAGGCGGTCTGCTGCTTTGAACCGGGTGATCAGGGCGGCACCTACAACGGTAATCCGCTGATGGCTGCGGCTGGTTGCGCTGTGCTGGAAACCATGCTGCAGCCAGGCTTTCTGGAACAGGTACGTGAGAGAGGGGCACAACTGGCCAATGGGCTGCGGAAGCTCTCCACACGGCATGGCCTGGGCGAGGTACGGGGCAGCGGACTACTGCTGGCCCTGGCACTGCCGGACGGAAATGGGGATGCCATTGCCGAGGCCGCCCGTGAGCAGGGCCTGCTGATCAATGCAGCCAGGCCTGATACCCTGCGCTTGATGCCGGCCCTGAATGTAAGCGAGGATGAGGTGGCGCTTTGCCTGACCCTGCTTGATCAGGTAATCTCAGAACCCCAATAATTTAGAGGCAGATAATCAGTACCCAAAATAAATTGTACAAGGCAAAAGGAAGGAGGACTCACAATGCTTAAGGTATACATTGATGGTCAGGAAGGCACCACAGGACTGCAGATACATGAACGGTTGGCAACACGGGATGATATAACCGTCCTGAAGATTGACGCTGAGAAGCGCAAGGATACTACCGAACGCAAACGGCTTATCAATCAGGCTGACCTGGTAATCTTATGCCTGCCTGACGCTGCCTCCCAAGAGGCTGTGACGCTTCTGGATAACACAACCACCCGTGTTATCGATGCCAGTACAGCCTTCAGGACCCATCAGGACTGGGCATACGGTCTGCCGGAGATCCGTAAAGGCCAGCGGGAACATATCCGCAGCAGCCGCTTTGTGGCAAATCCGGGCTGCCACGCCTCGGCACTGCTTACGGCGATTGTACCGTTGATTGACAATGGCATCATGCCCGTTGATTATCCGCTTTCATGCACCTCGGTTACCGGTTATTCCGGTGGAGGGAGAAAGCTGATTGAGCGTTACGAGGTTGGCTCGGAAAGCGGGTTAGAGGCACCCCGCCATTATGGGCTGGACCTGCAGCATAAGCATCTGCCGGAGATCATGCATGTTGCCGGTCTGCATGCCGCGCCTATTTTCACGCCGATCGTGGCCAACTTCTACAAGGGGATGGCCGTTACCGTACCACTGCATAATCGACTGCTGACAAAATCTGCTGATGCTGCGCAGGTCCATGCCGTATTGGCTGCCCATTATGCAGGGGAACCGTTTGTGCGGGTCATGCCGTTCGGAGAGCTTCCTGCTGACGGCTTCTTCAGGATTATGGAGGATAACGACACCAATCTGAACGATATATTCGTCTTAGGCGATGCGGAGCGGACCTTGATCATCAGCAGGTTGGACAACCTCGGTAAGGGAGCCTCCGGCGCTGCGGTGCAGAATATGAATATTATGTTTGGCCTTGAGGAAACCAGGGGCTTGTTGGCGGGGCCATGAACAAGGTATTGACTGAACACTATGTTGAGGGAGATAGCTTACCTGGTGGGGTGTTGTATGAATCTTGATAGGTATCTTGCAGCAACCGACATTATCAACTGGCAGCACCCGGCTGTGCTGGCCAAGGCTCAGGAGCTGGCCGCAGGACTAGCCGACAAGACCGGGATCGCCCGGCGCTGTTTCGAGTTTGTGCGGGACCAGATCAGGCATAGCTGGGATTACCACCAGAACCCGGTCACCTGCCGGGCCTCGGATGTGCTGGAACAGGCAACCGGCTACTGCTATGCCAAGAGTCATCTGCTGGCAGCGCTGTTGCGGGCCAACGGCATCCCGGCCGGGTTGTGTTACCAGCGCCTGTCGGCTGGTGACAAAGGGCCGCCCTATTGCCTGCACGGCCTGAATGTGGTCTGGCTGGAGGAGTATGGCTGGTACCGGATTGATCCACGGGGCAACAAGCCGGGGGTGGCTGCCCAATTCTGCCCGCCAATCGAGCAGTTGGCCTTCAGGCTCCAACCACCGGAGGAGCTTGACCTGCCGGAGATCTGGCCCGATCCGTTACCGGTGGTGGTGCAGGTACTGACCGCTTGTGCTACGGTGGAGGAGGTCTACAACAATCTGCCGGATGTTGAGCTGTTGCCAGCGGTCGAACACGCTTTCTAATCGGCGACTGCCTCGGTTCATGTAAATTGAGAATTGAATTGACAATTTACATGAACAACTCTAACGTGCTGTCATGATAACAAGAAATTCCCAGACAATCCTGCAGCGCCTTGCACAGGGCTTTCCGGTCATCGCCATTACCGGCCCGCGGCAATCCGGTAAGACCACCCTTGCCAAAGCGACCTTCCCGAGTAAGCCCTATCTTTCATTGGAAGACCCTGATGTCCGGGCCTTGGCTGAAGCTGATCCTCGGCGTCTACTTGCCCGTTATCCCGACGGCGCCATCCTGGATGAGGTGCAGCGGGTGCCCGAATTGTTTTCCTATTTGCAGACCCATGTTGATGAACATCTGCAACCCGGCATGTTTATCCTGACCGGTTCCCAGCAGTTTGGCTTGTTGTCCGGTATCAGCCAGTCACTGGCCGGGCGGGTGGGGATGGTGCAGTTACTTCCCCTTGCATTGAGTGAATTAAGCCGTGCCGCATTACTGCCTGCCGGGGTAGATGAGCTGCTCTGTAAAGGATGGTATCCGGCCCTGTACGACCGCAACCTGACACCGGCAGACTGGTTTGCCGCTTATGTCAGCACCTATGTTGAACGGGATGTGCGTCAACTGATCAATGTACGTGATCTTTCCGCGTTCCAGCGATTTTTGAAGATGTGCGCTGCCCGTGGTGGCCAGCTGCTGAATCTCTCCTCCCTGGCCAATGACTGCGGTATTACCCACAACACCGCTGCTGCCTGGATATCGGTGCTTGAGGCCAGCTATATCATTCACCTGCTCCGGCCACACCACCGCAACTTCAACAAGCGGCTGATCAAATCACCCAAGCTGTACTTCTGTGACGTTGGGCTGGCTGCCTGGCTGCTGGGCATACACAAGCCAGAAGAGGTGGCGTTCCACGCCATGCGGGGCAGCCTGTTTGAAACCATGGTGGTAGCGGAATTTTTGAAGCGTTGCTGGCATGACGGCAAACCATCCAACCTGTACTTCTGGCGTGATAGCAATGGGCTGGAGATTGATCTGGTGTTGGAACAGGGAGAACAGTTGATACCGATTGAGATCAAATCCGGAACAACCATAGCAGCCGATTTCACGGCTAACCTGAAAAAATGGCAACAGCTGTCCGGCACAACAGAGCAACCGGCTTGGCTGATTCACGGCGGGGACCAGCGGTTTGACACAGGCTCAATCCAACTACTGTCTTGGCGAGATCTTGAGCAGGCGGGGTAGAGGTTGAGGTTTACAGAGTAGTGAGATGACGGTTCAAGTATATGCGATAGATCGCTCAACAACGTGTAAGTCATGGAGAAGATAATGAATGAAATGATAGTAGATAAAAATGACAAATTCTTGTTTCAGTCGTTTCGGAAAATCAGTTCAGAAAGGAAAAATAGCAAATTCAGGATACTTGGACTGAATGAGGGCGGCTTAAAATTCGCTAAAGGTTCTTTCAAAGATAAGAAGTACTTCGATTGTGAAGTGTTTGTCGACAAAGAGTTAGTAATAAAAGGCGAGAACTGTTTTTTTGACAATATTGATCCAGCGAATTCAGATGCTGATTTAGTGGTCAATTGGACTGAAAAAGGATAAATATCGGCAGTTTGTGCTGATTGCCTCCCCGCGAGATCCCCGGAACCAAGCAGGTACCAAGGAAGAAACGATGCGCAAGCACTTACAACAACAGATCGGACGGCTCAAGACAATGGGCGCGTCCTACGTCGATGCACGCTGGTATCCCGTTGAAGAAACCGAGCATCTGATGATGTGGAATGGCAACTTGAAGCATGCTGCCGCATCCCGCGAGAGCGGGGTGGGTATCCGGGTGTTGTACCAGGGGGCATGGGGATTTTCTGCCTCGTCGGATACGGGCAATCTCAGCGCACTTTTCGACAAGGCCCTGGATAACGCCCGTGTGGCGGCGCAGCGGGTTACCTTTCCCGTTCGCCTGGCAGAGAAGGCGCCTGTCCAGGGGAGCTTTTCCAGCCCGAACCGGATTGACCCGTTTTCCGTCCCGCTGGCGGACAAGGTGGCGTTCATGAAGGCCTTGGACGGGCGTCTGAACCAGCCCGGCGTCAGCCAGCGGGTCTGTGAACTGAGTTTCACGCGCAAGCAGATCGTGTACCTGGATTCCGAAGGAAGCGAGATCGAGAAGCGGATTATCGATCTGTTTCCCTCGATGCAGGTGATGGGGCTGGATAGCCACGGCGAGAGCCACGGGCGGAAGTTTTCCCCGACGCTCGCCGGAGCGACCCGTGGCTGGGAAACCGTTGATCCGGCCCTGTTCAACGTACAGGCCGAGCGGATCGTGCAGGAGATGAATGCGGTGCGGGTCGCAAAGACCTGCCCCACGGATGTGTGTTCCGTCATCCTTTTGCCCGGCATCATGTACCTGCAAACCCACGAAACCATCGGCCATGCCCTGGAACTGGACCGCATCCTGGGCTATGAGCTGGCCTATGCGGGCGGTTCGTTCGTCAGGCTGGATGATTTCGGCACGCTGCAATACGGTTCCCCCAAGTTGACCGTGCGCGCCGATGCCACGCTCCCCAACTCCCCCGGCAGCTTTGGCTATGATGACGATGGCGTGCCGGCACAGGACAACCTGCTGATTGACCAGGGCCTGCTGGTGGGCGCTATTACGGGACGCCAGATGGTGGCGGAGGCCAACGCCCGGGCCGGGAAGACCCTCTTTCAGGGCAGCGGCGGCGCCAACCGTGCCACCGCCTTTTACCGGACCCCGATCGAGCGCATGACCAACATCAACATCGACCCTGGCAGCGATGGTTCGCTGGATGAGATCGTCAAAAACACTGAAAAAGGGATCATCCTGGATGGCGACAAGAGCTGGTCCATCGGCTCCAACCGCGAGCAGTTCCATTTTGCCGTTGATATCGGCTGGCTGGTGGAAGATGGCGCGGTCACCCGCGTTGTCAAGAACGCCACCTACCGGGGGGAGACCGTTCCGTTCTGGAATGCGCTTTCCGCTGTGGGGGACCGATCCACCTGGGAGCTGACCAGTGTGAATAACTGCGGCAAGGGCCAGCCCAATCAGATCATGCAGTTGGGGCATGGCGTGCCGGTCTGCCGTTTTGACCACGTAACCATAGGAGAATAGCGGTGAAGGAACGGATTCTGCAAACCTTGCACGACCTGCGCAGCTATGCGCTTGCACAACAGATTGATGCCGCGTTCTTCTTTCACGAAGAAGAGAGCTGTCTGATGCGCTGCGCCAACTCGGCCATTTCGCTCAACACCAACGAACATCTGCTGCGCCTGGAGATCATTGCCTATGCAGGGCGCAAACGGGCCAGCCTTGAAATGATCACTGCCTTGGGCAACCTGGAGGAGATGCAACAGGGGGTGGATCGTGCTGCTGAGATGGTCCAACATGCTCAGCCACTGGACTACCAGCCTACGGTGCCGACCTTTTCAGAAACCTTGATTGATGAAAGCGGCTTTGATGCTGGCCTGGCAGGGATCACCAACGCGGATCGCCTGGCATTTTTCAACCAAGCCGCGGCAGGCCTTGAAACCGATGCGATCAGGCTTTCAGGGATCTTCTCCTCCGGCGTGACCACCCTTGCGCAGATCAGCACCCGCTCGGAACATTGCCAGTATTTCAAGACCACCGATGCGCAGATCAGCATTGTTCTGTCGCACGCCACCCGCAAATGGGAACTGCGCGCCGAGCAGTCGGCCAGCAAAGCAACTGACCTGGACCCGTCCGCGCTGCAGCGCGACCTGGCCTTCCTGCTGGAGCAGTATCAACAGGATACTCCTTGTCAACTAGCGCTGGGCAGGTATGACGTGGTGTTCGGCGCTGCTGCCATTGCGGAACTGCTTGATAGCATGAACTACATCGGTTTTGACGGCGGCTCCATGAAACGCGGGTTTTCGTTCATGACCGAGGACCAGGTCGGCCAGAAGATTGTATCAGACCGCTTCACCCTGACTGATGACCCCACCTGTCCGGGCACGTTCCCGTTTCAACGCGATTTGATGGGCATGCCGCGCACACCGTTCCCCCTTTTTGAAAACGGGGTGTTCCGGTCATTCACCTGGTCCCAGGATGATGCGGATGAGTTCAGCACCGCACCCACAGGGCACACGGTCATGCACAAGAGCCTGGTACTGGCCGGTGGCAACACGCAGGTCAGCACACTCAAAGAACTGGTTGATCTGCCGCGCAGCACTGACCTGCTGTACATTCCCGCGCTGCATTACCTGAATATCGTCAACCCTTCCACAGGTCTGATCACGGCCAGTTCGCGCTTTGGCGCGTTGCTGCTCACCAAAGACGGCTCCGTGGTTGTGCCCTACAATGTGCGTATCACCCAAAGCCTGCGGGATATATTTGGTGACCGGCTGGCCTGGCTTTCCCAAACCCAGGTCGTCCATAACACCTCCAACAGTTATGGCGCCCGTAACCCCACCGCGATCGTTGTACCGGCCTTTCTGCAGGTCAATGACCTGGAGATTTCACACGCCAATGCAAGCTATTGATGCATTTTGAGCTGGTTGGGTAGGAATTTGAAGACGTGTTACTTATATGAGAAATAAGTAACCGATATAGGTAACAAATTACTTATATCGGGAAACCGTAGAATAAGTAGTTATGCAACTACAAGGAGAAATACAATGGAAGGCATTTGTATTTTTTGCATGAAGAATAAGCAGCTCACAGAAGAACATATAATTCCCGATTGCGTTGGCGGAGGACTGACAGCCGACATTTTATGCAAGACCTGCAATGAATTTGCTGGCTCCAAAATTGACGGACCTTTTGCAAACACATTTCTTGTTCAGATGCCAAGACAGACATACCAGATTCCGGGTAAGACTGGATATATCCCGAACCCTTTTGGCGCAGTTGCAGAAATCACAAATGGAGGACAAGGCAAAGCTAAATTGACTGATAAATTAGAACCATACCTAATTCCTGAGGTCAAAAGCTCAGAGGAAGGCGAAGGGATTAGATTTACTGTTTCTATAGACAAAAAAGACGAAAAAAATCTTGAACAGATTCTTAGGAAGAAGATCTCAAGATCCATAAAAGAAAAATGGCCTTATATGCCAGAAGCGGAAGCTAAGGCACTTCTTGAAAAGGCTATTAAAGATACAATGGCCGCCTCAACCACGCACAGTTTCATGCCAGAACTGAAGTACAGCGTCGAAATCGATATGAACGACATCCCTTTGGAGTTCGTGAAAATTGCTTATGAGATGGCCTATCTCAAGCATGGAATGTCATATGTAAACGACTCGCCGGTCGCAAAACTACTGAGGAATTCACTGGTCACATGCGACAAAAATGCTCCTATTCGCGGCACAGTTCCTCTCCCGCAGGACATGTTCCAAGAGTTCTTTGTTGACCCTGAGAAACATTATGTCCTTCTTTTCAAAAATACTTGCTACGTCAAGATATTCGGGCTTGCCGGGTTGGTAGAGGTTTGTGGGGAGAAGGAGCGATTTAATCTTTCCGAACAAGATTCAGTCCTCTACATCTTTAACTCAAAGACCGGAAGCTATGAGACTGTAAGCTTTATCGAATTCTTGGGTAGGTCGCTTGAAGGCAGGAAATAGTGCATAAAAAATAGTTATGCAGAAGGAAATGATGATCTATGAACCAAGAATGGATTCTCCAAAAAAAAGAAACACGCCGAGACTTCTCTAGCCATAATGGCTGTCAGTTGAAATAAGAAGACCTGCCCCTTGCAAACGTG
>CAZUSH010000095.1:0-8818 GCA_964622705.1 uncultured Geobacter sp. | reverse complement strand
CATACAGGTCAAGGTCGGCAAAACGGACCTCAATCGAGGTAGTAAATTCGCGCATGGTCTTCCTCCTAATGTCCCAACATACCAGACTTCAGATCATCATCCGCCGGATGCTCCCCCAGGTAGATGGCCAGCACCGCCTTGGCCAGGGCCGGTGAACGTAATGAACCAAGCAATGAGCCGTTATGGCTGGCCGAAACTGTACCGTCACTACCCAGGAACAGGTCAACGGTATCTCCCTTGACAAAATCTTTACGAAACAGCCCCAGAAAACGTTTGGACTCCTGACTGCCCGCCACTGCTGGTGAATTCTCACTGAGACCTTCGGCAAATGCATTTACAATTTTCTGTTTCTCAACTCGGCTGTACAGAAAACGCATCCTGATCAGCTTGTCTCCGTCATCCTGCAGGGCCGCCTGGCCACTGGACAGATGACGGGTCGCGTAAAGCGCACCGATGTATACCTTGACAAAAAACTTCTTGCGGATACCGGCCCCATTCAGCGTGAGGGTCTTGTTATGCACCGTCACGGTCTTGTCAAGCGTCACCCCGGCCAGTTCCATTGCCGCTGCCGGCAACGCAACCACTATTAGTAGTAGCATCAGCAACACCGTTTTCTTCATTGTTGTTTCCCTCCGTTTTCGTAAAGAAATAAATTCAAAAAAGATGATTTCCGGTACCAGTTCAAGGATGGAAATCCAAGGAGGCGACGAATTCAGCCACACGGGTGTACATGGCAGTACCTTTGCAGGGATGAACACAAGCCAACAAAGCAAGCTCCTTGAATGAGTACGGAATCAAAGACGTGCAAAATCAGGGGCCCGGCGTTCCATAAAGGCCGCAAAAGCCTCCTTGGCTTCTGGACTATGCAGCAACGCAGCAAAATGGCGTCCTTCTTCGACAATTGTTTCAGCCACCACGCCTGCGCTCGGCTGTTTCATCAGCTGTTTGGTCAGCTGTACCGCCTTGGCTGGCTGGGCTGCCAGCCTGTGCGCCAGCTGTTGCGCATGTTCCTGAACCTTGTCAGCAGGCAGCACCATGTTGACCAAACCATACTGGCAGGCCTGTTCCGCCGAAAACACCCCTCCCAGCAGCAGCAGCTCAGCTGCCCGCTGATATCCCATCAAACGTGGCAGCAACAGTGTTGAGGCAGCCTCGGCACAGAGCCCCAGATTGACAAACGGCATCTGGAAACGGGCATCATCGGCCGCTACCACCAGATCGCAGTGCAACAACATGGTGGTGCCGACACCAACCGCCACACCGTTCACCGCGGCCAGCAACGGTTTTTTCACTGTGCTGACTGCCAAAAGAAACTGCATCACCGGGCTGTCAGCCCCGATGGGGGGCGAACTCATAAAATCGGCCAGATCGTTCCCCGCCGTAAAGCAATCTTCACCGCCGGTAATCAGCACTGCCCGGATGGCATCGTCGTTGTCCGCACGGTACAACCCCTCGGTCAGTTCCGTGTACATAGCCGGTGTCAGTGCATTCCTCTTGTCCGGGCGATGTATCCTCAGGGTCAAGACTCCATTACCCAGATCTGCTTCAATATTCGTAGACATAGTTGCTTTCCCTTTCAGTTCTCACCTGAACCGTATGCAGCCGCCTGCCGTTTGAACAGCAGGCTGATCAGAGTCGCCCCAGCATCCCTGCCTTGAGCGCCTCATCGGCCGGATAGATGCCGAAGAAGGTCTTTAACAGCGCTGACTGCAACTGCCTTGACTCGATCGTCCCAAGCACACCGTTGTTGAGCTTGACGATCACGCTGCCGTCGCTGCTGAAAACCAGATCCAGCACATCCCCCCTGAAAAAATCCTTAACAAAAAGGCTGAGGAATCGCATGGCATCAGCGCTTTCCGCGAATCGGCCGGCGTTACGGGCGAATCCTTCATTAATTGCCTCAATGATCTTATTTCTGGTGACCCTTGAGTGCAGGAAGGTCAGCCTGATCAGTTTCTCACCCTGATTATTGATCACCTCCATGACGTTACTTGTCTGTCTGTTCAGGTAGAGTGAGCCGACATAGACCCTGACGAACCACTTGCTCCGCAGGCCAAAACCGTTGAGTTGCAGCGTCTGACCGTTCACCACCACAGTATTCTCGACCTGTATCCCATAGGCATTCAAAGCCTGTGCAGACACCGGTAATACGAGAAAAAAGGCCACCATCATCATTCTAATCAGGTTCATCGCCATTCCTTTTGCCCTCTCATGTATCCGGCATCGAGACCGCCATAGCCGCCATAAACCCCTGATGCACGGCATCGAAAACCATGGCAGGCCGCGATGCGTCACCCACCAGCTTGTACGGTATGCCGCGCATCTGCAGCACCTTTTCCAGCCCGTTGCTCGGCTTGGTCCCCACTGCCAGCACCACGGTATCGGCCTCAATCAGCTGCTCGACGCCATCCTTCAACAGCAGAACCCCCTCAGGCCTGATCTCTTTGACCGTGGTCTCGGTCAGGGCGGTGATACCGGCCTTTTCGACATCCAGCAGCATCCCCCAACGGGTGGTGCGACCAAAGTTGCGCCCCAACTCATCCAGCATCTCCACCAGAGTCACCTGGCGGATGCCGCTGGTTGCCAGACGGTACAACTCCTCCGGCGTCTCGGCACCATGCACCAGCAGAAACTTAAGCTCCTCGCCGGATAAGGTCCCCTCCTCGGCCAGCAGGAGAGCCGTCTCCACCCCCACGGCACCGCCGCCGATCAGCACCACCCGGCGTCCCACCTTTGCAGTACCAGCCAGCACATCCCACGCCTGAACTACGTGAGGCAGATCAACTCCCTGAATGGCCGGGCGGATCGGCTCACCGCCGCTGGCCAGCACCGCCAGGTCCGGCTGTTGGGTAGCCAGGAGCGCCTGATCCACCTCTTGCCCAAGGAAAAGCTGCACTCCGAGGAAATGCATCTGACGTTCCAGGTCTTCTGCCAGCACCTTGAACTCTTCTCGACCAGGGGGGGCGCCAGCCAACAACAGCTGCCCTCCCAAACGATCACTTTTTTCAAAGAGCCTGACCCGATGTCCCTGTTCAGCAGCGGCAATGGCGGCGCTCATTCCAGCCGGCCCTCCCCCCACTACCAGTACCTTGCGTGGTGATGCAGTACGCCTGATCCTCCGCTCAAGTTCATGACCTGCCTGCGGGTTGCAGAGACATTCCACAGCCTGCATTCGGAACAGATTGTCGAAGCAGCCTTGACCGCAGGCCACGCAGTGGACGATCTCCAGCTCACGCCCCTGACGGGCCTTCTCCGGGAACTGGGGATCTGCGATCAGGGCGCGGCCGATGGCCACTAGGTCGCAATCGCCATCGGCCAGCATCCGGCGTGCTACTGCCGGATCATTAATCCGGTGGCTGGCAATGACCGGGATTGAGACCTGGCGTTTCACGCTGCGAGCCAGATAACGGTAAATCCCGCGCGGAACCTCGGTGACAATCTGGGGTACCCGTGCCTCATGCCATCCCACGTTTATGCAGAGCGCATTCACACCGGACTGCTCCAGCAGCACGGCAAAGTGCTGCAGTTCCTCGCGATTGTCCCCACCCTGCATAAACTCGTTGCCGTTCATCCGCACGATCAAGGGATAATCGGAACCGACCGTCGCCCTGACCGCCGCCATCACCTCCAGGCCAAAGCGGGTCCGGTTTTCAAAACTGCCACCATACTGGTCGCTACGCCGGTTGGTAAGCGGCGAGAGGAATGAGCTAATCAGATAGCCGGTGCCGGCCAGGATCTCCACGGCATCGAAACCGGCCTGCTTAACCCGTCCTGCTGCCGCGGCAAAAGCGGCAACCACCTGGTTTATCCCCTCCTGATCCAACTCCTGCGGTTCCTCGCGGGTCAGACGGGAGGCGATCGCCGAGGGGGCCACCGGCCGTTTACCTCCCATCAGCATCGAATGGTTGTAGCGGCCGGCATGGTTGAGCTGCACCGCGGCTCGGGCGCCGTTTTCCTTGATCACGGCTGCCAGCCGGGCCAGGCCGGGGATGAACGCATCCTGATGGGCTCCGATGTTGCCGGGGTTGCCGGAACGTTCATCGACCGTGGCATAGCCAACACTGATCATGCCTGCGCCACCTTTGGCACGTTCGGCATAAAATGCCAGCAATTGATCGGTCACCTCATATTTGCGGGCCATGTTCATATGCATGGCCGGCATGTAGATCCGGTTTTTCAGTTCCAGGCCGTTGATGCTGATCGGTTGAAACAGGATATCGTTCATGGTCTAAAGCTCCTTGAGCGGTTCTTCAAACAGCTCCGCCAGACGGTCGTACAGGCCGATCCGTTGCAGTGCATCCTGCAAGAGCTGCGGGTTATCGAGGAAGTCCCACATAAAAACCACCTCGGAGGCCTTGAGGTAATGCAGCAGCGGGTCAACCGAGCGGCCACCGAACAGCTGCTCCGTCAGCTCCGGCAGCGGGATGCTGCGCATCTGACGCAGCTTGACGGCACGTTTGATCAGGGTGATGACATAGAAGCAGATCGACTGATCCACCCCTGCCACACTCTCCCGATGCCCGGGATGAATACTGCGTCCCCGCAACCGCGCCAACTGCTCCAACGAGGAACAGTAGGTGTCATAGTTACGGAAACGGCCCTGAAAGGTGTCATAGTCCACATCCAGCAGCGGAGCCTGGAAGATATCCTGCAGCAGCAGATCGCCGGTCACGGCGCCGTTCCCCACCAGATAGACCAGATCGCTCTGGGAGTGGCCGGGGCAGGCCACCCATCCAATGCCCAGATCAGCCAACTCCGGTGACTCCTCCACAATCCGGTACTGCTGCGGCGGAGTCGGAAAAAGACCATTGTTCTGAAAGGAACGCTGCATCTGTTCGATGGCAGCGCCGGAGAAACCGTAGCTGGACAGGATCTCGGCCAAGCGGGTCATCCGTTCTTCATGGCGCTGGAACTTGACCGCGTCCTGGCGGGAGAGATACAGCTCCGCTCCGCTGCTGTGCTGCAGCCAGTCGGCAAGACCATAGTGATCCACATGGCAATGAGTGATGAAGATTGCTCGAAGCTGTGTCAGATCAATCTGGTGTGGCAATAGTTCCCGTGCCTCAGCGGTGGGAGGACCGGCATCAAACAGGACCAGTCCATCCCCGAGGTCGGCGCTGTAGTAGTGTACCGCACCAACCATGTAGGGCGTCATGACAGTATGTTGGATAAGCGTACCTGGCATTACTTCCCCATATCGATTACGCGCCCCGAAACCGTTCCGGAGCGCGTAATCAGTTTACACTTGACTCCCCTGCTGACTACCTACTTCGGGCTGTATATCTTCATCAGGGCAGCAGCCATATCGGCCGGGGTGGCTGCCACACTGATACCGCACTCTTCCAGCACCGCCACCTTCTCGGCCGCAGTACCCTTGCCGCCGGCGATGATGGCGCCGGCATGGCCCATCCGCTTGCCGGGAGGAGCGGTACGTCCGGCGATGTAACCAGCCACCGGCTTGGTCATATGCTCCTTGACGAAGCGGGCCGCCTCTTCCTCGGCGCTGCCGCCGATCTCGCCAATCATGATCACGGCCTCGGTGTTAGGGTCCTCTTCAAACATCCTGAGTACGTCCAGGTGGCTGGTGCCGTTGACCGGGTCACCGCCGATGCCGACGCAGGTGGACTGGCCCAACCCAAGGCAAGTCAGCTGCCAGACCGCCTCGTAGGTCAGGGTGCCGGAGCGGGAAACCACGCCGACCTTGCCAGGCTTATGGATGTAGCCCGGCATGATGCCGATCTTGCATTCACCTGGGGTGATGACGCCGGGGCAGTTGGGGCCGATCAGGCGGGTCTTCTTACCCTGCAGGTACTGCTTGACCTTGACCATATCCAGGACCGGAATCCCTTCGGTGATGGCGATCACCAGCTCGATTCCGGCATCGACCGCCTCCATGATCGAATCGGCGGCAAACGGCGGCGGCACGTAGATCACCGAAGCGGTGGCGCCGGTCTTTTCAACCGCTTCACGGACGGTGTCGTAGACCGGGAAGCGGTCAATGACCGTCCCCCCTTTGCCGGGGGTAACGCCGCCGACCATCTGGGTGCCATAGTCGCGGGCCCCTTGGGCATGAAACAGACCGGTGGCACCGGTAATGCCTTGTGTGATGACTTTGGTGTCTTTATTGATTAATACGCTCATTGTTCAGTCTCCCTAGGCCACGGCCTTGACGATCTTTTGGGCCGCATCGGCCATACCGTCGGCTGCGATGATGTTCAGGCCGCTCTCTGCCAACAGTTTCTTGCCAAGCTCCACGTTGGTCCCTTCCAGGCGTACGACGAGCGGCACCTGCAGAGAGACCTGACGGGCAGCGGCAATCACGCCGGTGGCGATGACATCACATTTCATGATGCCGCCGAAGATGTTGACCAGGATTCCCTTGACCTTGCTGTCGGAGAGGATGATCTTGAACGCCTCGGTGACCCGCTCGACGGTGGCCCCGCCGCCGACATCCAGGAAGTTGGCGGGATCGCCGCCGTAATGTTTGACAATGTCCATGGTGGCCATGGCCAGACCGGCACCGTTCACCAGGCAGCCAATGTTACCGTCCAGGGAGATGTACGAGAGGTCGTGCTGGGATGCCTCCACTTCGTTGGGGTCTTCCTCGTCGTAGTCACGCATGTCAGCTATCTGCAGGTGACGGAAGATGGCGTTATCGTCAAAGCCAAACTTTGCGTCCAGGGCCAGCAGATCCTCCTCGGCAGTGACCACCAGCGGATTGATCTCCAGCATCGAGCAGTCGCAGGCCAGAAAAGTCGCGTAGAGATCCTGCAGCAGTTTGACCGCCTTGGGCAGCAGTTTGCCGACCAACCCCAACTTGAAGGCGATGGTGCGGCACTGGAAGCCGGTCAGGCCGACCAGCGGATCGATGGTTTCGACAAAAATCTTCTCAGGGGTTGATGCCGCCACCTCTTCGATATCCATGCCGCCTTCGGTAGATGCCATAACGGTGACCTTGGAGGTGGCACGGTCCACGACCAGACTGACATACAGCTCACGGGCAATATTACAGCCGTTTTCCACCAGGACACGGGTGACTACTTTGCCTTCGGGGCCGGTCTGGTGGGTACGCAGGACCATGCCCAGCATGTCACGGGCAATCATCCGAACCTCTTCTGATGAACGGGCCAGTTTAACCCCGCCCCCCTTGCCGCGGCCGCCGGCATGTATCTGGGCCTTGACCACCCAAGGGCCGGAGCCGAGACGCTTGGCCCATTCACGGGCGCTGTTCCCGTTGTAACAAACGTGGCCGTCCGGAACCGGTACGCCGAATTTTCTCAATATTGCCTTTGCTTGATACTCGTGGATGTTCATAGTCTTCTCCGTTGATTACACTCCATTGCATCACATTGAATGGCGAGACAGAATGTTCTGCCATTCAAGACACAACGTTTTTGATTTAGAAGGTGTACTTTTCAGCCTCCAGGCAGGCCTCTGCCAAGAGACGCTTGGCCGGCAGCAGACCGGTGGCATCATACTTGGTGAAACGGCGCACGCCGGCCAGTAGCATGGTCAAGGTATCCCCCTCCTCCACATAGTAAGCGGCCTTGCGGGCAGCGGTGCCAACCACCTCGGTGGCGTTGAAGGTAAATATCTTGACCGCTGCCTCCACCGCAGCGCGGCGGGCGTCACTCATCTTGGGCAGGATTTTTTCGGCACGCAGCACAGCTGACTCAATGGCAAAGATGTTGATGGCGATATCGGCGGCAGCCAGCAGGATCTCCTGCTCGTCCTTAATCCTGTCCATGAACTTCTGGACACCGGCTCCGGCCAGCACCAGAAAGGTTTTTTTCAGGTTGACCAAAAGCGCCTTCTCGGCTGCAAACGGCACCGACTCGTCCAACTCGACAAAGTCAGGAGACATCAGGGATTCAAAGGCCTTCATCGCCTCCTTCTGCAACGGTATCTCACCCTTCATAGCGCGACGCAGGATGGTGCCAGGAATCAGCAACCGGTTGATTTCGTTTGTACCCTCCCAGATGCGGTTGATACGTTCGTCTCGATAGAACCCTTCAGCAGGGTACTCCTGAGTAAAGCCATAACCGCCGTACACCTGCAACACATCGTCAACCACATCCGCCAGCACCTCACTACAGAAGACTTTAGCTATGGCGCACTCGATGGAATACTCCTCGATCCCTTGCTGATAGGCATCGTAGTAGTTGGGGGTGTCCTTCGGAATGGTGGCCAGACGGTCATCAATCATGCCGGCCAGACGGTAGACTACCGACTCTGAGGCGAAGATGGCTGCAGCCATGTCGGCAAACTTTTCACCAATGGCGCCAAACGTCGCAATGGGAACACCAAATGCCTTACGATCCTTTGAGTAGCGCAGCGCCTCGGCAATCGCCTGCTTTGATGCGCCGGTCGTTGCCGCACCCAGCTTGAAGCGTCCCACGTTCAGTACGTTAAAGGCGATCTTGTGTCCCTTGCCGATCTCGCCCAACAGGTTCTCCACCGGCACCTTGGCATCTTCCAGAATAACCTGGGTGGTGGACGAGCCCTTCACGCCGAGTTTTTTTTCTTCCGGACCGATCGAGAGCCCTTCCGTAGTGCGTTCAACCAGAAAACCCGTAAAGTGCTGTTTATCTATCTTGGCAAATATCGTGTAGAGATCAGCAAAACCGCCGTTGGTGATGAACTGCTTGGTGCCATTCAGGATGTAATGCTTGCCGTCTTCAGACAGGGTTGCTGTGGCGGAAGCCCCCAGAGCATCGCTACCGGACCCAGGCTCGGTCAGGCAGTAGGCAGCCACCCACTCTCCGGATATCAGCTTGTCAAGATACCGTTCCTTCTGCTCCGGGGTGCCGTAGTAGAC
>CAZUSH010000094.1:0-9049 GCA_964622705.1 uncultured Geobacter sp. | reverse complement strand
CTTGATAGTCGCGGAAGATTGGCACTAATCAGGAAAGGTCATGTCAGCTCTTGTCAGGTGCCTGATACCGGAGTACAAAGGGATGGTCAAAAATAGCACGTTTTGTAGCACCGGGTAAGTAGTTGGGAAGTCTGCTGATGAGGAGTAAGAACGCCTATGCATCCATCAGACGCAGTAAAGATACTATTTGGTGAAGCTGCCGACCTGCGGCGGGTCACCGCTGCAGAGGTAAAGTCGGCCTTCCGGCGGCGGGTGCGTATGCACCACCCCGATGCGGCTCGGGGCGTAACCAAGCATTGCGGCGAGGTGGTCAGTTCGCTGGTCTCGGCGCGGGATATCCTGATCGAGCACCTGCGTACCGCCCAGGAAAAACCTGTCCGGCCAGCGCATGCCGCGCCACAAAGCAGCCCTGCCACAGGTACACGGCCAACCATTGTCAGGCCCTACCGCCCTCCACCGGAAAAACTGCCCAAAAAAGAGCACGAGCGGTATTACCGCGGCGTGTTTCCCACCTACCGGCTGAAATTCGGCCAGTTCCTCTATTTTGCCGGTGAAATATCCTGGCAGGATCTGGTACGCGGTATGCGCTGGCAGCGGGACCAGCGGCCCCCCTATGGCGAGATCGCCAAGGCCTGGGGCTGGCTGAACGATAAGGATATCCAGGTGGTTCGTGCAGCCACGGACCTGCCGGGCATGTTCGGCGAAAAGGCGGTGGCACTGGGTCTGTTGTCCGAAAAACAGGCCTCATTCCTGCTGCGGCACCAGCACCACAGCCAACCGCGGCTGGGCGAGTTCTTTGTCAGGGAGAAGCTGCTGCTGCCGCTGGAGGTGACGCGGCTTCTGGCTGCCATGAACCGCCACAATACCAGCATTGCGCGCGGCACCGGACCGGTGCCCCCCTTTGCCCCGGCCGGGTTTGTTGCGTCGTAGCGAGCAGGAGGGCCGCATGTCCGAGCAGTTCAGCGGTTTTTCACCCCAGTCCCTTGGCTTTTTTGAACAACTGGGAGCCAACAACACCAAGGCCTGGTTTGAGGCCCATCGCGACGAGTATCAGGAACTGCTGCTGGAACCCCTCAAACTGCTGGTCTCTGAGCTGGCCGATACCATGCTGGCCATCGATCCCGCACTGATCACCCTTCCGGCGGTGGACAAGACCATCTCGCGCATCTACCGCGACACCCGCTTTTCCCGCGATAAATCTCCCTACAAGACCTGCCTCTGGATCACCTTCAAGCGTTCCAGCCCCGACTGGAAGACCGCGCCCTGCTTCTTCTTTGAGATCACCGCCGACAGCTACCGCTACGGCATGGGCTTTTACAGCGCCTCACGGCAGACCATGGACAACCTGCGCCGCCTGATCGAGGCTAAACCGGCCCGCTTCCGCACAGCCACGGCCTGGCTTGCAGGGCAGCAGGACTTTGTACTGGAGGGGGACTGCTACAAGCGGCCCTTGAACCCGGCCCTGCCGGATGACCTGCAAAGCTGGCATTGCCGCAAGAACATCTATCTGGTCTGCAACCGTGAGGTTGATGGACGGCTTTTCAGCCGGGATATCCGTGATGATCTGGCTGCAGGCTTCCGGCAGTTGCAGCCGCTGTATGAACTGTTCTGGCAGCTGGTGCAGCAGGGGTGATTACATCGTGTGAACCGGTTAATCGTGCGTTAACCGACCATGCGAGACAGTGCTGCTTCAAAGAACGTTTGCTACCGCAATCATATTCCTGTCCGGGTCACGTCACGAGGAGATGAGATGAACCAGAGCCATACGCCTTCAGCGACTGATCAAACGTATCCGGCCTCCCGTGCAGACACCCGGCTGCCCGCTTTCCTGCAGCGTTCCCTGGTTGCGTTGCTGCTCCTCGTTTCTCTCCTTTTTGCCTCACCTGTTCTGGCCGCTGACCGGCTGAGTCCGTACCTGTACGAGGACACGAAACGATTGGTGCGGCTTGTCGAAGACGCGGCCACGCTTATGGAGCGAAGCGGAACGGCGGCCTTTGCGGAGTTTGACAAAAAGGACTCCCGCTGGTTTAACCAGGCATACTATTTCTTTGTCTATGATCTGGCCGGTGTCAATGTCTTTCATGCTGCCAGCCCGGAACTAACCGGGAAGAACCTGATGGATTTCAGGGATATGAACGGCAAACCGGTCCTCAGGTTTATCACCGACATCGGCAAAAAAACGCAACGGGACGCCAACGGCTGGGTATTCTATCTCTGGCAGGAAAAGAACGACTTCCTGCCGAAATGGAAGAGTGCCTATATCCGCAAGGTGGTGGCGCCTGATGGTAGAATCTATCTGCTCGGGTGCGGGGTTTACAACTTCAAGATCGAGCGGGTGATTATCCAGGAAAACATCAGGCAGGCGGCTGAACTGCTGGCGTCACAAGGAAAGGAAGCCGCATTTCAGGCATTCCGCGACCCCTCCTCCCGCTTCAACTTCCTCGACACCTATGTCTACGTGATGGACGAAAAGGGGCATGCGCTGGTTGATCCCGCCTTTCCCAAGATGCAGGGACGCGACCTGTCCAACTTCAGGGATGCCATTGGCCGGCCGGTCATGCAGGAGATCATCGCCAAGCTCCAGACGCACGACGAGGCGTGGGTGCAGTACCTCTGGCCCAGGCCGGGAGCGGCCCGGCTGTCGAGAAAGCTGGCATATGTCAGAAAGGTCAGGATCGGCGGGGAGACCCTGTTTGTCGGGTCCGACTTCTTCCTTGCAACGCCGATCTGGATGAGGCACTAGGAGCGGGCCATGGCAAAGAAACCAGAACATCTCATTTATGGCGTGGACGACTCGCCGCCGCTTCCAGTCATGGTACTCCTCGGCATACAGCACATCTTTCTCATGTCGAGTTCCATCGCCTTGCCCATTGTCCTGGTATCCGAGATCGGTGGTAGCTTTGACCAGGTCCGTTCGGTGGTCGCGCTGACCATGATCTCCTGCGGGATCGGAACGATCCTGCAGGCCGTGCGTTTCGGCTGGGTGGGCTCCGGCTTCCTCTGTCCCAACCTTTGCGGACCGAACTTCTTTTCCTCGTCCATGGCCGCCGCCTGGCTCGGGGGCTTGCCGCTGATGCGCGGCATGACCATCATTGCCGGCCTTGTGGAGCTCGTCTTTGCCCGGGCGCTGCACCGGGTCAAATTTCTTTTCCCTCCCGAAATAACGGGACTGGTGGTCCTGATGGTGGCGGAATCGCTCATTCCGCTGGCGGTCTCAAAATCGCTCGGCATCAACTACGAAGGGGAGCCGATTCAAGGGGCGTGTCTGCTGGTGGCGCTGCTGACCCTGCTTGTCATGGTGGGGATCAACATTTGGGGGAAGGGGAAACTCAAACTATACAGCGTCCTAGCCGGGATGATCACCGGCTATCTCCTCTCGATGGCAGCCGGCCTGCTGACCTCCGCACATCTCCAGAGCATTACCGCCGCGCCATGGGTTGCACTCCCGTACTATGAGGGATTTCTGGATATCACGTTCAGGTGGTCGCTTGTCCCGACGTTCGCCATTGTCTCGATCACCGGGGCGCTCAAATCGTTCGGCAACCTGATCATGTGCGAAAAGGTGAATGATGACGAATGGACCGCTCCGGACACCAGGCGGATCGGCAACGGACTCGTGGCGGATGCGCTCTGCGTCGTGACGTCCGGATTGCTCGGGGGGGTGGCATCGGACACCTCGGCGAGCAATGTAGCCTTCAGCAGCGCTTCGGGCGCCACGAGCCGGGTTATCGGCTACATGGCCGGCGGTCTGTTCATCATGCTGGGCTTCTTCCCCAGGATAACCGGGTTCCTGTCGGTCATGCCGATGCCGGTGATGGGGGCGATCCTCATCTTCGTGACCTGCTTCATGATTGCGTCGGGAATCCAGATTATTGCGAGCGCGGGCATGGACAACCGCCGGACTTTTGTGATCGGCGTCGCCATCATCTTCGGGCTGAGCCGCGATCTCCTGCCCGGCCTGTATGTGGGAATACCCCACGACATCAGACCGTTCTTCGAGTCCTCCCTGACCCTCTCCACGGTACTGGCGGTGGTCCTCAATCAGCTGCTGCGCCTCGGAAAAAGATAGGGCGGCAAAGTCCTGTCATGAAATGGCGGAGGAAATAAGGGGCGTGAGAAGGATATGGTTTCCAGCTTGCGCTACGACCGGACATGGTGGTCAGCCTTGAGCGTTAGACAGCAGCACTACAGGCAGGAGGAACCCTATGAAACGCCTTCAGATTTTGCTGTGCGTTACGTTGCTGTGTACGGCATGCGTATCTCAGTCCCGCCTCGCTGTTGCGCCCAGCCTCTGGCAGACCTATGAGAACACACTCAAGCGTGCCAAATACGTTGACCTTACCCACACCATCACCCCCGCCATCCCGGTCTGGGCCGGGTTTGGTGCTTCCAGCTTCGGCCCTGCACTGAATCCGGCCACCGGCGCCCCCTACAACTGGTCAAAGGACGGGTTTGAGGCGACCCGCTACGAACTCGCTACTGACCAGTTCGGCACCCAGCTTGATCCCCCGGCCCACTGGAACCCCGATTATCCAGCTATCGACGAGCTGCCCCCCACCTTTGCCGTGCGGCCGCTGGTGGTGATCTCCATCGTGGAGCAGGTGGCAAAGAATCCGGGCTACAGCCTCACGGTGGCTGATATCCAAAACTGGGAGGCCAGGTATGGCCGGATTCCCGAGGGGTCTGTGGTGTTTGTCCGCTCCGACTGGTCAAAGGAGTGGCCCAACCCCGCTCTCGCCACCCGGACGGTCTTTCCGGGGGTCTCGCTGGCAGCCCTGAAGTTCCTGCACGAGCAACGGCAGATCCTGTTCCACGGCCATGAGCCGCTGGACACGGACGCCACGCCCACCCTTGAAGGAGAGGCCTGGCTGCTCAGAAACGGCTATACCCAGGCGGAAGGGGTTGCCCATCTTGACCAGGTGCCCGAGGCAGGGGCGCTTGTAACCATCGGCTTTCCCAAGTTCCAGGGCGGACTGGGGGGCTATGCACGCTATATCGCCATCTGCCCGCCGGACTGGCAATATGGCGTGTCAGTCGGACAGGTGCCGGAAAGCCCACTTTCCCGGGCCGCCAAGCCGCTGCATTGGGATGCAACACGCGGCATGCGGGTCAGGTGACCATGGTATCCTCGTATTGGGGTTCTTGGTGCCTTTACTGGCAGCTCACCACGTCTTCCCGGTTGCAACCGCCCCCTGACATCCAAAACAGCAAGCCCTGAACAGCACGGCATGACAGCCGGTGTTAAGGTGCAGACATCGGCACGGAGGAAACGTATGCGCCTTGCAACGCTTGACAGCTATCAGACACGGCTTGAACGGGTTTTGACGTATATCCACAGCCATCTGGACGAGCCGCTGACCATGGAGCGGCTGGCTGGTATCGCCTGTCTCTCACCGTTTCATTTTCACCGGATCTTCAGTGCCTTTCTGGGGGAAACGGTCAACAGTCATGTCCGCAGAACACGGCTTGAACAGGCGGCCCTGCGGATTACCGACACGGGCGAGAGCATGACCGAGGTAGCACTGAGTGTGGGGTATGAAACACCGGCAGCCTTTGCCCGCGCTTTTCGCGGGCTGTTCGGCATAAGTCCCAGTGCGTACCGCAAGCAGCAGACGCCGTTTTTCTCCCTTGCCGAACAACTGACTGGAGAGGAGATAATCGCCATGAAACCGGAGATACGCGAGCTGCAGGAGATGACCGTGCTGTTTGTCAGAAAGACCGGCCCCTATGCCGAGGTAGCTGGAAAGGCCTGGGAGACGCTGATGAAGTTTGCCTACCAACACCGCCTGTTGAGCCCGGCAACATGTTGTATCGGCGTCGGTTATGATAATCCTGCGGTAACACCGGAAGAGCAGTTGCGTTACGATGCCTGCATCACCTTTAGCGGTGACGTGCAGCCGGAAGGGGAGGTGGGGCTGCAAACGATTGCGGGCGGACGCTATGCCGTGTTCCTGCACAAAGGGGCTTACTCCGGCCTGAACGAAACCTACCGCGGCATCTTTGCCGGGTGGCTGCCCACCAGCGGTTACACCCTGCGGGAGGTTCCCTGCTTTGAAATGTATCTCAACCGCGACCCGCGCCGCACCAAGCCGGAGAACCTGCGGACCGAGATCTGGGTGCCGCTGCAATGACCTGAGGTGCAATCAGGTCCGCAGCAGTGCGTCAACCTCCTGCTCCACGATCTCGGTCAGCCGCTGCACCACCGCTGTTGGTTTCGGCTCGGCCTGATGCAGTACCAGACCGATCCGGGGCAACTGCGGCAGATGGTCTTGGATTGTCAGATAGTCCGGCAGGCCTGCGCGGGTCCGGATGGTTACCCCAAGTCCGGCTGCAACGGCAGCCCAGATCCCGCTCAGGCTCAGGCTGGTAAAGGCGATCCGCCACGGTAGCCCGGCCCGGTCCAATGCAGCGGTCCCGGCACTGCGCATCAGGCAGGGGGCATCAAAGGCAACCAGGGGTAAGGGCTCAGCAGCAGCCGGTTCAAGCCCGAGTTGCCCGTTACTGACCCAGTGCAGTTGCAGCATGCCCAGCAAACGGCTGTACGGCGTCTCTTCACCACTATCCCAGGCCAGGACCAGATCAAGCTGGCCCGTGCGGATCAACTGCAGCAGTTCGGCATTGCGGGCCACACGTACTTCAATCCGCACCTGCGGATGGGCACGGGAAAAGGCTCCAAGCACCTGCGTCAGCACAGTCTCGCCAAAGTCCTCCTGCATGCCGATCCGTACCCAACCGGCAAGATTCGTGGCCCGTACCGCGTCAAACGCCTCATCGTTCAATGCCAGCAGACGCCGGGCATAGCCCAGCATGATCTCACCGGTGGGTGTCAGCACTAATCCTCGCCCCGACTTTTGCAAAATTGCAGTACCAGCGGCCTCCTCAAGTTTTTTCAACTGGGCGCTGACAGCCGAGGTGGAGCGGCCGAGCCGCTCGGCTGCCTTGGCAAAACTGCCCAGTTCAATGCCGCAGACAAAGCTGCGCAGGGCATCAAGGTCAAACGATGTGCGCCACATAAATCATCCTTGTTTTTGGGATTGTCTATTCAGATAATTCTGATTTTATGAATAGAAATGAGCTGCTATGGTGTGGTTGTCAAGTGGTTCATCCAGGCAGAACAGACCAACAGACAGGGGGATATTCCATGCAGAATAGGCTGGCAGCGTGGCAGAAGGCCGCAGAAGCACTTGCAAGCGGCCGTACACTGGGGGAACAGATCAGAGACATACAAAGCAATGGCAACCACGGCACCGTACCGCTGCTCCGTGCTGTTGTACTGGCGGCCCACGGCATTGCCGGGCCGCAACAGCAGGCGGAGAACTGCGTCATCTTCGGCTGCTACCGGCCGTTCAGCACACCTTTTCTGCTGCGTGATATCGCCCGGCTGCTGGAGTTGCTGCAGATTGACTATACCTACCTTGATCAGGAGCACTGTTGCGGTGCACCGCTGGTCATGCAGGCCCAGGGAGCGCAACAGGCAGAGATGAAGACGCTTGCGGTTGAGTTGAATCGCGCCAATCAGGAACAGGCCCGGCAGAAAGGGGCAGTGCGGCAACTGTACTGTTGTGTAGGGTGTGTGCATGCTGCCCAGGAGGCACTTGGCGAGAGTTCAGCAACGCAGACCTATGTGCTGGATACAATTCTTGATCGCCTTGAAGGCCAGCACCTGAGTCTGCCGCCAATGACCGTGGGCTATTTTGCGGGCTGCCACAGCTTGGTGGGCAGTGTGTATCGGTCTGCGCAGATCAACTGGAGCCGTTATCGCAACTGGCTTGATACGGTTGCAGGGGTAACCGTGCTTGATCTCCCCAAAAACCTCTGCTGTAAGACCGCTGCGGGCGAGATTGTTGAACAGGCTGAAAAGCTGCAGGTTGATTGTGTGGTATCGGCTTGCAACTGGTGCTATGCTTCGCTCAGGCAGGCGGCCCACGACAGGGTGCCGGTCAGGAACCTGCCGGAACTGCTGCTGCAGGCGTTGTAAATCCAGGAGGTAACCATGCAACCGGAGATCCGTTTTGACTGCAATGGCGTGGATTGGTCGTTGGTGGCAAACACCCTGCGGGACGTGGGCATGGCCCATTATGCGCCGGAGATCCATCAACAGGCCTTTGAGGCCAGCCATACCGTGGTGTTTCTCTATCACAACCAGCAGATGATCGGCTTTGGCCGGGCCATCTCCGACGGGGCCTACCAGGCCGCGGTCTATGATGTGGCGGTAGTGCCGCAGTATCAGGGCCACGGTCTTGGCCGCACCATCATGCAGGCCATCCTTGCCCGCGTCTCCCATTGTAACGTGATCCTGTACGCCTCCATCGGCAAGGAGCCGTTCTACCGCAGCCTGGGTTTCCGCCTGATGAAGACCGGCATGGCGCTGTTCAAGCAAGTTGAGGCAATGGCAGCCAAGGGGTTTACCGACTAAGTGCCGCAAGGAGGTGACCATGCAACGTACAACCGTTGGGATCGTGGTGTTTGGTGAGATCGAGGTGCTGGATTTCTGCGGGCCGTTCGAGGTCTTTTCCGTGGTGCGGCTTGATGAGGCCAAACGCCGCGAAGAACCCTCGCCGTTTAACGTCAAGCTGGTGGGCGAAACCGGCCAGACCATCACCACCAGCGGCGGCATGCGGGTAACCCCGGATCACAGCTTTGTTGATTGCCCGCCGTTGGATATCCTCTGCGTGCCGGGCGGCTGGGGTACCCGCCGGGAGTTGTCCAACCCGGTCATGCTGGAGTGGCTGCGCAGCCGGGCCCAACAGGTGGAGCTTCTCACCTCAATCTGCACCGGTGCCATGCTGCTGGGCTTTGCCGGTCTGCTGGAGGGGCGCAGGGCCACCACCCACTGGCGTTCGCTGGACTGGATGGCTGAATCGTTTCCCCAAACCACGGTGCTGTATGACCAGCATGTGGTGGAGGATGGCGATCTGATCACGTCGGCAGGCATCTCGGCCGGGATTGATATGGCCTTGAAGGTGGTGGCCCGCTACCACGGCGAGGTCATTGCCCGCGCCACGGCCAGACAGATGGAATATCCCTGGCCTGAGGACAATCAGCGGCG
>CAZUSH010000093.1:0-9269 GCA_964622705.1 uncultured Geobacter sp. | reverse complement strand
GTTGGCAACGTAGACGCAGGCCAGATAGGAACATGATGCATCGAAGATCGGCGTGGTGGAGATAATGAACCAGCCTCCCAGCCGCTCTACCTCCAGTTCGGCCCGGTGCGACTGCAGATCCTGCAGGGTTATGGCCTGGGGACAATGCCCGGGCGGGCAGGTAGTGCCGTCGATACAGGCCATACAGGTTGTCTGGAGTGCCTCCTCCCGGGTGATCTTGAGCTTGTCGAGTGCGGCCTGGTTGATCTGCAGGATGCGGTAGTTCTGGTCAATGATAAAGACCGGGTCCCGCATGGCATTGAAGGTGCGTTCCCAGCTTTCTGTGGCGGCCTGCAGGGCTGTGGTCCGCTCGGCCACCCGCGCCTCCAGGCTGGTGTTGGCAGCATGCAAGGCCACAAAACTCTGCTGCAGTGCCGCAACCATCTGGCGGAAATTATCCTGCAGCTCCTGTTCTTCAACAACCGCAGCGGCGCGCCACTGCAGCTGTTCGCCTTTGGCCACCTTTTCCGGTAACTGCCCGGTTATACGCCGCAGGGCGGTGATGGGAGCCAGGAGCAGCCGGGCAAAGGAGCGGGAAAGCAGAACCACGAGAAGGGTGAGGACGCCAAGCGCTCCCAACAGGACCGAGGTGCGTTTGGTAATGACCTGCAGGGTTGGTTCAAGCGGATATTCGACCATGACCGAGAAACCGCTCATGCCGCCAAGTTTTGCTTCAGCCACGTATGTTGAGGTGTTCCAGCGTTTCATCACGCCAATGCCGGGCAGTTTGTCCGGAATCCATTGCTGTACGCCGCGTTGCCCAACCTGGATCAGGCGGCCTTTGCTGTTGCTGAGGCTGAACGGGGACAAAAACGGCAGGTCGGTCCTGGTGGAAAACACCACGCGGCGCTGTGGGTCGAGCAGGCTCATCTGAACCGGGCGTTTGCCGATAATGCTTTGGAACATCTTTGGGGCCTTTTCAAGTGAAACAACACCGAAGAGCGCCCCTTGATAGCTGTTGTTCCGTAAAACAGGCTGCACAATGATCAGGCGAGGGCCCGGTGTTCCGACCCTTCCCCAGAAGGCCTCGTAGACAACAGCATTTCCAGACTTCGCTAGCTTAGCAATGTACGGCCGGTCACCCAAATAAACACCGATAGTGCTCTTGCCCTGTTCATCCGTGCGAGGAGAAAATGCCCGGCTGATATGGTGGGCATCCAGCAGGCCGATCCGCGTAAAGTCGTCGAGTGAGACATTGAATTGCTCGATGATCGCTTGTTGGTGCTCTGCGTCAGGGGTGGCAATAGCAATATTCTTCAGTGCCTGTAAAGTTTGCTCTTCTTCGTTGAACCAGCTTGAAAGTGTCAACTGACTGATTTCAGCCATACGGGCGGTATTTTGCTGGAGCATGACGAGCTGATGATTGAATTCCCACCGGATATCAACAAAGACAAAGATGGTGGCAGGTAGCAGGATCAAGGCCTGCATGGTCAAAAGCAGCCGTTTTCGTAAGGAGGGGAGATGCCGCTCTTTGCTGTAACGCCAATGCAGGTGCACCAGAATGTCCGCGGCAATGGTGTTGAGGATGCCGTTCAGGCCTTGCTTGAGAGCGACAAGCACCGTCGAGGTACTTTCGAAGCCCATCAGATGATGATAGCTGAACCAGACCAGCAACAAGCCCACACTGAACCAGTAGAGGATGTCACCCAGCAGCAGGTCCAGGTGTTTGCGTTGCATCAGCCGGCCGACGCAAAATGCCTCTGCGGTAAAGATTATGATGGCCCAGGGATGATTCCATTGCAGCAGGGTACTGAGAGAGGCGATCAGTGCAGCCAGCACGCCGGCAGCCAGCCCGAAACGCAGCAGCGCAAACATGCTGCAAATGGAGCCGAACAGGAAATCAACATTGAAAAAAAGAGGCACCCTGAGCCAGTTCAGGACAAACCCGGCAAGACCCAGGCTGATACCTGCTGTGATCTCACGTCGGCTCATGCAGTACCTCGAAAAGCTGTTGTGACAAGGGTGTTACTAAGAGACTGCCATAGCTTTCCTGATTGTCAAGCGGGGCTTTATGCGGGTTAAGAGGACTAAAAGGTGCCTTTTGACATGAAAAAGGGGGCGCCTGCAAGCAGGCGTCCCCTTGGGTGTCATGGGTAAAACGGTTTCAGCCTTGCGTGCTGAAGCTGCTTCCCGTTTGGGCGCCGGTGCTGTTTTTTGTGGTGCCGGCCGGCGTATTTGCGCCGGAGGTCATTTGCAAGGCCTGTTGGGAGATGGTCACCGTATCGGTCTGGGTGGACTTGACCGGTTTTTGAGCGTCCTGGTTGTTTTGCAGGGTTACGTTCGGCTGTTGTTCGGACAGCTTGCCGAGCGGATTAGTGTACTGTGGCGGTGCAGCAAGGCTGTTAGGCGAAATTTGGCTGATTGACATGATAACCACCTCCTGTCGGTATGGTTAAGGTAAACGATGCGGTCTTAGCCGCCTGCTGAACTACGGGCGCCGGCACCCCTGCTTCTGCCTGTCTGAAGCATCTGCATGTCGCTGTAGGACAGGTCAACCGGCGGCGGAACGATCATGCGTAATATTTCACGATAAAGTGCGGGCGAGGTCTCTTTCAGCTTTTGCAACTCATCGCCGTTGCCCATGAACGGCGGATAGTTTTTTCCGGGTGCTGTGTAAGGTTGTAGCTCCTGGCTCTTTGACTGCTCTTTTTTTGCAGCATCCTTTTGGATCTCAGAACGCTGGTCTGCCTGCTGCTGTAAGGCCTTGCTCATATCAAGGGCGGTGCTGGAAATATCAACCGTGTCCGTGGATGATGTGGCAGGCGATGTGGTTGCAGTGCCTGATGTGGCGCTTGGTGACGCTTGAGACGCTGAAGTAGTGTTGGTCTCACTTGCTGTCGCAAGCGGGACAGAGGCCGTATCAGGCGCGATCGGGGCAGCCGGTGTGGTAATTGAAGCGATCATGGCGCTATCTCGACATAATATACCTGCCTAGTCATAAGTATAACCGGATTTTAAGTGTAAGGCAACGGTATTCCTGAGGTTGCCGGGAGTCGCCAATCGGAGAATGTGGTGTCCAGCGCACAGGATTTTTGCAGCACCTCTGTTTTGCTGAATATTTCAGGAGCAGTTGTGCTGCATGACAAGGCGTATACAAATAGTCTGCAGGGAAATGGCTAATGATATTGGTTTGTTGTGATATTGGCACGGCCGCTGCAAAGCACTGGTCGCGGCGGCAATGATGCCGCCCCCTGCGAGGCGACCCATGGCCAAACCTGATTATTATGATGTTGATGATTGTGCTACCCATGAAAAGGGGGCGCCCAAATTCTGCAAAAAATCCGAACCAGGTGAGGGCACCGAGCGCTCCTGTGCCTATGACGGCGCCCGGGTGGTGCTGATGCCGGTCACCGATGTGATCCACCTGGTGCATGGTCCGATCGCCTGTGCCGGCAACTCCTGGGATAACCGCGGTGCCCGCTCCAGCGCCTCTCAGCTCTACCGGCGCGGTTTTACCACCGAGATGCTGGAAAACGACGTGATCTTCGGCGGTGAGAAGAAACTCTACAGGGCCATCCTCGATCTGGCGGCGCGTTACCCGGAGGCCAGGGGGATGTTTGTCTACGCCACCTGCGTGACCGCCATGACCGGCGACGATATCGAGGCGGTCTGCAAGGCAGCCCAGACAAAGGTCGGCATACCGCTGATCCCGGTCAACACGCCCGGCTTTATCGGTGACAAAAATATCGGCAACCGCTTGGCCGGTGAGGTGCTGTTCAAGCAGGTGATCGGCACGGCCGAGCCGCCGGTGCTGGGTGAGTATCCGATCAACCTGATTGGTGAGTACAACATTGCCGGTGACCTGTGGGGCATGCTGCCGCTCTTTGAAAAACTGGGGATCCAGATCCTTTCCTGCTTCAGCGGCGATGCCAGATTTGAGGAGCTGCGCTACGCCCATCGCGCCAAGCTGAATATCATCATTTGCTCCAAGAGCCTGACCAACCTGGCCAAAAAGATGCAGAAGACCTACGGCATGCCGTACCTGGAGGAGTCGTTTTACGGCATGACCGACACGGCCAAGGCGTTGCGCAACATTGCCATTGCCCTGGATGACGCGGTCAATGGCTTGGAAAAGCGGATCATGCAGGACCGCGTGGAAACACTGCTGGAAGAGGAAGAGGCAACGTGTAAGGCTGCCATCGCCCCCTACCGTGCCCGCCTGGAAGGCAAACGGGCCGTGCTGTTCACGGGCGGGGTCAAGACCTGGTCCATGGTGAACTCCCTGCGTGAGCTGGGGGTGGAGATCCTGGCCGCGGGCACCCAGAACTCGACCCTGGAAGATTTTTACCGCATGAAGGCCTTGATGCACAAGGATGCCAAGATCATTGAGGATACCTCCACTGCCGGCTTGTTGGGCGTCATGAAGGAGAAGATGCCGGACCTGATCGTGGCGGGCGGCAAGACCAAGTTTCTGGCACTCAAAACCAAGACGCCCTTTCTGGATATCAACCATGGCCGCTCTCACCCCTATGCCGGCTACGCAGGCATGGTGACCTTTGCCAAGCAGCTGGACCTGACCGTCAACAACCCGATCTGGCCGCTCTTGAACAGCCCTGCTCCCTGGGAGGCGGGGGCTGATGCCCTTGTTAACGCCAGTCGCACCCATGCCGCGACCTATCTGGCCGAGGATCTGTCCACTTCACGGGTGGCAGTGCCCAAAAAAGCAGCAACGGTGAATCCGCAGAAAAACTCGCCGGCCCTGGGGGCCACCCTGGCCTACCTGGGGATCGACCAGATGCTGGGGCTTTTGCACGGTGCCCAGGGTTGTTCAACCTTTATCCGGCTGCAGTTGTCGCGGCATTTCAAGGAGTCGATCGCCCTGAACGCCACGGCCATGAGCGAAGACAGCGCCATCTTTGGCGGCTGGGAAAACCTGAAAAAGGGGATCACCCGGGTGATTGAGAAGTTCAAGCCCCAGGTGGTGGGGGTGATGACCTCCGGTCTGACCGAGACCATGGGTGATGATGTCCGTTCGGCCATCCACCAGTTTAGAGAAGAACACCCCGAGCATGATCAGGTGCCGGTCATCTGGGCCTCGACCCCGGACTACTGCGGCTCGCTGCAGGAGGGCTATGCCGCCACGGTGGAGGCGATCCTGGCAACCCTGCCCGAGGCTGGTGAGCCAATTCCCGGTCAGGTGAACCTGATCCCCGGGGCCCAACTGACCCCGGCCGATGTGGAGGAATTGCAGGAGATCATCGCGTCATTTGGTCTGACCGTGCTCTGCATCCCGGACATTGCCAATGCCCTGGACGGCCATATCGATGACGAGGTCTCGCCGCTCTCCACCGGAGGCATCGCGGTGGATAAGATCCGGCAGGCCGGGCAGAGCATTGCCACCCTGTATGTGGGCGATTCCCTGGCCAAGGCCGCCGGCAAATTGGAAGAGCGTCTGGGCATCCCGGCCTATGGCTTTACCTCCCTGACCGGTATGGCCGAGACCGACCGTTTCATGGCGGTGCTGGCACAGCTTGCCGGCAGCACGATCCCGGAAAAGCATCGCCGCTGGCGCAGCAGGCTGGCCGATGCCCTGGTTGATTCCCACTATCAGTTTGGCAGTAAAAAGGTGGCCCTGGCCCTTGAGGCCGACCATCTGAAGGGGCTGACCCACTTCCTGGCCGGGATGGGATGCGAGATCCAGGCCGCCATTGCCGCCACCCGTACCCGTGGCCTGGATAGCCTGCCCAGCGAGAACGTGTTTGTGGGGGATCTTGAGGACTTGGAAACTGCTGCCGTTGGTGCCGATCTGCTGGTGGCCAACTCAAATGGACGGCAGGCCGCTGCAAAGCTCAAGATCGGCGCGCACTTGCGCACCGGCCTGCCGGTGTTCGACCGGCTGGGTGCCCACCAGAAGATGTGGGTCGGCTATCGCGGCACCATGAACCTGGTTTTTGAAGTGGCTAATTTGTTTCAAGCCAATGCGAAGGACGCTCAAAAGCTGGCACATAACTAACAAAGTCAATGTGCCGCAGAGGACACAGAGCTCTCAGAGAAGACAATTAAGCTTTGTATCGTTTTGATTCCGGCTCTGTGCCCTCTGTGATCTCTGTGGCGAAAGGGGTTTAACCATGAAAATTGCATTTACCACATCCGACGGCAGGATGATCGATCAGCATTTCGGCCAGTGCGAGAGTTTTCAGATCTGGGAGATCGGACCGGATCAGGCCCTGTTTCTGGAATCGGTCACTGCCGGCGCCCATGGCGACGATGAGGAGGACCGGATCGCAGCCAGGGCCAGGGCATTGGCCGATTGCGCAATCGTCTACACCATGCAGATTGGTGGCCCTGCCGCAGCCAAGCTGGTGGCACAGCGGATTCATCCCATGAAAACCACGACCTCCGTCAGCCTACCGGAGACCGTGGCCAAGCTGCAGGAGGTCCTGAAAGGCAATCCGCCACCCTGGCTGCGCAAGGCCATGAACAAGGGACAGCTCACCTCGTTTGACGAGGAGTAGCCAAACACATTAACCCAACAAAGGGATGTGCATTTTTCGATAAAACGGAAAAGCCGCATCACCAAACAGGAGGAAATAACCATGGCGTACATCACCGGATTGACCAAAAACAAAAAAGAGTGGACCCCGCAGTTTATCGTTTCGATTGACGACGAAACCTGCATCGGGTGCGGCCGTTGCTTCAAGGTCTGCAGCCGCGACGTGTTGGCCTTTGAGGAAGTGGATGAGGATGATTCGGCCAAGATGTTCATGAAGGTGGCCAATGCCGGTAACTGCATCGGTTGCGAGGCCTGTGGCAGGACCTGTTCCAAGAAATGCTTCACCTTTGCCCCGGCCGAAGCCTGAAAAACAGGTTGAGGTCCGGGTTACGATTAAGCAGATAAATTCCTCAACCTTACCCTGGAGTTTCTATGCTGATTGCGGTGACATCATCGGATGGCATTTGGGTGGATACCCATTTCGGTAAGGCCGACCGTTTTCTGGTGTTCGATGTAGCCGATACTGGTGAGTCTGCACTGCGGTATGAGGTGCAGGCACCCCGTTACTGCGGCGGCACAGGGCCTGGGCACGACCTGATGGAGCAGAAATTGGCAGCCATTGCCGAAGGCCTTGGCGCCTGCCGGGTGGTGGTGACCGCCATGATCGGCGGACCGCCCAAAGAGGCGATGGAACAGTTGGGAATTGATATCATCAGTCTCACCGGGCCGGTTGGCGATGTATTGAATGAAGTAGTCAAGCTTTACTAAACTAAAGCCTAGAACAGGCAGTTCACCGCAGAGGACACGGAGTAACGCAGAGGAAAACCAAAAGGTAACTAGAATAAAATGTTTAACCTTTTTGTTTGAGGGGCCAATGTACTATCCTCTCTGCTTTTTTACTCTGCGTACCTCTGTGTCCTCTGCGGTAAAAGTTGTTTTAGGTTAAAGGCTTTCTCAATGTCGAGTACCGCCTTCAATCTATGTAATCTGCCCCCCTGGGTGATCGCCTCGCGTCACTTCAATGAACATCCGCAACCGCTGTTTCTGCAGGGGGTCAGGGATGCCAACCGCTTTCTGTTTAACAAACTTGACACACTCGAAAACCGCGACGAACGGGGCCAGGTCTTCAGCGATTATCTCTCGGTCAAATTTCAGCTGCACCATGAGGACGGCCATACCGATTCTGCCCGCAGGGCGCTGCGCAACAGCTATCTGCGTTTTCTGAAGGGCTGGATGATGGATAGCAATTCGGTGGAAGGGGCCGTGCTGAAGGGCTGGGTCGAGAGCCGGATCGGGATTGCCCCCACCTTCCACAACGGCAGGATCAGCGGCAGTGACTCAGAGGCCCATTTCCGTTATGTCGTGGATCGTACCCGGGGCAGCAAACGCACCAATGCCATCAATGCCCAGCTAGACCTGCTGTATGAATACTGTCAGTACGAACTGCGCCGCAGCCATGGTGAGTTGACGACCCTGCCCCTTTTTCGCGGAACCAACGGCGCCACAGAGGATCAGATCCTGGAGCAGCTTACCAAACGGGAACAGCTCGTGCGGCTGAACAACCTGGTTTCATTTACGGATGAGGAGGAACGGGCCTGGGAGTTCGGCTCGATTGTCTGGCAGGTGCAGGTGCCCACGGCAAAGATCTTCTTTTTTGATGAACTGCTGCCCACCAGCCTGCTCAAGGGTGAAGGCGAGTATCTGGTGATCGGCGGCGACTACCAGGTCAGGCGGATCATGTGCACGGTTTGATGCCGACCAGTCCCTCGCCAGCCTGATGGACCTGTAGCCCCGCATCCTGCACTAATTCTCGTAACTGCCCCAACGGCAGCTTCTTTTTCCAGCCGGCGTGAAAATGGTCTGCAACCAGCAACATGCCGCCTCGCTCCAGCAGGGCCGCCAGTTGGCCGAGCACCTGCCTTACTGCTTCACTGCCGCTGATAATGGGGCCACCCAGCAGGCCGTTGCACAGGATCAGGTCGAAAGGTGGTGTGCCCGGTAGTGCTCCCAGCAAATCCACGGCCTGAAAGCTCACCCGTTCACCCCAGCCCTGCTGCCCGAGCTGCTGCACCCGCTGCTGGTAGCGCTGCTCCCGTTGCGGCTCGTGGGGCAAGGCCTGGTGCTGGGCAGCCCACACCTCCAGCGGCTCCAGGGTCCAGCCTTCCAGTTGAATCTGTTCAGGCTGCCGGCCACACCTGCTCAACAGCTCTGCTAGCTCCCAGGTACCCTCACCGCTGCCGCTGGCAGCGTCAAGAATCCGCAGAGGGCCGCTCCGCGCTGTCAGTTGCTGTTGCAGCCAGTCGAGTTGTGCCGGGTACCGGCCAAAGCCTGCGCCGTTAAAGCGGCTGGGCAGAAACGAGTAAAAGACAAAGCGGGTCAGCAGGGGGTAGTCGACCAAGAGCTGTTCCAGTAGCACAGCCGGGTTGGGAGAACGTTGCAGCCAGCTGGGCAGACCGGCATAGCAGTCAGCCCAGCTCAGGCAGGTCTGGAACGGTGTGCTGGTGAGGATCGGCGGATAGGGCAGCACCTGCCGGTACAGCCGGTTAAACAGGCAACGGAGCTCCTTAAACGGCAGGTACAGTTCAGACTGGAGGCGGATCTCCGGGGTAATGATCAGCCCCGGTGCGGGCAGGGGCTGTGGTGATGTGGCCGAGTAAACGATAAACCGTCGATGGAGGTGCTGCACGCCACTACGAAAACAGGCGGGACCGGGTTGGCGGATGAATGGGCAATTGAGCATCAACGTGCCGGTAACAGCTGCAAAGGGTTACAAAGAAACACAAAGAAAATATCGGGA
>CAZUSH010000092.1:0-9527 GCA_964622705.1 uncultured Geobacter sp. | reverse complement strand
CTCCGAGACCGATTTGCGGGTATACCGCACCAGAGATTCAAGATGCCTGCGTTCTTCATCGCTGACCCGCATTGAAATCACATTGTAACGTGGCTTTTCTTTCATTCTGCCCATTTACTTGATCTCCTCATGTTTTTTACAGTCTCCGCACTCAACCTGTTTGTCGCTGCCATCGCTTGCTGAGCGAAAACTCTTGATGGCCCCTCCCAGCGAGGCACCCAGTTGCGGCAACTTACCCGGCCCGAAGATCAGCAGCATAATTCCGCCGATCACGGCCAGTTCCGGCAGTCCCAATCCAAACATATACGTGTCTCCTTCCTGATCACGAAACCACTTTGGTGCAACGCATGCCCTGAAAAAACCCCTCTCCTTTACGGGGAGAGGGGACCGAATCAACAGCATAACAACGCACGACCACTATTTTTTCGATGCAATAACCCGTTCTTCCTTATTTCCTGAGATCATTGAACCGATCATCCCAAAGGCCCAGGAGGCATAGGCATGAATCATGATGTACACGACAATCACCAGGGAAATGACCGTATGGATGACCCGGGTTGCCGCTGTGGCATGCCTGAAGGTTGGCAACAGCCCATGACACAACCGGTTTACCAGGCTCAGATTTTCCGGAAAGAGCAGGGCCAGACCGGTCAGAATCATGGCGATCCATAGTGCCAGCCAGCCCCACCAGGCCAGCACCTCGGTTGCCAGGATTTTCTCGACATACCGTTTTTCATCAACTTCATAGCCAACCGGATTTTCGATCTTCTTGCCGCCCACCAGGCATCTGATCTCATGCACGAAGAAATCAAAGGCATTGCCTATCTTTGAAACGCCAAACCAGTTGTATTCTCCGCTCATCACAAAGTTGTAGACAAAGAACGTGATCGTGCCCATCCAGCCCAAACCAAGGACAATGTGCAGACTTCTCCCCGTGCCTCTGCTCATAACGCCAAACGGCAGGTAGTCACTTACGCCAAATCCAGTCAGCAACAGCAACAGCACCTCTGCCACAATCATCCAGTGCAGAACCCTGTAGAGGAAGCTGTGCCGCTTAACGGTTACGGTTTCATTCTTCATGATCGCTCTCCCCTTTACTGACCCGCTTGCTGACGGCATGAGCGCCGATGCCGGCAACGGTACCAACCGCTGCTGCTCCGGCCAGGGTGCCGATATCCATACCGTAGGCTGTCTTCAGTACGTTTTTCGACTTATGGGGGGTCATATCCGTATGGCAACTGTTGCATTCCATCGTGCCGCGGGTAAAGTTACCTGTTTCATACTTTTCGCCTTTGGTATGGCAGGTCATACACCCGGCGGTTTCCTGGGAGTATTTCAGCGGGAACACGGTTTCCAGATTCCCTTTGTAGTAGGCGTTCAAGAGCGTTACCGCCATTGCCGCAACATCCCCGGTTATCCGGCCACACCGTTCAGACCTTTCGGGAGAACCGCTGGCATACCCAGACTTTTCGCACCATTTGCCGACACTGACGTGGCAGAGCACCGAATGACTGGAGTTCTGGGGCAACGCCTTATCACTTTTGAGCTTGGCAGGCAGGTATAACTTCTTGGTTGCATATTCGTTTGCCTTGTCCGTGGGAAACGCCTCTTTTTCGTAATAGCGCATCAACCGGGGAACGATCTTTTCTACGGCGTTGAAAGGCGCAACATAGGTGATGGCCGATGCAGAGCCGTTTGGCGCGCCGCACAGCGAGGCAAAACCGGTAACGCCGCCGGCCCCGTACTGCATGATGACCTGGAAAGGGCTCTCTTTTTTGCCGCTGGCAAGGTGTTCAAGCACCTGCTCCTTAGTCGGCATCGGCAAGGTAGTATAGGGATACCCAACCTTTTCACGTAATGCGGTCATAATTGCCCAGAATGCACCACCACCGCATTCAGCAAAATAGAAGCCGAGGTGGCCGAGCTTTCTGACATACTCTGGGTCAAGTTCCTGGTAGGCCCAGGGCAGGTGCGGTGTCTCCATTTTTTCCGGTGCTACGGCAGCCTTTGCTACCTTTGGCGTTGCCACCCCGCAAAGTGCGGCACCGGATAACACCGCAACGCCTTTGATAAAGTCTCTTCTGTGCAAATCTTTCATCACTTCCTCCTCTTTTCCATGGTTGGATATATCCGCAGACAGGTGCCTCACTGCCGTTGCAGGCCCACTTCAGACATTCATCGAACATACGAAAGGCATGTTTTTTCCGCAGTCCGGCAAGGATGATGCCCTCCGCCGGACGTGGCGGCCTGTTTCAAAAGCGCAAACGGATCAAGTACAGCAACAGCGGACGACAGAGTCTGCAGCTTGTACGGCGGGACATTATTCGTGAAACCGTGCGCAGTCAGAATCTGCTCACGACACAAGACAGTCAGACAAAGACAGAGGGTGATGGCATCGACGTAGAAATCGACGCAGCTTTCATCTGCAGCGGCAATGGCGGACTGAAACGGCGGGAGCATGACCAGCATGCTGTCGGTCAGTTGCAGCAACCGAGTGCGCCCATCGCCAGCCCGTGCGGGATCATCCCCGTGAGCCCTACAACACAACAGACCGGCAAGCTCCAGCAAGACGGCCAGATGATCTTCAGGCTCCCCCGGACGAGCATCAGCAACAAGCCCTTCTTCCGTCAGAAGTTGGCGGATCATCGACGTGCCGCCTCCCTCACCAGACTCGGCCTGATTCAGATAACCGGTAAGACAGGGTGAAACGGTTGACCCGGACGGGTTGGCACAAAACAGCGCCGTATACGCATGTTCCAGAGACTGACGAGGAGGCAGGGCCAGAGGATGACCAAGCAGGCTTGCTGAAAAAACTGCTGCAGACGGCAGCGCTTCAGCAAGAGCCTGCCAAAGCGATTCATCCGGATAGCGGAACAACGATGCCAGCAGATGAAATCCACTTGCCAAGGAGGGCAGTTCCCGGATGCCGGAGCCTGCTTCCGTCGCTACGCCGGTTGATACATAACAAGGTGCCATAGGCCAACGCTCCCGACATAAAATTGTTCTATTTAAACGCACTGCATCAAACAAAATCATGCTGCTGTCGCCTGAATAGCAAAGCATATGCCGAATAACAGCGTTTCTTAATTTGGCGCTAACAGATTGAAATCCTGAAATTTTCCTTATAATCCCCCCATAGGCGCGCAGACCGGCAGAGCGGTTTTTCAGAATCAAGTGCTTTCTCAGCGCGAAAACCCGCACAAAGAAAAGGGATAGAAGCAGCACTCCTACTGCCATATCCCCTTGTCCCTGAATGCGCAGTACAGGAACAAACATTTGTCATAGTTACCCGGTAGATTGGACATACAGCGTTGCTTTACATAACCACCCCTCCTTGCAATGCCGGTCGCCGGTATGATACAACCCTGTGCCATGAATCCCGCGCTCCAGACCCCCATGATGAAGCAATACCTTGAGATCAAGGCCCAGCACCCGGAAAGCATCCTGTTCTTCAGAATGGGCGACTTTTACGAGATGTTCCTGGATGATGCCCTGGTGGCCGCGCGGATCCTCGATATCACTCTCACCTCCCGTAACAAGGGTGGCAGTGACGAGATTCCGTTTTGCGGGGTGCCGTTTCACTCCGCCCAGCCCTACGTTGCCAAGCTGATCGAAGCCGGCTACCGGGTGGCCATCTGTGAGCAGGTTGAAGACCCCAAGCAGACCAAGGGGATCGTGCGGCGGGATGTGGTGCGGGTCGTCACCCCGGCCCTGGTCACGGAGAGCGAGAGCCTCACCCCGGATGAAAACAGCTACCTGCTGGCACTCTGCCCCAACGGCCAGCAGTGGGGCTGCGCCTGGCTCGATCTTTCCACCGGCGAGTTCAGGGTTTCCGAGGAGGAGGGCCTGCCGGCCGCTGCCGCCATGCTGGCTTCCATCAGCCCGCGTGAACTGCTCATACCGGAACGGCTGCGCAACGAACTGCCGGAGGAGCTGTCCCAGCTGACCGGCACCCGCCCCCGCGCCACCGTGCCGGATTGGGTGATTGACCGCGACTATGCCGCCGGCCTTTTGTGTGACCGTTTCAAGATCGCCTCAACGGAGGCCTTTGGACTGCAGGAACTGCCGGCCGGTCTGTTGAGCATCGGCATGGTGCTGTACTACCTGCAGGAAAACCGCCATGCCGCCCTGCCCCACCTGCAGGATATCTGCGTTGTTCGCCGAAACGATTTCCTGGCCCTTGACCCGGCCACACGCCGCAACCTGGAGCTGACCGCCACCATGGGTGACGGCAAAAAAGCAGGGTCGTTGTTGGGCTGCCTTGACCGGACCATCACCGCCATGGGGGCCCGCACCCTGAAGCAGTGGCTCTCGTACCCGCTGGTGCAGCTTGAGCCGATCCGCCAGCGGCTGGGCGCCGTGGAGGAACTGGTTGAAAACACCACCCTGCGGGAGCGTCTGACGGCGCAACTAAAAGGCATGCACGACCTGGAACGCCTGAACGGACGGATCGGCATGGCCGGCGCCGGCGGGCGTGACCTGCGGGCCCTGCATGATTCGCTGGAGCGGGTTCCGGTCCTGCGGGAAGCACTTTTAGAGGCCTCATCGCCTTTGCTGTGTTCACTGTTGGGGCAGCTGGACCCGCTGGAGGACTGCCGGGAACTGATCAACCAGGCCATTGCCCCGGCCCCGCCTTTCTCCTTGCGGGAAGGGGGTATCATCGCCGATGGTTACCAGACTGAACTGGACGAACTGCGCAGCATCAGCCGCGAAGGCAAAGGGTACATTGCCCGGCTGGAGGCCCAGGAGCGGGAACGGACCGGCATCTCATCGCTCAAGATCCGCTACAACAAGGTCTTTGGCTACTACATCGAGGTCACCAAGACCCATCTTGCCAGTGTGCCGGCCGATTATATCCGGCGCCAGACCATTGCCACCGGCGAACGCTACATCACCGAAGAGCTAAAAAATTACGAGGAAAAGGTGCTGGGAGCCGAGGACCGGATCTGCGAACTGGAGTACCAGCTCTTCCAGCAGGTGCGTGAAACCGTGGCCGCTGCCGGCGGACGGATAAGGGGCACGGCCGGTGCCGTGGCCGGCCTGGATGTCCTGGCTGCCCTGGCAGGTGTGGCGGTGGAACGCAACTACTGCAAACCGCTGGTCTGCGAAGACGATCTGCTGGAGATCATCGAGGGGCGCCATCCGGTCGTTGAGGCCATGGCGCTCAGTGAACGGTTTGTGCCCAATGACACGCGGTTGGACGGCGAGGCCAATCAGATCCTGATGATCACCGGGCCGAACATGGCCGGTAAGTCCACCTACATGCGTCAGGTGGCCCTGATCACCCTGATGGCCCAGGCCGGTTCTTTTGTGCCTGCCAGCAGCGCGGTGATCGGGATTGCCGACCGGATCTTCACCCGGGTCGGGGCCGGCGACAACCTGGCCAAAGGTCAATCCACCTTCATGGTGGAGATGATGGAAACGGCCCACATCCTGCGGAGCGCCACGGCAAAGAGCCTGGTGGTACTGGACGAGATCGGGCGCGGCACCTCCACCTTTGATGGTCTTTCAATCGCCTGGGCCGTGGCGGAGTTCCTGCACGACAACCAGACCTGCCGCCCCCGCACGCTTTTTGCCACCCACTACCACGAACTGGCCGACCTGGCCGCCACCCGTGAACGGATCACCAACCTGACCGTGGCGGTCAAGGAGTGGAACGAGCAGGTCATCTTCCTGCGCACCATCATCCCCGGGGCCGCCTCCCACTCCTACGGCATCCAGGTGGCCCGCCTGGCCGGCATGCCCCGCGAGGTGATCGAACGGGCCAAGGAAGTGCTCAAGACCTTGGAGGAAGGGGAGTTTGAGCAGGGGTCGCCCCGCCTGTCCAAGAGCAGCATCGCCCCGCCCCCCAAAGAGGCAGGACAGTTTACGCTGTTTGAACAGCAGCAAGACCTGCTACGTGAACGGTTGAAAAAACTGAACATAAATGCTATGACACCGTTGGAAGCCTTGAATTTACTTAATGATCTCAAGAAAATGATTTGATGCGCACACTTACCCGGACACTTGAAGAGCTGATCAACCAGATCGACAACAGCATGCACCGTCGTGATGCGCTGAAGCTGCTGTGCATGCTTTCTGCAGGCCTGTCCTTGCCGTCAGCGGCTTCAGCCGCCACCAAACGGGCAACCTCCCACACCTTAACTTCCCAGGCTGGCCATCTCCATGCGTTGGCAACACTCCAGGAACTGAAACACTGGTCAAATCCGGACTATACCCGGGTCGTCATCTCGCTGGATCGTGACGTAACCTGGGAAAGTCATGAGCTTGACAAAGCCAAGGGCAAGACCGGCAAGCCGGGACGGGTTTTCATCGACCTCTTCAATACCCGGCTCGGCAGTTCTGTGCATGACATCACCATCGGTGACGGACTGTTAAAAGGGGTGCGAGCAGCCTTGTACAAACCCGGAGTGGTGCGTGTCGTGCTTGATACCGAGAATATCAGCGACTATAAAATCTTTCCCCTGTCTGATCCGGCACGCCTGATCATTGATGTTCGTGGCGGATTCAGGGCCGAAATCAGGCGCACCGAGGAGTCGCTCACGAAACATGAAGCCGACACCGGTGCCGAACAGGGCGTCAAACGACCCGCCACCGATGAAGCCCGGACAGAGCGTTCAGGTAAGGCGTCAAAGAAAAAGCCGATGCTGGGCAAGATCCGCCGAATCGTTGTGGACCCCGGCCATGGCGGACACGACCCCGGCGCCGTCGGCCCGACCGGCCTGCAGGAAAAGGACGTAGTGCTGGCCATAGGCCTGGAACTGCGCGATAAACTTAAGGAAGAGTTGGGACTTGATGTCGTCATGACCCGTTCCACGGACGTCTTCATCCCCCTTGAGGAGCGGACCGCCATTGCCAACAAGGTCAATGCCGACCTGTTTGTCTCTATCCATGCCAATGCCGCCCCCAACCGGAGTGCCGCCGGGATCGAGACCTACTACCTGAACCTGGCCAAGACCGAAAAGGTGGCCCAGCTGGCAGCCAAGGAAAACGGCACCACCCTGGAGAAGGTCAGCACCCTGCAGGCGATCCTGTTCGACCTGATGGCCAACTACAAGTTGAACGACTCTGCCCATCTGGCCGACGAAGTGCAAAAGGCGATCCACCACACCGTCAAGGAGACCTACCCGGCCACCAAGAGCCTGGGGGTCAAACAGGGCCCCTTTTACGTGCTGGTCGGCGCCACCATGCCCAGCATTCTGGTTGAGACCGCCTTTATCAGCAACGCCACGGAAGAGGCACACCTGAAGGAACCGACCTTTCGCGATCTGGCCGCCGAAGGGATCATGCGGGGCATCCGGGCATACATAGCCGCCCTCAAATAATGTCAGGCTGCCTTTACATCGTCGCGACACCGATCGGCAACCTGGAGGATATGACCTATCGGGCGGTCAGAATCCTGCAGGAGGTTGACCTGATCGCCGCAGAAGATACGCGCCATTCCCGCAAGCTGTTGAGCCACTTCGGTATTGCCACACCGCTTACCTCCTATTACGACCACAACACGTCGTTCAAGGGCGATCAGATCCTCGCGGCACTGCGCCAGGGCAAACAGGTGGCCTTGATCTCCGATGCGGGCACCCCTTGCATCTCTGATCCCGGCTACCAACTGGTACGGGATGCCCTAGCGGAAGAACTGCCGGTGATCCCGATTCCGGGGGCCTGCGCGGCAATTACCGCGCTGTCGGTTGCCGGTCTGCCAACCGACAACTTTACTTTTGCCGGTTTTCCGCCGAATAAAGAAGGTAAGCGTCGCAGTTTCCTGCAGGCACTGGCCGGCAGCTCCGGCACCCTGATCCTGTACGAAGCGCCGCACCGTCTGGTCGACACCCTGCAGGATATCGGGACCATCCTGGGCGACCGCCAGGTGGTGGTAGCCCGTGAGCTGACCAAGCTGCACGAGGAATGTCTGCACGGCACGGTCAGCGAGCTATTGCCGCAGGTCCGGGAGGGGCGCGAACGGGGCGAAGTCGTGCTTCTGATTGCAGCCCCGGAGGAAGGGATGGTAGCGGAAGGGCCATCACCGGAATCCCGTTTGCAACAGGCCCTTGACCAGGGGCATTCGGTCAAGGAAGCCGCCGCCCTGGTGGCGGCCGCCACCGGCCTGCCGCGTCGCGAGCTGTACGCCCAAGCGCTGCTGTTGCGCAACAAAAAGTAATTCTAAGGAGCTTTTCGATGAAGATATCCGTCTTTGGTGCCGGCTATGTCGGTCTGGTAGCGGCGGCCTGTTTTGCCGAGAGCGGCAACTCCGTGATTGCAGTGGACGTTGATGAGAAAAAGATTGATGGCCTCAAAAACGGCATCATCCCGATTTATGAGCCGGGCCTCAAAGAGCTGATCCTGCGCAACCAGGCCGAGGGACGCCTGTCGTTCACCACCGACGTGGTTGAGGCGGTCGAGACCTCCCTGATCCAGTTCATCGCCGTCGGCACCCCGCCCGGCGAAGACGGCTCCGCCGACCTGCAGTACGTGTTGGCCGTTGGCCGTACCATCGGCACGCATATGAACGGCTTCAAGATCATCGTCGATAAATCCACCGTTCCGGTCGGCACCGCCGACAAGGTGCGTGCCGCAGTCCGGGAAGAGCTGGACAAGCGCGGCGCCCACTTTGAGTTCGACGTCGTATCCAACCCGGAGTTTCTCAAAGAAGGGGCCGCCATCGACGACTTCATGAAGCCGGACCGGGTGGTTGTCGGTACCGACAACGTCCGCACCGCCGAGATCATGAAGGAGCTGTACGATCCGTTCATGCGCCGGCAAAGCCGGTTGATCATCATGGATGTCCGCTCCGCGGAGATGACCAAATACGCTGCCAACGCCATGCTGGCCACCCGTATCTCCTTCATGAACCAGATCGCCGGGCTGTGCGAACGGATGGGGGCCGATGTGGCCGCCGTGCGCGAAGGGATCGGCTCCGATTCCCGCATCGGCTATGACTTCCTCTTTCCCGGTCCCGGCTACGGCGGTTCCTGTTTCCCCAAGGATGTCAAGGCCCTGATCCGTACCGCCGAGGAATGCGACTACGACTTCCTGCTGCTCAAATCCGTTGAGGAGGTCAACGAGCGCCAGAAGGAGGTCCTGGCCGACAAACTGATCAAGGCGCTCGGCAAGCCGGATGAAGAAAAACCGCTGACCGGCGCCACCATCGCCTGTTGGGGGCTCTCCTTCAAACCCCGCACCGACGACATGCGTGAGGCACCCTCCCTCACCATTATCGAGCGGCTGCTGGCGGCCGGCGCCACCGTGCGGGCCCATGACCCGGAAGCGCTCACCGAGGCCAAGAAGCACTTTGGCGACCGGATCGAGTACAGCACCAACCAGTACGAGATCCTTACCAACGCCGACGCCCTGGCCATCATCACCGACTGGCACGAGTACCGCAACCCCGACTTCGAACGGATCAAGACCAGTCTCAAGCAGCCGCTCATCGTTGATGGCCGTAACCTCTACAAGCCGCACAAGATGAAGGAACAGCAGATCCGCTACATACCGCTGGGCCGGGCCGGCAACGGCATCCAGGAGGGAGG
>CAZUSH010000091.1:0-9985 GCA_964622705.1 uncultured Geobacter sp. | reverse complement strand
CACCCACTGAAATATTCTCACAAGCTTTCAGTGGTGCACTTGCAATTTGAATTCACCCCCCCCCATCAAGTAAAGCGAACGTATCCTGTCAACCAGATTCTGTCCGGAGATATTTCCGGTCAGTTTGAGTGCTGTAAAAATCATCTCATAACTAAAGCACCAACCTTGATTGATGGTTCTGGCCACCCCTTTGTTTTTAGTGATTGCAAGGTATCAAGCAATCGGGTTAAGTTTAGCCTGTTCATTCGTGCTGCTTCCAAGGTAGAGCCAGAACAATCATCACCATTCCCAGAGAGGTCTTCATGTTCAACATTCGCTTGTTGTCCGTCCTGTTACTCCTGTTACTGGCAACTCCCTCCTTTGCAGTTGACTTCAAGGCATCCCTCACCCCCACCTACAAACAAGGCGAACTGATCGTCCGCTTCAAAGATGATGCGAAAGCCGGTAAAAGCCTCTCCGCAGCCAAGTCGAGTTCTATTGCGACCTTCAGATGGATCAAGGCCCATCAGGTCAGATTGCCCTCAGACACGACCGTTGCCAAGGCGCTGGACCAGTTTAGGGCAGACCCCAACGTGCTGTACGCCGAACCCAACTACAAAGTACATAAGCTCGCTACCCCCAACGACCCATACTATACCAGCCAGTGGGGACTGCCGCTGATTGCCGCGCCAACGACCTGGAACAGCTACACCGGCCCTACGGTTGTTGCCAATTCTCTGATCGTGGCGGTGCTGGACACCGGTATTGCCTATACCCACCCCGATCTCACAAGCAACCTTTGGCATGATCCCAGCATTGCCCCTGGCCAGCCTTACTATTACGGCATCAATTACGGTGGCTCCAATGAAGGTGATCCTTGGGATGATGATACTGCCGACAGCCATGGCACCCACCTTGCCGGCATCATTGGCGCGGCAGGAAACAATAGTGTCGGCGTGAGCGGCATCAATTGGCATGTCCGACTCATGGCCGTTAAATTTCTGCAAGGGCCGGAGGGAAGCGGTGTTTTGTCAGATGCCCTCAAAGGGGTGGAATATGCTCTTTCCAAAGGCGCCAAGATCATCAACATGAGCTTTGAAGTTGACGCCGACGACACGCCGCAATCACTGCATGAAGCCCTTGCTGCCGCCAACAATGCCGGCGTCTTGGTGGCATCAGCTGCTGGCAACTCCAGTAAGAATCTTGACAGCACCACCGTCTTTCCCGCCTCTATCCGTTTAGCCAATAATATTGCCGTTGCAGCCTCAACCAGCACGGACGGCTTGGCATCCTATTCCGACTATGGCCGCCACACCGTTGAACTTGCAGCTCCTGGCGGAGTAAATACTGGTTATCCCTCAGCAATACTAAGCACAGTCTGGCTTAACAGCGGCAGTACCCTCTATCGCACCACCGCCGGCACCTCAATGGCAGCCCCACATGTTGCCGGCGCAGCCGCCTTGATTTGGAATGCCAACCCCACCTTAAGCGCCTATCAGGTTAAAGCCCGTATACTCAATAACGTTGATCAGCTTACTGCCTTCAGCAGCACCACCATCACCGGCGGCAGACTGAATGTGGCCAAGGCGCTGAATGCCCTGGATACGGCAGCGATATTCAACGTTACCCCCTTAACCGTATCAAACGGTGGCAGCGTCACCATCACGGGCGTCAACTTCGGTAGTGCACAAGGCAGCGTCACGTTAGGGAGTACAGCTCTTACAGTAACGGCTTGGTCTGACACCAGCATCACCGCCACGGTGCCAGCTGGGGCTACGAGCGGGACCATCTACGTCAACGCTAGTGGCGTCGGTTTTCCCCTCTCAGTAACTCCAGCTATCACTCTTACGGCAACCCCCGCATCAGGCGTAGCCCCCCTGACAGTTGACTTTTCTGCAACTATTTCCACAGGCGCGACCATCACCAGTTACGCCTGGAATTTCGGAGACGGGACCACAAGCACGGGCACTGCCACGACCTCACACACCTACACAACTGCCGGCACCTACACAGCCACGTTAACAATCACTGACAATACAGGGCAAAGCACGTCCAAAAACGTTACCGTAAGCGTCAGTTCCACATCCGTTGGGGGTGGCGGCGGGGGCGGCGGCTGTTTTATTGCCACGGCAGCCTGGGGCAGTTACCTGCATCCCAAGGTGATGCTGCTGCGGGCCTTCCGCGATCACCATTTGCTTACCAACGGCCCTGGTCGCCTGTTTGTGAAGACCTATTATGCCGTCAGCCCCCCCCTGGCAGACTTTATTGCTCACCATGAGAGCCTGCGCACCATCGCCCGTTTGGCACTGACACCGCTGGTCTGGGGGGTGGAGTATCCAGCTTTCTTTGTGTTGTTAAGCCTAATCATGATGAGCGGTTTTGCGGGGAGCCTGCTCGTGCATACCCAACGGCGACGTCGCCCCCCACAAACCATGAGATGATGCCACCCAAAGCACAGCACTATTTTAGCTTGGGCGAACAACAGTTGACCGAGGGCCGTTATCAAGCGGCCCTCGCTTCTTATCAAAAAGCCCTCAAACACGCGCCGTCCCACCCGTTTCTGTTGTTTCGAATCGGTATGGTCCATCATCTGCTGGAACGGCATAACGAGGCAATCAGGTGGTACCGCAAGGCAATTTCAACAGATCCCACCTTGGGGGAGGCGCATAACAATCTGGGCAAGGCGCTCTTGGAGCTGCGACGTTTTCAAGAGGCTGAGGCGGCATTCAGGTCTGCTGCCCCTCTCCTGCCCGCTTCACCGGTACCGTCAGCTTCTTGCGCCTCGACCCTCATGGCGCAGAACCGTCTCGAAGAGGCGTTAAGCTGGTGCAACCACGCCCTTACCATTACCCCTGATTTTGCTGAGGCACACTGGAACAAGGCGCTTATCCTGCTAAAATTGGGGCGCTATGCCGAGGGATGGCAGGAGTACGAATGGCGTTGGCAGACCCCGTCTTTCCCGTCGCCACGCAGAACGTACCCGGCACCTGCCTGGCAAGGTGAGCCGCTTGCAGGCAAACGGATTCTGATCCATGCAGAGCAGGGGTTCGGCGACACCATCCAGTTTAGCCGTTTTCTTCCCTGGGTGGTGCGCAGCGGCGCTGAGGTTGTACTCGTCTGTCAGAGCGAGTTGGTGGCACTATTTTCCTCTACATTTGAAAACGTTACGGTACTGTCGTTTGATGCAGCAGTTCCAAGTATTGATTACCACCTACCGTTGCTCTCCCTGCCCCGTTTTTTTCTTACTGAATTATCAATGATTCCCGCTGGCTTGTACCTGAGCGCATCTCCTGAGCTGGCACCTGTTTGGTCCGAACGCTGTAGAGCAGCGGGCAATGCCACCAGAATTGGTCTCGTTTGGTCCGGCAATACCAGGCCGGACCCCAGCAGAAGTATCCCTGCCAAGCTGCTGCAGCCGTTAGCTGCACTACCGCATGTTGCCTGGTTTCCTTTGCAGCCGGGCTGGAACAGAGATGATGCCAAGTATCTCAGCATGTTTAACCTGTTTGACCTTACCGGTTTCATACAAAACTTTGCCGACACCGCGGCACTCATCAGCCAGATGGACCTCGTTATATGCGTTGATACCGCTACCGCGCACTTGTCCGGCGCGCTCGGCAAGCCTGTTTGGCTCCTTTTGCCGTATGCAGCTGACTGGAGGTGGCTATTGAACGTCCGAACATCCCCCTGGTATCCGAACATGCAATTATTCCGGCAAGATGTAAGTCATTGCTGGGGCCCTGTGCTGCACACGGTGTATGAGGCGCTTTACCAGCGAGTGCATCAGAGTTGATGACAGTATTTTAATTCGGGAATCCTTGTATCTCATAGTTGTTTAGGGTATATCTTTACTACTATGCACCGTATCACAGTCTCCTTGAACATTCTTTTTTCATTGCTCATTCTGACCCTGTCAGCCAAGATTTTGGCAGATGTTGCATCTGACCGTCTTTTATCCCTAACGTCTACCACGACGACAACTGCAAAAAACGTTGCCCTTCCTTCCGTTCCCACGTCACTACAATCGTACGCCATCATTTTGGAAAAAGGGCTTTTAGGGCAAGCGACACGCGGTCCCCTGACACCGTTAAATAAACAAGCGGTGTCTGCCGCAGCCCCTGCCATATCGCAGACTGACCTCATGCTTTTGGGCACAGTGACCGGCTCGCCCCGTGAAAGTTTTATCCTTCTGCGCAGAACAAGCAGCAATGAGGAGCGGGTTTTCCGGCAGGGGGAACGTGTTTTCGACCTTGGGACTCTTATCGCAGTACACAAGGAATCCGCAGACATAAAGACCAACAATCAACTGATCGTGTTGCGTACGCCAACCTCTCCCGCTGAGCCACAAAAACCAGTGGCTCCCAATGGCGCTCCTGCACCGGTGACAGGCGGGGTAATCCAGCCGATTACCGGTAATGTCGGCATTATTGATCAACGGGCGCTTAATGCCGCCCTGGACAATATCGGTCAGGCCATGACGGATGCTCGACTCTTGCCCAGTGTAAAAGATGGCAAGGTGGAAGGATTCAAGCTTTCAGAAGTCAAGCCGCAAGGGGTGTTTGGAGCTTTGGGGCTAAAAAATGGCGACGTACTCGCACGTATCAATGATTTCCCCGTAGACTCGCCCGAAAAGGCGATTCAATCATTCATGACCTTGAAAGGTCAGAACCGGATCAAACTTGACCTCATCCGAGATGGGGCTGCGACATCTCTTACCTATGACATTCGCTAACCCAGGGAGGTTTTGCGTGAAACGCTCATGCTTACTCTTTTTTACAACGCTTATTCTCACCCTGTTCTTGAGCGTATTGTCGGTACAAGCTGCCGGTGGCGTAGTCATGAACTTTTCTGATGTTGATATCGCAACGATGGTCAAATTTATCAGTGAATTGACCGGCAAAAATTTCATTCTTGATGAACGGGTAAAAGGGAAAATTTCCATTTTTTCACCCTCCAAGCTTTCAACAGAAGAGGCCTTCTCTCTTTTCACGTCTGTGCTTGAACTCAAAGGCTTCACCCTTGTTCAGAGCGGCAAAATCTACAAAATAGTACCATCTGCCAACGCCAAACAGTCCGGCATGAAGCTCATTGGCGCCCATGATAAAGTGCCCCAAGGCGATGCTTTCCTGGCCCATGTATTCGAGCTTCAGCAGATATCCTCTCAGGAAGCACAAACTTTCTTACAACCTTTAGTGTCCAAAGAAGGCCATATCGGGGCTTTCGGTTCCGGCAATATGCTTTTGGTGGTTGATAACGCCTCAAATATCCAAAAATTGGCTGACATCATAAAACTTATCGACACCACGCAGCGCCGGGAAGGCGCTGAAATCATCTACCTCAAAAACGGTGCTGCCGAAAATATCGCCACCATTTTACGAGAGTGGTTGACCGGCAAAGGAAATCGCCAAGGCACTACCCCCACCCAGCAGACAACCAGCAGTGGTAGTGTCCAGGTACTCGCCGATGCCCGCTTAAATGCCTTGCTTTTGTTTGGCCCGGAAAAGGACAAACAGGATATCCGCAAACTGATCACCATGATTGATGTGGCACCACCGGAGGCAAGCAGCAAGGTTAACGTCTACTACCTCGAAAACGCTGACGCCACTGAAATGGCAAAGGTTTTAGAAGGCGTCATCAAAGGGATATCTGCAGCCCAAGCAGCAAAAGGTACTGCTGCGGCAGCGCAGGTGTCTCCCATCGAGAGCGGCAAGATTACTATCACACCGGATAAAGCGACAAATTCGCTGGTGATTATGGCGTCGCCGAATGATTACAATGAACTGTCCCAAGTCATCAAAAAACTTGACCGGAGGAGCAAACAGGTCTTTGTTCAGGTATTAATTGCGGAAGTTTCTTTGGATAAGTCACGTTCCTTTGGCGTTCAGGCTGGAGCCATTGCCGCAGGTACTCTGGGCAAATATCTGCAGGGTGGCGGTATTTACGATCCATTCAACGCCTTTGGCCAAATTCTCGGATCATCGTCCTCCTCTTCAGGCACAACCAACTCGCTTTCATCTATTATTGGTAACAAGCTTAACAGCTCTGATCGTCCAGTGTCCGGGGTGGCACTTATCCAGGCGCTTGAGGCCAATGGACTGTTGAATATTCTTTCAACCCCGAATATTCTAACCTCAGACAATAAAGAGGCAGAGATCTTTGTTGGCGAGAACGTTCCTTTTCAATCGGGCACAACCCAAAGCACCATTACCACCACCTCTGTTGAACGCAAGGATGTCGGTATTAACTTGAAGTTAAAGCCGCAAATTAGTGAAGGCGACTATATCCGCCTTGATATTAACCAGGAAATATCCGCTGTTAAAGACACCATAAAAGTTGGAGCTGACACGACAGACCGGACAACCACAAAACGTTCAGCCAAAACAAGTATTGTGGTTAAAGACAAGGAAACCATTGTAATCGGCGGGCTCATTCAGGACCAAGATCAGGAAACCATAAAGAAAGTACCGATTTTGGGGGACATCCCGGGACTTGGCTGGTTATTTAAAACAAAAGAAAAATCAAGAACAAAGACCAATCTCATCATTTTGCTTACGCCGAAGATCATAAAGGACTCCTCGGATCTTGCAACGGTATCCACAAGTCAGCGGATTGAATTCAAAGACGCTGCAAAAAAATACGATCCTATTGATGTCAGTCAATCAATACAACAACACAAGCCCACTGAGACTCATCAGGGCCCCAAAGCACCATGATGGAGACATCAAGTCTTCAAAAAATTGCTGAGCAGTTAGGTCTGCCTTTTCAAGAACAGATTGAAGACGTACATGCGGACGTTTCGCTGCTGTCTAGTCTGCCGTTGACCTTTGCCCGGACCCACTGTCTCTTGCCGCTTTCTGTGGAAGACAACACGCTGGTGCTGGCAATGGGAAATCCTACCGATTTGCTGGCTCAGGATGAGGTTGCACAACACTACGGCCTACCGGTCCGCGGTATCGTGGTCCCCGAAGCTGAGGTCTTGGCAGCGATTAACCGGCTCTACACACATACGGCCAGTACCGCCCGGGATGTGGTGGAAAATCTGGTTGCCGAAGATCTGAGCACCATTGCCACGGAACTGGCCCATCCCCAGGATCTTTTGGATCTGACCGATGAGGCGCCGGTTATCCGGTTGTTGAATGCCATTTTATTCCAAGCAGTTAAAGAACGTGCCAGTGATATTCACATTGAGCCCTATGAGAAAGCCCTGGAGGTCCGCTTCCGGATTGACGGCATTCTGCACCTGAAACTGGAGCCGCCCAAGGTGCTGCAGGAGGCCCTGATCTCACGGGTCAAGATCATGTCGTCCCTGAACATTGCAGAGAAGCGCCTGCCACAGGATGGCCGGATGAAGGTGTTGGTGGCAGGCCATGAGGTTGACATCCGCGTCTCGCTGGTACCGACATTCTTTGGCGAGCGAACGGTTTTGCGTCTACTTGATCGCAAACAAGGCATCAAATCACTGGGAGAGATCGGTTTTTCTCCACGCGATGCGACCGTTATGGAGCGCCTGCTGCACCGGACCAGCGGTATCATTCTGGTTACCGGTCCTACCGGCAGCGGCAAGACCACCACCCTGTATGCGGCCTTGTCCCGCCTGAATCGCCAGGAAAAGAACATCATCACCATTGAGGATCCGATCGAGTATCAACTTCCCGGTGTCGGTCAGATCCAGGTGCATGCAAAAATCGATCTGACCTTTGCTGCCGGTTTGCGATCGATTCTTCGCCAGGACCCCGACATCATCATGGTGGGCGAGATCAGGGACGCAGAAACCGCCGAGATTGCCATGCAGGCGTCGCTCACTGGCCACCTGGTGCTCTCAACCCTGCATACCAACGATGCTGCCACCGCAATAACCCGCCTGATTGATATGGGAATCGAACCATTTATGGTGGCCTCTTCCCTGGCAGGCATCCTGGCACAGCGCCTGGTCAGGGTGATCTGTCCCCATTGTAAGGAGAGCTACCAGTCCGACGAGCCGATCAGTGGCCTCCCCCGCACCCTTTACCGTGGTCGCGGCTGTGATCGCTGTTTTGGCCAGGGCTCACTGGGTAGAACCGGTATTTATGAGCTATTGCCCGTTGATGCGGAGCTGTGCGGTATGATCACGCGCCGTGTCTCCGCCGGAGAAATCAAGAATTATGCCTTGAGCAAAGGGATGCGCACCTTGCGCGACGACGGTTTCAGCAAGGTTGCAGCAGGAGTTACCACCCTCGAAGAGGTACTTCGCGTAACGCAGGAAGAGTATGCCGACCTTTCGGTATAAAGGTTATCATGCCGATGGCAGAACGTTATCGGGCACGTGTGAGGCGCCATCTCTGCGGGAGGCGCGTGAGCAGCTGCGTGAACAAGCCATTTACCCCTCTGAGCTGCAGGCTGAAGAGACACCGCAGGCCACCACATTACTCGGACGACTGCGCCAACGCGTACCAGTGGCGGAACTGGCTCTTTTTACCCGCCGGCTTGCCACCTTGGTGGCTTCATCCGTACCGATTCACGAGGCCTTGCACGCCCTTCATCAGCAGGAGCAGCATCAGGCATTACGGGCTGTCTTAGATAGACTGAAGGCTCGCCTGGCTGAAGGTGCCCCTTTGGCGCGTGCCCTTGCCGATGAGCCTGCCGTTTTTAGCACTAATTATGTTGCCATGGTGGCAGCCGGGGAAACGGGTGGCGCCCTCGACAAGGTACTGCTCAGGCTGGCAGATTTTCTTGAACGCCAGGAAGAGATGCGTCGGACAATCAGCAGCGCCATGATCTATCCTGCGTTGATGGCGTTGGTTGGCAGCGGTGTGCTGCTCTTTTTACTTACCTTTGTAATCCCCAAAATTACCGGCATCTTTGCAGATCAACGTGCCACGCTGCCTTTTATCACATTGGCACTACTTGCCGTCAGCGCCGGCCTGCGCAAAGGATGGTGGTTGCTGCTGGCACTCGCAGCAGGGACAGCGTGGCTGTACCAGAGGCTTAGCCGCAGAGAGGCTTTTCTCGCACAGCGGGATCAACAGGTCCTGAAGCTTCCTATTCTGGGTAAACTCTTGCAGACGCTGGCCCTGGCGCGTTTCACCAAGATTCTGGGACTAATGCTGGGAAGTGGCGTACCTTTAATGACGGCACTTGAGATAAGCACAAGTGCCGTCAGCAACCGGGCCTACCAAGCTGTATTGCGGCATGCCAGATCTGCCGTTGCCGAAGGGGGCAGTCTTTCCACCATTCTGTCCGCTTCCGTGCTCTTTCCACCTGTCTTGACACATCTGATATCGGTTGGAGAACGAAGCGGTAATCTGGTTGAGAGCCTTGAAACTGCCGGTAACAGTTTTGAACGCGAGTTTGAGGCATCCACAGCAAAAATGGTCAGCCTGCTGGAACCACTCATGATTCTGGGTATGGGGCTTGTGGTGGGTTTAGTCGTGGTTGCCGTTCTGCTGCCGATATTCGAATTAAACCAACTCATTCGCTAACGTACGGAGAAGCTATCATGAAACAACTGATTAAGAGTCAACGCGGATTTACCCTGATTGAGATCATGGTCGTCATTGTGATTTTGGCACTGCTCGCCGCCCTGGTTGGTCCCAAGATCATCGGTCGCTCGGACGATGCGAAATTGACGGATGCCAAGTTGCAAATTCGCAATCTTGAAACATCCCTTAAACTTTACAAACTTGACAGTGGTTTTTACCCCTCAACCGATCAGGGACTCCAGGCACTGCTTACAAAGCCCACTACTGGCCAGATACCGAAAAATTACCGTCAGGAAGGCTATCTGGAAAGCAAGTCCCTTCCCAAGGACCCCTGGGGCAATGAGTTTGTTTACCTTTCCCCTGGCGAACATGGTGACTACGACCTTTGCTCATTGGGAGCAGACGGTGTGAAGGGCGGTGAGGGCAAAGGTGCCGATATCTGTAGCTGGAACATCCAGTAAACGCCCCTCAAGCGGCTTCACCCTGCTTGAGCTGGTTGTCGTCCTTGTCATTCTAGCGGGAGTAGCCGCGCTGGTTGCGCCACGGCT
>CAZUSH010000090.1:0-10291 GCA_964622705.1 uncultured Geobacter sp. | reverse complement strand
GATGACCACCATCAACATCTTTGCCGACCTGCTTGATCCCACTGCTGCGGAGCAGATCCGCCAGATCGCGGATCATCCCGCCATACAGGGGCAGATTGCGATCATGCCCGACGCCCATGCCGGGGCAGGCTGTGTGATCGGCTTTACCGGCCATTTTAACCGGGCCGTGATCCCCAATATTGTGGGGGTAGATATCGGCTGCGGGGTTGCGGCGGTGCCACTTGCGGGCTGCCGTTCGATCGACTTTGCTGCCCTTGATCGCTATATCCGCCGGCAGATCCCGCTGGGAATGCACTCCCGCAAGAACGAGCGTTTTTTGGAACAAACGGGACTGTCCGATCTCCTGACCGAGCGGGCGGTGCGTCTGTGCGACCGGATTGAGCGCGGGTTTTACCAAGGGGAAGGGATCGGCAGGCATCTTGCGCCGCTTTTGCAGCTCGGCACCCTGGGAGGCGGCAACCACTTTATTGAGATCGGCCAAGACAGCGGCGGCAGCTACCACCTGATTGTGCACTCCGGTTCCCGCAACCTTGGCAAACGAGTGGCAGAGCAGTTCCAGGCCAAGGCGCGGCACTACACCAGGCAGCAGGGGCTGAGCGTGCCCCACGGGCTGGAGTTTCTGCCTGATCAGGAGGGGGGGAACGACTACAGCCGCTGGATGCGGGCCGCCCAGGAGTTTGCCCGCCTGAACCGGCGGGCCATGCTGGCGATCATCCTGGCCTTTTTTGAGCGTGAGCTGCAGGAGGATGCGCTGGTTGAGTCGGTCCACAACTACATCTGCGAGCAGGATGGCATGGTGCGCAAGGGGGCCATCTCCGCCCATAAGGGGGAGCGGGTGATCATCCCGCTCAACATGGCCGACGGCACCATCCTGGGGACCGGCCGCGGTAACCCGGCCTACAACTTTTCCGCCCCCCACGGCGCCGGCCGCCTGCATGGCCGTAAAGAGATGTTCCGCCGGCTGAAGGAGGGACAATACTCATTGAAGCAGTATGCTGATTCCATGCGGCATGTCTTCTCCACCTCGGTCAACCGCGAGACCTTTGATGAAAGCAAGTTTGCCTACAAGCCGCTGGCAGCCATTGAACATCACCTGAATGAAACCGTGGTGGTGGAACAGCTGCTCACCCCGGTCTACAACCTCAAGGCAGCCGGGGAGTGAGCACGGCTCTGCTGTCAGTGCGGTTTGGCTTAACGCCCTTTGTGACGCCTGCCCGTCTGGCGAGTGCTGCCGGTCGGAGATCACGTAAAACGTGCTGCAGCTTTTCTGGCGCACAAACGGCAGCATATGCTCGTTTGGCGACTGCCGGATAAAATGTTCTAACTGGCCCGTGCCGTGCCCACAGCCGGTTGTGCAGGGATGACGGCAGAGGTGTAAAAAAATATTACAATTGGCGTAACTTTTTGTTGTTGTTGTTCTTTATTGGGTATTTTGGGCCGTAATTGGCTCGTTTGAATATTTTTTATCATTTTTCTGCCGGTGTCTGATGGGGTGAATCCTTTACCCGGTTACCGGCAGAATCACGCTATCCGCTTACTTTCCCACATAAAATCTGCAGCCATACTCCTCGTCATACTTCGCTCCTCCTACCGCGTTTTGTCCGCTGTGTCAGGCCGGCAGTCGCATCCCCTGGCCGCATGCCGGTTTGCCTTGTAAGTAACCTGCCGGTTTGACGAATCTATTTGCCGGAGCGGCTGCCGTGCTGGATGTAGCGGTATCCTGGCCTGTCCGGCGTGGCAAGCAAATTGCTTGACATCATGTGCCCAAGAGACGGTGCATGTTGCGCCACAGGAGTCGCGATGGCAGTACGTCCCACAATTACCCTGCGTCCCATCATTGATGATGATCTGGAGTTCCTGTTCAGGCTATACGCCTCAACACGGGCGGATGAGTTGGCCGTTACCGGCTGGGATGCCGTCCTGATAGAGCACTTCCTGCGCATGCAGTTCAATCTGCAGCACACCCAATATCAACGTAATTATCCCGGCGCTTCATTTGATCTGGTCTGTGTCGATGCCGTTTCTGCCGGACGGTTGTATGTCCAACGTCGGGAAACCGAGATGCGGCTCATTGATATTGCCTTGTTGCCGGAATACCGGGGAAAGGGGCTGGGTGGGCGGCTTTTGGGTGATTTGACGCGGGAGGCGGATGAAAAGGAGATGGTAATGAGCCTCCACGTGGAGGTGAACAACCCGGTTCTTGCATTTTATATGCGTCTTGGCTTCAGGGAAGAGGAACTGCGGGGCGTGTACCGCTACATGGAAAGGCAGCCTTTCTGCACTGCTTCACCTCATACAACAGTAACGAAAGGCAGTGGTTTTGCGGGTGTTGTGGCATAACCCCTTCCGGGCTTTTCCGTTTGGTTTTTAACGGCAACGAGTTGATCACCTTATCTAAGGAGGAAAACCGTATGAGTGAACCGTTTGTAGGCGAAATTCGATTATTGGCCATTGACTGGGCCCCCAGGGGCTGGGCCTTGTGTGACGGCAGTCTGTTGCCCATTATGCCGAACCAGGCGCTCTTCAGTCTGCTCGGCACGCAGTTCGGCGGCGACGGCAGAACGAACTTCGGGGTGCCTGATCTGCGCGGTCGAGTGCCGCTGGGTACCGTCACCCCTGGACAGCATCAGGGGCTACAGTGGGCAGGCGGGGTAGAAAATGTCACCCTGACCGCGGCCCAGACGCCCGCCCATAACCATGCGCTGCAGGCTATTGCCGAGGCCGGTAACAAACCGAACCCGACCGACAATTTTTACGCCAAGGTCACCCCCGTTACTCCGGCCACCGCACCTGTTAACATTTATGGGGCAGCAACCGCTACGGTGGCGCTTGATGCCGGCACCCTGAGTAGTGCTGGAGGAGGCGGTACGCATGACAACATGCAGCCGTTTCTGGTGCTGAACTATTGCATTGCAACTCAGGGCTATTATCCGATGCGTCCCTGATCGCGATACCAGCCATCTTATTTAAGGAGGAACGTAAACTATGAGTGATGCATTCACCGGTGAAATTCGCACCTTTGCGGGCCCTGGTATCGGGAGTGAACCCCCGCAGGGCTGGATGTTCTGTTATGGACAAGAGCTGAACATAAGCCAGTACGAGCCGCTTTTTGCCCTGATCGGTACCACCTTTGGCGGCAATGGTGTATCCACCTTCAATCTCCCGGATCTGCGGGGTAGAACTCCCATCGGACAAGGGAGCGCCCCCTCCTTGACCCCGCGTGTCCTGGGACAAACCGGGGGAACCACCACAACCGCCCTGACCACCGGCCAGATGCCGGCACATACCCACAATGTCATGGCTGGTACCGGTACCGCCACCACCGATACCCCCGGCCAAACCGTGTTGATCGCTAACAGTGGAACCAATACAACCCTGTACACCAAAGTGGATTCCTCTGATCCAAAGCAAGTTGCTTGTGTTTTTGATCCCAATGCCGTGTCAAACAGTTCCGGAACCAGCCAGTCCCATGGCAATGTGATGCCGTCATTGGGGGTTAATTACATTATCTGTTTTAACGGCCTTTTTCCGGAACGTCCTTAGGAGGAACCCATGGATCCGTATGTTGGAGAGATTCGTCTGATGCCGTATGCCTTTGCCCCGCAGGACTGGCTGCTCTGCGACGGCAGCTTGCTTCTTTGCACACAATATCAGGCCCTGTATGCTGTGATCGGCTTTACCTACGGCAACGAAGGCACAACAAAATTCAAGCTCCCGGACCTGCGCAACGCCATCCCTGTGGGGGCCAACAGTTATCTGCCCGGCACGGTTCAGCTCCCCCTGGGGCAAGCTACAGGTTCAGCCGGAGTAACACTGACCTATGCGCAGCTTCCTGCGCACAATCATGCCATGAACGGCCTGATTACCAGTACGTTGGCCAACCGGCTTACTGCGCCCGCAGCCAACGCCCGGCCGTCTGTGGTCCTGTTTAACGGAACAACTGCAACCACTACTGCGCAGCAAGGGTTTTCAACCACCAACACACCGGATGCCATCTTTGCTTCGCAGGCAATCAGCGCCTTTGGTGCTACCCAGCCAACGGCCCATCCCAACCAGCAGCCGTACTTGCCGCTCAACTTTATGATCGCCTATAACGGCGTGTTTCCATCACCTGATTAACTACTGTTTCTCACTCTGTTGGGCCTATTTGACACCATTCCCCCCTCTCCCCCTTCTTGCGTCAAGAGGAGGGGACGGGGGGGACACAACGGCTTCACCCGCTTGCAGCGCGGTTATGAAACAATACCTGCGGAGGATTTCTCAGCATGAACGAGCAAAACAAGACGGAAAAGAGCGCTGCTGTCAGCGCCAACGAGACCCGCCGTGCCTGGACCGATCCGGTGGTCACCCGCATCGCTATCAAGCGGACCATGCTTGGAAGTGGCTCTCATTTGGATTCATTAGCTTTGTCAACAGGCTAGCATCCTTTGTTCCTCTCTGCCTGTTACCTGATGTCATGCAAGCAGCAGGCAGAGAGGAACACAACAGTTCGTTTGAAGCTCCGCTTTCATTTTAATCTCAGCCCCAGCCAGTAGCTACTAGACCGGAATACCTTTTTTCAATTCCTGAAACGTGGCGTTGCATTTTTGTAGATTCAACCGGAGAGCTGTTGATGAGTGGTATCTTTGGCGTTTTGCAGCGGGATAATGCCCCGGTGGCTTCCGGTATGTTTGAGGCCATGCGCCGGGCAATGACGGGGTGGGGGCCGGATGGCGGCGATGTCTGGCTGGGCGGTTGCTGCGGTCTGGGGCAGGCGCGCCAGCACAGCACGCCCGAGGCGCATTGCGAGTGTCTGCCGAACGTTGATGCGGCAGACGGTTCAGCTTTTACGGCCACAGCGCGGCTGGATAACCGACAAGAACTGCTTAACAGCCTTGGGATTAGTCAGGCCAATGCTCAGACTGCGGCGGATGGCGAACTGCTCAGGCGCGCCTATCTCCGTTGGGGAAAACGATGCGTGGAGCGCGTGTACGGCGACTGGTCCTTTGCAGCCTGGCATCCGGTTGAGCGCAGGCTGTTTCTGGCGCGCGACCATTACGGCGCTACGGCGCTGTATTATTATGTCGACGACCGTATCTTTGCCTTTGCCTCATCGCGTAAGGCCCTGTTGGCACTACAGCTTGCACCACGTGAAATGGACGAGTTGTATCTTGCCCAGGTGCTGGTCGCGTGGCTTGGGTATCATGGCGAGCGCACCATCCATCCAGCGCTTAAACGCCTGCCGCCTGCCCACTGTCTGACCGTGACGCCGGAGCGGCTGGACAAACGGCTGTATTGGCACATGGAGGCTACACCGGAACTGCGTCTGCCCCAGCAGGAGTATGCTGAGGTGTTCCGGGAGCTGTTTGACACAGCAGTCAGGGCACGCCTGCGCATCCCGGCTTCAGGCCAAGTCGCGGCAATGCTCAGCGGCGGTCTGGATTCAGGCTCGGTTGCGGTTACTGCAGCCCGCTACCTGTGTGACCAGGGACAACGTCTGACAGCGTTTACCGCGGTGCCGCTGAGCGATACCGGCGCATATGTTTCTCAACGCTTTGGCGATGAATATCCCTTTGCCGAGGCTACGGCGCGTCAGGCAGGCGTCATAGATCTGCACCCGGTCAGCGCTGCGTCGCTCTCCCCCATCAGTGCCATCCGGGCCATGCTGCGTATCCATAACGAACCAGCCCATGCAGCCGGCAATTTTTACTGGCTCCTGGACCTGCTGGCAGCCGCCGGAAAAGAGGGGTGCCGGGTGTTGCTGAGCGGTCAGATGGGCAATGCCGGGGTTTCCTGGACCGGAAATCCTTTTTCACAGCCGCTTGCCCTGCAACTGCGCCATTTCGGCTGGAAACGCTGGTCAAAGGAACTGCTGAAGCGCCACCTGCCCGCTGACATGCTGCGGGCATATCGGACGCTGCGCCTGTCAAAGGAGCAGAATTGGCAATCATCGGCCATTCATCCGGATTTTGCCCGGCGGCTTGATCTGCACGAGCAGATGCTGCATGCGCCGGATTTGCTTGTAACACCCTTACGTACACCGCTGGAACAACGCTATGCCATCCTTAGGCCCGGTTGTTCCTTTGCTGGCGCCATGTTGCACGAAATCGGTGCCGCCTTTGGTCTGGATGTGCGTGACCCCACTGCCGATGTCCGTTTGCTGACTTTTTGTCTGTCGGTGCCGGATCATATCTTTATTGATCCAAAGACCGGTATGGATCGCTGGCTGATCCGTGAGGCCATGCAGGGACGGTTGCCCGATGAGGTGCGGCTGAACCGTAAACGGGGACGCCAGGCAGGTGATCTGGTCCCCCGGCTGCGCACCTGCGCGCCAGAGGTTGAAACCGCTTTGGATGAACTGGCCAGCGGACCAGCAGCAGCATATCTGAATATTCCCCATATGCGCCAGGTGTGGCGCATGGTTCAGACGGACGATACGCCGGAGGCGTTTCGTAAATCAGTTGCCGTGCTGACGCGGGGCATCATGGCAGGATTATGGGTGAACAATTTCTATGCTGCTGCCTGATTGCTGTGGTGATGTCTGCATACAGTACGCTGCTGTTCCGCCGCAGCTTGGGGGAGTAACCTCCTGCGGCGTACTCTGGCAGGCTGCAGAAGGTCGCTTTCTGCTGAGTGTGCCGGATACGGCGCGGTTTCTGGTGGAAGACGGCAGCCGGATCACCATCGATCCTGCTCCTGCACCTGATGAAGCAGAAATACGCCGCTTTCTGCGGATGACCCCCCTTGCGGCCCTGTTGCTGCAACGTGGTTTCCTTGCCTTTCATGCTGCTGCTGTTGCCGGGCCTGACGGCGCTTTGTTGATTGCCGGTGATTCCGGCGCGGGAAAATCAACCCTGCTTGCAGCCCTGCTGCAACATGGGTGGCAGATGCTGGCTGACGACATTGGCGTGGTTCGTCTGTCTGAAAACGGCATGCCGATGGTGTACCCGCTCTTTCCTGAAACAATGCTCTGGCCGGATGCCCTGGAAAAATTACAGCTTGTGCCAAATGCTGCGGAAAAGCGGTGTCTGGCTACTGAAGATCACGTTGCTGCTGCGCCGCAGCCGTTAAAGGCCATCTATCGCCTTGCGGTGCATAAAGATGAGCCGGGTATGGAGCAGATCAAAGGAACCCGGCTTTTCTCCCTGCTGGCGGCACTGCTATACAACAGCCGGATTGCCGATGCCCTGCTGGAGCGCAGCGCCTATCTGGCATTGAATGCCGCAATTTCCCGTCATGTTGTTGTCCGCAGCATAAAGCGACCGCGTGGACAATGGTGCCTTGATGAGCTCGTCACGCTGGTGGCAGGGGACGGACAATGAGCCATTGCTATACCCTATACGGTCTGACCGTCTGTCTGCCGTTTCCGTGCCCGCTTTTACCTGAAGCCGAACATGATGGCGAGCCTGATGTCTTGCTGGTGCATGGTCTGGTTCCCAAAGCGTTGCCGGATGCGCTGGTAACGCATGATACCTGGGAAACGGGATTCTGCTGGCAGGCTGCACCGGGCCGTTTCCTGGTGAAGGGGGGGAGAAAATCAGCCCGTTTCCTGGTTGAGGGCGGTTGCCGGATTACCCTGCAACGTAACCCGGAAGCGCTGGATGACCTGATTCTGTTTCACCTGTTCCACCCGGTTATTGCGGCCCTGTTTCGGCAGCGGGGGCTATTGACCCTGCATGCCAGCACGGTGGCAAGCGATAGTGAGGCACTGGTCTTGTGCGGCGAATCCGGGGCAGGCAAAACCACCACCCTGTCTGCCCTGCTGCAAAACGGCTGCATCATGGTTTCCGATGATCTCACGGTCGTACGTCCGGGGGACGGCGATTGCGTTGCGGCGCTCACCGGTCCGCCACGCCTGCATCTGTGCGAGGATGCAGCCCATCGCCTGGGGTTTGCGGTTGAGGAGTTGGACAGACACCCGGCGCGCAGCTCCAAGAGGGCGGTATCCGCAGCGGGCGGGACGTGCGCGGTTCCGCTGAAAAGGATCTGCATACTTGAGGTCGGCGTCGGCAGCACACTCCACATCTCCCGCCTCCAAGGTGCTGATAAGCTGCATGCCTTGATGGGGTGCGTCTACGGTCCACTCTTTCAGGAAGAACATCCCGACTTGTTTACTCTTTTTAGCACCGTGGCGAAACAGACCGATATCGTCCGTATTCAACGGCCGGCTGGCCGCTGGACTGTGGATGAGCTTATTGAGGCGGTACGCAATGGCTAAGATCGTCTGGCTGGCCTCCTACCCCAAGTCCGGCAATACCTGGATGCGGGTCTTTTTGACCAACTATCTGCGCAACAGCACCACCCCTGCCGACATCAACCAACTGGATGGCGGTCCAATCGCCAGTGCCCGGCTCTGGTTTGACGAGTGGGTTGGTATTGAGGCATCGGCCCTGGATGATGTGGTGATTGAACGGCTGCGTCCCGGCGTCTATCGCTGCATGGCTGATGAAGCCGCAGACACGCTGTATATGAAGGTCCATGACGCCTGGGGACGGACCGATCAGGGAGCCCCCCTTTTCCCGGCCGATGTTACCGCCGGTGTGGTCTATATCGTGCGCAACCCCTTGGATATGGCGGCATCCTGCGCCCATCACTGGGGCGTAGACAGGGAAAGGGCGGTGGAAAATCTGTGCAACCCGACGTTTTCCCTTGCCCGCTCATTGGGGGGGCTGTCGGACCAATTACGTCAGTATCTGCGCTGTTGGAGTGGTCACCTGCGTAGCTGGGTAGAAGAGTCCGGCTTGCCGGTGCTGGTGGTACGCTATGAGGATCTGTTGAACGATCCGATGACCTGCTTTGGCTCGGTGGTGCGGTTTTGCGGCTTACCCTGCGAACCGGAACGCCTGCAGCGGGCCATTGCCTTTTCCGATTTTGGCGAACTGCAGCGTCAGGAGCAGGATAAAGGCTTTCGGGAACGTTCTGTTGTGGCGCCGGGTCCGTTCTTTCGCGCCGGTAAGTCCGGGGGGTGGCGTGAAGAGTTGTCCGCAGCCCTTATCAACCGTTTGCTTGCAGCGCATGGTGAGACAATGGCGCGATTTGAGTACTTACCTGATCAGGAGTGAAAACGTTATGACAATTGACAGCACCACGGTTGTGGTCCGTGACAACGAGGCAATGTTCAGCACTATGGATGATGAAGTGGTCATACTGAACATGAAAAGCAACAACTACCTGGGGCTTGACCAGATCGGCGCCCGTATCTGGGAATTACTGGAAACACCGGTGCTGGTGTCCGAGCTGTGCGAACAGATGGCGCAAGAGTATGAAGGAAGCCGGGAGCAGATAACAGCGGGTGTATTAAGGTTTCTGGCAGAACTTGCGCGGGAAGAGATGATTCGCGGTAGTGAACATGTTTGAAACGGATGCCGGACGATTAGCTGAAGCATTGGGATTGCCGCTGTATCGTTGCGATTATTTTCTCCCGGACTATCCACTGGGTGAATGCGGCAAATGGCGTATTACCAAGCTGGGAACCGGCATTGATCATGGCTACTACACGGCCCGCTGGGTTACCACGGGAGTGCCGGTGTTGCTGCGACATAATCCGGCCAGCCCAAAGGAATGGGAAACCTGGATGTCGTTGAGCCCGCATGAGATTGAAAGCCAGGAACCGGGCTGTCTGTGCGTTCATGGGCATACCGTGATCATGGGGCTGGGCATGGGCTGGGTTGCCGTGAATGCAGCCCTGAACCCGCAGGTAACACGGGTTACGGTGGTTGAGCTGGACCGCAACGTGATCGATCTGTTTCACGCCTGCGGGATTTCTGCGCAGCTGCCGCCGGAGGTAGCCGCAAAAATTACGATTATCCAGGCCGATGCCTTGGAGTGGCAGCCGTCCGGGCCGGTCGATGTCCTGTATGCCGATATCTGGCGTCCTGTTGCCGATACCGCGGCACTGGGCGACACCCAGCGGATGCAGGCCAATGTCAAGGCCCGTGAGGTCTATTTCTGGGGCCAGGAACTGCGGCTCTATCTCGCCGCGCAAGAGCGCTTTGGCGCTCAAGCTGCGCTTACTTCTGCCAGACTTGCCGTTTGCGCCGCCGAAGACCTGCAACTGCCGCTGCTGTTGCCCTGGGGGGAATACTACGGCAGCCGTATTGACGCAGCCGTGAAAAATCGACGGAAACGGGGGCTGCCGCTGGAAGAGCGGGCTTAGCTAAAGCACGTGATCCACTGACTCCAGAGAGGTTCAAAATTGCATCATGATGCGGCTCTGAAAATTCCGGTGATGTCTTGTGGTTGAGGCATGCATGTTTTTGGGGCCACCAGAAGAAAGCTGAAGCTAGCGGCCATACCAACGGACTTTTGGGTA
>CAZUSH010000089.1:0-10309 GCA_964622705.1 uncultured Geobacter sp. | reverse complement strand
GTGATTAACGGATGATGGTCATGCTGACCAGGCAGCAGCTGTAGGTTGGGATGTCAATGAACATGCAGGAACCTTCCTCAAACACGGTGATCCGCTCCATAGGGGTCGCCTCCTTTCTGATAGATTGCATTAACCATGGTCTGTTATTGGACAGACAGGCATGGATTCTGCTAGAGTGCCTCATTAAGTCATGAAAAACTATTTTAGCTACAGCTTTTATACCATTCTGTTGTTGCTCAGCCTGGTTATAGTGCCTCGGCAAGCTGGTGCCGAGGCCTATGACAGCATTGGGCTGCTGGATGCCTGGCAGGATACAACTGTTTCCGCCAGTCGTGCGCCCAAACCCCTCTCACAATCGCCAGAAAATATTACCGTTATAACTGCAGCAGAAATCAAGGCTATCAACGCCCATACCTTGACAGATATCCTTGCTACCGTACCGGGTATCGAAGTGGAGTCCGTCAGAACACCTGGCAGTGCGACCTATCTACGGGTGCAAGGTTCTCCCTTCAGCCATGTGCTGGTTATGCTGGACGGCGTACCATTCAATAACTTGGCGGATAATTTCAGCGATGTCGGCTTGATCCCGGCCCGCATCATTGAACGGGTGGAGATCGTCAAGGGTGCTGCCTCCTCTGCCTGGGGCCAGGCCTTGGGTGGGGTCATCAATGTGATCACCAAATCCCCTGACCGCGATCGTGTGTTCTCTGGTGTAGCCTCAAGTTCCTGGGGCGAACGGCGCACTACGGACAGCGGTCTTGAACTGACCGGCAGTCATGAACGCTTCGGCTACTACCTCTCCGGCGGTTACAGCAGTTCTTTAGGGCTGCTCCCCAACAATCAGGGGGATTTTAGCAATGCTTATGCCAAGCTAAGCTATGACCTGCCTGACAAAGGCCAGTTGAGCGGTTCGTTCGGTTATACTCAAGGCAACCGTGGTGACTTGGCCTTTGCTCCCTGGGATCTGAAAGAAGCAACCTTCCCGCGTCAGTTGTTTGCAACCCTGCTACTGCACAAACCCTTAAATGATCAGTTTGAACTGGAATTGACAGGACGCCATGCAACCAGGCAAAACACGGTTCAGCTAGACCTGCTCAGTTCTGGGCTGCAACTGCAGAACAATCGTTCGGATGAAACAGACTCAGGTCTTGGGGCTAAGCTGCTCTGGCGCACTGACTCGAACATCCTGGCCTTGGGCATGAAATATGACCATGTCTGGTTGCGTGCCAATGATACTTTGGTGAATGTGACCATGCTGGAGCGTACGGCTGACCGTTGGGGCTTTTATCTGAATGATACCCTGACCTGGGGTGCCTTCTCTTTTTCCCCAGGCATCAGACTTGATCTGACTGCCAGTTCCGGTGATCAGCTCAGTCCTTCCTTTGGTATTACCTGGCAACTGACCCCCACCAATTTGTTGCGCGCCTATACAGCCAAGGGGTACAGTTTGCCTTCCTTCCTTTTGGAGGGGAAATCTGAAAAGGTCTGGACCTCGCAGATTGGTCTCGAAAGCACGGCTGTCCCCTACCTCTGGCTGAAAAGCACACTGTTCCGTAATGATACCTGGGATGTAACCACGTATGACAGTGCCACCAGCACCTACAAATCTGAACGCCAGTTAAAATATGGCCTTGAGTTTGAGGCGAAGACCAACCCGGTCTTTGATACAGCCCTATCTCTTGGTTACAGTTTTGTTGATGCTCGGGACGCTGCGACCCATGAAATTATCAAGGATATCCCGCGCCATACTGTTCATCTGGGGCTGCAGTATGATGATCATCAGTATCTGAAGGCTGTGCTGAACGGCCGCCATATTTGGTGGAACGCTGCTGAGTATCATAACGGTTCCTATGGCGCTATGATCTGGGACCTGCATCTGACCGCGACGCCGTGGGGCCGTAAACTGTATGCGCCGGAGCTGTTCCTTTCTATCCGTAACATCTTTAACGGTTCTCAATACCTTGACGAGGCATTTAAAAACACTGGACGCTGGGTCGAAGGCGGCCTGAGGGTGGCGTTTTGAGGCTGCTGCGGCTGTGTATAGCAACCGTTGCCGTTATGATGATCATGGCTTCGAGCGCCTGCGCCTACGAGGTATTGATTCTGCAAAGCAGCCATGCCGCAGCCTACGATGAGGCCTTGCAAGGCGTACGCGCAATGCATAGGTTCAGTGAGCGGTTATTGGTGCTTAGTGATTACAACCATGTAGATATCCAGCAGATAGTTCGAGAGGAACACCCTAAGTTGCTAGTGGTTTTGGGAGACGCTGCCTATGCCACCGCCCGTAAGATCCGGCAACTGCCGGTTGTGGTGCTGATGGCGCCAAACTACCGTGGCGGCTCTGCTGGCCATCCCGCCATGACCGGTGTAACCCTGTATCTGCCGCCAGAACGTTATTTGGCCCTGTTTCATGCTCTGAAACTGCACCGGGTTGGCATGCTCGGTCATCCGGGCAAGAGCGGCCAATATATCCGTTGGGTGCAAAAGGTGGCGCCTGAATATGCGGTTGAGCCGGTGGTACGGGAGGTGGCGTCGCCACGGGATGTGTCAGGACAGTTAAATTCTTTGCAGGGTCAGGTGGATGCCCTGTGGTTGCTACCGGATGATACGGCGGTTGCCCGGGAGACCGTGGAAGCCTATTTTTTGTTTTCTCTGCAACAGCAGGTGCCGGTAATCGCCTTTTCCGGTGCCTATCTGCAATCTGGTGCTGCGGTTGCGCTTGACCTGAACCGCCATGATATGGGCAGGCAGGCCGGCAGCATGGTTGCGGCCTTGTTGGATGGTAAGGATGTGGCAAATCTGCCGGTGGAATTTCCGCGTAAGGCTGTGGTCAGAACCAACCTAACTGTGCTGCGACGCCTAGGGTTTGGACATGTTAATCTAAACAGCGGAGCGGAAAGCCGGTGAGTCCGCTCAGTCGTATTAAATCCTTTAACCATAGCTTCCTCAGTAAAATCTTTATTGCTTTTACGGTTCTGACCTTCCTGATCGCCGCATCGTTCATGGTCATTGCAACCAGAAACGAGATCCACAACTACCAGGAACGTGCTGACGAAAAGGCTCGTTTGCTGGCATCTATGCTGGCAGATACGGTTCGCCTGCCCCTGTTTGCGGGGGACCGTACAGGGTTACAGCAACGTGCTGCGGAAATGTTCAGAATCTCGCAGGTAGCAGCTATTACAATTAGCGACCATGACAACCAGCCCCTGGTTGATCTGAAAAACCAGGAACAGGGTACACACCCCATTCCCACCATCTCGGCAACCGCCAGTGTGCGGGCAGCTGCCTCTGCCCCAGGGGTAAACGATGCCTTGTCGGGGGTTCCCACGAACGGCACAACTCTGCTGGGGCAAGTCCGGGTAGCTATCGACACCAGCGATCTTCAGCGTTCCATATGGGGGACTGTGGCAAAGACCGCAGTGGTGGTCCTGCTGTTCTGGGGGACCTTTTTGCTGGTAACCTATCCGGTTCTGAAGCGGATCACCAAGTCCTTTGAAACATTGATCCAGGGACTTGACACCATGATGGATGGTGATTTCTCCCTGAAGATACCGGTTAAGTCGGATGACGAGGCTGGACGTGCCACCCAAGCGGTTAATCGTCTTGCTGAAGCATTGGAAGAACGGGAGGTGGAGAACCGGAGGCTGCAGGCTGAACTGCTGAATGCGGTCCGACTCGAAATGCAGGAGGAAAAGCGCTCCCTGATGGCCAAGATGATCCAGACCAACCGGATGACCTCACTTGGACTGTTGATTTCAAGTATGGCGCACAACATCAATACCCCGAACGGTGCCATCAAACTGGCTGCCCAGTATCTTCTCCGTTCCTGGAAGGATATTATGCCTTTGCTGGAAGGGGTGGCACGGGAAGAAGGGGATTTTCAGGTAGGTGGGTTGCGCTTCAGTGAGGCCAAGGGGGAGTTCGGCAGTGCCATTGAATCAATCAATCGCAATGCCGAAAGGGTTGAGACCGTTATTCAGGATCTGCGGGCCTACAATCTTGGTGAGCGTAGCCGACAGCTTGGTAGTATGTCGGTCAATCAGGCTGTTGAAGGAGCCTTGACCATCATTCGCGCCCATGGCAGCCAAGCGCAGATACCTCTGATTCCCCAACTGGCTGCGGACCTACCTGTCATTGAGGGGAATACGCATCAGGTTGAGCAGGTTGTGGTAAACCTGCTGCTTAATGCTATGCAGGCCATGCCTTCTGAGGCCACGGGGGTAGTGACCATCACCACCCGTCATGATGTGGCTACGCATGAGATACAGATTGCGGTGACGGATGAAGGAACCGGCTTGCCGGAGGTTGTCATGCAGAACCTGTTCGAGCCGTTTACCTCAACACGGATGGACAAGGGGGGCAGCGGTCTGGGGCTGTATATTTCAAACTTCATTGTGGCTGAACATAAGGGCAGTATCACCTTTAGCGCCAATCATCCCCGGGGCACCATCGCAACCGTCCATCTGCCGGTTCCCGAGACGGGCCGACCTAATCCCTGACCGTCTGCCATTTTTTCTGGCCGCTCTGGTCCAGCTTGCGCTGAAGAGTCGGCCTGCTGATCCCCAACAGTTCTGCCGCGGCACTGCGATTCCCCTGAGCCTCTTCCATAGCCTCTTCCACCAGTAACAGCTCTACCTCTTCAAAAGTCGGGAACTCCGGGAAAATGCCGTTCAGCATAAACTGGTTGCTGCCGATGCGGCGGATCTGGTTGTTGAGCTTGCCGTAACCGGAGTTGAGTCCCTGGAAATCATCAAGCAGCAGCGTGCCTGACCAGTTGTTGGTGACGGCGTTGTTGATCTTGTTGATCAACTCCCTGACGTTGCCCGGAAAATCATAGCACCGCAGCGCCTGGCGTACTTCGCGGGAAAACTTCGGGATGCTTTTCTTGAGTTCTGCTGCAGCAACGGCAGCGTAATGTTCTGCAAGCGGCAGGATATCTTCGCGGCGTTCCCGCAACGGGGGGATGTGCAGGCTGTGGGTGCTGATCCGGAAAAACAGGTCCTGCCGAAAGGCCCCATTGTCGAAAAGATCATGAAAATTGGCGTTTGAGGCAGCGATGATACGCGCGGAACTTTTCTGCAATACATCGGAACCGACCCGGTAGTATTCGTTCTGCTGAATCAGGCGCAGTAGTTTAACCTGTGAGGGCAGGCTGAGTTCACCGATTTCGTCAAGAAACAGGGTGCCGTTTTTGGCCTGCTCAATCAGGCCTTCCCGGCTGTCGCTTGCGCCGGTAAATGCCCCTTTTTTGTGGCCGAAAAGGGTGTCGGAAAACATGGTGTCGTCAAGGCCGGCAACGTTCACGGTTACCATCGGCCCCGGCAGGGCGCTGGTTCGGTGGATCGCCTTGGCGATCAATTCCTTGCCGGTTCCGGTCTCACCCGTGATCAGGATCGGCTGCCGGGAATAACGCATGGCCTCAATGATCTTGAACAGCGACTGCATCCGATCATTGCAGGTGATGATACTATTGAAACATTCGGGATTTTCCAGGGGCTGGCCCTGCAGGTAGCCGGTAAGTTTCCGGTTCTGGCTGGCCAGTTCCTCGGTGGTAAAGGCCTTCTGGACAATGGAGACCAGTCTGTTGGCATCCAGAGGTTTGGTGATGTAGTCGTAGGCCCCTTGCTTGATGCAGTTGACAACATTTTCCAGATCATTTACGCCGGTCAGGATGATGACCGGCAGATAAGGATGCTGACGGATAATCTCCGGTAGCAGGTCGGCGCCGCTCAAGCCGGGCATGACCCAGTCGATAATGGCAACGCTGTAGGTGCCGGTGGCAAGCTCCTGAAAAACCTGACTGCTATCCTGCAGGGTTGTGATGCCGGTGATATCATGGGTATGCAGGGCGCGGCGCGCCTCTTCAAGAAAACCTGCATCGTCGTCAACCAGAAGCACTCGTTGGGCACGTTCCTGTTTGCCCGGTTTTGTCATGGCAAGTCTCTCCTCACGGTGGTGGTCGCTAAGCCGTTGTCAGAACATAGCAGATGCTATGCCAAAGACGTACCGCTTTCAAAGAAATATCGGCCATCATACAAAATTTTGCCCGGTTGTGCCAAGTTGTCAGGTGACGGCAACGAAAATGCCGCTTGTTTCCCAATTGTCTGTTGATCTGGGAAGGTGGTGGTGTTATGGGTTGGTCACAACGGGAAACGGAGTTTTCTGGGTACCTTTGCGGCGCATTGACGGCTGCAACCGGAGCGATCTGATGCTTTCTACGGAAAACAAGGCCATGTACCGCTTTCTGGCGGTGCTCACCGCCGCATCAACAGTGGGAATACAGGGATACACCATCCTGTTTAACAATTTTGCCGTTGAGTCGGTACACTTAAACGGTCTGCAGGTCGGCCTGACCCAGTCAATCCGGGAGGTGCCAGGTTTTCTGGCCCTGACCGCCATCTATGTCATGCTTGTTATTCGCGAGCACCGTCTGGCTGCGTTTTCCATCGCCTTGCTGGGGATTGGGGTGGCCCTGACCGGGCTATTTCCCACCTTCGGGGGGGTGGCATGCACCACCTTGCTCATGAGTTTCGGCTTTCATTACTACGAGACCGTGAACCAGTCGCTGACCTTGCAGTATTTTTCCACCCATCAGTCCCCCCTGGTCATGGGCAAACTGCGCAGCCTGGCGGCAGTGAGCAGCATCGTATCAGCCGCACTGATCTGGTGTCTGGGATTCTTTATGGACTATCCCGGCATGTTTCTGGTGATCGGGGGACTGGTGCTGCTGGCCGGACTCTGGGCCACCTTCAAGGATCCCACCCATGCCGCCATCCCGCCGCAAAAATTGCGGATGTTCCTTAGGCGGCGCTACTGGCTCTACTATCTGCTGACCTTCATGTCCGGTGCCCGGCGTCAGATCTACATGGTCTTTTCCATGTTCCTGATGGTGAAGATATTTCACTTTTCCGTCCAGACCATTACGCTGCTGTTTATCATCAATAACCTGATCAACTGGGTGGTCAATCCGATGATCGGCAGGGCCATCAATGCCTTTGGAGAGCGCACCCTCTGTACCGTGGAATACTGTGGTGTGATCCTGGTGTTTTTGGGGTATGCCTATACCTCGTCCAAGTGGATGGTGGCGATTATCTATATTATCGACTACATCCTGTTTAATTTTGCCGTGGCCATTCGGACCTATTTTCAGAAGATTGCTGATCCGCAGGATATTGCTCCCACTTCGGCGGTCGGTTTTACCATCAACCATATTGCTGCGGTTTTTCTGCCGGCCCTGGGGGGATACCTCTGGATGCTGAACTACCGGATACCGTTTCTGATGGGGGCTGCCCTGGGAGTTGTCTCCCTGGTACTGGCGCAGTTTATCAGGATACCGGAGCATCCAGTGGGACAAACGGCACCGGCTTCGTCCCCAGCATAACGCTGCAGGTCGTTTGCGGGGCTTGCCGACCAGTGCCCGGCAGCTTATAATGAGCTATTAAAGGAGGTAGTTCCATGAATGATTTCAATGTGTCACAAACCCAAGCCGGTTTGATTGTCAAGCAGAACACGCTGGTGCGTCAGGTATATGCCTGGATGGGCGCTGGTCTGGCTCTGACCGCCCTCATGGCGTTGATCACGGTCTCCACCCCGGCTCTTTTTATGGGGATCGTTGGTAACAAGTTGGTTTTTTATGGACTGATGATCGGTGAGCTGATCCTGGTGTTTACCCTTTCCGCAGCCATCGGACGTTTGAGCACCGGCGTGGCGACCGTGCTGTTTCTGGGCTATTCTGCCCTGAACGGGTTGACGCTTTCCGTGGTCTTTCTGGTCTATACTGCGGATTCGATCGCCTCAACCTTTGCGGTGACTGCTGCCATGTTCGGCGCCATGAGCCTGTACGGTTACGTTACCCGCAGGGATCTGACCTCATGGGGCAGTTTCTTCTTCATGGGGTTGATCGGTATCCTGATCGCTTCAGTGGTAAACATCTTCCTGAAAAGCAATGCGGTTTCCTGGGTGGTCTCCGCCATCGGGGTAATTGTCTTTACCGGCCTGACCGCCTACGATACCTGGAAGATCAAGGCGCTTGCCGCAGCAGGCGCAGAGGGGCGCAAACCCGCCATCCTTGGGGCGCTGACGCTTTATCTCGACTTTATCAACCTGTTTTTGATGCTGCTGCGCCTGATGGGGGGGCGCAGAGACTAAGCCCGGGGTGATCATGCTGTTTTCCTGCCATGCAGAAGACATGTCATGTGTCTGATCGCCTTTGCGCTTGATGTCCATCCCCGCTACGCCCTGGTGCTGGTGGCAAACCGGGATGAGTACCGCCAGCGGCCGACCACCCCGGCTGGCTTCTGGCCCGATGCTCCCCAGGTGCTGGCTGGCCGTGATCAACTGGCCGGCGGCACCTGGATCGGCATCACCACCGGGGGAAAGCTGGCTGCTGTTACCAATTACCGCGATCCGCGGCAGCAGGTTGTCGCAGCCCGCTCCCGCGGTCAGCTGGTTGCCGGTTACCTTTGCGATACTGGTGACCATGCCACTGCACGCTTGCAGGCACTGTTGCAACGGGACGGGCAGCGTTACGATGGCCTTAACCTGCTGTACGGCACCTGGCAAAGATTGCAGTACTTCACCAACCGGGGCGGATCGTCGGGGCCAGTGCAGCCCGGCGTACATGCCCTGTCAAATCACCTGCTGGACAGTTCCTGGCCCAAGGTGTTGCGGGCCCGCCAGCTCCTGACCATAGCCCTGCAGCATGATGAGCTGACAATTAGCGAACTGCTGCTGTTGCTGCGTGATCCCACTCCCTTTGCAGACGCCCAACTGCCTGATACCGGCATTGGCCTTGAGCGCGAACGCCTGTTGTCGCCGCTCTTCATTACCGGCAGCACCTATGGCACCCGTTCTACCACCGTGATCCTGGTCAACCGCAACGGGGAGGTCCTCTGTGCGGAGCAGGGGCATGACCAGCCGGATCAAGCCCCCCGCCTGTTCCGCTTTTCCCTTACCCCATGAACTTTCTTGTTCACATGCTGCTGTCCGGCTCCGATGACCAACTGCTGGTTGGCAACTTCATGGGTGATTTTGTCAAGGGGCCGCTGCTTGAGCGTTTTGAACCGGGCATCCGGCGTGGTGTGGCCCTGCATCGCCGGATTGACAGTTTTGCGGAACAACACCCGCTTTTCCGGCAGAGCCGTTACCGCCTGGCAGAACAGTACGGGCTCTATCGGGGGGTGATGGTGGATCTTTTTTATGACTACTTCCTGGTAAACAGCTGGAAATACTGGTCAGAGGAACCGTTTGCAGCCTACCTGCGCAGGGCACGTCAGGTGATTGAGCAGCATCGTCAGGCCTTGCCCATGGCAATGCAGGCTCTGGTGCCGGTGATTTTTGAGGAACTGTTGCCGTCGTACGGGACGATCGAAGGGATCGGACGGGCATGCAGCCGGCTTTCACGCAGAATCGTGCGCCCCAACCCCCTGGCAGGCTGCGAGGTTGAGCTGTCCAGGCAACATGCAGGGCTGCAGCAGGATTTTGATGGATTTATGCCTGAGATCAGGCGTTTTGTTGCAGCAGAGCTGCGTGCTGTATCAGCGGAGCAGCAGATGCGGTGATACCGAGTTCAGCCAACATCAGGAAGATGGCCGCAGCGCGAGTCTGCTGTTGTCCCGGATTTGCATAGGATCGCCAAGCCGGCGCTGTCGGGGTGGTAAAACCAAGGGGCAATGCTTATAGTGGGACTATGCAGGAGCATTTCACTGATGATAGGGAACAACCCGAACTATGGCATCTCCTGACGCCGGCAGACCTGACGGCTGAAGACGGGACCCTGCCTCGCACCCCTCCGCTTGTCTGGGGGGCGGTGCTGGCATCCCGTGGCATCCCGTATCGCCTGGAACAGGATCAACAGCGCGATTGCCTGCTGGTTCCGGATGGCAGGCTCCGTGATGCGCTTGGGGAACTGCAGCTTTACGAGCAGTACAACCGGCCCCGCGCTTTTCCTCGGTCAGAGCCGGGCCCGTTGCCTGACACCATCCTTTCCACCCTCTCAGTCTTGATCCTTCTGGCGGCCTTTCATAATCTGGTCCGTGCGGACGCTGTGCTGTTGCACGGTGCTTTGCCGGATTGGTTACAACTGGGGGTGGCCCAGTCCGAAAAAATCCGTGCGGGTGAGTGGTGGCGGGTGATCACCGCCTTGACATTGCATGCCGACCTGCCGCATCTGCTCGGCAATCTGGGGATCGGCGGCATGTTTGTCTTTTTGCTCTGTCGCGAGGTGGGGGCAGGATTGTCCTGGAGCCTGGTTTTGGGGGCCGGGGCTGCCGGTAACAGCCTGAATGCCTGGTTGCATGCCGCCGCCTAT
>CAZUSH010000088.1:0-10476 GCA_964622705.1 uncultured Geobacter sp. | reverse complement strand
CCGGCCCATTGCAAGGGGGTCGATGGCTTGGGAATAAAGGGGTTGACCGAAAGGGTAATCTCACCCAGGCGCTTATGACTGCGCGCCTGTTCCACTACCCGCTCCCGCAGGGCAGCGGTCAGGCGGATCAGCTCTTGCAGGTCTTCGTCGGTCTCACCTGGCAGTCCAATAATGAAATAGAGCTTCAGGTTCAGAATCCCTGCCCTGGCCACGGCTTCGGCCGCCGTCAGGATCTGCTCGGCAGTCAGGTTCTTGCGGATCATATCACGCATCCGCTGCGAACCGCCCTCTGGCGCCAACGAGATGGTCTTGTGGCCGGCCTTGGCCAGCAGTTCCAACAGCCCCGGTGTCAAGCGGTCAATCCGCAAGGACGACAGTGAGGGTGAGCCCCCCTGCTCCACGATAAAGCGGCATAACTCCTCGATGTGCTGGTGATCAGAGACCGCCGCCCCCACCAAGCCGATGGTGCCGCGTTGTTGCAGGCCACGGACACAAACCTCTTTCAGCAACTCCAGCGGCTGTTGACGGAACGGCTGGAAGACAAAACCAGCCACGCAGAAACGGCAGCCACGCGGGCAACCACGACTGACCTCCACCAAGTACATGCTGCCGAACTCAGTCCCCTCGGTCAGTACTTCCGAATGGGTCGGCAGGGCCGCCTCAGGTGCACAGACCCGCTGCACTGGTTGTTTCAGCGGCAACGTCGGCACATAGCAACCCGGCAGTTCAGCAGCAACGGCAAGCAGCTCAGCCCGTGCAGCGTCACGGTGTTCCACCAGCAAGGCGGCCAGCGGCGGTACCAGCGCCTCACCTTCTCCAATCGCTATCAGATCGAACAACTCAGCCACCGGCTCAGGATTGATAAAAAAGGCCGCCCCACCTGCCAGCAGCAGGGGATCTGCAGCAGTGCGCCCTACAGCCGGCTCTGGTATCCGCGCTAGGCGCAGGATCCTAGGGATATTGATAAAATCAGATTCAAAGGAGACCGAAAAGGCCACCACATCAAATTCGGACAGCGGCCGTTCACTCTCAAGCGAGACCAAGGTTTCCCCTGATTTTTCATAGGCTGCCAGCTCCTCACGGTCCGGCAAAAAGGCACGCTCGCACACCACGTCCGGCTGCTCATTGAACAGGCGGTAAACCGCCTGAAACCCCAGACTGCTCATGGCGGTTTCATAGCGGTTGGGGTACACCAGGCAAAGCGAGAGGGCGCCCCCCCGTCCAGCCGGGATGGCCCCCTCCTCTGCTGCACGCCTGGCACGCAGTATCTGCTGAATCTGCCAGTTCAGCGGTCTAGCTCGCCAGGCTATTCATGCCAGAAAGGCCCCATGGTCAGTTCCCGCAGACCCGGTTACGTCCGGCACTTTTTGCCGCATACAGTGCCAAGTCCGCCACCTTCATCAGGTTGTCAGCAGACTGCTCTTCGTCCGGCACCAGACAGGCCACCCCGGCGCTTAAGGTGACATACTCGGCAATATCCGATTTTTTGTGCGGTATTTCCAACGCCGCCACCCCCAGACGAATCGTTTCCGCCACAACCACGGCATCGTCCCAGGCTGTTTCCGGCAACAGCACAACAAACTCCTCCCCACCGTACCGAGCTGCAAAATCAGCGGGCCGTTTCAGGTTTGCCATAATCACCCGGGCCACCTCCTTTAAGCAGCTATCCCCTTCCTGGTGGCCGTAGGTATCGTTAAAGGCTTTAAAACAGTCAATGTCCAGCATCATCAGCGCCAACGGCGTCCTATTACGTCGCGCCCTGCGCCATTCCTTTTCCAGATTTTCGTCAAAGGCCCTGCGATTATTGATACCGGTCAAACTGTCCTTAAACGACAAGTCCCTTAAATGCTCTTCCAACTGCTTCCGCACAGAAATATCCTGCACAATCCCGACAAACAGCGTATGCCCCTGCACACTTGTTTTACTGACCGAGATATGCAGCGGAAACACACTGCCATCCTTGCGCATGCCCGTCAGGTCCCTGTCCTTGCCGATCAGCCGTGAGCTGTTCGTCTGCAGAAAGCGCCGGACATCCCCGTCATGCTCGACACGATACGGGCCCGGCATCAGGATACCGACATTCTCGCCGATCACCTCGGAAACCTGATAGCCGAAGATCCTCTCGGCCGCGGGGTTGAATTCCTCAATCAGGCAGGCATCGTTGATCACGATAATCCCCTCGACCGCGTTGTCCACGATCGCCCTGATCCGCTCAGCGCTCTCCTTTAAGGCCAGCTCGATCTGTTTGCGGTATTCGATCTCATCCAGAGAGTGCTGATGCAGTCTGCGGCTCTCGCGGGCCGCCATGACGAGATCGGTAAAGTCCTGCACCGCCAGGAGCGCAAAGGGGCGTTCATCCACAAACACCCTGGTGACGGTTGTCTGCAGGATCCTGAGGCGTCCGGCGGGTAAGGGACAGGAAAAGATGTGGGGATGGAGCTGGGCGGAGAAGATGACCGGCGCCCCGCCTTCAAAAAGCGACTGAATCCGTCCGGCGTAGCGGACACCTGCCAGATGCGGGAACACCTCCGTTAACGGCCGACCAAGCAGTTCTGCGCGGCTGACACCTGCCCAATCCTCCATAGTACGGTTCCAGGCGCAGATAGTCATATCTGCGCTCAGCAGCACCGTCCCGATCGGGAGGGCGTCGAGCATCAGATTATTCAGATCAGGCAGCAGCATGCTCACTCATCAAAGGCGGCCTGCAGTCCTGCAATAAAGGTGTTGAACGACCCCACCTCAAACAGCACCAGGAACTCGCCGGTAATCTGGCTGGATTGCACGGTAAAGCGGGTCGTAATCTCAAGGGCGGACTCGCTGTCTTTGGCCCAGATGCTGTCGAGCAGCACCCGCAGGCTGCCTTCCTGATAGCGCGGGATCGTATAGTTCAGGTGTGACTTGAGCAGGTTGGCGATGGAGCCCATCACGGCGTTCAACAGGATATTGCCGACCTCGGTCAGGGTGCCGGTCTTGATGGCATCCAGCTCGCTGCTGGGGGTCTCGTCGTCAACCAGCAGGTCAACCAGCTTCGAGGCACAGTCCGCCGTAAAAAGCAGAGTGGAAAAACCGCTGAACTCCCCGGAAAACTGGAGCAGTACCATTGAAACGGTCTTCTCGTTGGTGCCGGGCGCCACCCCGTCCAGCTCGTGCTGGTTGATGATGCGTATCTGGGGCACCTCCAGTGCAATGTGCTGCCCCAACAGCTCATTGAGCGTCCCAGCAGCCCGGCCGACCCCGATATTGATGATTTCCCGCAAGGCATCGATCAAGGCCTCATCAAAGCGCGTCATACCGTCACCCTCCCCAGACCGTGCGCAACAGCGGCCAGCAGTTCTTCGTCCTTGGGCGGTTTGTTGATCAGCTCAAAGGCCCCCAGCGCAAGGCAGGTTGCCCGGGTATCGTCCTGCACATCGGCGGTGACGACCAGAACCGGGATGCTGTTTCCCTGCGCCTGCAGCGCTTTCAGCAGGGCAATGCCGTCCATCTCCGGCATCAGGATATCGGTAATGATCAAATCAGGCGTTTGCTCTGCCAAAAGCGCCAGGGCAGCCTTGCCGGAATCGGCGTGCAACAGCTCGTAGCCCGCCTTTTTCAGGACCTTGCCGATCTGTAAGCGAGAAAACGATGAATCGTCCGTATGAAGGATCACGGCCATAGGGTAGTCTCCCACAGGGTATGGTACAAACGTCAAAGGTTCATATTCTAGTGTAAGCAACAGATTTGCGCAATGCAGGAAGCACCGTGAGGACGGTATTTTTGCGGCACAGACCACAAAGGCAGCACCGCGTTCGGTGCTGCCGGGCAAAGAGGTTGCTTCAGCACACGCAGATCAGCCCCCTCCCATCACCCGTGCAAGCTCTTTGCGAAGCGGCACCAGCAGAAGCGGCTTGCTGATATAGCCGTCAAACCCCTGCCGCAACAAGCTCGGACGGTCGCCAGGCATGGCGTAAGCGGTCTGCACAATCACCGGAATATGCCCCCCCTGCTCCTTCTCAATCTCCCGGATGCGGCGCAAGGCCTCCAGACCATCCATGGCCGGCATCTGGATATCCATCATGATCAAATCAAACGGCTGGCGCTGCCACTCCTCCAGCGCCTCCTTGCCATTGGTGGCGGTAATCACGCGGTGCCCCAGTTTTTCCAGCAAGGCGGCGTTGATCCGCAGGCAATAATAGTCGTCATCAACCAGCAGAACCGTATACTCCCGCCGCTGTGGTTCCGCTTGGGTCGCTAGACTGGCCAAGCTACTGCCCGGCAGCACAAACGGCACCTCAAGATGAAAGATGCTGCCGTGCCCCTGGCTGCTTTCCGCCCAGACGCGCCCCCCCAGCAGCCCAGCCAGACGTCGGCAGATGCTCAAGCCCAAACCGGCCCCGCCGTATTGCCGGCTGTTCGACATATCCGCCTGCACAAACGGCTCAAAGATCCGCTCCAGATCGTGGGGGGCAATACCGATACCGGTGTCGGACACGCTGAAGCGCACCACGACACGGCCGTCCCCCTGTTCCTCAACCAGCTGTACCTGCAGGAGCACCTGACCACGATCGGTAAACTTGATGGCGTTACCCAACAGGTTCAAGAGGATCTGACGCAGCCGCAGCGGATCCCCCAGCACCAGTTCCGGCAGACCGGGCAGAATCTGCTCGGACAGCTCCAAGTGCCGGTTCTGGGCCTGCAGCTTCTGGATCTTGACGGTGTCGATCACACACTCCCTGAGCGAAAACTCCTTGGTAACCACCGACACGCCGCCGGCCTCAACCTTTGCCAGATCCAAAAGATCACTAACCAACGTCAGTTCGTTGCCGGCCGACAGATCGATCATGCCGAGGTATTCGCTTTGTTCCGGACTCAGATTGGTCATGTGTAGCAGCTGTACCCCACCTAAAATGCCGTTTAAGGGGGTTCGGAGTTCATGGCTGATCATGGCCAGAAATTCATTCTTGGCACGGTTGGCAGCTTCAGCGATCTCCTTGGCTTGAATCAGTTGCAGCTCAGCCTGCTTACGGACCGTGATATCCTGGGCAATCCCCTCCATGCGTACCAATTTACCGTTTGCATCATAGTAAGGACGCCCGCGGGATGAAATCCAGTGTTCACTCTTATCGGGCCGGATAATCCGGTATTCGGCCTCGTATTTTTCACCATGTTGCGTTGCACTGCGAAATCGATGCTCAACCATGGCCCGATCATCGGGATGCACAACCTGCAAGATATCCTCGAAGCCCATGGTTGTTGCGGTCAAACCGAACATTGCGCAAAAGATCTCCGAGACGCTTGAACAGTTACTGGCCGCATCCCAATGCCAGGAGCCCAGTGAGGCCCCTTCCACGGCCATACGGAGGCGTTCTTCACTCATCCGCAACTCTTCTTCGGCCTTTTTGCGGGCCAGATGATCGTCTGCCTCACGTAACGCCCGCAGCAGGACACTCGGCAAACGGGCCAGGTTGTCCTTCAGGACGAAGTCCCAGACCCCTTGTTTTAAAAGATCGGTTGCCTGTTCAACCCCGATATCGCCGGAGACCAGAATCAGCGGGGTATCGGGCAGGCAGGCCACAATGCTGGCCATATTTTCCTCAAACCGCATGGCCGGCACGTTGTAGTCGCAAAGCACCGCATCCCAGCCGGGGAACTGCAGTGCTTCATCCAGGGCAGTCCTCTGGTCAACCCTGGTGCAGTGCGTCTCCTGTTCCAACGTGCGCAGGATCCGCTCAACCAGCAGAAAATCCGACTCTGAGTCCTCAATCATCAAGATGCGCAACGGCTCTGGCATACGCTTACCTCTTCTGCACCGGTTTATTGATGGCCTGCCAGTAAACACCCAGGCTGGCGACGGTTTCGGCAAACTCTTTGAAATCAAGCGGTTTGCGCACAAAACTGTTGGCCCCGCCCTCATAGCTTTGCACCATGTCACGTTCTTCGTCTGAAGAGGTTAAAATCACGACCGGCAGCAGACACGTGCGTTCATCCTCCCGCAGATGTCGCAACACCTCTAGGCCATTTACCTTGGGCAGGTTCAGATCGAGCAGGACAACCGCCAGATGTTCGGAACAGTCCCGACCAGCAAACTCCCCCTCACAGAACAGAAAATCAAGGGCCTGCTGTCCGTCACGCATCACCTCCACCTTATTGGCCAGGTTAACCTTTCTAAGCGCGCGTAACACCAACAGCTCGTCCTGACGGTTATCCTCAACCAGCAAAATAAATCCTGCCTGCATGACCGCCCTCCTTTCAACTGGTTCTGACACCCTATTCCCCCAACTGCCCCACGGGCAGATCGAAACAGATCGATGCACCGCTACCCGGCTCGCCGCATGCCTGCACCGTGCCGCCATGACGCTGGACAATCTGCTGCACCAAGGTCAGACCGATCCCGACCCCCTCCAGTTCATCCTGTCGATGCAGGCGTTGAAACGGCTGAAACAAGAGGGCATGATGGCGCATATCAAAACCGATACCGTTATCGCTGACACAAATACGATGCAGCCCCTCCGCTTCCTCGCCATAAACCCTGATCAGGGCAAACGCGTTGCGTACCGTGCATTTCCAGGCATTATCCAGCAGATTACGCATGACCACCTCCAGCAGGCGCGCATCTCCCCAGACCTGCAGCCCCTGTTCAATCTGCCAGCTCACCATCCGGCCAGGTTCATGACGCTGCAGTTCCAGCCTGATTTTTTCAGCAAGTGCGCTGATATCCACCTGCTCCGGTTGCAGCTGTACAGAGCGGCAACGGGCCAGCGCCAGCAGGGCATCGATCAGCGCCCCCATCTGCTGCGCTGCCTGTCTGATCTGCTCCAGATGGGGCTGCATTCCCTCCGGCAGGTCGCCGCCAAAATCATCCAGCAAGGCCTGGCTGAAGCCGTCCATGGCCCGCAAGGGGGCCCGCAGGTTATGGGCAATGGCATAGCTCTGACTTTCAAGTTCCCGGTTGGCGTCCTGCAGTTCGGCCGTGCGTTCCTGGACCCGCAGCTCCAGGGTTTCGTTCAGGCGGCGGATCTCCTCTTCTGCTTGGCGATTCTCGGTTATGTCACGGGATATACCGAACAGACCGACAACCGCGCCCTGACCATCCAGCACCGCTCCCTTGGTAACCTGAAAGACCTGGATCTGGCCATCCGGCATTTCCAGCTGCTCTTCATGGGTCTGTGTCTCGGCCTTGACCATAATGCTGCGGTCAATGGCCATCAGTTCATGTGCGGTTGCCTTCGGAAAGAGCGCCGTGTCGTCCCGCCCGATAACCTCGGAGATCTGCTTACCAAGGAAGCGAGCAGTTGTCTCATTGGCAAACAGGTAACGCCCCTGCAGGTCCTTGACGAAAACCGCGTTATCACTCCCAGCAATCACCGTCTCCAGCAGGCGACGGTTCATTTCGCTCCGTTGCAGCGAGTGGCGCAGCAACTCACTCAGCAGGCTCACAACCAGACCGTTGACCAGCAGAAAACCCCACTGGATCAGGTCATGTCCGTCCATGATTCGCAGGCTGCCGACAGGAGGAATTGCCAGATAATCGATGCCCAGCGCAGCAATCGCGGTAGCCAGCAGCCCGGGGCCCAGCCCGCCCAACAGGGCGCTGATGATGATGGGAAACATAAACAGGATCAACAGCGGCCGCTGGTCAAAGCCGACTACCAGGCCCTGACGGATCACCAGCATCAGCACCGCCAGCACAAGTGCAATCAGATACTGCAGCCAGCGCCAGCCACGCGATGGCCGGATACCGCTGGACAACAGCTCCAGCAAGTCGCTGCCGTGTCGTTGTTCATGCTCATCAGCCGGCACAGCCCGCAAGGAAAAGAACAGCAGGATGGAGGTTACGACAACAAAGAAAGCTCCTTTGAGCGTAGAGATCCGGACCAACGTGGCGACATCGGGGAAGGCTAGCAACAACCTGTCAGAGAGAAAAATCCAGACCATTGCCAGCAGGGCATAGCCGCCAGTGGCGCCCAGCACAAACTGGCGACGCGAAAGCCGTTTCATACCGTTTGCGCCTCCCCGGCTTCCGGCAGCCAAAAGCAGAAGACCGTTCCTTTACCGGGCTCCGAACAGGCTTCAATGCGGCCGCCATGACGATGCACAATCCGTTGCACCGTGGTCAAACCGATCCCGATACCGGGAAATTCCGCCTGGCTGTGCAGTCGTTGGAACGGCTGAAACAGTTTGTCAACCAGCCGCATGTCAAAACCGGCGCCGTTATCGGCAACACAGTACCAGGTCTGCACAGCGCGCCGTTCGCAATAGACGCGTACTTCCGGTTGCGGGGTCTTGCCGGTATATTTCCAGGCATTGCTCAGCAGGTTTTGCATGACTATCTCAAGCATGCGCGGGTCGGCCCAGACCCGCAGACCCGGCTCAACGCTGCACTGCACCGAGCGACCCGGCTCCAGCATGGCAAGCTCATCGCACATGGTTGCAGCCAGTGCCGAGAGGTCAAGCTGTTCACGTTGCATCGTCCCCCTGGTGGAGCGGGAAAGCAGTAGCAGGGCATCGATCAGTTCCCCCATATGCAAGGCCCCCTGGCGGATCTCCTGCAGATAGATAAAGGCTTCACCCTGCAGTTGTTCGCCATAGTCCTCCACCAGGGCCTGGCTGAAGCCGCTCATGGCCCGCAGTGGCGCCCGCAGATCGTGGGACACCGCATAGGCAAAGGCATCCAGCTCGCGGTTGGCGGCCTGCAACTCGGCAGTCCGCTGCTCCACCCGCTGTTCCAGAGTGGCGTTTAGTTGGCGAATATTCTCTTCGGCCTGTTTTCTGGCCGTGATAACGTCAAACACGGCCACAAAATGCTCCTTGACCGGGCTGTAAACCGATATCCAAAACCACTGTTGCAAGGCATCCACATAGACCTCAAACTGCTCCGACTGCCCGCTGCGGACGACGCGGCCGTAGCGCTCGAACAATCCGGGGTCACTCTCACGGATGCCGGGAATGACCTCGCTCACGCGCCGTCCGATCACATCCTTCAGGCCGGTCTGCCGACCGAAGGCCTCGTTGACGCTCAGATAGACAAAATCCACCGGAACATCGCCGTCAAACATCATTCGGCAGTAGGCAAGGCCGTTCAGCATATTATCAAACAGTGAGCGATACATCTGCTCGCTTTCCCTAAGGGCCTGTTCCGAACGCTTGCGGTCCGTAATATCCTGCAATGATCCGCGCAGCCGCACGACACGGTTGTTTTCGAGCACCGGCTGACAGATGGCCCGAACCCATTTGGGTACTCCCTGTGCCGACAGGAGCTCCAATTCGAGATCATACGGTGTGCCATCTTCAAGGGCCTGCTGGACAGCGGCACGCATACGTATCCGAGATACTTCGGTAAAAAACTCGATCCCCATGTCCTTATTCGGCTGCACCGAGGGATCGAGGTCATGGATCCGTGCCACCTCTTCCGTCCAGCGCCCCGCCCCGCTTACCGGGTCCAGCTCCCAGCCGCCGATCTGCGCGGCCCGGCCCATCGATTGCAGCAAATCCTCACTGGCGCGGGCAGCGCTGGCGGCCCGCTCGGCAGTTTGGCGTGCCTCGTTCATTTCGGCGTAGAGTGCGAGGTTGGCCAGACCGACCGACATGGCATCGGCCAGGGCCTGCTGCAACTCAAGTTCCTCCGGTCCGGCAGTATGGCGGGCTGCCCAGTAGCAACCGATGGCGGCCACCGGCTGTTCGCGCCTGACCGGCACCATCGAGAGGCTCTTGACAAAGGTAGAGCGATAGGCCTCGTGCGGGATACGCGGATCGGCATAGATATCTTCGATTACCGTCGCCTGACCATGCAGCATGACCCAGCCCGAGATGCAGGCCTCCAGCGGGAAACGCTGCCCTTTCCAGAGTGGACCGATGGCATCCTCGTCGGCGTAATAGCAGCAGCCGTTATCGCGCAGCACCAGGGTGGCGCCGTCGGCGCCGGTCAACTCCCGCACGGCATGGCGCACCACATCCATCAAACTCTGCAGATCACGGACCGCTGCAATCTGCTCAATCACCTCGGCCAAGCGGCGCAAGCGCAGCGCGCTCCGTTCCAGCTCCTCGGCGGTGCGGGCCTGTTCACGGCGCTGCAACTCCTGCCTGAAACGCTCAAAGAAGAAGGCGTACAGCCCCCCCATGCATACAAAGACAACAATGGAAAAGAGTGCGGCAGAATTGAGCCTGAATGAAAAGGGGGGCGGGATGAAAACGTACCAGACCAGCAGCGCGCTGATCAGGGTGCCGGCAAGGCCGCCACGCAGACCTGTCAGCCAGGCGCTGCAGAAACTGACGGGAAAAAACAGAAACCAGACGTACGGCTGGATGTAATCCCACAGCAGCCATTGCAAGCCGCAGACCGCAAAGGGCAGCAACAGGGCACATGTCCATCGGGCAAAAGAGGTGCGAACAACGGCAGGAAGATTCACCAATAGCCTCCCGGAACCATCTGATCACCACACATATGCAGCTACAAGTTATGTTTACAAAACTATAGCGTGGTTTTTGAACATCTCAAGC
>CAZUSH010000087.1:0-10933 GCA_964622705.1 uncultured Geobacter sp. | reverse complement strand
GGTGACTGTTAATCACCATGTCCGTGGTTCGAGTCCGCGCTGGGGAGCCATATCAAACTAAGGGCTTGCAGAGATACTCTGCAAGCCCTTTTTGCATTCGCACGATATCTCGCCGTGTTTAACCGGTAGCTGTGCCGGTTATCTGCTTACGCAGCAGGTTGGCAAACTGTTCTGCCGGGGCTGGCTTGGCGTAGTAATATCCCTGGATTCGATCGCATCTTTTTGCGGCGAGATAATCCCGCTGGGCCTGGTTTTCAACCCCTTCGGCGACGACGCGCAGGTTCAGACAGGTCGCCATGCCGAGAATGGTGTCAACGAGCGCGTTGGCATTGGGCTCCGCCGGGATGTTGACGATGAAGGAGCGGTCGATTTTCAGTTCGTGAATCGGCATGCGCCGCAGGTAGCTCAAGGACGAGTAGCCGGTGCCGAAGTCGTCAATGGAGAGCGATACGCCGAGTTCGACCAGCTGCTCCATGATGCTGAGGGTCTGCTCGATATCATCCATGATCAGGCTTTCCGTAACTTCAAGGCAAAGCAGCTCCGGTTCGAGCCGGTTGCGCTGCAGGGCCTCCCGCACCGTTTCGACAAGGTAGCCGCGATGGAACTGCAGGGCGGAGATGTTGAGCGAGAATTCAAGTCGCGGCAGCCCCTGGTCGAGCCATGCCCTGATCTGCCGGCAGGCATGGTGGATCAGCCAACTGCCGACCGGGATGATCAGGCCCGACTCTTCCAGGATCGGGATGAACAGCAGCGGTGACACTGTTCCATCGGTTGGGCTGTGCCAGCGCAGCAGGATCTCGGCCCCAATAATTGCTTCCGTTGCGACGTCGATTTGCGGCTGGAAGTGCAACTCGAATTCCTGCCGTTCCAGGGCACGGTGCAGGCTGTTTTCAAGGGCCAGCCGTTTCTCGGCCTGGCGGGCGAGGTCCTGGTTGAAGAGCTGGATGGTGCCAGGGGGGCGCAGCTTGGCTTGATGCAGGGCTGTCTCAGCGCTTTGCAGCAGGCCTTCGACCGTGCTGCCGTCGGCCGGGTAGGAGCAGATGCCGATATGCGCCGAGATGAAGATGTCCATGCCGGCGATCACAAACGGCTCCTCAAGCAGTTGCAAGATCTGTTGGGCCAGCAATTGGGCCTGCTGGTCCGAGGGAATGGCGGTCACCAGCAGCATGAACTCGTTTCCCACCAGGCGTGCCAGGGCATCCCTAAAGGTGCAAAGCGGTAACAGCCGTTTGGCGAACTGCTGCAAAAGCTCGTCCCCCCGGGCATGCCCCAGGGTGTCGTTAATATGCTGCAGTTTGCCGATATCGATCAGGAAGAGGTAGCAGTTGCCGCCGGTAATGGCCAGATTTTCCAGGATTCCGGCCAGGGAACTGGTCAGACGATGGCGGTTGGGCAGATTGGTCAGTTCATCGTAATGGACCTGATGAAAGAGCTCCTCCAGGTGCAGCCTTCGTTCGGAAACGTCTCGGATGACGGCCTGGAAATGCATCTCGTTGTCAATGGTTAGGCCGTTTAGGCTTATTTCCGCGTCAAAGCAGAGGTCTCCCGTGCGCTTGAAACGCCACTCAAAGTTCTGGGGCGTCCCTTCCAGTACCCGCTGGCAGTAGAGGCTATACATGTCGTCAGAATACAGGTCATCGGGCTGCAGCAGCGGTGAGAAGTGCAACAGGGTGCGCCCGGTCATCTCGTCTGGCGTTGCCGCAAACATCTGCAGCGCCCTGCTGTTGCAGGCGATGATCCGTTCTCCCCGCAGCAGGAGGATGGCGTCATGGGCCGATTCGAACAGGAGCTGGTATCGCTCTTTCTCCTGCTGCAGCTGCCGGGTACGCTGGCGTACCAGCTCTTCCTGTCTGAGCGTGCTTTCGCTGTTTTCTCTTCGCAGCTTGGCCCGCTCCATGACCCGCTGGATAACAATCTCGAGCAGTTGCAGACCGTTGGCTGTCTTTTCCAGGTAGTCCCAGGCGCCGTTTCTGATCAGCTCGACCGCTTCAGACAGGGAATTTTTGGCAGAAATCACCACAATCGGGAGTTCGGGATAGAGCGCCTGCAACCTGCGGACAAGGGCTTTGCCGCTTAACCCCGGCATTTCAATATCGGTCAAGACAAGGTCCGGTTGCTCCGTGGTGACTGACTTAAGCCCGCTGAGACCATCCGCGGCTTCAAGAACCTGGTGCCGCGCCGCGGACAGCATGCGACAGAGCGACCGCCGGACGGCAGTGTCGTCATCAATAACCAGTATGCGCAGGGGCTCGTTCACAGGTGTACTTTCCGGTGCCGGGACATGACGGCGGCTCGTCGGTCTGGGGTCTGGTTATACAACGAGCCGTGCCGATTGCAAACGCTAAAGATGCTGCTGGATCTGAAGCCGGCCTCAGCTGCCGCCAACTCACGTCAGGAGCGCTGCATCGTACCGGCCCTGGGTGGCTCCACTGCAGATTGTTATGCTGCAGTACGCGTATACATGGCAACAACCGGCTGAAATATGGTAAACAGGACTGTTTCCCTGGCGCAGCTTGTAAAGCCGGGAGTCAGAGTCCGGCAGTATCCGGCCACTCTACGTTCCACTGGAGGAGTCTCTGGATGAAGCGCCTGTTTTCCCTGCCGATCCGGCAGCAGCTGTTGCTGATTATCCTGGTGATTGCCCTGCCGTCCATTGCGATTATTGCCAAACTGGGCATTGAACAACGCAAGCGGGCCATAGCCGACGCCTACCAGCTGACCCAGCTGATTGCCGAACGGATCGCCTCCGAGCAGAAATACACCGCTGCTGCGGCGGAACAGTTGCTGGTCACCCTGGCTCAAATGCCGGAGGTCAGGCAGCGCAATCATGCCAAGGTGCAACCGCTGTTGCATAAACTTAACAAGCTGAACCCCAGCTACACCAATATCCTGGTGGCCGATCTGGACGGTACGGTCTGGGCGGCTGTTTTTACCCCGCCACCGTCGGCCAGGGTGGATGACCGTCGCTATTTCCGAAATGCCGTTGCCAGTGGTCAGCTGTCCTCCGGCGAGTATGTCATCAGTAAAAGCATGGCAAAGCCGGTCTTCCATTTTGCCTACCCGTACCGTGATGGGGCCGGCCGGATCAGCGGTGTGATTATCGTGGCGTTTGGACTGGACAGCTACCAGGCCATCCTGAAAAGCAATACCTTTCCGGATGGGACCAACTTCTTGCTGCTCGACCACCAGGGGGTTGTGCTGAACCGGGCAGTTGCCCCGGAAAAGATCGTCGGCAGACGATACACGGAAGAGGCGTTGCAGGAGATGTTCAGCGGTCCGGATGAGTCATCCTACCGGGGGCACGGGGCGATCCTGCAGGAGGAACGCTTTGTGACCTACCGCAAGCTGCGCCTGCCGGCCGAGAACGAGCCGTACATGTATGTCCGGGTCGGTGTGCCGGTCAAGTCGGCCCTGGCTGATGCCCATGCCGCCTTGACCAAGAGCATCGCGTTGTTTGTCTCGGTGCTGGGGAGTGCCCTGCTGCTGTCCTACCTGATCGGCAAGCGTTCCATTGTTGACCGGATCGGCCTGCTGCAGCAGGCCGCCCACCGGCTGGCCCATGGGGATCTGCAGGTTCGGGTGGCTGATGCCGTCCCCTATGGAGAACTGGGCAGTCTGGCTGAGAGCTTTGATGCCATGGCGCACCAGGTGAGCGAACGTGACCGGGAGATCCGCCAAAGTGAGGCCCGCCTGCGGAGTATCACCGATTCCGCCCAGGATGCGATTTTGATGATGGATGCCGGCGGCGCCATCTCCTATTGGAATCCTGCGGCAGAGACAATCCTGGGGTACCGCGCCGAAGAGGTCATGGGGCAGAACCTGCACCTGCTGCTGGCGCCTCCGCGCTTTCATGCCGATTACCGGCAGGCCTTCAGTGATTTTGCCCGTTCTGGTCTGGGAGAGGTCGTCGGCCGCACCATCGAGCTGGTGGCGTTACGCAAGGATGGCAACGAGATTCCCATCGCACTTTCGCTGTCGGCGGTCTTGCTGGATGAGGGCTGGCATGCGATCGGGATCCTACGTGACATCACCGAGCTGAAACAGTATCAGCAGGAGCTGGAGGAGGCCCGTCACAACGCCGATGCCGCCAACCGGGCCAAGAGCGAGTTTCTGGCAAACATGAGCCATGAGATCCGCACCCCCATGAACGGGGTGATCGGCATGGCGCAACTGCTCCGCTTTACCCAGCCCAACCGCGAACAGGAGGAGTACCTCAACAGCCTGGAGGCCTCCTGCAAATGCCTGCTCGAACTGATCAACGACATTCTTGATCTTTCCCGGATCGAATCGGGCAAGTTGGCACTGGAGATGGCCGATTTTTCGTTGCGTCGCTCCGTGCAGGAGGTGCTGGACAGCCAGGCCGGCCGGATCAGCCAAAAGGGGCTGGAACTGGCTGTTGAGATAGAAGAACAGGTGCCGGAGCTGGTGCGGGGGGATGCGCTGCGGTTCAAGCAGATCCTGCTCAACCTGCTCGGTAATGCCATCAAATTTACGGACAGCGGCAGCATTACGGTGGCCGTGAGCATCGCCTCCTGGGGCACGTCGTGCTGTGCCCTGCGTTTGATGGTGCGGGACACCGGGATCGGGATGAATCAAGCAGTGCAGGAGAAGATCTTCCTGCCCTTTGAACAGGCCGATAATTCAACCACCCGCAAGTACGGCGGCAGTGGCCTGGGGCTCTCAATCTGCCATCGCCTATGTGAGCTGATGGGAGGCAAGATTTGGGTGACCTCGGCTCCGGGCCAGGGGACGAGCTTCTTTGTAGAGTTGCCCTTCAGTGTGCGTGACAACGCACGGGGGCAGGAACAGCTGCCGTTGCTTGCCACCGATGTCTGCCTTGTTGCGCTGCGGCCGTTAAAGGTGCTGGTGGCGGAAGACAACAAGCTGAATGCCGACAGCATTGTCGCCATGCTCAGGCTGATGGGGCACCAGGCCGGGGTTGCGGAAAACGGGCGGCGTGCGCTTGAGATGTGGCATGCCACGGCGTTTCATTGCATTTTGATGGATATCCAGATGCCGGTTATGGATGGCCATCTGGCAATGACCACCATCCGGGAGCAGGAAAGCAAGATGGGGGGGCATACCCCGATTATCGCCCTGACGGCCCATGCCCTGCTGGGTGATCGGGAGCGCTTTCTGGCAGAGGGGTTTGACGGTTACCTTGCCAAACCGATTGAGATCAAAAGCCTGGCTCATGAGCTGGCCCGGGTCGTCGGCGGTCTGGAGAGCGCAAACAAGCACTTGTAGCCGGTGCGGGAAGAGTATATTCTCATCTCCTCCCTGCCAGGGGAGCGTGGGGCGCTGGGGAGCTGCCCCTTTTTGTTGCCGCTGGCGCAGGGAACAGCGGGTTATTTTACGGCCGGTGTGAGAACGGCCAGGTATGAAAGGTAGCAGTGCCCTATGGGAGTGTATGCAAATACCGTCAGTTTTGTGCAGTACCGCGTCGAGGGGGAGTTGCCGCAGCAGGAGCGTTTTGCCTGGCTGACAACAGCCCTGACCGGACGTATCTTTCGTTCGATTGAGGAATCCGCCGAAGAACAGTCCGAAGGCTGGACCTGTACGGACAGGCCGGATGCCCCGGGCTTTGAGGCCCCGGCTGACTGCTGGCGCGACCGTTATCTGTTTTTTAGCTACCGGCGCGATCAGCGCCGGATTCCAACGGCGTTGCTCAAATCGCATCTTGGGCGCGCCGAGGGGGACTATCTGGCCAAGCGCCCCGAGCTGAAGCGGCCGCCGAAACGGGAGCGGGAAGAGATGGCGGAGCGGGTCAAGCTGTCGCTCTTGGCACGCGCACTGCCCGTACCGTCAACTATTGACCTGGTGTGGCAACCGGACGAGGGGCTCTTAACCCTGTTCTCCGCTTCGTCAAAGGTGATGGAACGCTTTGAAGAGCTGTTTTGCAAGAGCTTTGAAGGGGTGCGACTGCAGCTGGTGTATCCTTATAAACGGGCACGCGCCCTTTTGAACGAAGCGGATCAGGCCCTGCTGGCGGCCCAGAATCAGGCCGGCAGCGAGTCGGCCCTGGATGAGATTCAGAGCAACTGCTGGCTTGGTGAAGAGTTCCTGCTCTGGCTCTTGCATGGCGGCTTGGAAGGGGAACAGTTCCGCGTCTGCGTGCCGGGGGCCTTTGATGCGGGTACACCGTTTGCCGCCTGGATCGACGACCGGATTCAGCTCCAAGGGGGTGGCGAGGCCGGTCCGCAGAAGGTTGCGGTTACCGGCTCGCAGGACCGTTACCTGGAGGCCCGTTCGGCGCTCAGGTCCGGCAAGAGCATCAGCAGTGCCGCGATCCATATCGAAAAGGATGAGCTGCAGTGGCGCTTTGTGTTGAGCGCAGAGCTGTTCAGCTTTGGTTCGTTCAAATGTCCGCCGGTCAAGGTCGAGCGTGAAGGCGTTGAAGAGCTTTCCGAGCGCGAGTCGGCCTTCTATGAACGGATGTACCTGCTGGAGGCTGGGCTGCAGATGTTCGATTCGCTGCTGCACTCCTTTCTGCAGGCGCGGCTTGGCCAGGGCTGGACGGAACGCCGGCAGGAGATAGCGGCCTGGCTTGAAGGAGAACAGGGGTGAAGTTTATCGATGAAGTCACGCTGTACTGTGCCTCGGGGCATGGCGGCGCCGGTTGTGTTTCGTTCCGGCGGGAAAAGTTCATTCCGTTTGGCGGTCCTAATGGCGGTGACGGCGGGCGGGGGGGCGATATTGTCTTTGAGTCCACCTCGGCACTCTCTACCCTGCTGGAACTGCGGCATAAGCCCCACCAGAAGGCAGAGCGCGGTCAACACGGCATGGGTAAGGACCGGCACGGCGCAGCCGGGGCCGACCTGCTGATCAAAGTGCCGGTTGGCACCTTGATCAAGGATGCCGAAACCGGGGACGAATTGGCCGACCTGACCGAGGATGGCCAGCGGGTCATCCTGCTGAAAGGCGGGCGGGGCGGGCAGGGCAATGCGCGTTTCGCCACCGCCACCAACAAGGCCCCCAAGTTCGCCCAGCCCGGTGAAGAGGGAGAGGAACGCAAGCTGCGGCTGGAGTTGAAACTGATGGCCGATGTGGGGCTTTTAGGGCTGCCCAATGCCGGCAAGTCGTCGTTGATCAGCAAGGTCTCGGCGGCACGGCCTAAGGTGGCCGATTACCCCTTTACCACCCTGGCCCCCAGCCTGGGTGTGGTTGCCTACAAGAACTTCCGCTCCTTTGTGATGGCCGATATTCCCGGCATCATCGAGGGAGCACACGCCGGGGCCGGTTTGGGGCACCGTTTTCTGAAACACCTGGAGCGTTCCGGTATGCTGGTGCACCTGGTGGATATCTCCGGCCTGCCGGACAGTGATCCGTTTGGCGACTTTGAGGCGGTTAACCGGGAGCTGGCCCTGTTCAGCGAGGTTCTGGGTGGCAAGGCCCAGTTAGTGGCGCTCACTAAGATGGACCTGCCTGCGGCCAGAGAACATCTGGAACAGGCCACAGCCTGGTTTGCCGAGCGCGGTGTGGCGGTCTTTCCCATCTCGTCAGCCACCGGCGAAGGGGTTGAGGCACTCTTGGACGCCATTGCCAAGCAGCTCTGGTCAGCCCCGCAGGAGGAGTGGTGATGCGGCGTAGCTTGTTGAAACAGGTCCGGCGGGTAGTGATCAAGGTGGGCAGCCGGGTACTGACGGTGGACAGTGGCGGGCTCGACCATGCCGTCATACAGCAATTATCCGATCAAATCGCTGCCCTGCGCCGTCAAGGGATTGAGGTGATCCTGGTGTCGTCCGGCGCCGTGGCGGCAGGTCGCGATATGCTGGCCTTTGGCGACAGGCCCCTGACGATCCCGCAGAAACAGGCTGCTGCTGCCGTGGGGCAGCCGCTGTTGATGGAGGCCTATGAACAGGCCTGCAAACAGCACGAATTGCTGACGGCCCAGATCCTGCTGACCGCTGACGATCTTTCAAACCGGCGTCGCTTCCTGAATGCCCGGACCACCCTGGAAACCTTGCTGGCAGCCGGCGTGTTGCCGATCATCAATGAGAACGACTCGGTGGTGGTGGCCGAGATCAAGTTTGGCGATAACGACAACCTGTCGGCATTGGTGACCAGCCTGGCCGAAGCGGATCTGCTGCTGATCCTGACCGATATTGACGGCCTGTACAACGCGAACCCGCAGCAGGATCCCAATGCCCGCCTGATCCCGCTGGTGCGCACGATTACCCGCGAGGTGGAGCGGATGGCAGGGGGCAGCGGTTCTGCGGTTGGCACCGGCGGGATGGCCACCAAGGTGAGTGCCGCCAAGAAGGCGGCCCGATTCGGCGTGCCGACGATTCTGGTGCCGGGGAAACAGCAGGGTGTGGTGACGGCCGCGTTGGCAGGAGAAGAGGTTGGCACCTTCTTTCTGCCGGCCACCGATGGTTTGAACCGTCGCAAACATTGGATCGCCTATACCCTGCGCCCGGCCGGTAAGGTGCTGGTTGATGCCGGGGCGCAAAAGGCCCTGCTGGAGAAAGGTACCAGCCTGCTGCCGTCCGGTGTCACCGTAGTGGCGGGAAAGTTTGAGCGCGGCAGCTGCGTGCGTATCTGTGGTCCTGACGGCACGGAGCTGGCCAGAGGATTGGCCGACTACGCCAGCGATGAAATAGCCTTGCTGGCCGGGCATAAAAGCTGCGAGATTGAGCAGATCCTGGGGTTTCGTTACGGGGATGAGGTGGTGCACCGGGATAATCTGGTGCTTGTCTAAACGTGAGGCGGTAACTATCAGGCTCGTAAAAACGGCTTCCCCGTGGTGGGGAAGCCGTTTTGCATTTAACCTGGATTCGGCAGTTGACGTCACCCCGGTTCGCTCCAACGCCCGAAATCTGTAGCTCTAAGGCTCATTTCGCTGCAGCCGATAAACTCACCCTACGGGTTCAGACAGAATCGGCTGCTTAACGCTCCATTTTACCAGGAGCTACAACGATTTGCGGGCGAGTCGCTCTCTCAGGGCAACGCCACTGCCGTTTTTAGGTTTAAGGCTTCTTGGTTATGGCAAAGGCTGCGCCCGGGAAGCTCTCCTTGAGCTGTAGTACGGTCTGGAGCACCTCAACCGTGCCACGTACTGTTTCCGCGGCAGCATCGTTGCGTGTTTCGACCTTCAGGATCCGATCCGTCAGCTGGCCCTGCGGCAGCTGGGCAATTCGACAGGCGGCCTGTTGCTCGTTTTCAAGCCAGCAGCCATTGCCGCCCGCGTCAACCAGTTTCAATGGTTTGGGCAGCGTGATCTTGAGATCGATCTCCTTTGCCGGGCGTGATCCTACGTTCAGCAGGGTTACCTTGTAGCTGGCCGCCAGACCCGCAAGGGCTGCCTTTTCCTGCAGACGTGACACAACACGCAAGAGCGGTGCGGCCGCAACGGCCGTCAGCTCACGCTTTTTGCTGAGATCGTTGAACTTGGTGGAGGTGGCCGTGACGGTCATGCTGAGCCGTGCGCCATCAACGCGATCCGGCGGCATGGCAAAGGTGACCTGCAAGGCGGCCCGCTGGCGTGGCTGCAGGGTAAGCTTCTGTACCGGCTGGGCCCTGTTCTCCTGGGTGGTGATGGTTCCCTCGACCCCTGCCGGCAACAACGCCTCCAGGCTGAACTCCTCTGACTCCTTGCCCTGGTTGACCAACTGGAACGGCACCACCGCTGCGCTACCGGTTTCCAGAACCGGCAGGCCGGCATCGCTTTCAAGTTCGAAACGGACAGCATCGCGCGCTGCCTTGAGTGCCGCCAGGCGTTCCCGTTCGCGGCGTTCAAGTTCGGCCTTTTCCCTGGCGATCCGTTCCTGTTCAACCCGCTCCCGTGCCAGTCGCTCCTGCTCGGCCTTCATGGCTGCGGCCCGCTCACGAGCCTGTTGTTCGTGGCGTACCTTCAGGGCAGCTGCGTGTAACTGCTTATTGGGGGATAATTTTTCTCCGGATTGTTTGCGCTTGCCCAGGGTAAGCAGATCTGCCTCGACGGAGGCGGCCAGCGGGCCGTTGCCAAATTCCTTGCTGAACTGGTTCACGGACAGAGCGGCGGCATCGTTGTTGCCGGCACGGTGTTGGGCCCGTGCCGCCAGCAGCAGCGCCACATCCCGCAGGGGAGAATCCGGGAAGAGCTGTTCGAGACGGTCGAGTTTCTCGATACTCAGCAGGTAGTCCTTGCCCTGGAAGGCGGTAAAGGCCTCCATGAAGAGGGACGAGTCATCGGTCTCAGCAGCGGCAGCAAGGGCAACCTGCAGGCAGGTGAGCAGTACCAGACAAATCAGTAGATATGCTGCGGCGCGGTGGCAGAAGCGGGTAATCTGGTTCATTCGACAAAACTCTTCAGTTTTTTGCTGCGGCTGGGATGCCGCAGTTTACGCAGGGCCTTGGCCTCGATCTGGCGGATGCGTTCACGGGTCACCTCAAAGTCCTGCCCAACCTCTTCAAGGGTGTGGTCGCTCTTCTCACCAATGCCGAAGCGCATCCGCAGCACCTTTTCCTCGCGCGGGGTCAGGGTTGCCAACACCCGGGAGGTCTGCTCCGAGAGGTTGGCCTTGATGACCGCTTCAAGCGGGTTGACCACGGCCTTGTCCTCGATGAAGTCACCGAGATGGGAATCCTCTTCTTCACCAATGGGGGTTTCCAGCGAGATCGGCTCCTTGGCAATCTTGAGGACCTTGCGGACCTTGTCCAGCGGCAGCTGCATCCGCTCGGCAATCTCCTCGGGGGATGGTTCCCGACCGTTTTCCTGTACCAACTGCCGGCTGGTACGAATCAGTTTGTTGATGGTCTCGATCATGTGGACCGGGATCCTGATGGTACGGGCCTGATCGGCAATGGCGCGGGTAATGGCCTGGCGGATCCACCAGGTGGCGTAGGTGGAGAATTTGTAGCCACGCTGATACTCAAACTTGTCCACCGCCTTCATCAGGCCGATGTTGCCTTCCTGGATCAGGTCCAGGAACTGCAGGCCGCGGTTGGTGTA
>CAZUSH010000086.1:0-11111 GCA_964622705.1 uncultured Geobacter sp. | reverse complement strand
AGTGGGAACCACAGGGTACCATCTGTCTTGAGGACTACGGGGCAGCAGAGCGGGAGCTGGCTGCCATCTGCGCTGCCTGAGCAGGAGGCGGCAGCAGCTCCGGTCTGAAGACGCTTGCCGACCAGCTCAGCAATTCGCAGCAATCGGCCCTGTGCAGGTCAACCGGCACGTCAAGGCCGAGAAACCGCAGTGCCCAGGCCAAAAGCCGGGCTTCCTGCCCCTTTACCCGGCCGTCTGCCAATGAGACCGTGTTGTCCCGCTTGCTGAGTTTGCCACCGTCCGGTCCGGTCACCAACGGCAGGTGGCAGTACTGCGGCAGCGGCCACCCCAGCAACTGGTGCAGCAGCACCTGGCGCGGGCTTGAATCCAACAGGTCATCCCCCCGCACCACCTGGTTGACGCCGCTCAGATGGTCGTCCACCACTACCGCCAATTGATAGGCAAAGAACCCCTCAACCCGTTTCACTACAAAGTCTCCGCTGTGTTCCAGTTCGGTGGTGATCCTGCCGTGGCGCAGATCATCGAAGACCACGGTTGCCCCGGCGGTCCGCAGCCGCCAGGCGCGTGGCTGCTTGTCTGCTGCCAATCCAGGCCGACAGGTGCCGGGATAGGGGATCTCTTCACCGGGATGGGGGGCCGAGGCGAGGCGGGCGATTTCGGTCCGGCTGCAACTGCAGGGATAGACGGCCCCGATGGTCTGCAGCCACTCAAACGCCTCGGCATAGGCTTCGGTATTGTTGCTCTGGCGGCTGACCGGACCATCCCACTGCAGTCCGAATTGCTCCAATGTCCGCAGGATGTCATTCTCAAACGCCGGCCGGCAGCGCTCCCGGTCCAGGTCATCGATCCGCAGCAGCCATTGCCCGCCGTAGGCCCTGGCCATCAGCCAACTGCCCACCGCCGCCACCAGCGAGCCGAGGTGTAACGGTCCGGTGGGCGAGGGGGCAAAACGGCCCACTCGCATCAGGCCGATCCTTCGGCGAGCAGTTTTCCGGCATAGGCCAGTTCATCGTCTTTCGAGGCGATCTCGCCATCCAGCCTGGCCGCCAGCAAGCGTTCCTTCAGCGAGCGGATGGCCGGGCCGGCTGGGACGCCAAGGGCCTGCAGCTCTGTGCCGTCCACCAGCAGGGTGGTGGCGGACAGTTTGCTCAGGTAGAGCGATACCAGGCGGCGCAGCTCCTCCTGGCCGCTGCGGGCCAGGCCGTACAGCAGCAGTTCCAGCGGGATGCCGTGCAACCAGCTGTAGAGCTTGCTGTTCGTGACCGTACCGCTGCGTCTGAGGGTCTGGCGCAGGGTCTGAAAGCGTTTGAGCGCCTGGTGACGATGGTTGAAGAGACGGCTCATCATACGCTCCGGCATCAGGAGCTTCCGGCAGGTCTCCAGGTACTGGGGGGAGGTCAGGCGGTCGGTCAGGGCCAGGAACCAGATCTGCCATGGTTCCACCGGGCGGTCGAGGTAGAGCAGGTGGTACCACGCCAGGACCCGCTCCAGTTCGTCAAACAGCTGTTGCTGATCGCTGCCGCAATGCAGGGCAGGATGGATGCAGGGCAGCAAGCCCAGCTGCGCCAGCCGGGTTATGGCCGGGGCGGGGCGTTGCTCATGCAGGATATGGATCAGCTCTCCCAGCAGTCGTTTGCCGCCGACCCGTTCCATCAGTCCGGCCCGGATGGCTGAACGCAACAGCCCTTCGGTATGGCTTTCGAGCTGGAACGCCAGGCGTTGTTCGAAGCGGACGGCCCGGAAGGCCCGGGTGGGGTCCTCGACAAAGGAGAGGTTGTGCAGTACCCGGATGGTGCGATCCTGCAGGTCTTTCTGGCCGCCGAAATAGTCCAGCAACCGGCCGAAGCGGTTGCTGTTCAGGCAGAGCGCCAGACTGTTGATGGTGAAGTCACGGCGGTACAGGTCGTGCCGCAACGAGGCCCGTTCCACCGTGGGGAGCACGCCGGGGGAGTCGTAGTATTCGAGCCGGGTGCTGGCGACATCCAATTTACGGCCGTTGGGAAAGACCAGCACTGCCGTACCGAAGGCATGGTGCGGGCGTACCCGGCAACCGTGGGCGGTGCCGAAGCTCTCGGCAAAGAAGATGCCGTCGCCCTCGACCGTGATGTCGAGGTCAAGGTTGGACACGTCCAGCAGCAGGTCCCGCACACAGCCGCCAACCGCATACACGGCAACCCCCAGCATGTCGCCATGCCTGCCCACCTGCTCCAGTAGTGCCACGGTCTCCGGGGGTAGCCGCCGGTGCAGCAGCGTGCTTACGTCTCGCTCCTTCGGCTCCGGTGCAAGCCGCTCGAGATCGTAGAGCTGGATGGCCTCCCGCTCATTGCCCTGCAGGTGGCGCAAGAGGTCGGTACGGGTCACCACCCCGACCAGCTGCTCATCCCGGAAGACCGGAACAAAGCGCCGGTCGCCCCCCACCATATGCTCCATCAGGGCCGTCAGCGGCATCTCCGGTGTTGCCCGCAGCACGGCGGTGTGCATCATCTCGGTGACCGGTCGTTCTCCCAGGCCATGGTAGAGTGCCTTTTCCGCCACCTTGCGGGTGATGATGCCCAAGAGCATTGCATCCTGCATCACCGGCATGGCGCTGAAATTGTAGCGTACCAGTTGGTCGCGGGCCTCTTGTACCGTGCAGCCCGACCCCAGGGTCCGTACCGGTGAGGACATGACCTGCCCCGCGGTCCGGTGGGGACGGACTGCCAGCAGCAGGGCCTGGTCAAGGCGGCTGAGTACCTCGCCCAGCGACTCCCCCTTGACGGTCGCCGAGGCGGCAGAGGCGTGGCCGCCGCCGCCGAACTGACGCAGCAGTTCCCCCACATCGACTTCGACCACCCGGCTGCGGGCCACCAGGTAGACCCGGTCTCCCATGGCCACTACCAGCACCAGCAGATCGAGGTTTTCCATATCGCGCATCATGTGCGCCAGCCCGGCGATGTCGCCGACATACCAGGGGCGGCTGGCATGGGCCACCGAAAGCCGCACCCCGTTCACCTCACTGGTCTTGAGGCTGGCCAGCAGATCATGCAGCAGCTCCACCTGGGCGGTTGTCAGCTCCGGGGTCAGGATCTCGTCAACCAGGTGCAATTGTGCCCCCTGTTCCAACAGCCAGGCCGCGGCGCGATAGTCCTCCGGGGTACTGGTGGAGAACAGGAGCCGCCCGGTATCCTCGTGGATACCCAACAGCAGCAGGGAGGCCTCGCTTGGCGTCGGGGTGATACCTTGCTGCTGGAGCAGCCCGGTCATGATGGTGGCGGTGGCGCCGACCATCATGATGCTGCCGCCACTGGCCGGGATGCTCTCCGGCCCCGGCGGGTGGTGATCGTACAGGTGTACCTCCAAACCGGGGCGGGACAAGAGTTCGGCGAAGCGGCCGATGCGGCCGTGATGCTGGCAGTCGACCAGGATCAGGCGGGTGACCGCGGTCAGGTCGATCTCCTTGGCACGGCTGAAGGGGGGGAGCAGTTCCGGGTGGCGGGTGCAAAAATCACGCAGGTTTTTCTCCTGCGAACCGGGAAAGCAGAGTTGTGCCCCGGGGTAGAGCCGTGCCGCGGCAGCCAGGGAACCCAGACAGTCAAAATCGGCGTTGACGTGCGAGATGATCAGATCCATGGGGTTACCTGCCCGCCAGCTTGTTCTCCCAACGCCAGGCATCTTCAACAATAGTTTGCAGCGAGTTATAGCGTGGCTGCCAGTTCGTCAGGCGCCTGATCTTGTCCGCCTGCGCCACCAAGCAGGCCGGATCGCCGGGGCGGCGCTCCGCCTCGACAACCGTAAAATCAACCCCGCTGACCTTTTTGACCATGGCCAGGACCTCCCGGACGCTGCTGCCGGTGCCGTAGCCGACATTCATGGCGGTTGATTCACCGCCCTGTTCCAGATAGTGCAGGGCAGCGCGGTGGGCTGCGGCCAGATCCTCGATGTGGATGTAGTCGCGGATGCCGGTGCCATCCGGTGTCGGATAATCAGTGCCGTAGATGGCAGCCTGAGGACGTTGTCCCAGCGCTGTCTGGCAGGCGATCTTGATCAGGTGGGTGGCCTCGGGCGTGCGCTGGCCGATGCGGGCCTGAGGGTCGGCGCCGGCCACGTTGAAGTAGCGCAGGGCCACATACCTGAGGCCGTGGGCCAGTCCCACGTCCCGCAGCATCCATTCGCTCATCAGTTTGGAGGTGCCGTACGGGTTGATCGGGGCCAGCAGGGTTTCCTCCGAGGCACTGCCCCCTTCGGGAAAGCCGTACACCGCCGCGGTGCTGGAAAAGATGAACTGCTTGACGCCGAAACGGATACAGCTGTCCAACAGCCCCAAGGTGTTGCGGGTGTTGTTGGCGTAATATTTCAACGGCTGGGATACCGATTCGGGTGCTACAATGGCGGCGGCAAAGTGCAGCACGGTCGTGAAGCGGTGCCTGCGAAAGGTTTCTTCAAGGGTATCGCGGTCCGCCAGGTCCGCTTCAATCAGCTCTTCGCCATGCAGCAGCGCGTCACGAAAACCGGTGCTGAGGTTGTCGTAGACCACCACGGTATGGCCTGCCTCGGAAAGTTGCCGAACCACATGACTGCCAATATAGCCACACCCGCCGGTTACCAGAATTTTATCTGACATATTTCGTCCTATAGATACTGTTGGATTGCCTGCAGTGAACGATCCAGGCGCTCTCTGCTGTGAGCCTCAAGGGTCCAGACCGCCTCCGGCGCATAATGCTGCAGCAACGAGGTTACCTGGGAAAAGTCGATTTCCCCCTCTCCGACCGGAAGGTGTTCATCGGCCTGGCCATGGTTGTCATGGAGGTGGCTTTCAATTATGTAGCGCCCCAGCATCGCAAACCACGCTTCAAGGGAAACCGTGGTGAACATGTTGAAGTGCCCGGAATCGAAGCAATGACCAAACAGGCTGCGATCAAGCTGCCTGAGGACCAGTTCGAGGGTTGAAGGTTCTTCTTCGAAGATGTTTTCCAGGGCTACCCGGCAGCCGGCCTGACGAATGAGGGGTATCCGTTGCTGCCAGAAGTCTACGGTGTTGGCTGCCCAGCTGTCCACGGCGGAACCGTAGGAAAGCCTGCTGTAACCGGGGTGAAAGACCACCACCTTGGCTTGCAGCTTTTCCGCCGCGACCAAGGTCTGTTCAACCCGTTGTCGGCTTGTTTCCCGGATGGCCCGGTCAACCGAGCCGGGATTCAAATCCATGAACGGCGCATGGATGGTGCAGGAAAGACCATGGGCCTGCAGGTCGTTGGACAGCGAGGCAAGTTGTGCCATGCTGAGGGAGTCCAGGGCATCGGCAGGCAGGTACAGTTCCGGGTTGATCCGCTCCTCCAGCAGGTAGGAACGGTGTTCCTCCAGGCGGGGCCAGGGGATGTGGGCGCACAGCAGGCTAGGCATGGTGCGTCCCCTCATGTCTGCGTTGTGCGCTGTGTCCTTGGGTGATGCGTTGTTGCACCAGATCCTCAAGCTTGTCGACTGAGGTGGGGTCGCCCAGGACGATCAGGGTGTCCCCTTCGTCCAGCTTGTCATGGGGGTTGGGGTTGAATACCATATGGCCGTGTGATTTCTTGATGCCTACGATAATAACGCCGGTTTCCTTTCTGAAACCGGAGCTCACCAAGGTCTGCCCGGCGAAGTAGGAGTTCTGCGGGATGCTGATCTCTTCCATCTGCAGATCAAGATGCTCACTGGCGGTGGCGATCTCAATGAAGTCCACCACGTTGGGGCGCAGGATCGATTGCGCCATCCGCATGCCGCCGATGGCGTAGGGGGAAACCACCTTGTTGGCGCCGGCCCGTTTCAGCTTGAGCTCGGTACCTTCTTCGCCGGAACGGGCCAGGATATACAGCTGGCTATTCAACCCTCGCGCGGTCAGGGTGATGTAGACGTTCTCGGAGTCGGAGGTGACAACCGAGACAAGCCCGGTGGCACGCTGGATGCCGGCTTTGATCAGGGTTTCATCCTGGGTGGCGTCCCCTTTCATCCAGAGGTAGCGGTCATCCTCTATCCGTTCCAACACCTCGGTGTTGTGTTCGACAATCACAAACGGCACATCGTTGGCCGCCAGTTCCCGGCAGATCATTGAGCCGATCCGCCCAAAGCCGCAGATGATGTAGTGTCCACCCAGGGCATCAATCTTCTTTTCCACCTTTTTCCTCCCGATGATGCGATGTATCTGCCCTTCAAACATGACCTGGGCCGCGCTGCTGACCAGGTAGCCCAGGGTGCCGACGCCAAAAACGACCAGGGCCATGGTGAACAGCTTACCGTGGTCGGTTAGGTCGTGCACCTCCTTGAAACCGACGGTTGCCAGGGTGATGACCGTCATATAGGAGGCATCCAGGAGCCCCCAACCCTCGACCGCCATATAGCCTGCCGTGCCAAAGGCAAACAGCAGCAGCAGGCTTACAACCGATATTTTTAAACGTCGGACCGGGTCCATGAGAAACCTCGCACCTCATGCAGTGCATGCAGCCTACTATCTGTCCTGCCAAAATTCAAGCGACTTCGGCTGTAGTTCTGCTGATCCGTTGCCGTGCATTTCATTAAAAAAACGCGGGAAAAAATTGACAAAAAGTGCATACTGTATACAATGTAGGCAGACTACTGTGGGGTGCGTTAACGTATGAAACGAATTAAAGAAAAACATTTGACTTTGCGTGAAAAAATCCTTGAAAGCATCCGCGATGCGATCATTTCCGGCACCATCACACCGGGCAGCCGGGTGTCGGAGCCGGAGCTGGCGGATCGTTTCGGCATCAGCCGCACCCCTATTCGCGAGGCCTTTCGTCAGCTGGAGTCTGAGGGATATTTAAAGGTGATCCCCCGCAAAGGGGCGGTGGTGAGTGCCTTTACCCAGAAGGATGTAGAGGAGTTCTACGCCATCAAAAGCATCCTGGAAGGGTATGCGGCCCGTTTGGCCTGCAAGCGTCTGACCCAGAAAGAGATTGACCGTCTGCAGGCGATTAATGCACGATTGGCCGAGTTGTGCGAACATTCCGATGTGAAACAGTTTTTCAAGGTCCACAACGATTTTCACGACCTCTTCATCAAGGCTGCCGACAACGAGAAGTTACGCGAGATGATCAACCTGCTGGTTACCCGCTTTCAGCGACTGCGCCTGATGTCGCTTTCCCAGCCGGGCCGGATGGACATCTCGGTCCAGGAACATGACAAGATCATCAAGGCCTTCCGTGAACGGGACTGTGAGGCGGCCGAGCTGCTGGTGCGTAAAAACGCGGAGTATGGCGGGCGGGTGCTGCTTGACGAGTCGGCCTGTCAGCCGGGTGAGGCAATGGACCTGTAAGGTGATGAGATGAGTGGCGCAGCAAAACAGGATAGTCGTCGCAATCTGCCCAAGATGGACAAGGTGCTTGCCTGGCCGGAGGTGATGTCGCTCCAGGCCCTGACGACCTATACCGGCCTGAAGCAGGCGGTGCGCTCCGTACTGGAACAGTTGCGCAGCTCCCTGGCGCGTGAGTTGGCGGTCGATCTTTCGCCGGAAGCGATCTATGCGCGGGTGAGGCAGGCGATCCTGTCGGCCGAATCCCCCAGTTTGCGGCGGGTCATCAACGGCAGCGGTGTGGTGGTGCATACCAATCTGGGCCGTGCGCCGCTGGCCGCTGCTGCCGAGACGGCCTTGAAGGAAACGGCCTGGGGCTATAGCAATCTTGAATTTGATCTTGCCAGCGGCGAGCGGGGGGAACGCTATTCGCACGTGGAGCAGCTGCTGTGTGAGCTGACCGGCGCCGAGGCTGCCCTGGTGGTCAACAACAACGCCGCCGCCGTGATGCTGGCCCTTTCAAGTCTGGCCGCCGGTCATGAGGTAATTGTCTCCCGCGGTGAGCTGGTTGAGATCGGCGGTTCGTTCAGGATCCCCGAGGTGATGCGGCAGAGCGGGGCAACCCTGGTGGAAGTGGGGGCAACCAACCGCACCCATCCCCGTGATTACATCGGTGCCATGACCGACCAGACCGCCCTGCTGTTGAAGGTTCACACCAGTAACTTTGCCATTGTCGGCTTCACGGCTGAGGTGACCACCGAGGCGATGGCGCGGATCGGCCAGGAGGCCGGTATCCCGACCATGGTTGACGCCGGGAGCGGTTGCCTGCTGGATCTGACCCGCTTCGGCATCGGTGGGGAGCTGACGGTCCAGCAGTATCTGCAGGCAGGGGCCGATCTGGTCACCTTTAGTGGCGACAAACTGCTGGGTGGCCCCCAGGCGGGGCTGATTGTGGGGCGGCGTGAGCTGGTGGAGAAGATGAAACGGCATCAGCTGTTGCGGGCCCTGCGGATCGACAAGCTGACCCTGGCTGCGCTTGAGGCTACCCTGCGGCTGTACCGTGATGAACGGGTGGCCCTGTCGGCAATCCCGGTCCTGCGGATGCTGACCGTATCACTGGAAGCGTTGTCGCGTCAGGCACAGCGGATGCAGCGTCGTCTCCGCCGTCTGCTGCCATCGTCGGTTTCTCTGCAACTGCGAGATGGCTTCTCAAGCCCCGGTGGCGGCTCGTATCCGCTTTTGCAGCTCCCCAGCCGTCTGATTGAGGTGCAGGTTGAGGGCATACCTGCCCACCGGCTTGAAGAGCTGTTGCGCAGCACGACCCCGCCGGTGGTGGGGCGGTTGCAGAAAGATCGTTTCCTTTTGGATGTGCGCACCCTGGACGATACGGACCTGCCGCTGCTGGCCGCAGCTCTGCGGCAGGTGGCGGGGGCCGGACTATGACGATGTCGCGTGCTTTTGCCGTTGTGCCGGCTGCCGGGATGGGCAAGCGGATGGGGGCCTCCATTAACAAGCAGTATCTGCAGTTGGGGGGAAGGCCGATCGTTGCCCGCACCCTGGCGGTTTTTCAGCAAAGTCCCCTGATTGCCGGCATCATGCTGGTAACCCCCCAGGATGAAATCCCTTTTTGCCGGGAAGAGGTGGTGGAGCGTTACGGCTTGACCAAGGTGCTGCAGATCGTTGCCGGCGGCAGCGAACGGCAGCACTCCGTGCGCCACGGGTTACAGGCTCTGCGTGCCTATGCCGATGAACAGGATGTGGTGCTGATTCATGATGGCGTCCGTCCTTTTATCAACGAGTCACTGCTGCAGCACTCGATTGAGGTCGCGGCAACCGGTGTTGGTGCGCTGGTCGCCGTGCCTGCCAAGGATACCATCAAGGTGGTCAGGGAGGGCGTGGTGGCGCATACCCCTGATCGCGCAGAGCTGTGGCAGGCCCAGACCCCCCAGAGTTTCCGGTTCGACCAGATCCTTGAGGCGCACCTGCAGGCAGAGCGGGATGGTTTCCTGGGGACCGACGACTGTTCGCTGTTCGAGCGCAGTGGTCTGACCGTCAGGATCGTCCAGGGTGATTACCACAACATCAAGATAACCACCCCGGAAGATCTGGTGCTTGCCGAGGCGTTTTTACGGGAAGGCGATGGAGGATAGGGTAAATGGCTCGGAAGCGGCTTTTAATCGTGGAGAATGGCACCGAAGCGGCCCGTTTGGCCACCCGGCTGCTTGCAGATGGCGAGTATCAGGTGCATGTTGCGCCGACCTGCGAGGATGGTTGCGGCTATATTGCCGACCACAAGATTGACGGTATCCTGCTGGGATCACCGATTCACGAGCACTGCCTGCCCTCTCTTGAGCCGTTGCAGGAATCGGGCAGTGACCCGGCGGTAATTGCCCTGATTGACGCCAATGAACAGGAACGTTACCTGGCCTGCCATCAAGAGGGTGCCCTTGACTGCCTGATGGCACCCTTCAGCAAGGAACAGCTGACCAAGAGCATTGAGCGCTGCTTGGCGATCAAGGCCCTTGAACGGGAGAAGCTGGATTTTATCTCCATGCTGTCCCACGATCTGAAAAACCCGATCACCGCGGCGATCGGCTCCATTGACCTGGTTCGCGAAAAGCGGCTCGGTCCCCTGAACAAGGAGCAGGCCGCCTACCTGATGTCCGCCATTGAAAGCTGCAACGAGGTGGTGGCCATGATCGACAACCTGCTGGACATCCATCGCTTCGAGGCGGGTAAGATCAGCTTCCACCGAGTTTTGCTCTCGTTGCCCGAACTGGTGCATCAGGTTTTGAGCAGCTTCAGCGGCATTATGAAACATGCCCAGATTGACCTGCGCACCAAAATTGAGGAACATCTGCCGCTGTTGGCGCTTGACCGGAGTAAGTTCGCCCGTGTGATTGCCAACCTGTTGATCAACGCCATCAAGTTCACCCCCGCCGGGGGAGAGATTGCCGTTTCCTGCTGCTGCGGCGTCTCCGAGGCCACGGAATTGGCGGTCATCCTGAGGATTCGCGACACCGGCGAGGGGATTGCCACCGTGGATCTGCCAATGATTTTTGACCGCTTTATCCAGGCGCGCAATCAGGGCGGTCGCGGCAGTGGCGGCAGTGGCCTTGGGCTGGCGTTCTGCAAGATGGTGGTTGAGGCCCATGGCGGTACCATTTCGGTGAACAGTCAGGAAGGGGCGGGCAGCGAGTTCATCATCGCCCTGCCGCTGCCCGATGAGGATGAGGAGGACCTATGAAACGACGATTCTTCCTGTTGCTGACAGTGCTCTGCGTGACCTTGTTGCCGGCCGGAATAGCCCTGGCTGCGGCCGGGGGCGGCCTCGATCTATCCAAGGCCCTGGTGATCGGCAACGGCCCCAAGATGGTGATCGAATTCACTGACCCGGACTGCCCGTTCTGCCGCAAGGCAGCGGCCTACTTCAACAACCGCCGTGACGTGACGCTCTATATCTTTTTCACCCCGCTGGCCATGCATCCCCATGCCCGTCAGAAGGCCCAGTACATCCTTTCAGGTACCGATAAAAGCCGCCTGTATCATGAGGTAATGGCAGGTACCGTGGACAAGGCACCGGTACATGTCTTGACCAACACCCCGGCCGGGGTAAAATTACTGGACGAACAACAGGCCATTGCCCGCAAAAATGGTATTGATGCGACCCCCACCTTCATGATCATGGGCAGGATTGTAGAGGGATTTGATCAACGCAAGATTGAGGAACTGCTGGGTAAGTAGTATGTTTAAGAGCAGGTTGTTGTCGGGCCGGTAGCTCAGCTGGGAGAGCACAGCGTTCGCAACGCTGGGGTCGAGGGTTCGATCCCCTTCCGGTCCACCAAATTAC
>CAZUSH010000085.1:0-11235 GCA_964622705.1 uncultured Geobacter sp. | reverse complement strand
GCTCTGGACGTAGGTCTTTCGGACGTGGGTTCGACTCCCACCGCCTCCACCAATTGAGTGGCAGGCTCAAAGGTATAAAAACCAGGTATCAGCTGGTTTTTAGTTTTGAGCCTGTTTTGCTTTGTGCTTGTATTCATTCTTCTTGTTTCCCTATACTTTTTCAGTCGTGTTTCTTCATGGTTACTTTTCTTCTGCAAAAATGGCGCGGATGCACTGATGGCACCTTTACACGATGACAGTTTTGCACGTTGGGCAGCCACCTTTGTGGATGCCTTTGAAAGGCACACAGATCAAGGGCAGGTAACGCCGAAATATGCGGGCGTGACACCCGAAGCCTGCGAGCTGCTTGAGTCGGTTGATGCGGGTGGTGTGCCGGCCTTTATTTCCTCCCAGATGCTTGCAATTGCCCTTGAAAATGGCATAGCCGTGCTGGAGCACTGGAGCCCGGCTGAAGTGGTTGCCGCCTTGCGGGACAAAGCCCTCTGCACGGTCAATAACGACTAACAAGTTGTTTCGTCTGCCCGAATGCCTGTTTGCTGCCTGCCGTACGGCTTGCGCTGATGTCAGTACACTCCTGCCGATTTTCAATACTCCTTTCCCCCCCGCCACAGTGCTGTAGCAACTTTACCAATCTTTTCCTTCTTTAACCCACGGTTGCTGTTGCCTTTAGTACAATCAAGCGCACCATGTGGGCACTGTCCGTAATGTTTCAACAGAAAAGGGGGAGTCATGCTGCAGACAAGACGAGGGATTGTTGTGTCAGCGAGTCTGTTGGTTGTGCTGGCGAGCGGCGTTGTGTGCGCCAGTGACGGCAGTGAGACGCGTCGACCGCCAGGCGACCGCCGCCGACCGCCGCAGGCAGCCTTTGATGCCTGCAGCGGTAAAACCGAAGGCACCACGGTGGTTTTGAATACACCGGGCGGTACCATCACGGCAACCTGCAAGCGGTTTGATAACCAGTTGGTGGCAGTGCCCGATGGCGCGCCGCCACCACCGCCGTCCGGCACTGCGCCGACTGCACAATAAGGTCGTTAGGGAGCCAGCACTATGACCGGCTATGAACAGACCTTTCTTGAGCAGATCACCCAGATCCATGGCACGGACTTCAGCAGTTGGCTGGGGTGGCAGAGGTTGCTCGACTGGGTTAAACGCCAACCTTGGCGTAAGGATTTCTTTGGCGGTACGAAGATTCCGTCGCGGCTGTTGCACCCGCAGACCTTGGTTGCGGAGCTGACCCGCTTTCTTGAAGGGGCTCCGGTCGAGACGGTTCCCGTAAATCCAGGTGATCGGATGTAGGTAGCTACTGAGGCATCCAATTGCGGTTTTGTCCCTGCCAGATCCGTATCTATCCTGGGGGCCTCAGTAGTTTAAGTGTTATATGATTCCTAGACTGCAACCTGCAGTTCAGGTGTCTGAAGTGTGACTTAAGTATCTTTCCTTTAAGCAACTCAGCGTATTGCCTGCTACCTGACAGATGTTAGGCCATATTGAATTTAGTTGTCATTGTTTGATCAATGTTGTTGATTCGGCTACTATGTTATTATAAGTTTTATATGTTTTACATTTGTAGCCGGATTTCCCGTTGATCAAATTTGAGACAAGTGAGTTCGCCTATGGCATTTCCTCTGAAACGCCCCTTGACGTTCCTGTTGGTTGTCTTGGCTGTTGCTGCTGCTGTAGCAATGTTTGTGTCTATTCGACATTCGTCTCAGAAACCACCCGATACACCTGCTGCAGGAAAAGCCGAATATACCTGCCCCATGCATCCCTTTATCGTAAAAGACCGTCCTGGTGTCTGTCCCATTTGTAATATGGAGCTGGTAGCTAAAACAACAGGAGCTGTAGCGCTTGATGATTTTAAGCTTAAAGAGCACGTTTATCTGTCCCCTGCGCAACAGGTTATGGCAAATCTTGAGGTCGTAACAGTTGTCTATAAGCCTTTGTTCAAGATAATTGAAGCTGCTGGTGTTATCGGTTACGACCAAACCAAGCAAGCGCGTATTTCTGCATGGGTTGCTGGTCGTATTGATTCGCTTCAGGCGAATATGGTTGGCATGCCGGTAAAAAAGAGCAGTGTTCTTGCTGAATTGACATCTCCTGATCTGGTTAGCGCCGAGGAAGAGTATCTTGGCCTTATGGGGACCGATCAAAAGGAGCGTAGCCGCCAACTTAAAGATCCTACGGAATTACTGTATTGGACACGTCTTAAATTAATTCAGTTGGGGTTTGCAGATGCTCAGTTTCGCGAGCTGGAGATCACAAGGCGTCCGTCGGTACATATACCGGTGTATCCCCCACTAAATGGCATTGTTACAGAAAAAAATGTCCTGGCAGGGCAATATGTCAAGGCTGGTGACCCGCTCTTTATCGTAAGTGACCTTACTACGGTTTGGGGGGAGCTTGAGGTATTTGAGGATGAGTTCCCGTATCTAAAGATTGGCCAGCAGGTCACCTTGACCAGCAGGTCGTATCCCCAACGGGAGTTTGCTGGTAAAATCAGTTACATCTACCCCTTTCTAAACCCCAAAACACGTACAAATCGAATACGAGTTGTTGTTGAAAACACACCGTTGCTGTTGAAGCCCGATATGGTTGTCAATGCGACAATTCAAGTCCCCCTTGGTACGGATTTAACCGTACCAAGGGAGGCCGTTGTGAGTAGCGGAGACAAGAACCTGGTATGGGCACGCGTCAAGGCTGGCGTATTCGTTCCAAAGGAGGTTACGGTAGGGGTCCGCTACCTGAATGACGTACAGATTCTGTCAGGTTTGAAGAAGGATGATGCTGTTGCTGCCAGTGGCGCATACCTGATTGACTCCGAAGCCCAGCTTAAACCGGGCGGGGCTCGTGCCGGAGGGAGTCAGGACACCACTCCGCCACCTGTTTCCGTACTCAGGCGGGGGAGCCAGGCACATGCCGTGTCTGTCCCCAAAGATGCTATGGATATGAGTGATATGGACATGGAGGCGGACTCAGCTTCGAGATCATCACAAACACCCTCGCGGGCGCTAAGGCACTGATGGGATACAGGACGACATGATTGAACGCATCATAGAATATTCCGCCCGGAACCGTACGATCGTCCTACTGGTATTTGCTGTCCTTGTGGGCTGGGGTTTCTGGTCTCTGAGTACTATTCCCGTTGATGCGATTCCCGACTTGTCAGACAATCAAGTTATCGTTTTTACTGAGTTTTCAGGCAGATCTCCACAGGTGGTTGAAGACCAGGTTACGTACCCGCTTTCAACCAATTTACAGGGGCTTTCCGGAGTGAAAGCGGTACGTGCTTCTTCTGCTTTCGGTTTCTCTATGATTTACGTCATTTTTGACGACAAGACTGATATCTATTGGGCCAGAACACGAGTAATGGAACGGCTCACAAACGCTTCCTCTTTTTTGCCGCCTGGCGTGACACCCAGGATTGGTCCTGAAGGCACCGGGGTTGGTCATGTCTTTTGGTATACCCTGCGTGCCAAGGGATATACTCTGGAACAGTTGCGAACCCTGCAGGATTGGTTCGTTCGTTATCAACTCGGCATGGTGCAGGGGGTCGCTGAGGTGGCTTCCATTGGTGGGTTCGTTCGGGAATACCAGGTGGAGCTGAATCCGAGGCGGCTCTTCAGTTACGGTGTCACGACCGCTGATGTGATTTCAGCCATAAAGCGCTCAAACACGGATGCCGGTGGCAGGATCGTTGAGCAGTCGGATACAGAGTTCATGATTGAAGGGAAAGGGGCGGTCGGCTCGATTGAGGATATTGAAAACAGCCCCATCACAACCGATCAGAACGGCATTCCCGTTTTGGTTAAAAATATTGGCACCGTCCAAATGGGAGGGGCGTTCCGCCGGGGGCTGCTTGATTTAAACGGGGAGGGAGAGGCGGTTGGCGGTATTGTGGTCATGCGCTATGGTGAGAATGCAGCGCAGGTGATCAAGCGAGTAAAAGAGAAGATTGTTTCGTTGCAGAGAGGACTTCCAAAGGGGGTGGAAATTGTCAGTGCCTATGACCGCTCCGTACTCATAGATAAAGCCATTGCAACCCTCAAACGGGTCTTGACAGAAGAATCACTTGTCGTTGCCTTGGTGGTGCTGGCCTTTTTACTCCATCTGCGGAGTGCCCTGGTTATTATTCTAACCCTCCCGGTTGCCGTTATCTGTGCATTTATCCCAATGCGGCTGATGGGCGTGAGTTCGAATATCATGTCATTGGGGGGGATTGCTATCGCCATCGGCGTTGTGGTTGATGCCGGGGTTATTATGGTTGAAAACTGTTATCGGCATTTGGCGGAACTGTCACCCGAAGAGCGCAAACAGCGTCGACTGGAGACGATCATTGCTTCTGCCAAACAGGTGGGAAGGGCGATTTTTTTCTCGCTGGCGATCATCATACTCTCGTTTATTCCGGTATTTCTTTTGGAAGGGCAAGAAGGCAAGCTCTTTCATCCGCTTGCCTTTACCAAAACCTTTACGATGATGGTGTCAGGCCTAAGCGCCATTACACTAGTGCCCGTGTTGATGTATTTCCTACTTCGGGGGAAAATGTCGCCTGAAAGTGCCAACCCGGTTTCAATGCTTTTTATTCGGCTTTATGATCCCGTCATTCGTTGGGCGCTCAAGTATAAGAAGACAGTGATTGCGCTTAATGTCATTGCCCTGTTGGGAGCCATTCCGGTTTTTTTCTCTCTTGGTAGTGAATTCATGCCCCATCTGGACGAGGGGTCTTTGCTGTATATGCCGGTTACTTTGCCGAACATTTCCATAACCGAGGCGAAGCGTCTTATTCAGGTGCAGGATGCAATTATTAAGGAACAACCTGAGGTTGCTGCTGTGCTTGGTAAGGTAGGCAGAGCAGAGACGGCTACGGACCCGGCGCCTGTTTCCATGTTTGAATCAATCATATTGTTGAAACCCAAAGAGCAGTGGAAGTCAGGTTTAACAAAAGACGACATAGTTGCCCAGCTGGATGCCAAGCTTCAGCAAACTGGTGTCCGTAACGGCTGGACGCAGCCGATCATCAACCGTATCAACATGCTTTCTACTGGAATCAGGACCGATTTGGGGGTGAAAATTTTTGGTGATGACCTGACGACCCTCAGAGATCTTGCCATCCAGGCAGAAAATATTCTCAAGCACATACCCGGCGCGGCTGATGTCGTGGCTGAGCGAGTTACGGGCGGTGACTATCTGGATATTAGCATCGACCGCCTGGCAGCTGCCCGTTATGGCGTTCGTGTCCAGGATTTGCAGGAAGTTATTGAAACCGCAGTCGGTGGTTCTATGATTTCTGAGGCCATGGGGATGGGGGGAGGCCGGGGGCGTTTCCCGTTACGAGTGCGTTATAGCAGAGACCAGCGTGACTCTGTGGAGGCGATCCGGCATGTGCTTGTAAACGGGAAAAATGGCACACAGGTCCCTCTTTCGTTGGTTAGTTATATTACTACTTCAACAGGCCCCCCGGAAATAGGTAGCGAAGGTGGTATTCTGCGCTCCCTGGTCTTTCTGAATGTGCGCGGCAGAGACATGGGGAGTTTTGTCGCCGAAGCCAAGCAGGCTCTGTCCCAACAGCTCAATTTGCCGGCTGGGTACTCAATTGCTTGGTCGGGGCAATGGGAAAATCAACTGCGGGCAAGAGAACGCTTGCAGTTGATGGTTCCGCTCGGGCTGCTGATTATTTTTGCGTTGCTGTATTTTACGTTTTCTTCGGCCTTGGAGGCATCCATGGTGATGCTTTCAGTGCCATTTGCGTTGGTGGGGGGCATCTACCTGCTTTATCTGCTGCACTACCATCTTTCAGTTGCGGTATGGGTCGGATTTATTGCGCTATATGGCATTGCAGTGGAAACCGGTGTGGTGATGGTTATCTATCTGCATGAGGCATTGGATCGCAAACTGTTACAGGGGACAGTCACTAATCAGGATATCATTGATGCCACCCGTGAGGGGGCGGTGTTGCGGCTCAGACCCAAACTGATGACTGTGGCTGTGGCATTGCTCGGTTTGGCTCCGCTTATGTGGTCCTCCGGTACTGGCGCAGATGTAATGCGGCCCATTGCTGCCCCCATGATTGGGGGGATGATTACCTCAGCGGTGCATGTCCTGATTATGACGCCAGTGATTTTTGTGCTGATGAAACAGCGAGACCTCCGGCGTGGCAAACTTAAGCTAAGCCGCCACTAGCTGCCTTGATGCAACAGAAGTTGGGTGGGCCTGACCAGGAAAAAGGGCGCCCGGTGCTGGAGCCCGGCGCCCTTTGGGGGAGGCATACCGTAAGGCTCCAAGTGCCTTACTTCTTGGCAAGCTCCACAGCAACACTGTCCTGTTTAACAGGAACCCGGAAATCTGAATATGCGAGAATCGCCGTGCCTTTAATTTTTGAGGCGCTCTTTACCACCCCTGTGAAATTGACCGACAGACCTCGTTTGTGTTCGGTGGTAAATGTGATGTCATCGCCCTTTCTGGTGCCATTCAGCTTAACCTTGCCTCCATCCACCTTTGTGAAATTCATGATGCCATGAATATCGTTTCCTTGTTGGGTCAGGTTGAATTCCAAGTCTTGTAGGGATTTGCCGGTCTCTGCGAGGGTCATGGTTCCACCCCATTTACCTGTCACATCGGACTTCCTTGCACAGGCGCATAGTCCTAGCAGCAGGCAGGGTAGTAGCAGATACTTTATTCTTATGCTTAAGATCATGTTAATGCCCTTTCTTGGTAGCGGTTGTCCGTTGCCGGATGGACAAGTCAAGGGTGAGAAAAATGCATAGAATTGCAGGCATGGAGCGGGTCTGACTACGCCCCAGTCCATGCCTGCCGGACTACTTGACCGTGAATGGCCGCATCATTTCCATGTCTTCATGTGAGATGATGTGACAATGGTACATATAGGTGGCTGGAGATTGGGCACCTGCCGGCAGATCAAATTTGGCTCTGATCCTGACATAGCCGGGGTTGGTCACCTCGCCGCCACCATTGGGGTCATATTCAATCTGAGCAGGCGGAACTTTTACCATGTCCTTGTAGCCGATCTCGTTGCCGGAACGGGCATAGAGCGAATTGCCCGGGGTATCCGGTATAAGCGTTCCGGTCGGTGTGCCTGAGTCATCGTGCCGGGGGTCGGTGTTGGGCATGAACTCCGTGTATTGCGTAATTGGCAGTGGCATGGCGCCTGCCCCATCTGCGCGTACATAGTTGGGAGGCGGGGAGTTGTCACTTAACGGTGTGCCCTCTGGTCCTGCCTTTATGTGTCCCTTCTCAATGATTTGAAATTTGACCAAGTGCAGATGGATCGGATGCATATCAGGAGTCGTATTAATAATGATCCAGTCTTCAACGGTGTTCTTGTTCACAACCTCGGTAATCGGGTCGGAAAACTGCAGGCCGTTAATTAGCAATTCAGTACGGTAAAAAGTCGCATTCTGGATTGGATCAAAGTAAGCATAAGCCTCATCTTTCCGCTCTTGGAGATCAATGTACCTGACTCGGTCGGGAGTTGCCGTATTCAAATCTCCCCCTTGCTGATTAAAGGGACGTAATACGGTATTCCAGGATTTGATCTGGGTATCAAATGAGATTGCACTGGTTGTTCCATCGACGACAAACATCATGACCTTGCCGGTCGTATTCGGGTCCAGTGTTGCCATGTCTTCGTTGGCCGGTCCAAACAACCCGCCAAACGGGGCAGGAGCATCATTACGGAGCATGAGGCGTCTGTTCTTAAATACGGGGTGCGAAAAGTCGATGACGATATCAGCCCGTTCGGCGTTTGCTAAGGTCAATCCAAGGCTTCTGGAACCGGTCATGACCGGAACAGCCTTGGGGAAAAGCCCTTGCTCCGCTGCAACCTGGATGATTGGCCAAGCCAGACCAGGTTTGTCAGCAGCTTGGGCAGCTGCATCTGCTAGGGCCGGGGTAATTATTTCTCCTGTGTCGGCATCCTCCAGCCAAAGGTTATAAACACGGGAATCGGCAGCGTTTAGGAAGCGAAAACGGTATGCCGTCTGTTCCACCGTCTTGACCGGCCATGCTATGCCGTTGACCACGTTAACCGTTCCAAACATCTCTGGCCGGATGCTCTCTGTCGCGTTGCCGTTTTTGTCCCGTAATGCGGTGAAGGTGTACAGCCCTAAATTGGTGAAGGTTGGAAACACGAGATTTCCATCTGCTGTGAATGCCTTGTCCTGAATAACGAGAGGAAGGTCGTATTTGTAGGATTTAAGTGTCGGAAATAATGGGTTTGCCGTTAGTGCCCCCTTGGGCAAGGCCGGCGTCAGATTGTTTTCAAAGTCGTCTCTGATGATGTAATAGGCTGCCATACCGACATAAGCCATCAGGCGGGTAATGCCGTAGGAATGGTCGTGGAACCAGAGCGTGGCGGCGTCCTGATCGTTGGCATAGGAATAGACAACCTTGTTGTCTGATGGTCTTCCGGGAAAACCACGTGAAGGGTCGGCTGAAAGGCCGTATTTGACGGAGGTTTGCTGACTTGCTGGAATATTGGTAAACCATGCTTCAGGATGTCCGTCATAACGCCAATCGACGTGGGCGCCATGGAGGTGAGGCACGTTCCTGACTTCTGGTTCGCCAAGGTTCATGCCGTCCACCGTCGTGTCAACAGTAACAATATGTTTGGTGAGGAGCGGGCCGCTTCCCTTGATGCCTTTCACGGGGCCGGTGGCGTTCGGATCAATCTGCTCATCCCGTAGATCATTGATATAGGTAACGGTTACGGGATGGTTGCTTGTTGCTTCAACAGTTGCACCATAGATACCTAGCGGGGCATTGTTGACATCATAGTACCAGGTTGGGGTCTTGATCGTCTGCCCCGTAACGGGGTCCCGTGGTCGTACGGTCTGGCCTGTAACGCCGTCAACAACACGCAGGCCGAAATCCCAATCAGCGTTCTGCCTGCTTGTTACGGTGTAGGTGTCCGGCGTTGTCGCAGGTGCAATAGGGATTTCAACGACAGGTATCTTGAATTTTACCAGTGTCTTTGCATTCAGGGGGTTTTTAGAGGCGCTGGTCGAAGTGTTTGAAGGGGCGTAGATGGTTGTTGTACCACCGCCACTACACCCATCCAATGCCAGCAGCATACAGCCCAAGGCTAACAGTGCGAATACCTTAACCACCTGTGATTTCATGGTTTGTACCTCCTGCACAGCTAGGTAGAAGTTCGTTGGAGTACATTGCGTTTTTTTCAGATGTAATTTTAAGCTGAGCACATTCTGTGCCAGCATCTTGGTGTCTTGCCGGTCCATGTTATGCTTGATAGAAACCAGCTGGTTGTAGTTCCGAACTTAGTGAGCCTGGCGTTGGTGAAGCAAGGCGTACAGCTGAAATAACAGGTTTGCCGCTTCAGCAGCATCATTAGTTTAAGTATGGCTTTATCTGCACCCCGAGCAGTTTTGTCTGAGATTGATACACGTCTTGTCTCAATGTGAGACTGTTGCATGGCTGTTGATGCAAGGGCGCCGGGTACACAACTGCACAAATAAATATGCCTAAATGTAGCAGTGTTATTTCTTTATGGGCGGTAACAGCCTGAGTGTTTCCTGCGGTGGACAATCGCTGGTGCCTGTGGTAGAGGAGAGGCATGAAACAGGTCGCCATTTTCGCAAAAGTACATGATCCCCGCTGCCAGGGTGTGGCTAGTGAGCTGGTAACCTGGCTTGAAGAACGCAAGTGCCAGCCGTTGGTGGATACCCATCTGGCGCGTCACGTAGGGTATGCCAGGGGATTGACGGAACAGCAGATCCGCGATCGGGCCGAACTGGTAGTTGTACTGGGGGGGGATGGCACCCTGATCTCGGTTGCCCGTCTTTTCAGTAGTCGACAAGTGCCGATTGTGGGGGTTAACCTGGGGAGTCTCGGCTTTTTGACGGAGATAACCGTTGAACAGCTCTATCCGGTGCTGGAACAATGTCTGACAAACAGTCACCGGGTTACCGAGCGAATGATGCTTGACGTGGCGGTTACCCGCGGCGATCAGGAGATATCGCGCTGTCAGGTGTTGAACGATGCCGTTATCAACAAGGGCGCATTAGCCCGGATCATTGAACTTGAGGCCAAAGTCAACGATGATTTTCTGACTACCTTCAAGGCTGACGGTCTGATTGTATCTACACCGACCGGCTCCACCGGTTATTCGCTTTCGGCCGGCGGTCCGATTGTACAACCGCTCATGAAGTGTGTACTCATCACACCAATCTGTCCTCACACCCTTACTAACCGCCCTATTGTACTTTCCTACCAATCGATCATCAGGATTACCGTCAAATCATCCTTTGACGAGATGGTCTACCTGACCCTTGACGGACAGGTGGGGATAGAACTGCAAGAGGGTGACTGTATTGAGGTCCGGCGCGCCGAGACAACCACCAATCTGGTAACCTCACCGGAAAAAGATTATTTTGCCATCCTGCGCGCCAAGCTGAAGTGGGGCGAACGCTGACCAGCCTATGTTAACCGAACTGTCCATCCGCAACATCGCCATTATCGATCAGCTTCGGCTTTCCTTCGGTGCGGGGCTCAATGCGCTGACCGGTGAGACCGGGGCCGGCAAGTCGATCATTATCGATGCCCTGACCCTGGTGTGCGGGGGCAGGGCATCGGCCGACCTGATCCGTACCGGTGAAGAGGAGGCCAGTGTTGAGGCGTTGTTTGATCTGGCCAACCTGCCGGAGTTGCGACAACAACTGGAAGAGGCCGGTTTTGAGGCCGGCGAGGAGCTGCTGGTAAAACGTGCCGTCAGCCGTGCCGGTCGCAATCGGATCTATCTGAACGGTTCCCTGGCGACCCTTGGGCAGTTGACCGAGATCGGGCGACAGCTGGTAACCATCCATGGCCAGCATGAATCCCAGGCATTGCTGCGGCCGGAATACCACCTGACACTGCTGGACGCCTTTGCCGGTACTGCCGCATTGCGTCAGCGCTTTAGCGCGACCTTCGAGCGCTGGCGCCAGTGTGCGGAACGGCTGGCCCATTTTGATGAGCAGGAACGGGAAACGGTTCGCCGCCTGGACCTGGTGGCGTTTCAGGCCGAGGAGATTGCCGCTGCCCAGCTGCAGGCGGGCGAGGAGCAGCTGCTGGAGGAGCAACAGCGCCTGCTGGCCAATGCTGAACGGCTGTCTTGCAGCACCGGCAGCGCCTACGAGGCACTCTACGGCGGTGACCAGGCCTTGCTGGGCGAGCTGAAACGGGTGGTGGGGGCGGTGCGGGATGCCGCCTCCTTGGATGCTGCGC
>CAZUSH010000084.1:9113-11572 GCA_964622705.1 uncultured Geobacter sp. | reverse complement strand
GGTATATAAATATTCATATTATCGGAATTACAGATATTTTGTTGCAAACAGGTAACAAATTGTGTATTTAACCAAACGTTTGCGTTTTAAGAATTTCTGTAGCTCTGTAAATTTTGTGTAGTGCAATGCCTGAGTTGGTCAGGCGGATTCCATTATTCAGCAGTATATCCCACACAAGGAGAAATGCATGAAGAAGGCAAACAAGTTGATGATTGCTGCAGTACTGGCAGTGGCAGCACTGCCGACCGTTGCTCTGGCTGCAGACGACCTGCAGGCACGTCTTGACAAGCTGACCCAGCAAATGGACGACCTGAAGGGCCAGGTTCAGCAAATTCAAGATAAGTCGTTGGGCAAGTGGCTGAGCATTGGCGGTAGCTATCAGTTCCGGATGGACAGCCTACATGGTCAGGTTTTAGGTTATAATGATGCTATGGGAGCATTTAACTATCTTGGGAAGAATGCTCTAGCAGATTTTACAGTAATTAATGCAGCGAATCCAACCTCTTCTGGTCTGTTTACTGGCACTGTCGGGTATAATTTGTCAATGGCCGCTGACATGATGAAAAATGTCACAAACTATCAGCAGGCAAATGCTGTGTATCTTCGAATGCAGACATTGTTACGGACAATGTACGGCGATGTTGCTGGTGCGTATCTGCTTACTCCTAGTGGCTACCCAGTAACTAACCCTGACAAAACGATGGCAATTCCTGCCTATAAGCCTCAGAACGAAACCATGTACACCAACAAGTTTGCCTTGGATCTGCATGCCAAGGCCACCAAGGATGTGACCGTCAATGTCAAGCTGGGGATGTACAAGGTGTTTGGTGCTCAGGATGACAAGGCCGTGGATGGCAATGCCTATTTTGCTGACCGGGTTGGCGTGTTTGATGGTGTATTGGGCCATGTGCCGTCCAACAGCTACCTGAATGTTGACCGTGCCTATGCCACCTGGTCTAACATCATGGAGCAGCCGGTCTGGTTCTCGGTTGGTCGCCGTCCTGCCACTGATGGTGCCCCCACCAACCTGAAGTCCAATAATGAGCGTCCCGGCAACGGCGGCACCCCGGCCCTGCTGGTTAACTATGCCTTTGATGGTATGACCCTGGGCTATGCCCCAGATATTGACATGCTGCCCGGCTTCTATGCCAAGGTCTGCTATGGCCGTGGTTTTGACTCTGGCTTCCGCCAAACCCCCACCAATAGCCTGAAGGACACTGACATGCTGGGTGTGGCCGTTATCCCGGTGGATACCGACCCGCTGCGGGTCTGGTTCCAGTGGAACCGCGGTTTCAACATCTTTGACTTCCCGGTCATGAACAACACCGCCTTTGGTAATACCGCTCCTTCCACTAATCTGGGTTCCATTGACTGGTATGGTTTGGGTGCGATGTCGACTCTCAAGAAGGTGGGCCCTGGCGACCTGAACTTCTTTGTGGATGGTGGTCTGAGTGTAACCCATCCCACTCAAGCTGTGTCTGGTCAGGCCATGTTCCAAGGCCTGTTGACTGGTGCTCCGTTTAGCCCTGAAGCGCCGACCGACAAGACCGGTTATGCGGTGTTTGCTGGTGTGCGCTATGACCTGCCCAGCAAGACCAAGCTTGGCTTTGAGTACAACTATGGTTCCAAGAACTGGATCACCTTCTCACCTGCTGCCGACGACATGTGGACCAGCAAGGTGGGTACCCGTGGCCATGTGTTTGAGCCCTATGTCATTCAAGAGCTTGACCTGAAGCCGATCTCTTCCTTCTTCAGCAAGACCTTCTTCAAACTGGGCTACCAGTACTATGACTTTGAGTACACTGGCAGCAACAACTGGGTTGGCGCACCGATCAAGATGTCTGATGTTGCAGCGTATACCGCTAACGGTGGTATGTTGATGCAGGCTCCTGTTTCAAAGGCCCATGACATCTACGGCACCTTTGAAGTTCACTTCTAAGCTCTGCTTGTGGCTTGCGCTCCACAGGGTGGGACTTCGGTCCCACCCTTTTTTTTGACAAGTTCACGTGTCTTGGGTACATTCATGATCAAATAATAGGAGGGCGCACAATGCCAACTATAAGCATGTTCTATGGTATTCTGGTCCTAATGTTTTTTCGTGATAATCGTAGACATCATCTACCCCATATCCATGTGCGCTACCAGGAATATGAGGCCGCTGTTTTACTTGATGATGGATCGGTAATTGATGGTTCTGTGCCACCGAAACAACTTAAGATGGTGCAGGCTTGGATAGAGATACATAAAGAAGAGTTGCTGGTTGACTGGCAACTGGCAGTTAATGGTGAAGAACCGTTTAGAATCGCTCCGCTCCAGTGAGGCAGATCTATGTTACGTGATATTGTAAAGGCTGTTCCACAATCAGATTTTTTTCTGGATCTAACTTATGAAGATGGCGAACAACGACGGTTTGACATGAAACCGTTGTTGGGTATGAAACCGTGGGATCGTATTAAAAA
>CAZUSH010000084.1:0-9013 GCA_964622705.1 uncultured Geobacter sp. | reverse complement strand
CTGCTGGATCGTCACTTTGATGACCATTTCTGGCTGGAACATGTGCCAAAGCGCTGGGCTGCCAAGCATCAGGTCCCACTTGCAGAAGCACAAGAGCACCTGCACACACTCTTCCGCTCGCAGGAATGTACCCTGAACTGGACTGATCTTGACTACTGGTCTGCTCGACTTGGGCTTGATATTCCTTTGCTGAAGCTTGAGGTTGAGCACCTGATCGCAGTGCATCCCGGTGTGGTGGAGTTTTTATCCTTTTGCCGTCACCAGGGGAAGCAGCTCTGGCTGGTGACCAATGCCCACAGCAAGACGCTGGATATCAAGTTGCGCAAGACCCGGATCGGGCACTGGTTTGATGGGGTCGTGTCTGCCCATCAGGTTGGCCTGCCTAAGGAAGATCGCCGTTTCTGGGAGACGTTGCAACGCTTTGTTCACTATTTTCCCGAACGGACCCTGCTGGGAGAAGATAGCGAGGCCAACCTGAAAACAGCCCATGACTATGGCATCCGGTATCTCTTCTATGTCAGTCATTACAGCTCGGCCTGCCAGCCTGTGGCATCGGAGTCGTTTGCATCGATAGATTATTTTACCCGTCTGATTCCGCCAGCGGACTCGGACCTTGTTGTACGCATATCTTCCGGAGGTTTTGGTTCCCATGTCAGTTGAACTGCACGATGTCATCATCATTGGCGGTGGACCCGCCGGTCTGGCAACTGCCTATCTCTGTCACAAGCATCATCTGTCCTATCTGGTGCTTGAATCGGGCAAGGCCCCCTTTCAGGGGATTGCCAACACCTATCCACAAGGCAAGCTGGTCTATGCCTCGAAACCAAAGGATGCGCCCGAGCCGTTTCTGGTGGAAGAGTTACGCCCACCGGACAAGCCGGTCACCGTGGAAAGTTACCTCCAGTATGTGCAGCATTTTGTACAGCACGAGAACCTGAATATCCGTACTGAGGTGGCCTTTGACACGATCCAGGATGAGCGCGACTGTCTGGTGGTGCTGACTGATAAAGGGCGCTTCAAGGGACGCAAGGTCGTGTTGGCCTTTGGCAGCAGCATCCCCCGCGAACTCAGTGTCTACGGTGACGCAAAAATGGTGGCGAAAAATGTGGATGATCCCAACAAGTATGTCGGGGTGAAGACACTGGTGATTGGGGGCGGCAATACGGCGGCCGATGTGGTGATTGCCATTTTAAAGGCCAAACGGGAGCGCAACGATACCCAGCCGGTCTATTGGGCCCATCAGTCAGAGCGTTTTGATGTCAACCAGGAGACAGCCCAGCGGCTCGGAGAGGAGATCCTGCTCGGTGGAAATATCCGCTTATTGCCGGGTGCCACCCCCCGTATCGGCGAGGTTGATGATGAGCAAGTTGACCGGCTTTCCATCCGGATCAATGAGTTCAAACAGGCTGACGGCATTGATCTGTACCATGCCTTGAGTTTTCCCATGCAAAATGTGATTGCCTGTATCGGCTCCCAAGGCCCGGTGCCGATCTTTGATAAACTCGGGGTACAAACCATTTCCTGCACGGCCGGGGTTTGCAAGGTGGCCAAGGAGGGCGATCGCCTAGTGTTGCTGACCGCAGAATTCGAATCGACCCGCAAAGGGGTGTATGTGGTTGGTGGGGCAATCTCCCCTTCCTACATGAAAATTTCTGAAGGGGCGATTCAGGAGGAAAAACACCCCAACCTGATTTACACTGCCATTAACGATGCCTACCATGTGGTGGAAGCGATCCGCACCAAGCTGAGTAAATAACCGCTCGTTGCGTGGTGTTTGAAACAAAAAAAGACCCCGATTGCGGGGTCTTTTTTTTGTTATGCGCAAAGGAAGAAGCTATTTTTTCTTGGCCTTGCAGCCACCTTTTTTGCACGCCAGATCCTTCAGGGATTTGCCGGGGGTAAATTTGCCGGAGGTCTTAGCCGCAATCTTGATGGCCTTGCCGGTCTGCGGGTTGCGGCCGGTGCGTGCCTTACGGGTGACGGTAGAAAAAGTACCGAAGCCTACCAGTGTTACCTTGTCACCTGCCGTCAACGCCCCGCTTACACCGGCAATGAAGCTTGCCAAGGCCTTTTCAGCCTGAGCCTTGGTGAGTCCAGCACCTTCAGCCATCTTTGCAACAAGATCGGATTTTTTCATAGCGCCTCCCAGTGGAGATTTTATAAAGATTGAGTGCCTTATAGCACAACTTTCTGATAACAAAACAAAAAAATACTGTTTTGTAAGAAAAATTAATGTACGGGGATTCGCTGGGGGTGGGGTGCTGAGAAAAGGTGCAAAATTGGTGGTGCGGGCAGCCGGACTCGAACCGGCACAGGGTTACCCCCGAGAGATTTTAAGTCTCTTGTGTCTACCTATTCCACCATGCCCGCAGAAGGGTGATGGTTATAGCACGGGATGGCGTCTCTGTCCACCTCGTTTGCATGGATACTCGGGATTACCGGGGCCGCGTATCAGCGGGTATTCAGTTCACCGGCAGAATGTATGCTGTATACATAAAAGCCTTGCTTTTTTCTATAACGGCGTTTAGTATGCGCGGTGGTTCTGGCCTGTACACGGTATTTCGTCCTGTATGCTCATCTAATACGTGGTACAAGGAGGCTTCCCATGCAGCACTATCGCCGGCTTACCTGGCGTGGGCCGCCATTTGCGAACAAGCAGACTTAGGTTGTGAGTGATTTTAGAGCAGTGGGCTTCAACACTACATTATAAAGGAAGGGAGTTTATGGAATTTCTGAACACATCCATCGGCAGAAAGATTGTGATGGCCGTAACAGGGTTATGTATGGTCCTGTTTGCAGTTATCCATCTTATCGGCAACAGCACCATTTTTGCGGGTCCCAGCGGGATCAACGCCTATGCAGAGCATCTGCACAGCATGCCGTTGCCCATCATCATGATCTTCAGGGCAGTCATGCTGGCCCTGTTTGTGGTGCATGTGGTGTACGGCATTCAACTCACTATTGAAAACCGCGGCGGTCGCCCTTCTGACTATGCGGTCAAGGCTACCCGTAAGGCCACCTTTGCCAGTGAGAATATGATCTGGACCGGCCTGCTGCTGTTCGCCTTTATCGTGTACCACCTGCTGCACTTTACCTTCCGGGTCACTCCTGGTCTGACCCTGGTGACGGATGCAACCGGTCACTTCAACGTGTTTGCCATGGTGGCCTCCAGCTTCACGACGATTGCCGGCGCCGGTATCTACGCCGTTGCCATGGTGGTGCTCTTTCTGCACCTGTTCCATGGCGTGCAAAGCCTGTTCCAGACCTTTGGCCTGGCAAACGGCAATACCCTGCCCAAGATTACTACTGCCGGTAAACTGGTGGCATTCGTGCTGCTGGTAGGGTTTATTGCTATTCCTCTGTCAATTCTTGTCGGCATTATAAAAGGTTAAGGGGGTACTCGTGATACTCGATGGTAAATGTCCAACCGGACCGATTCAACAAACCTGGGATAAGCACCGCTTTGATCTGAAGCTGGTCAACCCCGCCAACAAGCGTAAGTACACCGTCATTATGGTCGGCACCGGCCTTGCCGGTGGTGCCGCTGCAGCATCCTTGGGTGAGCTTGGTTACAACGTGATGGCGTTCTGCTACCAGGACTCCCCGCGTCGCGCCCACTCCATCGCAGCACAGGGCGGTATTAACGCTGCAAAAGCATACCCGAACGACGGTGACTCCATCTATCGTCTGTTCTACGACACCATCAAGGGTGGCGACTTCCGTGCCCGTGAGGCCGATGTCTGGCGTCTGGCCCAGGTCTCTAACAATATTATCGACCAGTGTGTAGCCCAGGGTGTTCCCTTTGCCCGTGATTATGCCGGCTACCTGGATAACCGTTCCTTCGGTGGAGCACAGGTTTCCCGTACCTTCTATGCCCGCGGTCAGACCGGCCAGCAGTTGCTGCTGGGCGCCTACTCGGCGCTGTCCCGCCAGGTCAAGGCCGGCACGGTCAAGATGTACACCCGCCGTGAGATGCTGGACCTGGTGGTTGTTGATGGTGTTGCCCGCGGTATTACCTGCCGTAACCTGGTGACCGGTGAGCTGGAGTCCTATGCTGCTGACGCAGTCTGCTTGGCAACCGGCGGCTACGTCAACGTGTTCTACCTCTCCACCAACGCCATGGGCTGCTCGGTTACCGCTCAGTGGGTTGCCCACAAAAAGGGCGCTTACTTCGCCAACCCCTGCTACACCCAGATCCACCCGACCTGTATCCCCCAGGCCGGTGACTACCAGTCCAAGCTGACCCTGATGTCCGAGTCACTGCGGAACGACGGCCGTTGCTGGGCCCCCAAGAAGAAAGAAGACTGCGGCAAGCACCCCAACGAGATTCCTGAAGAGGATCGCGACTACTATCTGGAGCGTAAGTATCCCTCCTTTGGTAACCTGGCTCCTCGTGATATCGCCTCCCGTGCTGCCAAGGAGCAGTGCGACGACGGCCGTGGCGTCGGTCCCGGTGGCCGCGGTGTCTACCTTGACTTCTCCACCGCCATCAAGCGGGTTGGCGCCGACAAGATCAAGGAGCGTTACGGCAACCTGTTCGAGATGTACGAGAAGATTACCGATGAGGACGGTTACAAGCGTCCGATGCGGATGTACCCAGCTCCCCACTACTCCATGGGCGGTCTGTGGGTCGATTACAACCTGATGAGCAACATCCCCGGTCTGTTTGTGCTGGGAGAGGCCAACTTCTCGGTGCACGGCGCCAACCGTCTGGGTGCTTCGGCCCTGATGCAGGGCCTGGCTGACGGCTACTTCGTCATTCCCTACACCATCGGTGGCTACCTGGCCTCCATCAAGCCATACGGCACTGATACCAATCTGTCCGAATTCAAGGCCTCCATTGAAGCAATCAAGGCCAAGAACGACAAGCTGCTGGCTGTTAACGGCAAAGAGACCGTTACCCACTATATGCGCGAGCTTGGTCACCTTATGTGGGAGAACTGCGGTATGGCCCGCTCCAAGGAATCTCTTGAGACCAACCTCACGAAGATTCCCGCCCTGCGTGATGAGTTCTGGCAGAACGTCAAAGTTTCCGGCACTGGCGCCGAGTTCAACCAGGATCTGGAGAACGCCAGCCGTACAGCAGACTTCTTCGAGTTTGCCGAGTTGATGTGCCGTGACGCCCTGCATCGTGAAGAGTCCTGCGGTGGACACTTCCGTACCGAGCATCAGTATGACGATGGTGAAGCAAAGCGTGACGACGCTAACTTCTGTTATGTTGGCGCTTGGGAGTTCAAGGGCATTAATAATGAGCCTGAACTGCACAAAGAGCCCCTCAAATTTGAGAACGTCCATCTCGCCGTAAGGAGTTACAAATAATGAGCGCACACAATGATCATCACAACACCATGACCATCAACCTGGTCGTGTGGCGCCAGAAGAATGCCAACGATCCAGGGAAGTTTGAAAACTATACTGTCAAGGGCATTACCGAGCACCACTCCTTTCTGGAGATGCTTGACGTCCTGAACGAAGACCTGATCAAGGCCGGCAAGCAGCCGGTGGCCTTTGACCATGACTGCCGCGAAGGTATCTGCGGTATGTGTTCCCAGGTCATCAACGGCATGCCCCACGGCGGCCAGGAGAGAACCACCGTTTGTCAGCTGCACATGCGTAAGTTCCACGATGGCGACACCATCTACATTGAGCCCTGGCGCGCCCGGGCCTTCCCGATCGTGAAGGACCTGGTGGTTGACCGCTCTGCCCTGGACTCCATCATCCAGGCTGGTGGCTACACCTCCTGTCACACCGGTGGGGTTGCGGACGGTAACGCCATCTTGATCGGTAAAGACATTGCCGATGAGGCCATGGACGCTGCTGAGTGTATCGGTTGCGGTGCCTGCGTGGCTGGCTGCCCCAACGGCGCTGCCATGCTGTTCACCGGCGCCAAGGTATCCCAGCTGGCTGTGCTGCCGCAGGGCAAGGTCGAGGCCAAGGCTCGCGTCAAAAACATGGTTCAGGCCATGAAGGATTGCGGTTTTGGTAACTGTACCAACCATTACGAGTGTATGGCGGCCTGCCCCAAAGGGATCAACGTCAAGTTTATCGCTCGTATGAACCGGGAGTATATCAAGGCCCAGTTCTAATAGAACTGAATACTGCAGGAGTTATGGGGCGGTCGGTAACGATCGCCCCGTTTTTTTATGGATCTGAACATCGTTCGTCTGATTATGACACCGAGCCTGCCACTTGCAGACCGTCTGCTGACGCTTGTCTCGGGAAGCGGTGCGTCCTTTGAGGCAGCCCTGCGAGCGTGCTGCTGTACGCAGCCGCAGCACTCCTGCAACGGTTGTACTGCGCAGAATTGTTGTGCCTTTGCCACACTTACGGCACGTAAACTCTCCAATGACGCCGAGCTGGTCCGCCGCCATCAGCGGCCTTCCCTGCCATTTGTGTTTGAGAGGTGTGATGCAGCATCATCAGAGTTCGGTTTGACCCTGTTGGGGCCAGCCTGCCAGGAAATCCCGCTCTTTTTGAAGGCTGTTGTGCATCTTTTGGGGGAAGGTGGCGGTTGGAGCGTCAGGGCCCTTGACTATCAGGGCACTCCCTTCGTTATTGATCCTACATCGCAACAGGGACTTGACTCTGTGCCGGTGTTGTCCGCACAGGACCTCATGCAACAGTATCTGCAGGAGTTTGTCGGGTGCAGCAAGGTGTCCCTGACATTGTGCAGTCCGTTGCGGTTGATGCAGCAGGGACGTGAACTGAATCGGTTCGTGCCGGATCAGTTTATCCGCATGCTGCTGCGGCGTTTGTCGTCGCTGGCTGCGTATTACGGTACTGCCGCAGATAGCCAGCTGTTCCGCACATTGGCTGAACTGAGCACCAAGGTCAGCCTGATCTCATCAGATCAGGCTGACCTGGCTGGGCGCCCTGTAGCACAGCGAGGCATTCGAGGAAATTTTATCCTGAGCGGCCCCTTTAGCGATTTAGGTCCTTACCTCGCACTTGGCAGTTTGCTGCATGTGGGTAAGGGCGCTTCCTATGGACTGGGAAGCTTCAGAATCAGCCGCTTTTGTTGACAGTATTGCTTGAGGTACGTTACAACAGGACAATGACCGCAAGCGCTGTATCAACGAGATGTTTTGCCGTGCTGACCGTGGATCTGGAGGACTGGTACCATGTGTGCGGACAGACAGTGCCGCTGGCTGCACAACAACAGTCCAGGGTTATGCAGGCAACCAGTTCTGTACTTACTTTATTACAACAGGTCGGTGTCAAGGCCACCTTTTTTGCCCTGGGAGCAGTGGCTGAGCAATTTCCGCAGTTGATCGTACAGATTGCGGAGCAGGGCCACGAAATTGCCTCCCACGGCTGGTCCCACACGCCGGTGACTGAATTGACGCCAGCAGCGTTTGAAGATGAGCTGGAGCGTACCTCGCATCTGCTGACGCAGTTGACCGGACAGCGCCCCTATGGGTTCAGGGCGCCGCGCTGGTCACTTTCCCGTGTTACAACGCCGTGGGCCTTTGAAATACTGGCCCGGTTGGGGTATCGCTATGACAGCAGCCTGACCCCGTTGGCCCTTATCGGTGACGCAAAAGGACCAAAGGGGCCGTATTGTGTTGAAACCTCCAGCGGTAGGCTCTGGGAAGTGCCCCCGCTGGTGACGTCAACCTGGTGGGGCAACCTGCCTACAGGCGGTGGCTGGGGCTTCAGGTTTTTTCCGTTGCGGATGATCAGCGCCACCATGCGGGCGTATTTGCGTAACCAGCACCCGGCCATCCTGTTTGTGCATCCCCGTGAACTTGATCCAACAGGGCCGCGACTTGCACTGGGTCGTGTGCGCGAGTTTGTGACCTACGGTTCGCGTTGCAGTGCTGCTGGCCGTCTTGGCCAACTCCTGCAGACGTTTCAGTTTCGCACCATGGCAGAGCAGGTGGCACTATGTCAGTCTGTATCCTGATACCGGCCTATAATGCCGCCTCAACCATCGAAGCGGTGGTTAGGGACTGCCGGCAGCATGACCTGCCATTGGTGGTGGTCAATGATGGCTCAAGCGATGCAACCGCTGCCCTGCTGGAGACCTTGACGGTCACCGTGCTGACGCATCCTGCCAATCAAGGGAAGGGAGCAGCCCTGCGGACCGGGTTTTGCTGGGCCCTGCAGCAGGGGTTTGAGGGGGTTGTCACCCTGGATGCCGATGGTCAGCACGACCCGTCCGCCATCACCCGGTTGGTGACGTTTGCGCAGCAAGGGGACTGGGGCTGTGTGCTGGCCTCGCGGCATAGCCAGTTTGACCAGATGGCCGGGCTGCGCAAGGTCTGGAACCGTTTCGGCGTCTGGTGCCTGCGTAAGGCCACCGGTTTTGAAATAGCTGACAGCCAGACCGGTTTCCGTTATTATAGCCGTTCATTGTTGCAGTCGGTACGGCTTGAAAAGAACGGCTACGACCTTGAGATGGAGTTGCTGATGAAGGCCTGGAAGGCCGGCTTCCGCATCGCGTCACTGCCAGTACCGGCCAGGGTGGCCGATGGACGCGCCACCAGTCATTATCGCGCCGTGCGGGACACCTGGAACATCTGCATGACCTTTTTGAAATACATCTGACGAGGCGCTTTGATGCTGCAATCCTTGAAAAACTACACCCGTGACAAACTGGTGGCATACCTGCTGTCCATGGCGACCAGCTCGTCGGATGAGACCCTGATCAAGATGACGCGCCTGATGGAGATGATCCCCAAGAAGGATTACTACAAGCAGCGCATCCGCTGGATTCGGGAGCTGATCCAGCAGAAACACCCCTCCATCGCGTTTCCCCGCCGCATTCTCAAGGAGCTGCACCCCAATCAGCGCGATAAATGGATCACCAACCTGGCGGTCAACCACCTGCTTTCCGGCACCAACACACGCAAGGAGTGGGCAGACCAGCACGGGTTCTACCCACCCTCGACCGTGGTGATCTCGGTCACCATGCGTTGCAACCTGTCCTGCTACGGCTGCTATGCCGGTGACTACAAAAAAACGCTGGAATTGACCCTGGATGAGATCGATGCCATCCTGACGCAGATGA
>CAZUSH010000083.1:0-11611 GCA_964622705.1 uncultured Geobacter sp. | reverse complement strand
GTCCGGGGCTGGCACAGTCTGTTCAAACTCTTTCAGGCGGACGTTGTGGTGTCAGAATACGCGCCGGCAGCAGTTCTCAGCGCAAAACTTGCCGGTCTTCCCTGCCTGCGTTTTGACACCGGCTTCGGCATCCCACCGGAGGTCAGCCCCTGGCCCTGTTTCCGCCCCTGGCTGAACATCGGCAGAGAACATCTGCTCAAGCAGGAAAACGAGATGTTGGCAACGGTCAACCGGCTCTGCGACGCCTATGGCAAGCCCTGGCATCACCACCTTTTCGAAGCGGTGCGGGCCGATCTGAATCTACTGACAACGTTGCCGGAACTGGATCATTATGCCGGACGCCGTGGTGGGCACTATATCGGCCCATTATCTCAGCTTGACGGAGGACAAGACGTGGCTTGGCCCATTGGGAACGGACCGAAAATCTTTACGTATCTACGCCCTTTTCCCGGATTGCGGAACGTTCTGGAAGGTCTGGAAGCCTGCAACTGCCAAGCGGTCGTGATTGTACCCGGCATTGCTCCTGCCTTGTATGAGCGTTTCACCAGCAGCAGCCTTTTGTTTTCCCGTCATCCCGTGGCGCTCGCCCCGCTCTTGGCTGGAGCTGATCTGGTTATCTCCCATGCCAGCCACGGCCTCAGCTCTGCCGCCCTGCTGGCCGGCGTGCCGACCCTGGCGCTGCCGACCCAGATGGAACAGATGCTGCTGACCAAGGCCATGGAACGCCTTGGTATCGGCAAAGAATTGCGTGCACAGGCAGTAAGAAACGGGTGTGCCGAAGCCATACGCGAAGCGGCAACCGACCAAACCATTCGTGGCCGGGTTCGCAGTCTGGCCCAAAAGTATGCATCCTATGATCAACGCGCAACCATTGCCCGCTTGATGACGACTATCGAGCGTCTGCCCGTAGCGGTCAACCAGAGGAGATAAGCAACCGTGTCCGAACAGCCGTCCACCACTGTCTCTTTGTTGAAAAAGCTGTCGTTCCGCCTGTTCAACGCAGCTGGAACCGATTCACTGGATTTTGCGCCATCCATGGTGCAGTTGCAGGAAAAACCGCCTGCGCCGCTGGGGCGCACGGTGCTGAAGGTCGTGGCCGTGCTGTTTTGTTGTCTGCTGCTCTGGGCCGTGCTGGGCCGATTGGACATCGTCGCCGTAGCGGAAGGCAAACTGGTCCCCAAAAGTTATCTTAAGATCGTGCAACCATCTGAACAGGGCATCCTTAAAGAGATCCTGATCAAGGAAGGGCAGGAGGTATGCAAGGGACAGCTCCTGATGCGGATGGATGCTGCCCTGTCAGCTGCTGATGGTAAAAGCCTCACCTCTGAATTCAATCGCCTTCGACTGGCGTTGAAACGGATTGATGCCGAATTGGGAGGCCGACCGCTGAGCCGCGAAGAGGGCGACCCGCCGGAGTTGTACGCTCAGGTACTGACCCAGTATCAGACCGATAGGCAGGCGCTGCAAAGCGCTATTGCCGAACAGCAGAGCGTGTTGGAACGGGCCCGGCAGGATCTGGCGCAGGCACAAGAGATCAAGGCCAAGCTGGCACAGACCCTGCCACACTATCGCGAACAGGAAAAGGCCTATGAGGAGTTGCTGAAGACCGGCACGGTTGCCAGGCTACAGTATTCCGAGAAGCAGCGCGACCGGATCGAGAAGGAGCATGACCTGAAGACCCAGGAATATACGATCCGCAGCAGTCAGGCCTCGATCGACCAGGCCCGCAAGAAGATCGCCCAGTTGACGGCCGATTACCGGCGGCAGCTCCAGGTTGAGCGGGTCGACAACATGGGTCAGCTGGAAAAGATCCGCCAGGAGTTGGTCAAACAGCAACACAAGCATGAACTGCTGGAGCTGCGGGCTCCCGAGAACGGCGTGGTCAAGGATCTGGCCACCCATACCCCCGGCACGGTGGTCACGCCGGGTACGATCCTGCTGACGCTGGTGCCGCAGAAAGAACCGCTGCAGGCAGAGGTCTGGGTCGGCAACGAGGATATCGGGTTTGTGCGGCCCAATCAGCCGGTAAAAGTCAAGTTGTCGGCCTTTACGTTTCAAAAATACGGCATGCTCAATGGCAGGGTGGAACAGGTGAGCGCCGACGCCAGCGAGAACCAGGGGCAGACCGGCAGCATTGACGCCACCACTTCGGCCCCTCCCAAGGACCTGAGCAGGCTGCGCTATAAAGCGCTGGTTACCCTGGCATCGCAACAGCTGACGGCTGACGGCACCACCTACCCGCTGACACCCGGCATGCAGGTTTCCGCTGAGATCAAGCTGGGCACCAGATCAGTATTGGAATATCTTTTTTCGCCGGTTACCAAGGCGTTTCACGAGGCCGGGCGGGAACGCTGAACCTGCAAAAGCAATCTGCCTCAGAGCAACTGCGGATCACCGGTCAATACAACAGATACGCTTGCCGCTCTTCCAGAAAGCGCTCGGTCTGGTCATGCCAGTCCGCAATGATCCTTTCCGGTGGAACCCCGGCCTCAACCGCCTTGCGCAGCGCCGCCGTGCCTGCCAGATGATCAAATCCCCCCGGCCTGAAAAAATGCTCACGCGCTTCAGCTCCAAGCAGTCCGTACAACGCGCTCAAAACCTGGACACCTGTTTCAATGGAGCGAAAGGTCTGGGGATCGCTGATCACCAGCCTGACCCCGGAAAGTTCCCGGTCTTGATAGAGGGGATGGCTGCTCATGCCGGGAATGCTTTGGGGGGTGAAGCGGGTCGGTTCAAACCTGACACCAGGCAGCTGTTTGTTGTTCAGCAGGGCCGCGAATCGCTCGGCATCGATACCCGGCATCCCGACCAGCTTGAACGGCTCGGTGGTGCCCCGCCCGATGCTCGCGGCGGTTCCCTCAAACAGACACAGGCCCGGATACAGCAGCGCCGTGAGCGAGTCCGGGATATTGGGGCTGGTCCTGACCCAGTTCAGCCCGGTCTCGCGCCACAGCATGCTGCGACGCCAGCCCTTCATCCTGATAACGCGCAGCTCCAGCCCGGTCAGACCGGGCAACAGCTGCTCTCCCTTGATCATCAAGGCCAGCTCGCCCACGGTCATGCCGTAGCTGATCGGGATAGGATAGGCGCCGGTAAAGGATAGCTGGGCCTCTTCCAGCACCGGTCCGGAGACATACTCACCCCCCAGGGGGTTGGGACGGTCTAGCACCACAAACGGCACGTGGGCCTCGGCAGCGGCCTGCATGGCCAGCCCCATGGTCGAGATAAAGGTGTAAAAGCGCGCCCCCACCCCCTGGATATCGAACACCAGGGCATCAAGGCCGCGCAGCATCTCTGCGGTCGGCTTGCGGGTCGTGCCGTACAGGCTGTAGACCGGAATGCCGGTTTGTTCATCCACGCGAAAGCCAACCGTTGCGCCATCCTCCTTCAAGCCCCGGTAGCCATGTTCAGGCGCAAAGATGGCGGCAAGTGTGACGTTGTGGTTTGCCTGCATCAGCTGCACCACATGCCTTCCCGCCACCAGGGCCGAACGGTTGGTGATCAGGCCGATCCGCTTTCCGGCCAGCTCGGCAAAGTTATGTTCGGTCAGCACCTGGGCCCCGACCTTGACCGGTGTTGACGCGCGGGCAGGACTTCCTGCAAGCGGCAGGAACAACAGGAGTGTGCTCACAATGACAGGCACAAACGGAAGAAATTTCTTGTCAGACATGGGCGCTACTCTGCTCCGATGATCAAATCTGCGTCATACGCTATGCCATGCGCAGCGCCCGGTCAAGCAACTCGTGGCCCCACGTACGTCTCCCCCCACAACAACCGAAAACTTACCAAATAGTTAAGACCACTTACTGGTGCAGGAACACCTGACAGCAGCAAAGTTTATTTCTTGACAGCACCTTGACTGGTGGTATAGTTTGCCGCAAAGTGGAAAAAAGTGGAAAAGAGTGGAAACAATCCACCAAAAGGACCCCATGTTCAGCGGCGAGAACCTGACAACCATTGACAGCAAAGGGCGCACCAGCATCCCGGCCAAGTTCCGTGACCTGCTGGTAAGCACCTTTGGTGACGAGCGTTTTGTCATCACCAAGGCCTCGCCGGTTGATCTTGCCGACGGCAGTTTCGGCCGGGGGCTCTCGGTCTATCCGCTGTCCGAATGGTCCGAACTTGAAAAACGGATTCAGGCCAATGAAGGCGGTCTTGCCCTGGCGCACCTGAACAGCCTCAAGCGTCTGGTACTGGGACCGGCCCAGGAATGTAGCGCCGACAAGCTGGGACGGGTGCTGATCCCGCCCGCCCTGCGCCAACATGCCGGGCTTGAGCGCGACCTGATCTTTGTCGGCATGGGCAAACGTTTTGATATCTGGTCGGCCGAGATCTACGCCCTGGTCAACAGCCAGGATGAGCGCAATTTCCCGCAGGACTCTGCTGCCCTGGCAGCACTCGGCATCTAGATGACGACCTTCAGCCATCTGCCGGTCCTGCCTGCAGAAGTTCTGGAACTGCTGGCACCCAAACCGGGTGGTATCTACCTGGACGGTACCCTTGGCGGCGGCGGCCACAGTGAACTGATCCTGGAGCGGATCGGCACCAACGGCCGCCTGATCGGCATTGATCGCGACCAGACGGCGTTACGCGCGGCCGGTGAGCGGTTGAGCCGTTTCGGCGCCTGTTTTCAGGCCATCCAGGGCAGTTTCGGCGATCTGGCCAGCCTGCTTGAACAGGCAGGCGTCAACGCCGTAGACGGTGTACTGCTGGACCTGGGCGTCTCGTCGCACCAGCTCGATACAGCCGAGCGGGGCTTCAGTTTCCGGCTGGACGGGCCGCTGGATATGCGGATGGACCGCACCCAGGGCGACAGCGCCGCCGACCTGCTTCAGCAGTTACCGGCGCGGGAGCTGGAGCGGATCATCCGGGAGTACGGCGAGGAGCGCTGGGCCAGAAAGATCGCTGAACGGATCGAACGGGAGCGGGCAGAGCACCCGATCACAACCACGCTGCAGCTGGCGGAACTGGTGGCAACCACGATCCCGCGCCGTTTTCACGAGGAACGGATCCATCCGGCCACCCGGACCTTTCAGGCCCTGCGGATTGCGGTCAATCAAGAGCTTGAGCAGGTACGCCAAGGGGTAACGGCCGGGATCAACGCGCTGAAGCCGGGCGGCAGGATTGCGGTGATTTCGTTTCACTCGCTGGAAGACCGCATGGTCAAACAGCTGTTTCGTGAAGCGGCAAGCGGCTGCAGCTGTCCTCCCAAGATCCCCTACTGCGTCTGCGGCAAGCAGCCACGCCTCAAGATCATTACCACGAAGCCGGTCATGGCGACGCCGGCCGAGGCAGAGCAGAACCCGCGGGCCCGTAGCGCCAAGCTGCGGGTGGCAGAGAAACTTATGGAGCATTTGTCATGAACATAGCCAAGACCGACAGTTCAAAACTTTCCTTTCCCAGTCAGCTGGGCGCCGATCTGGCGCCCCAGCGGCTGGATGTGGCCAGATTCCTGATGATCTGCATGCTGCTTCTGACGGTTGTCTCCATCTTCCACGTCTGGTCCCGTTTCCGGCTGATCGAACTGAATCTGCAGATCGGCGAGGCGAGCCGCCAGATGAAGGAGCTGGAACAGGAGCAGAAGCAGTTAAAGCTGGAGGCGGAGTCGCTGAAGACCCCGGCCAGGATCGAGGCGATTGCCAAACGTGATCTGGGCATGATCACCCCGCAGGAACAGCAGGTGATACTGGTAAAGTAATGGTGCAGACCGCACGCGCCGGGAGCCGGGCATGAAAAACGACAGGGAAAAATGGGCACGGGTCAGGATCATCATGGTTGCTGGCCTGTTTGCCTTCTGTTTCCTGGCGGTAACCGGTCGCAGCTTCTATCTGCAGGTGCTGCAGCATGACCAGCTGGTCAAACTGGCGGAGCGCCAACACCATCGCACTATCCCGATCATACCCGCCCGCGGCGGCATCTTTGATCGTGATGGTGCGCCATTGGCGGTCTCGCTCGATATGGACTCGCTGTATGCCGAACCGCGCCGGATCGATGACCCGGCCGCCACCGCCGCAACACTCGCCCCGTTGCTGCAGCTCCCCCAGCAGGAGTTGCTGAAGAAATTGGACGCGGACCGCAGCTTTGCCTGGGTGGCCCGCCAGATGGCGCCGGAAACCGCCGAAAAGATCAAGAAGCTCAAGCTGAAGGGGATCGGCTTTGTCAAGGAGAGCAAACGCTTCTATCCCAACTTTGAGATCGCCTCGCACGTGCTGGGCTTTACCGGGCTTGACCCGGAGGGTCTGGAAGGGATCGAGCGCCGCTACGACAGCACCATTCTGGGCAAAACCGGCTACCTGCTGACCGAGCGGGATGCGCTGGGACGGGATGTCTCCGTCAAGAACGCCGTGGTGCAGGATGCCGCGCCGGGCAAGAACCTGTACCTGACCCTGGACAAGAACATCCAGTACTTTGCGGAAAAGGAACTGGCCAAGGCGGTCACCGGTAGCGGGGCTAAAGGCGGAATGGCGCTGGTCATGGACCCCTGGACCGGCAAGATCCTGGCCATGGCCAACTACCCGACCTTCAATCCCAACTCGTTCAGACAGTACCCGACCCTGAACCTGCGCAACCGTTGCGTCGCGGACAGTTTCGAGCCCGGCTCGACCTTCAAGATATTCCTGATGTCGGCGGCAATGGAGGAAAAGATCGTGCGGCCGCAGGACGGCATCAACTGCGAAAACGGACGGTATTCCTTCGGCGGCCGGATCATCCGCGATGACCACCCCCACGGACGGGTCTCGGTGGCTGAGGTCCTGAAGTATTCAAGCAACATCGGCTCGGCCAAGATCGGCCTCAAGCTGGGCGACGACCGCCTGTACCGTTACCTGAAGGCCTTCGGCTTCGGTGACAAGAGCGGCATCGACCTGCCGGGTGAGACCTCCGGCGGCCTGCGGCCGGTCAGCCGCTGGTATGGCAGTGACTTGGCCACGATCTCGTTCGGCCAAGGGGTCTCGACCAGTGCGATCCAGCTGGTGAGCGCCGTGTCGGCGGTGGCCAACGGCGGTGTGCTGATGAAACCCTATCTGGTGGAACGGATCACCGATGCAAGCGGCCAGGAGGTCCAGCATATCCAGCCCCAGGCCGTGCGCCGCGTCATCTCGGCCCAGACCGCCAGCACCATCACCCAGATGATGGAAGGGGTGGTCCAGAAGGGCGGCACCGGCACCAACGCCGCCGTCGAGGGGTTCAGGGTGGCCGGCAAGACCGGTACGGCCCAGAAGGTCGACCCGATCAGCAAAGGTTATTCCGCCACCAAGCGGACCGCCTCCTTTATCGGGTTCGTCCCGGCCGATAAACCGCTCTTGACTATTTTGGTGGTGGTCGACGAGCCGACGACCAGCCCCTACGGCGGTGTGGTGGCAGCACCGGCCTTCAGGGAGATCGCCGCCAACACGCTCTGCTACCTGAAGGCGGGCGGAGTGGGCAAATCGTGCAGTCTGCCCAAGGTCGAGCAGGGCAGCACGCCGCAACAGGCGTTGCCGGCCCAAAAGGTCAACGCCAGCGACACCGCCGAAGGAGGCGAGATCGACGTGGCCGGCGCCGGGACCGCCATGCCGGATTTCCGCGGCATGAGCATGCGCCGGGTGCTGCAGATCATGGAAAAACACCAGTTGAACCTGCAACTGCGCGGCAGCGGCCGGGTGATCGAACAGCATCCCCAGCCGGGTCAGGTCATTCACGGCAACGATGAAATCTGGGTGCGCCTGGCACCATCGGCATGAGAGGGGAAGGCATGCGTCTCGCACAGTTGCTGAGCGGCATAACCGTACAGACACAACAGGGCTCGGATCAGGTTGAAATAACCTCGCTTAGCTGCGATTCCCGGCACGTTGGGCCGGGCACGCTGTTCTTTGCCCTGCGCGGCAGCAAGGTGGATGGCCATGCCTTCATCCCCCAGGCCGTGGCAGCCGGTGCCGCCGCCGTGGTGCTGGAGGATGCGGCCTCTACGCCGGCAACATTGCCCTGGGTGCAGGTCGCCGATGGCCGCGAGGCCATGGCACTGATGGCAGCAGGTTTTTACGGCCATCCGACCCGCTCACTGCCGCTGATCGGCATCACCGGCACCAACGGCAAGACCACCACCAGTTACCTGGTAGAGGGGATGCTGCAGGTTGCCGGTCAACCGGCTGCCGTGCTGGGCACCATCAGCTACCGTTTCGGCGAGACCAGGATCGAGGCCAGTCACACCACCCCGGAGTCCACAGAACTGCAGGGGATCTTCCGGCGCCTGGCCGATGCCGGCGCGCAGGCCTTTGTGATGGAGGTATCTTCCCACGCCCTGGAACAACACCGGGTGGATGGTTCTGATTTTACGGTGGGGGTCTTCACCAACCTGACCCGCGACCACCTGGATTACCACGGCAGCATGGAGGCCTACTGCACTGCCAAGTTGCGGCTGTTCAGCGAACTGCTGCGTCCCGACAGCGCCAAGCCGCTGCGCCGGGCCGTGATCAATGCCGACGATCCCGCGGCAACGCAGTTTATTGCCGCTGCAGCCTGTCCGGTGATCCGCTTCGGCATGTCCGAGGGCTGCGAGGTCACGGCCCGCGCTATCGTCTCATCGGTGGATGGCATCAAGGGTATTCTGGTGACTCCGGCGGGTGAACTGGCCTTTAGCTCGCGCCTGGTGGGCAGCTACAACCTCTCCAACATCCTGGCGGCCAGTGCAGCCGGCATTGCCCTGGGACTGCCCCTGGACAGCATTGTGCAGGGGCTTGCCCAGCATACCGTTGTGCCGGGGCGGCTTGAACGGGTGGATAATCAGCATGGGGTCACCTGTCTGGTGGACTACGCCCACACCGGCGACGCCCTGGAGAATGTGCTTTCCACCCTGCAGCAGCTGGCAACCGGCAGGATCATCACGATCTTCGGCTGCGGCGGCGACCGCGACAACGGCAAGCGCCCGATCATGGGCAGGATTGCGGCAGAATACTCCGACCTGGCCATCGCCACCTCGGACAACCCCCGCACCGAGGACCCCTTTGAGATCCTGCGGCAGGTGCGTGCCGGAATGGTACCGCTGTCTTTGCGCGAATATACGCCCGCCGAGCTGTCGCACGGCTGGCAGGAAAAGGGCTTCACCGTCCTTGAAAACCGGCGCGAGGCCATCAGGCTGGGGGTTCAGCTGACCAAGCCCGGCGACATCCTGTTGATTGCCGGCAAGGGACATGAGGATTACCAGATCATCGGCACGGTCAAGCACCACTTTGACGATCGGGAAGAAGCTGCCAACGCCTTCAGGGAACGGAGTTGACATGTTTACCATTGCTGAACTGGCAACCATCACCGGTGGCAGGATCATCGGGCAGGCGTCCGGCGAGGTCTGCGGGGTATCCACCGATTCCCGCTCCCTTGCCGCCCACGAGCTGTTTGTCCCGCTGAGCGGCGAGCGTTTTGATGGGCATGACTACCTTGACGTTGCAGCCAAACGGCATGCCGGGGCCTGCCTTTGTGCCGAGAGCTGGCTGCAGCGGCACACCCCACCGGCAGCACTGTCCTGCATCGGGGTCAGGGACACCCTGCGGGCCCTGGGTGATCTGGCGGCAGCCTATCGCAAGCGCTTTGCCCTGACCATGATCGGCGTGACCGGCAGCAACGGCAAGACCACCACCAAGGAGATGCTGGCAAGCATCCTGGGACTGCTTGACCCCGGCCTGAAGACCAGCGGCAACCTGAACAACCTGATCGGCCTGCCGCAGATGCTGTTTCAGCTAAAACCAGAGCATTGCTGGGCCGTGCTGGAGATGGGCATGAGCGAACCGGGCGAGATTGATCGGCTGGCCGAGATTGCCCAACCGGCCATCGGCATTGTGTTGAACGCCTTTCCGGCCCACCTGCAGAGCATGGGCAGCATCGAGGCGGTGGCCCAGGCCAAGGGTGAGCTGCTGCACCGCATCCAGGACGGTGGCCTGGCGGTTATCAATGCCGACGACCACCGTATCGCCTCGCTCGCGCAGAACCCTTCGGCCCGCCGGATCAGCTTCGGCATCAAGCGCGGCGAGGTACGGGCAGAGGAGATCAGATCGTTGGGGGTGACGGGCCAGGAGTTCAAGCTGGTGACCCCCAAGGGTTCAACCGTTATCCGTCTCAAGGCCCTGGGGCTGCACAGCGTCTCCAACGCCCTGGCAGCCGCTGCCGCCCTGTTGGAGGCCACCAACCTTGAGACCATTGCCCGTGGACTGGAGGAGTTCACCCCGTACAACGGACGCTTCCGGCCCGAACGTTTAAGCGGCGACCGGATCCTGATCGATGACAGCTACAACGCCAACCCGGCCTCCTGCGCCGCTGCCCTCAAGACCCTGCAGGAGATCAAGGGCACACGCCAGACCCTGGTGGCGCTGGGCGACATGCTGGAACTGGGGGAAAACGAGCAGGAGCTGCACCGCCGACTGGGGGAACAGGCCGCAGCCGTGGCAGACCGCCTCTACCTGCTGGGACCGCTCAGCAGCTATATCAAGGAAGGGGCGCTGGCAGCGGGCATGCCGGCAGAGGCGATCCTGTCGGCAAACCGTCATGACGACATCGCAGCGGACATCATCACGCGCCTGACCGCGGACACCCTGCTCCTGGTCAAAGGGTCACGGGGGATGCAGATGGAAAAAATCGCCGCCGCGGTCCGCGCGGCAGATCAGCGGGAGAACTAAAGCATGCTCTTTCACCTCTTCTATCCCCTGGCATCGGATCTGCGGATTCTCAATATCTTCAGATACCTGACCTTCCGTACCATCTACGCCATGATCACGGCCCTGATCGTCTGTTTTGTGCTGGGCCCCTGGATCATCCGCAAGCTGGAAGGTCTGCAGGCCAGACAGGTGATTCGCACCGACGGCCCGGAATCGCATCTGGAAAAACAGGGCACCCCCACCATGGGCGGCCTGATGATCCTTTCGGCCATTATCCTGCCAACCCTGCTCTGGGCTGACCTGGCCAACAGTTATGTCTGGCTGACCCTGTTCATTGTGGTCGGCTATGGCGCCATCGGCTTCATGGACGACTACCTCAAGGTAGTCAAGAAAAACACCAAGGGGCTTTCGCCGCGTCAGAAGATGTTCTGGCAGGTATTGCTGGCCGGTATCGTAGCAGTGGTGCTCTACATCAGTCCGACATTCAATGAGATGCTGTACGTACCGTTCTTCAAGAACTTCCACCCCGATCTGGGTCTGCTGTTCATCCCGTTTGTGGTGCTGGTGATCGTGGGGGCCAGCAATGCCGTCAACCTGACCGACGGCCTGGACGGTCTGGCCATCGGTCCGGTAGCCATCAACGCCGCCACCTACCTGCTGTTTGCCTACATCGCCGGTCACGCCACCCTCTCGGCCTACCTGCAGATCCCGCGGGTGCCGGGGGCCGGTGAACTGGCCGTGATCTGCGGCGCCATGGTGGGGGCCGGGCTCGGTTTCCTCTGGTTCAACTCCTACCCGGCCGAGGTCTTCATGGGGGACGTGGGTTCGCTCTCGCTGGGCGGCACCCTGGGGGTGATCGCGGTACTGACCAAGCAGGAAATCCTGCTGGTGATCGTGGGCGGGATCTTTGTGATCGAGGCCTTATCGGTCATCTTCCAGGTCGGCTCCTACAAGTACCGCGGCAAACGGATCTTCAGGATGGCGCCGAT
>CAZUSH010000082.1:0-12641 GCA_964622705.1 uncultured Geobacter sp. | reverse complement strand
TTAAAAGAATATGGCTGAGGAGGGACGTATGACGCTTACTGATGAACTGCGTAACATTGCCCGTGAACAGAGCCGTGACGCCGACCTGCCCGACACCCTGTTGGCAACCCTGCTGGAGCTGGCCGACAACCCGCGCCTCACTGATCAGACAGACGACGTGCAGAGCCTGATCAGCCTGCTCAAAGTATTTGACCCGTATGCCGGAACTGGTTGTTTCAGTGAAGCCAGCAGCGCCAAGGAGATCGAAAACGCCATTAAGCGACTGCAATATAAACTGGAGGGATAATCATGCAACTTTCCATTCCCGGTGTTGGTGATCTGGAGGTGAAACATCTGGTGCTTGATTTTAACGGCACCATCGCCCGCGACGGCCAACTGCTTTCAAATCTTGATCAAACCCTGCAAAAACTTGCTGAGAAGATCACGATCCATATCCTGACAGCCGACACCGGCGGCACGGTTCGTCACGAGCTTGCGGGGCTGCCCTGTACCCTGCACATCATTACCGCAGGAAGCGAAGCTGAGCAAAAGGCCGCCTATATCAGACAGTTGGGTGCAGACCAGACCATCTGCTTCGGCAACGGGGCCAACGACTGCCTGATGCTGCAGGAAGCCCGGCTAGGGGTTGCCGTCCTGGAAGGAGAAGGCACTGCCGTCAGTGCGGTCAACCACGCCGATATTGTGTGTCGCAGTATCTACGACGCCATGGGTTTGCTGATGGTGCCTCAGCGGATAATCGCAACGATGCGTCGTTAATCCACCTCCTCTCTCACTCCTTTTAAGCCGCGTGCCGGAAGCACAATGCAGTCACTTCCGTGCACGCGGTTTCTTGCGCTATACACCCTTAAGACACGTATATATTGCGTATACAGCATACAAATTCAGTTAAACTCCAGCTAGTTACACGCACACCCGCCTACTCACCAGACACGCGCTCTCCACAGACGTATGACGATTGTATACAGCCGTCACAAAGACAAAACCGGGTTATACGCAACACTGACGCTAAAATATATTGCTATATCGATATGTTAAGATATCCAGCCAGCCCCACCGCCTGACTGGCACGATGCGTGCTCTAGCTTGCGTAACGTCTCCTACTCCTTACAGCTATGATCGGGGTACCACCATGAAGACCGCAGCCAAACTACTCCTTCCACTTTTAACCGGCAGCGCAACAGCCGCATTTGCTGCAGCGCGCAGCACTGAAACCGGCGGTGACGGTGTCCTGATGTGGTTTTTGATCGGTTTCGGCGTGATGGTACTGCTCTTCCAGACCGTTCCTGCCTTGGTGATGTTTTTCTCGCTTGTGAAAGGTCTGTTGGCCGCTCCCCAGGTCACCACCTCTTCACCGGCACTTAAAGGCAAGGGCAAAGACTAGTAAATCCACGACGTGCCAAAGGGTCCTGTTATGCAAGGCGTCCTGATAGCAGATGAAAATATCGAATCCCGCAAGGTGTTGGCGGACCTCTGCATTGAGGCCGGCTACAACGTCATGGTGACCACCACTGCGGCAAATGTGCTGCACGGCATCCTGAAGAAAACGGCCCAAGTGGTGCTGATCAGCAGCGAATTTGATGAGCTGGCCTCAGCAGAACTGATTCCGCTTCTAAGGAAATGCAATCGCGAACTGACCATTATCCTGGTTTCAGACGAAACCTCACTGCCGATCATCCGCAAGATGCGCAAGGAAGGAATTTTCTACCATTCCCTCAAACCTATTGATCCGGCTGACAAGGAAGAACTACGCCAGGCTGTTGCCTGCGCTTTTGAAAACCTGAAGCATTCCTAATCATACCAAGGAGGATAGCACCATGTCAGACCTGTTTAACGCAATCGGCCATGTCAAATCAATCTACACCCTGGTGGACTTTTATCAGTACATCAAGACCGTTGAGTATCTAATCTGTATCGCTTTCTTTGTCGGCTTTCCCATGTTCTTCAGGTACCTGCACAAGCCAAACGACAGCGCATCGGCAAGCAACCGCTAAACCGCCATGTCATCGTCAACAAAACCGGTGAGCACCGCTGACGGGTGCAGACATATTGAGACAAGGAGAACACGTATGCATGCAGCACGACGAATGATGATCACGGCCATAGCCGGAATCCTGGCCCTGTTGGTCACAGCCATCTGCTTCGGTAGCGGCATCCCGGACAGAATTACGATTAACAAACTCCAAAAATATTACGAACCGGTTAATTTCAACCATGCAGCCCACATCAGCAATCTCAAGGATTGCGGTCTGTGCCATCACCACACGACCGGCGCGCAGGTGACCGACTCAAACTGTGCCCGCTGTCACAAAAACAGCGGCGCACAGGCGGTAGTAAGCTGTAAAGGCTGTCACAACTCAGACCCTTTTACCCCCGAGGCCCTGAAGCAACAGCGTGACCAGCAACCGCCGGTCTACCATCGCGACAAACCGGGCCTCAAGGCCGCCTACCATCAGAGTTGTCTGGGCTGCCACCAAAAGATGGGTGGTCCCACCGGCTGCCAGGATTGCCACAAGCGGAACGATAGTGGCGACTCCCTGTTTAAATCGGGCAAATACGCCCCCAAGGCACCGGCCCACTCAAAAGCCGTCCATCACTAGATTGCTATCCACGGGAAGGAGAACGTGAACCATGATTGAACGTCGAGATTTTCTGAAAGGGTGCCTGGCCTGCGGTGTTACCGCAGCGACGGTGGGTGTTGCCGGTACGAACGCCCTGGCAGCCGGTTCCTTTGAAGGCTACCCGGATGCCATGGGGGTACTGGTGGACCTAACCCGTTGCATCGGCTGCCGTAGTTGCGAGGCTGCCTGTAATAATGAGCAGAAGCTGCCGGACCCGGATCTGCCGTTTGACGACATGTCGGTATTTGAAGACAAGCGGCGGACAACGGAAAAGGCCTACACAGTCGTCAACAAGTACAAGGTGGCCGACAAGGAAACCCTGTTCCGCAAGATCCAGTGCAATCACTGCAACGAACCGGCCTGCCTCAGCTCTTGTTTTGTCAACGCCTACACCAAAACCAAGGAAGGCGCGGTCATTTACAATTCCAAGGTCTGTGTCGGTTGCCGCAACTGCATGATCGCCTGTCCTTTCAATATCCCGGCCTACAGCTACTCAAGCGCCATCAACCCGTTGGTCAAGAAGTGTATCTTCTGCTACGACACCCGCGTAAAAGAAGGCAGGCCTCCGGCATGTGTCGAGATCTGTCCGCAGCAGGTAATGACCTTTGGCCGCCGTGCCGATCTGATCAAGCTGGGCCATGATCGTATTCAGGCTGATCCGGGCAAATACGTGGATAAGCTGTTCGGTGAAAAGGCGGTGGGCGGTACCAGCTGGATGTATCTGAGCAGTGTGGATTTCGACAAGGTCGGCTTTGACGGCCATATGCAGAACGAACCGATCATTTCAAACGTCAAAGACTTCCTCGGTTTTGTGCCGATGGTTCTGGCGATCTGGCCGGCTCTGTTCAGCGGCGTACACCTGCTGGCCACCAAGAACAAGGATGGGCACCATGCGCATGAGGAGGGAGATCACCAATGAAACAGTATCTTGCACGCAACCCCAACACGCAGATGGTTACGGCCCTGCGCAAGGAGCATGACAAAGGCCGCCCCTGGACCCTCATGGAGAAGATCTTTCTGGGGTTGACGCCACAACAGTATGTCTCCCAAGCCATGGGCAACCCCCTTAACTGGCTCTTTGCCATCATCCTTATCGTCGGCCTGCCGGTCATTGCCGGCCGGTATATCTTTGGCCTGCAGTGGGCAATCGGCGACCCGTATGATAACGCCTGGGGACTGTTTCTGGGGTTCGGACTGTTCGGTATGGTTCCGCTCTCCTCATCAGGGTTCCAACTAGGCACGGCAGTTGAGGTATTTGGCCGCCACGATCTGGAGCCGATTGAGCGGCTGGGACTCTTGAACGGTCTGCTGGGTTATTTCTTCGCTGTCATGTTCCTGCTCTGCGACCTGGGCCAGCCCTGGCGCCTGATCTATCCCATGTTCGTTTCATGGGGACCGGAAGCAGTCCTGTTCTTGGTGGCCTGGCACGTTGCCACCTATCTTTCGGTGCAGGTGGCCGAGGTATCAACCTCATTCTTTGAGTGGATGGGCTGGCCGGCCGGCAAGACCATGATTAGGAAGATGACCTTGGGACTGACTGTAGCCGGTATCATCCTCTCTACCCTGCACCAAGGTGCGTTGGGTGCGCTGTCCACCTATGCGCCGGGCAAGGTACATCCACTCTGGTATTCAGCATCATTTCAGTGGCTTTACTTCTTTGTTTCCTCGCTGCCGGGCGGCCTCTGCATGGTCATCGTGGTCAGTACCATCGTCATCAAGACCATGAGCTGGCGTTGCGACGACACCTTCAAGAACAGCCTGCCCAAGCTGCAGATTGCCCTGGCCAAAGGCGCCTCCATGGGGCTGATCACCTACCTGACCATCCGCCTGATCGGTATTGCGCACGACAACAAGTGGGCCTACCTGGCCACCGGTTGGGGCGCCTACTGGATGTTTGAAATAGGCTTCGGCGTTATCCTGTCCTTGGTCCTGCTGACCGCCGGTATCCGCAAAAACAATGTCACCCTGGTGCGGATGGGGGCCTGGACCACCATCCTGGGCGTGATTCTACACCGCCTGAATGTCTATATGTTCACCTTTAACTGGCAGAGTGGCCATATCCACGTGCCGCCGGTCAAAGAGCTGATCATCGTGGTGACGGTCTACTCGATCTACATCATGACCTATCGGGCAATCCTGTACCGCTGGCCGATCCTGTTCAAATGGAAGACCCGTTACAGCGAGTATGCCGTGCTTGAACCGGCAAAAGCTTCAGTCCCGGCAGTTGCCGAGTCGGATGCCTGTCCCGTTGGCAAATAGCACCATCTGATCAACCGCTCCCCCTGTCCTGCTCAGACAGGGGGGTGCTCCAGGAGAATCTCATGAAACGGATACTCACCGTCGCTCTGATTGGGGTGTTTGCTCTGCTAAACATCCGCCATAGCGCTGCTATAGAACTGAAGGATATCAGCTATGACACCAAAGAGGCGGGCAAGGTAGTCTTTAGCCATAACAAACACCTGTCAAAGAAGAATCAGCGTGGCACCCCGGCCTTCAGTTGCGCCACCTGCCACACCAACAACAGAAGCAAGAAACATTACACGATGGCCGACATGTACAAAGGCCAATCCTGCGGGTCCTGCCACAACGGCAAGCAGGCCTTTGATGCCCACGAATGCAGTAAATGTCACCAAGTCAAAGAGGTGACCTACCAGGTCAAGGAAACCGGTCCGACCCACTTCAGCCACACGAAGCACCTGGCCAAGGTGAAGGACTGTTCGGTCTGTCATACCAAGCTTTATAAGACCGGCAAAAACCCAGCGGTCAGCATGGCTGGGATGGAAAAAGGCAAGTCCTGCGGGTTCTGCCACAACAACAAAAAGGCCTTTGGTGTCGACAAGTGCAGCAAGTGCCACAAGAGTCCGGAACTGACCTATCAGACACCGCCCGTGCCCAAGGCGGTCTTCAGCCACGCCTTCCATACCCAGGCGTACAGTTGCAAGGACTGCCATACAGCTGTTGTCAAGCCTGACATGAAGCACAACAAACGGATTACCATGGCAGAGATGGAAAAGGGCAAATCCTGTGGCGCCTGCCATGATGGTAAAGTCGCCTTCTCGGTCAGGGGAGATTGCGCCAAATGTCATACCGGCTTCAAGTTACCGGCCCGCATGACCTTCAAAAACAAACGCGGAACCATTATCGGCCACTTCAGCCATGAGTTCCACACCGCAGCCTTTCAATGCAGCGATTGCCACACCAGGATTTACCCCTACGGCAACGGCAAGCGAACCAGCATGCAAGAGATGGAAAAAGGCGCTTCATGCGGTGCCTGTCACAACGGAAAATCGGCCTTCTCAGTCAAAGGTGACTGCCTGAAGTGCCATAAGAGCTCCTGAGATGCAATGGCCGGCAGGGGGAGGCGCAACCCCCTGTCGGCACTTTTTCAGCCTCAGTGGCCAGGAGGTGCCGTATGTTCCAGAGTATCGCCAGCCGCTCAATCATCCCGGTGGGCTTGACGGTGACCGGATTTGTCGCCATAGGCTGCCTCAGCCTGTACGGCATTATGAAACAGGATCTGATAGATGATGCGACGCAAAACGGACGCAACATCGCCAACACCGTGCTGCTTTCCACCCGCTATGCCATGCTGCATAACGACCGCCAGCATTTAGGCAATATCATCGCCAACATCAGCCAGCATCAAGGCGTTGAGCACCTGCGTATCTTCAACCACCATGGTGTCATCACCTTTTCCCGCAACCAGGAAGAAATAGGGCATCAGGTCAACAAACAGATGGAAGGCTGCAACGGCTGCCACAGCGGCACGAAACCGGCTGAGCAGCTGGCAGCCGCAAAACAGACGCGCCGCTTTATCAATGAACGCGGGGTTGAAGTGCTGGCCATGGCACAGCCGATATACAACGAACCTTCCTGTACCAGCTCCTGCCACTATCATCCGGCAGAGAAGAAGGTTCTGGGCATGCTGGACATCGGCCTCGATCAGGGACCCTTGCAAAATTCACTCGCCCTGATGCGCTACCGTATGCTAGTGTTTACGCTCATGACGCTGGTGCTCACGGTGGGCGGTGTTGCTGCGCTCTTGAACCGCTCGTTCTTCATTCCTCTCAAAAGACTGGTCGCTGCCACCAGTGGCGACCAGGTTGACGACATTGCCGAAGATGGACTCAGATCGGGCTATGGCGAGCTTTCACTGCTGGCGCGTAATTACCGCGCCCTGCTCGTACGGTTGCACGATACACGGGAAGCCTTGGCACGCTGTCGCAACTGCGCCAAGGAAAAGAACGACCCACCGACCTAGACACCGGATGTCGGTATCTTGCTCTGCAACAGGCCCAGACAGACTCCATGACCAGACCAGATCCCGTTCTTACGCAAACTCCGGAGGCGCAACGCGCTGTCCTGCAGCAGTCCATCAACCGCTTGCGCAGCCGTTCTCATCAAGGACTCTGGGCCATTGCAGCCTTTGCGGCAGTCAGCGTTCCAGCCATGCTCAGCGAGCAGATCTTTCCCCCGCTAACGCCTGAAGTAAAAAAGGTCTTGGGTACGCCCCCCTCCAGCAACATGATCAGCGCCCTGCTGGTGGTTTATGCCTTTTCGGCCATCTTACTCGTGTTGGGCCGCATTACCAACGGTTCACCGAAAATGGTCTCATTCAGCCATATCGGCTACCTGCTCTGCTTCTACGCCTTCTATTTCTTTTCCGGGGTGCTGTCACAGAACTTCTGGGCCGTATTGGCCGCCGGCATGACGATTCTGAGCCTGGAGAGCTACCACATCTGGTCCTACTCGCTGACACAGATACGGGAACAGGAGGAAGAACTGGCCTTGCTTGAACGAAAAATCAGCCGCCAGTAATAACCCTTGGAATATCCAAGGGCCGGAATGCGGCACGTAACGCATTATTGATGAATTGACCAAAAGGGAGCGGTCAGCACGTAATGCGGCAGACAGCCCCCAACGTAGTTTTGCTAAAGGCACACCGTCGTATTACTTTTCACCCTTCAGCTCAATCTCTTCACGTCCATCAGTTGCATTTTTAAAGTTGCGGATGCTCTTGCCCATTGCGGAACCGATTTCCGGCAGGCGGCCGGCACCAAACATTACCACTACAATCCCCAGTATTACTACCAACTCCGGCATACCGAATCCGAACATCACGCACCTCCATGTTCATTTTTTGCATTAACAGGCAACTGACAGTGCAGGCAGCGCCGCAGATAGAGCAGCGACATGCCGTTCATATGAAAATAGTTACCGCAGCGGGGACAACGCGCCAAGGCCGAGTACAGTGCCGTCAGAAACAGTACCGCCACCCAGACGCTAAAGGTAATTGCCATGCTCTGAAACGAGGGAGACAGCTTATGCGCCAGCCACATCAGCGGCATATAGCCGATGACAACGCCGAAGAAATACTTACGGCGGCGGCGAACAAGAGCCATCCCCCGTGTAAATGCAACAGGATCAGCTTGTTCCACCGTATCGCCCGTTTGAGGAGGGTGGGCCAAAGCCGCACCCTCCTCATTGTGCTCAATTCCGGGCATCGGCACGGGCAGCCTGTTTTTGCCTGCTCTCTTCGGCGGTCTTCTTGATCATGTTGTAGAGACTGATAAAGGCAGGAATGGTCTGGACCACCACCACCAGCGCCAGGAATCCGGCAAACGCCAATACCAGGATGCCGCTGTTGTAGGTCAGGTTTGTATCCACCTCGGCGGCATGGTGCGCTTCAGACGCCAAGGCACTGGAAAGGCAGACAACAGAAAGTGCTAAGCTCGTCAACACAGTACGTATGGTTTTCATGATTATCATCTCCTTAATAAATACGTGTGAGTACTACTTGTGGGCACTGAGACCGGCTGATGTCGTGCGTTCCGCCGGACTGAACACAGCCTTCAGCATGGAATAGAGCATGATCAGGGCAGGCACCGCCTGGACCATCAACACCAAGACTCCGAAGCCGATAAAGAACCACACCAACGGTCCGCCCCCGTCGCTTAAGGCGCTGTCAGAGGCGAATGCCGATGTTGCGCTGCCGCCCAGCAAGGGAATCAAGAGATTCAAAATCTTCGTTTTCATGGCATCCTCCTGGATACTGCGTGGAATCGATGTTGCTGCCCATTAATTAGCACAGATGATGCCAACCGCTCCGGACGATCAAGCAACAAAACAGGCAAAGCAATATCAACAAGTTAAAGCCAGGACTACTCCGCGTCTTCTGGAATTGCTGTATCTGATTACTATGCACCAATCACACTGCCAGATCGCCCTTCAAATAGACAACAAGCTGATATTGTTTATAAATCTCAACAAAGCCCTCAAAAGGCGACTGTATATACGGGCTATGCATCAGCTGGTATCTGCCCGGCCCCCTCCTCCTCATCAGCCAAACAGCAAGGAAGTCTGATGATAAAAGCGGTACCGCTGCCGGTCCGGCTCTCCACCGTAATACTACCGCCGTGGGATTGGATGATGCCATAGGAGACCGACAGGCCCAGGCCGGTACCGCCAGTGCCTTTCGTGGTAAAAAACGGGTCAAATAATTTACCCAGCTGTTCTTCGGAAACACCGCAACCGGAGTCGGCAATGGTCACAACAACGCCGCCGACCAACTCGGCGTCCGACCTGGTGTTGATACGCAATTCTCCCCGCTTGAGATCCTGCATCGCCTGCCCGGCGTTGATGAAGATATTGATAAAGACCTGTTTGAGCTGGTTCTGATCGGCCAGGATGGCGGGGAGACGATTGTCAAGTTCCCGCAGGATGACCACATTCTGAAAAACCGACTGACATTCCACCAGGCGCAACGAGTCGATCAGGACCTGGTTGATGTTGCACGGGGCCATGTGGGGCTGATAGTCCCGCGCAAACTCCAAAAGCCCCTTGACGATCCCGGCGCAGCGTTGCGCCTCGTTACTGATAATCTCCATATCCTTTTTCAGGGCAGGATCAAGCCGTTTGTCCTTGGCCACCAGCTCGCTGAATATCAGCACCCCTGAGAGCGGATTGTTGATCTCATGCGCAATCCCTGCCACCAATTCCCCCAGAGAAGCCAGTTTTTCAGTATGCACCAGTCTCATCTGCATCCGCTGCAACTCTTCAGACCGCTCCTTCACCTTTTCTTCCAGGGTACGGCCCCACTCTTCAAGGTCATTGCGGGCCTGTCGCAGGTTGCCGGTCATCATCCTGAAAGCCCGCATCAACTCGCCAAGCTCGTCATGTGAGGTGGGGGTTATTTCGCAATCAAGCTCTCCCCTGGCTAAGCGAGAGGTGAGCTGCAACAGCTGATTGACCGGACGGTTGACCAGATGCAGGGTAAAGAAGGTCAACGAGGCGCCCAGCAGGACAATCAGCAGCACGGTAAGCAGTACGGTTCGGTTACGGTAGGAGGCCAGGTCCGCCTGGAGGGTATCCAGCGAGACGATAATATCCACCACCCCCAGCACCTTGTGGCTCTCGCTGTGCGCATGGCAGGCGGCTGCAGAACAGCTTGGTTCATTACGTATCGAGCGGGCCAGTCCCATTACCTGACGGCCGTCCGGCAGCCTGAAGAAGCGGCTGCGCTCCTCCAGCTGGGGACGGAGCAGGGTAACATCCGGTTTATGGCAACGGTCGCATTTGACCGCCTTTTGATCCAACTGCCTGCCGATTTCATCCGAAGCGCTCGAATGAACGATGATACCGGCACGGTTGATCATCCTGATCCGCTCGATACCGGGACTCCCGGCCATCTCATCGATCATCCGGTAGGCTGCCTGTCGTTTGTCCTGCAGCATCTGATGACGGGTCAGCCGAATAACGGCAGAGGCCAGGTTATCCAGGTTGCGGGCGGTATTGCTGATCAACAGCTGCTGGAGATTATTGATGTTGATCCAGGCAAACAGCGTCATGAACAGCACCACCACGGTGCCGGTCAGAATGGTCAGTTTCTGGATCAGTGAAAAACGTCGGGGCAGGAAACGTTGTAGCAGGGTATCAAGGCGCGGCATAATCCCTGGCCGAGACGCCGAGCTTTTTCATCATGGCCTGAAAGTTGGGCCGCAACATGCCGGTCTCTTCAGCGGCCCTGGTAATATTGCCGCGATTCCGCTGCAAGGCATTGATCACAAAGGACCGTTCCACATCCTCAACCGCTTGCTCCCTCAATTGGCGCTTGGTTTCCTTCAGCTCTTCCACACTGAGCGGCACAGCGGTATAATCCAGCAAAACCGGCTCAGAAGGACTGGTCCCCAGTTCAAGATCGTCAGGGGTTATCAGACTATCCTCCGCCAGCACCACGGCACGCTCAATCACGTTCTCCAGCTCACGGACATTGCCGGGAAACCCATAGCTCTGTAAAAGCTGCATTGCCCCGGCCGTAACCCCTTTAATATCCTTGCCCAGTTCATCGGCACACCGCCGCACCGCGTTACCGACCAAGAGCGGGATATCGCCTGTTCGCTCCCGAAGCGGTGGCAGGTCCAGAGGAATGATATTCAGCCTGAAAAACAGATCCTCACGGAAGGAACCTTCTGCCACCATGTCTCGCAGGTTGCGGTTGGTCGCCGCGACCAGCCGGATATTGATCGGCGTCGGTTGAGTGCCGCCGATCGGGGTGACCTGGCGTTCCTGCAGCACCCGCAACAGCTTGGCCTGGGTGGTCAGGCTGAGGTTTGAGACCTCATCAAGGAACAACGTTCCCCCTTCCGCCACCTTGAACAAACCGGTCTTGGTATGGATGGCGCCGGTAAACGAGCCCTTGACATGGCCGAACAGCTCCGACTCCAGCAGGTTTTCCACCAAAGAGGTGCAATCCACCGCCACAAAGGGATGATCGCGGCGGGAACTGTGTTTGTGGATTGACCGGGCCACCAGTTCCTTGCCGGTACCGGATTCTCCGGTAATCAGCACGGTGCTGTCGGTGGGGGCCACCTGCATGATCCTGCGATAGACCTTAACCATCTCATGGCTCTTACCCACAAAATGATCAAACCCTTCGGTATCACGCAGCTCTTTGCAGAGATAGAGATCTTCCAGTGCCAGTACCCGCTGCTCAAGGGCGTTTTTTATCACGTTCAACATCTCTTCCGGGGTAAACGGCTTGGCAAGGTAGTCCACTGCCCCCAACTTCATCACCTCTACCGCACTGTCAACCGAGGAGTAACCGGTAATAAAAATGACCGGCAGATCCGGGTGAATCTCCTTGATCGATCTGAGCACATCCACACCACTAATGCCCGGCATCTTCAAATCGGTGATGACCAGGTCGAACTTATCCTGCTTCAGCCGTTCCAGAGCGGCCTGGCCGCTACCGAAGGTTTCCACTTTGAATGACTCAGATTCCAGAATCCGGCGTACACCTTCTCGAATAGCAGGTTCGTCGTCAATCACCAGCAGGCGTTTTTCCGTATCCATGGCAGCCCCTAGTATTTCAGAATCAGTGTTCGCACTGGTTGGCTCCCAGCGAAAGGGAACCATGCATAAAATGATGCACCAACTGTTCCGGATCAACAGGCGGCGCGCCGGTAAAAACCTTGATACCGCTCTGGCTGAATAGCTCTCTGGCCCGTTCTCCCATCCCCCCGGCGATGATCATATCTGCACCATGCTCTGCCAGCCAGCGCGGCAACAAACCCGGTTCATGCGGCGGTGCAACAATGTCGTTACGCGCCAGCATTTTTCGCTGTTCCAATTCCACCTCAAGCAAGGCAAAACGTTCGCAATGGCCAAAATGGCTTGCCAACACGCCATCCGCCAACGGTATTGCAATCTTCATTACCATGTCTGTTCCTCCTGTTGACAACGCTTAGCAGTCCGCTCCAATTCATTTTCATCTTCAAATTCCTTCAGTGCCAGCCAGCAGTCATCGAGCATTCTACGCATTTCCACACCTTTTTCAGCACGATGCTCGGCAAAGACTCCGCGAAAGGGATAGCACCGTTCCTGCCAGCACCCCCCACTTTGCGTCTGGAGTTTGGCGGGAAGTTGTACCCAGGCAACGGTGCTCAACTTTGGCATCATCGTCACGCCTCCCTTAGATACCGCCCATGCAGAGGTATTTGACTTCGACGAATTCCTCGATACCGT
>CAZUSH010000081.1:0-13172 GCA_964622705.1 uncultured Geobacter sp. | reverse complement strand
GAAAGTTTGATCATGTCAAGATTTCGGGCATTGTTTGAAAGCGTGATGGCACCCCGTTGCCCTAGTCCCATCCAGGTGCTGTCACGCCCCACTTCCAGTTCAAGCGCGCCGCCGCCAATCTTTACGTAACCGCGGTTCATGGTCAGGACCGACTTGCCATTATCGGCGGCGTACAGCAGTTGGGGCTCGAACAGTCCGACAACATACCGGTCTATATACGCCTCACCAGCCACCCGCAGCTCTGCATTGTGTCCGGCATGATAAACAGTGCCTTCATTATTTTCCAGCAGCGGCGTACCTTCATTGCCGTGCTGCTGGACCGGTGTCGGGTAGGGATTCCGTGGGCGTAGACCTTGACCAATGCCAAAGACACCATCATTTCCCGGATCATTGACTTTGCGTTCGTAACTGCGTGGAACACCCTGCAGATACACATACCGCATACGTGCCGACAAGACAGGCGTTGCGTCCAACAGGCGCGGCTTACTATCCGTGTTGTACAAAGACAATTCGCGTGCCAGCTGTGTTTTTAATTGTTTTAAAAAAGCCCTGGCAGCAGGGTATGCAGGACGTTCTTCTGCTGCATCTAAGCGCAGATTCTCACTCGCCTCAATCGTCAAACGCGCGGCCTCACTACGCGAAAACGGTTTAAGACCGCGAACATCGGAACGTACCAATCCCATACCGGAGAGTTTTTCCAAGTACAGATAAATAGGGCTGTCCAGCGGAATATTGGAAGATGCGAGCGACGCGGCAGAAACCGGAACCGCAAGACACATCAGGATCAGCAGCAGAAGCACTATCCGTATCGCCATCAATCGTCCTTTACCGGTATACGTTAAGCTCACCCAGAGGTGCAGAAGAAACCATCATCATGTGCATAAAAGGCTTCAGCCCTAAATCAGACTCTCGCTTTTGCCGTTCACTGCGATCCTCCGCGCCTCCGCGTGAGACACGTCTTTCGAACCTGCTTTGCTTTAGCTTGCCTCACGGACCACATCTGGCCGCAAGCGCTGAAATGAAAACGGAGGAGCGCCCTCAAAGTGATATTGAGCCACAAACTCAGGTACCGTATGCTTTAATTGTTGCAAAATAGCGCCAGTATCAAAACTGGAGGCAACACGCAGAAGGCTCTGAATTTCCTGTAAAACTGACTCGTATTCAAGGGGAATTGCACGGACAATACGTATTTTTTCATGCGTTGTCGGCAAAATATTTTCACCATCAATCAACAGCTCCTCAAACAACTTTTCTCCTGGCCGCAACCCACTGAAAACAATGTCAATATCGTCATATGGCACCAGCCCGGAAAGGCGAATCAACTCTTCAGCCAAATCCAGAATCCGCACCGGTTCACCCATGTCGAGCACAAATATATCGCTTCCCCGTCCTAAACAACCTGCCTGCAACACGAGCTGGCAGGCCTCGGGAATCGTCATAAAATAGCGAATCACGCGCGGGTCTGTTACAGTAATCGGCCCACCTTTAAGGATCTGCTCCTTGAACAACGGTATGACACTACCATTGCTCCCCAGGACATTGCCAAAACGAACCGTCGTAAAACGTGTACGAGATTTTTGGGACAAGGCCTGCACATAGAGTTCAGCAGCGCGCTTACTGGCCCCCATCACGTTAGTGGGATTAACCGCTTTATCGGTCGAAATCATGACAAACCGCTCCACCCCACAGGTATGAGCAGCATCAGCAAGATGCATCGTACCGCCAACATTGCTGGTCACCGCTTCCATCGGATTATATTCCATCATCGGCACATGTTTATAGGCAGCAGCGTGAAAAACAACCTGGGGTAAAAAACTGTCAAACAGTGCAGAAATTCGCTCTTGATGACGCACATCGGCGATAATCGGCACAATGCGCAAGGCAGGATATTGAGCAATCAGTTCTTTTTCAATATGATATAATGGCGTTTCAGCACTATCAAGGATCAACAGCTTGGACGGGTTGTAGCTACAGATTTGACGGCAGATCTCGCTGCCGATACTTCCGGCTGCACCAGTCACTAAGACTCGCTTGCCGGTCAAATATGCGCTTATTGCTTGCTGGTCAAGCTGAACCGGATCTCGCCCAAGCAGGTCATCGATTTCAACCTTTCTAATCTGAGAAATAGCGACAGACCCATCAATCAGGTCCGGAATACTTGGAAGGGTTTTAAACTGCACGCCAGAAGACTTACAACAGGCCACTATTTTGCGAATAAATTTCTTGTGTGCCGAAGGCACGGCAATAATCACTTCTTCAACGTGCAATTCACGAATGAGTTTTGGCAATTGTGAGGTTTGGCCCAATACGGGAATTCCCCCTAACTTCAAACCTTGTTTTTCAGGATTGTCATCAACCAGCCCGACAATTTTGAAGCCGGTATTATTGTGCCTCTGTACTTCCTTTATCAACAAATTTCCCGCATCGCCAGCACCAACAATCAGGGTCGCGTGCCCTTCAGGCTGTTGATGAAACCGCTGGGGTAACAAGCTGCAGTTTTCTCGATAAAAACGAAATATAAATCGGCTGGAGAGCATCAGTGCCATCAGTACACCCCAGTCAAGTACCAGCAATGTCCGGTAAAACACCAAGGTATCGCGGGCAAACAAAAGCCCGAAGGCGGTCATAACCACCGCAAGGGTGACCGCCTTAAAGATTTCAAGCACATCCTGTAGTGAGGCATACCGCCAGATGTTGCTATAAAGTTTCGACGTCAAAAGAACTAATGCCTGAATGCCAACAACATAGGGAAAGGAATGCAAAAAACGATCTAAATACGTTGAGGAAATAACAAAATCTTCGTCAAGCAAGAGGGCAACACTGTAAGCAAGGGCAATTAATATGACATCTAGCAGAAATTTGAGTAAACTGCGCGGGATTTGCATTAATTAGTTCCGTCCTTAGCCACAACGTCTCATTCAAAAAGTTGCATGCTGCATAACGTTAGCTACCACATTACAGGTGTGCTGGATATTCTCGTCGGTCAGTGTCGGATGCACAAGAAACATTAGGCTGGTTTCACCCAGGAGCCTGGCAACCGGTAACGGCACAACGGGAGCGGGGCCAAAAACAGCATCAGCGAATGCTTTTTCCATATATATTTCACTACAACTACCCGAATAGCAGGGAACCCCTTCGGCATTGATAGCCGCCATAATACGATCACGACTCCACTCCGACTTTAGCCTTTCAGGACGTACAAAAACGTAATATTTGTAGTAAGCATGGCCAACGCCATCTGGCGGAACAGTTATCCGTAACGCAGGAATACGAACAAAACAGTCGCTCAGCACGGCCGCATACTGTCCTCTGATACGGATCCACTCTGATAGCTTGCGCAATTGTATCCTACCAATGGCTGATTGCATCTCAGTCAGACGCCAGTTGGTGCCGAATGATTCATGTAACCAGCGAAATCCTGGCGGGTGTTGTCGATTGTACACCGCATCGTAGCTCTTACCATGGTCCTTATACTCCCACGCCTTCCGCCAGATCGTTTCATCGTTCGTGGTCAGCATACCGCCTTCACCGCCGGTGCTCATAATTTTATCTTGGCAGAAGGAAAAGGCTGCCACATCCCCAAGTGAACCAACGGATCTTCCTTTATAGGTAGCACCGTGGCACTGTGCACAGTCCTCGACCACCTTCAGTTTATGTTCTTTAGCCAACTCAAGGATTGGGTCCATATCGCAGGGCCAACCGGCCAAGTGGACTGCAATAATTGCTTTCGTACGGGGTGTAATGCAAGGACGGATGGTATTGGCGGTGATGTTCTGGCTGACCGGATCTACATCGGCTATAACCGGCGTCGCGCCACGCATGACGATACAACTGGCCGAGGCTATAAAGGTACGGCTGGTGGTGATCACCTCATCGCCAGGGCCGATATTCAGTGCATACAGTGCCAGCTCCAAGGCAACCGTACCGTTAGCCAAGGCAACCGCATACTTGCAACCGGTATAGGCAGCAAATTCTTTCTCAAACTCGCGGCCTTCAAGCCCAGTCCAATAATTGACTTTGTTCGACAGTAGTACGCGCTGTACAGCATCAGCCTCTTCAACAGTAAAAGAAGGCCACGGGGCAAAATTGGTATCTAACACTCTTAAGTCCTTTGGGTTTGATGTACACGAGCTGGAGAGCCGACGACTGTAAGGTTATCAGCAATATGGTTGATCACCGTTGCCCCAGCTCCAACAGTCACATTGCTGCCAATAGTTAGATTTGGAATCACCGTGGCTGCAGCGCAGATAAAACTATCTTCACCAACTTGAACCGCTCCGCAAAGTGTAGAACCTGGCGCAAGGTGAACATAACTTCCGATGACACAGTCGTGGTCAATACTGGAACGTGTATTGACAATCACATTACCCCCAATAACCGTATCTGAATTTATAACAGCCCCAGCCATCACCACTGTACCATTTCCTATCACAACGCCACGAGCCAACTGGGCTGTCGGGTGCAGCACGGTCACAAGTTCAAAGCCATTATCAACAAGCCATGCGCCAACAAACCGGCGCGCTTTATTACTCCCGATTGCAACGATACCACGTCTGACCCCACCTGCAAGCAACTCTGCTTTTCCGCCAATCACCTGATAGCCGTAAACGACTGCCCCTTTAAGACACGGATTGTCGTCAGCCAAAAAAGCAATCTCGTACAGTCCTTGTTGTTCTATTATATCAATCACTACCTTGGCATGCCCACTAGCGCCAAAAACAAAAATTTTTTCTTTCATTCTACTGGACCTCTGAATCGCTCCATTGTTGCCTGCCCTTCCTGGTTGATTCCCTCCCTGACAAACACTTTTTCCAAAGTCAGACAGAGAATCTTCAAATCAAGGCCAAATGAGTAATTATCCACATACCAGACATCCAGCTTAAATTTTTCGTCCCAACTGATGGCGTTACGTCCATTCACCTGAGCCCAGCCAGTGATGCCGGGCTTCACTTCATGGCGACGGGCCTGTTCAGGTGAATAAAGCGGCAGGTATTCCATCAGCAACGGGCGCGGCCCGACCAGGCTCATCTCGCCTTTGAGGACGTTGATCAACTCCGGCAACTCATCAAGACTACTGCTGCGAAGAAAGCGGCCAAAAGATGACAGACGTACTGCATCAGGCAGCAGCTCGCCATTTACATCGCAGGCGTCAGTCATGGTACGGAATTTGACCATCATAAAAGGTTTGCCGTGCAAACCTGGACGTTGCTGGAGGAAAAACACCGGTGAGCCAAGCTTGATTCGCACCAAAGCCGAAAGCAGCAGGATCAGAGGCCAAAGCAGAAATAGGCCACATAACGTAATAGTGAGATCAAAGAGGCGCTTAGTCATCCTACATCGCACGGAGGTTAGAGTCATGAAGAGCTTTTCATTGAGCTAAAAATACGTTCGAATTTCCTCACACCAACACTTAGTGCCAGTTCACGCTGGTAATAAGCGGCACCATTTTTCCCCATGTTGTCACGTGTACCCCAATCCATAGCTGCAAATTGTTCTACAATTTTGGCGATATTTTTAGAATTTTCCGGAACACACGCTACCCCTGCGCCGGAGCGTTCGACAAGCTCGGCAGCATCCCCACGCACAGCCATTAAGATGGGGCGACCGGCCGCAAGATACGCTTGGGTTTTGGATGGTAGCGTAATTGAAAACAGAGGATCATCCTTAAGATGGACAAGGAGCACATCTGCCGCACACAGTGCTGAGCCAATCTGAGACATAGGACGACGCGGAAGAAATACGACGTTTTTCAACCCCATCTGCTCTCCTTTTCGTTTTAAACGCTCAACGTCGATACCACCGCCAATGAAGACAAACTGCACATACGGAACGACGGGGTTAAGTTGCGCCGCAGCATCAAGTACAGCATCCAACGCCTGTGCCTTGCCCATTGTCCCGGCAAAAACAACATTAAAGCGGCCCTGCAGTTCAGGCTCAAGCCTTAAGGCTTCTTCCCGGCTCATTGTCGCAATTTGAGTTTCATCGCACCAGTTGTAGATAACCTCAACCTTTTCAGATGGGATATCCCGCAATGCAAGCACCTTCTTGAAGCCAGGGGACAGCACCACAATTCTGGCAGCACGCCGATAGATTAGCCTGCATGTCCAGTCAATCAGCTTCAGGATGCCTGGATTCTTCAGCATACCGGTTGCCGCCAGCGTGTCAGGCCACAAGTCCTGTATGTCATAAACGAACGGAATCCTGCGAAGAATACTGATAACCAATGCCGCGCACCCTACCGTGGCGGGAGGATGATAGACATACATGACATCCGCGCGTTTGACTAGTAACGCCCCCCACACGGCGGCAGAAAAGGCAAAGCTAATATAGTTAGCAATCCTCTTCAGGGCTGAACTATCATGGCTCGGATAGAGCGGAACTCTGATGATCGAGATGCCATCAATGGTTTCACGCTGCACCCATTTGATGCGGTATCCCTGATACACCTTGCCCCCAGGGTAGTTCGGGAACCCAGTAAGCACCTCGACCTGATGTCCCAACCTAGTCAATTCACGGGCAAAGGCCAGTCCCTTAAACGTCGGTTCAGGGTCAAACCATTGAGTTAGCATCAAAATGCGCATACTACTTATTTACGCCACACGACCCGGTTCACATAATCGGTATAGCTGATCATAATCCGCAGTACTTTGTCTGAAACGTTCGGCTTTGAATAATCGTTCACCGACCGGAGTGTCCGCTCTTCCCCTCGTTGCTGGCTTTCTAAAATTGCCAAGCCTTGCATGACACGCTCAAGTTCCAGACCGGTCATCATCACCGAGGCTTCCTCCATTCCCTCTGGCCGTTCATGGGCTTCACGAATATTCAGGGCCGGGAAGTTCAAAATTGATGACTCTTCGGTAATAGTGCCGCTGTCGGAGAGTACTGCATAGGCATATTTCTGCAAATGGACATAGTCAATAAAGCCAAGGGGCTTGAGAAGCTCTACGTTCTCATGAAAGGCGAGTCCCTTTGCCTCGATCCGGTTACGGGTACGGGGATGAGTGGATACAATGATCCGTTTACCGTACTGTTCTGCAATGCCATTCAAAATACCGGCAAGTTTGACGAGGTTGGTTTCAGAATCAACATTCTCCTCCCGGTGGGCGCTCACCACAAAATAGTCCTGCGGTGCAAGCCCCAAACGCGCATGCACATCCGAGGCATCAATTTTGGCCATATAGGCGTGCAACACCTCAAACATGGGGCTGCCGGTCTTAATCACCCGGTCAGGGTAGAGCCCCTCTCGAAGCAAGTACTCACGAGCGATGGAGCTGTAGGTGAGATTGATATCACTGATATGGTCAACTATCTTGCGATTGGTCTCTTCCGGCACCCTCTGATCAAAACAACGGTTACCTGCCTCCATATGGAAGATTGGAATCTTACGCCTTTTAGCGGGGATGGCAGCCAGACAACTGTTGGTATCCCCCAGTACCAGCAGCGCTTCCGGTTTTTCCTGTTCCAGCACCTGATCAACCTTGATGATCAGGTTGCCGATAGTCTCTGCGGCATTTGCACCGGCTGCATCCAGAAAGTGATCCGGTTTGCGCACCTCAAGATCGTGAAAAAATATCTCATTCAGCTCGTAATCGTAATTCTGGCCGGTATGAACCAGGATATGATCAACATGCTGGTCAAGCTTCAGCATCACACGGGAAAGTCGAATAATTTCAGGTCGGGTACCTACAACGGTCATTACCTTGAGTTTTTTCACTTGGAAGACTCCACAGGTTCAAAGATTGTATCCGGACGCTCCGGATCATACAGTTCATTACACCACATCACGGTCACCAGATCGGTTTCTCCAGTATTGCTGATGTCATGCGTATAACCGGTGGGGATATCAACCACCTCAAGTTTTTCGCCGCTCACCGGGTATTCAAGGACCTCGCTACTACCCACCCGCCGGAACCGGATTACTCCTTTACCACTAACGACTAAAAATTTCTCATTTTTTGTGTGATGCCAGTGATTCCCTTTAGTGACGCCTGGTTTCGAGATATTCACCGATACCTGGCCACGGTCAGGCGTCTTGATAAACTCGGTAAACGACCCGCGGGCATCAACATTCATCTTCAAAGGGTAACTAAATTGGTCAGAAGGGAGATAGCTCAGGTAGGTGGCATACAGCTTCTTGGTAAGCGGATCAGCCATGTTCGGAATACTGCGCTGTTCACGACTATCCCTGAACGAGGTGATCAGCTCGACAATCTCGCCCAAGGCACAGGTATGCACCGGTTCTACCAGATGAAACGTACCGTCCTTCAGCTCCTTGCCCTCTAACAGGTTACACAAGGTTTGCACCACATCATCAATGTAGACCAGCTTCATGACCACATTGGGATCGTTCACCTGGATCGGCAGCCCATGGGCAATGTTATGGCAAAAGGTAGCCACTGCACTATTGTAGTTGGGACGACACCACTTACCGAACACATTAGGCAGACGAAAAACATATACCGGCACCCCAGTCTCTTTACCATAGGCAAAAACTGCATCCTCGGCTCCTCGCTTGCTGATGCCGTAAGCGTTATCCAGGCCAGCTTGTGTGGAGGAGGTAATAGCCAGCGGCACACGCCTTTTCTGCCCTGCAAGATACGAACAGATCTGCTCCGTCAGTCCGGTATTACCAAAAGTAAAATCTTCCGGATTCTGCGGCCGATTCACTCCTGCCAGATGAAAGACAAAATCAGCCTGATCAAGCAGAGGAAACAGTTCTGCAGGATCATTGTGCAGATCAAAGCAAAGCAGCCGGATATCCTGACGCTGCTGCAACATCACCCGTAAGTTCTTACCGACAAAACCTTCAGAACCAGTTATCAAAATCGTCATCATAAAGATCCTTTTTTCGTCAGGCGCGAGAGGCTGTGAAGGGTTTACGCCTCAACCCTATCTCCACGTAACGCCTGCTGCACGCAGTCCAGCTTCTTGAGTAGCTCGACCATGCCATCCACATCCTGCAATTCAACATTATGAGAGTTATAATCATGCTGAACCGTAATCCGCTCTTCACCCTCGGTAAAATATTTGCCGTAGTTCAAATCCCGGTTATCAGCCGGCACCCTGAAATAGCCGCCCATGTCTTCAGCCACCGACATCTCTTCACGGGTCAGCAACGTTTCATACAGTTTTTCGCCATGCCGCGTACCGATCACCTGAGTCACCACGGAGACGTCCAACAGTTTACCCAACGCCTTCGTCAAGGTATCGATAGTACACGAGGGAGCTTTCTGCACAAAGGTATCACCGGGGTTACCATGTTCAAAGGCATATAAAACAAGATCTACCGCATCCTCGATGGTCATCATAAAGCGAGTCATATTGGGGTCGGTAATGGTAAGGGCCTTATCAGCCTGAATCTGGGTCAAAAAAAGCGGAATAACTGAGCCACGGCTGGCCATCACATTACCGTAACGGGTTACACAAATCGTTGTGTCAGGCGCAGCAACACGGGATTTTGCCACAGCCAGTTTCTCCATCATCGCCTTGGAAATCCCCATGGCATTGATGGGGTAAACCGCTTTATCGGTAGACAGCACAATCACCCGAGCCACTCCGGCACCTATGGCAGCATTCAACACATTTTCAGTCCCAACAGCGTTGGTCCTGAGCGCCTCAAGAGGGAAAAACTCGCAAGACGGCACCTGCTTAAGGGCAGCAGCATGAAAAACAAAATCCACCCCGCGCATGGCGTCATACAGGCTTGATTCATTGCGCACATCACCAATGTAAAAGCGCAGTTTGTCGTGGTGATATGCCTTACGCATGTCATCCTGCTTTTTCTCATCGCGCGAAAAAACTCGGATTTCCGCTATTTCTGTTTCAAGAAATCGGTTAAGCACGGCATTGCCAAAGGTTCCGGTGCCACCAGTGATCAATAATTTTTTGTTTTTAAACATTAAACCTCCTTCTTGTTTTTGTGATTTTCAACAGCACAAATAATCATTTGTTTAATATCCTCAGCAGTTTTTTCAGCATTATGCCTAGCTTTAGCAACTCCAATCCCTTTTTCTGCGTACTCAGCCCTTTTCTCTGGGGTTTTCATAATATCTGCCAATGCATTTTTAATCTTCGCCTTATCAATGAAAGTAACAGCAACCCCCAAGTCGTGCTCAACAATGTACTGTATTGAGGCGACATCATCAGGCCCAACGGCAAATATACAGCGCCCAGAGGCCAAGTATTCCGGAATCTTTGTGGAGATTGAAAGCCTAGTGATATGTCTGTTAATGTGGTCAAAAGCCTCGACGTGGACTAGTACATCTGATGCCGTCTTAAGCTTGTTCAGCTGTTCAGTGTTGACGGCACCGTTAAAAGAAGAGTAGGGAGCGTTATTTAATTGCCGAAGCCCTTCAGGACATGGCTGGTTCAGGGAGTAGATGTGAAGTTCACCTTTTAAATTTTGTTCCTGATCGAGCTCCTTAAGACACTGAGAAATAACTCCTAATACTCTCCATCTATTCAGTACCAGATTGCCGGCGTATAGAAACCTAACCTTATCCCTACCAGTTTCAGGTTTGGGTAAATTCAGACTGGCAACGGAATTCATAGCGACGTAATAGCTGCCGCCAAAACGCATCCGGTACTCTTGCACCATCTTGTCTCCGATCGCGATGACCTGACTAGAGTAGAAAACGGCCCAGCGGTACATCTTGGTCAACCTAGCTACCTGGATCCAGGAGAACGGGTCCCAGGTAGCCATCTGGGTGACGTAGTCGTCAGTGGTCTGCATGATCAAAGGGATATTGCGTGCAGTACAGATCCACTTGACCAGGGAGAAGGCGAACACCCCGCTGGAGGACTGGAAGAAGACTGCCTGCGGATCGAAATCGTCGATGAAGGCGCAAAGCTCCCGGGTCCTGTACCCCCCCAACCTCCACATGAGGTCCCTGGCGAAGCGCACCAGGGGCGCCCCCCGCTTTTTCAGCATAGCAACCGACCGCTTCGCGGTCACCGCATCCTTGTAGGACTTGACGGCAGCGATATCGGCCCTGGTTACCACCCTCCCCTGTACCCGCCTGTCGAGAAGCACCCTCTTGAGCACGTCGAAGTCGTTGATCTGGAAGAATCTCTCGCATACCGAGAAGTCGGGCACGTCGGTAGTGAGGTAAAGCTGCGCCAGGCACTCCCTGTCCCAGTTCTTGAAGAAGGCCAACATGGTCTTTCCGTTGCTCTGGGTGCTTGAGAGCGCGTTGTGCGATACGATGAGCACCCTGGGATTGGTGCCGATGACACGTGGGTCTGTTGATACCATTAAGCTTCCTTGTGCGGTTCAGCCGATGGCCGAACCGGCCCCCTTTGACGATAATGCCGTTCCTGCCGACGTGGTCCCGTGAGGTCCTGTCGGGGCAGGAAGCCCAGTCCCGGCAGAAACACAAACAGGTAAAGGTAGTTTTCCACCCCTATGATGTTCTTCGAAAAGGCCAGGGCGAGGAAAAGCAACACCCCCAGCAGGAAGAAAGGTCTGACCTGATGGTCCAGGAGCAGATAGATCTTCCTGAAGGTGGTGTACAGGAACATGAAAAAAAAGACGTTGCCCACCAGGCCGAAGGCAGCCAGGCGATCCACAAAATAGGCATGGCCACCAAGGTTGCCACTGTCCATGTTACCCAATAGCGGATTGTCAAAGAAGGTTTGCCAGGAGATTTCGTACAGCTCCGAGCGGGCGGCCACATCGCCCACTGCACTTTGGGAGGATACCGACACGATGATCTCGTCGATCTTGTCATGGGTAGGGGTGTCCTCGAAGAAAGGCTGAACCAGGTGCAGACCGGCGAGGGCCGCCTCGTTCTTCAGGAGCAGCAAAAGGCACAGGGCCGAGAATATCAGCGGAAAGAAGGCGCGCTTGTTTTTGATCAGCCAACTAAGCGATGCCAACAGGGCGACAGTGGCGAGGATAAGCGATGTGGTGACGTTACTCAGGAATATCATGGCAAAGGTTATGGCGATGAACACGACATAGCAAAACCGGATCGCCCTCTTGGTCCCTGAGGCGATCTGATAGACGATCAAAGGAACGATAAAGGGCAGGGAGTGCACCAGTCCGAAGCTGGCGATGCCGAGTTTTTGCAGCCCCCTGATCGAATCGTAGTCGTCGTTCTGCATGAAGGTCACCGATGAACGCACCGCATTGGGAAACGCGATGGTGATCGGTATCGTTGCCACTGAAGTTATCGCTATTATTATCAAGCCGGTCACGGTGACGATCTTTAGGCCACGTATGTCACCGTTATACAAAAAGACGTTGAGCATGGCCAGGCACGACAGGGGCTCGAAAATGTTGGCCAGGATGTAGGTCCTGTCCACCAGAGTGTGACCTAGGAGTGCGAACAGACAAATGACTGAGAAGTAGAGCATGAGATAGGCACTTTCCTTGTTTAGGAAGGCCTTCGGATACAGGTAAAGCGACACGCAGAAAAGCAGGACCGTTGGCAAGGAAAGCCTGTTGAAGAGATAGCCGTGTACCATAGAGAAGGTTTCCACCACCACGAAAACAACAGCTATTATGCGAAAAAATAGCCTTCTATCCATGGTTGGAACGGATGTGGGTGTAGTACTCTTCCCAGTTACCGATATCGGTCCAGGACTTCTCGCTGACCGGGAACACCCCTACCCTGCGTTTTTGCTGCAGCAGGGCTTCGATCAGCGTGGTTATGTGATAAAAGGTGTCGACCGGTATCTCGTTCAGCAAATGCGGCTCTAGTATGTAGAAGCCGGTGTTGACCTTGTAGGCGATCTCGGGCTTCTCCTCGATGTGGGTAAGAATGCCGTCGTTGCCCGTGGTCAGTGTGCCGTAGGGCATGGTCAACTGCTTCAGTGCGGCGACCACGGTGATCTCGTTCTTGTTGTCGCGGTGATACTCGAGGATCTCGCCGTAATCCTGCTCAATCAGGATGTCGCAGTTGGAAACGAAGAAGGTCGACGCTATGTTATCCTTCAAGAGGTGCAGGCTGCCGGCTGTGCCCAGAGGCCTTTCCTCCTGGAAGTAGTTGAGCCGGTAGCGTGAATCCTGCAGCGAATTGAGATAATAGCGGATAAAGTCCGCCTTGTAGTTCACCGAAATGAAGAATTCCTGGCAGCCGCAATCGACGAAGCGGTCCATGATGTCTTCGATGATGGTCTTCTCGTTAATCGGCATCAGGGGTTTGGGAAGTACGTTGGTCAACGGCTTG
>CAZUSH010000080.1:0-13306 GCA_964622705.1 uncultured Geobacter sp. | reverse complement strand
TTTGTTTTAGTGCAGCAGCAATCCCACTCCTATGCCCAGCACTGCTGTCAGGCCATACCCCAGCCACATCAGTTGCACGGCCTGCAGGATATGCCGCGCTGCCAGCGGTTGCAGCGGGTCACCCATCAACGGCCGCCTGCTGGGCTGGCCAAAGTAACTGTTCACCCCGCCCAGTTGCACCCCCAGGGCCCCGGCCACCGTGGCCTCGATCTGGCCGCCGTTGGGGCTGGGGTGGTTGTGGCGGTCCCGCCAAAAGATCCTCCAGGCATTGCCCGCACGCAGCCGTAGCACAAAGGCTGCCGCAACTGTCAGCAGGGCAGTCAAGCGGCTCGGGATCAGGTTGGCCAGATCATCCAGCCGGGCCGACCCCCAGCCAAACTGCAGATAACGTTCATTCTTGTAGCCAAAGGTAGAATCCAGGGTACTGATCGCCTTGTAGGCCAGCGCCCCCAGCGGTCCTGCCAGACAGGCGTACAACAGCGGGGCTGTACAGCCATCCACCGTGTTTTCTGCCACCGACTCCACGGCTGCGCGGGTCACCTCTGCCTCATCCAGCTGTTCCGTATCCCGCCCCACCAGCCAGCTGACCCGCTGCTGCGCTGCTGCCATATCACCGGCCTTCAAAGGCCGGTACACCGCCAGGGCATGGTCATGCAGGCTGCGGGTTGCCAGGCAGGTGTACAGCAGCAGGATGGCCACCAGATCACCAAGCAGCGGATGCAACAGCGCCGCTCCCTTTAACAGGCCAAGGCCAACCAGGGTTGTGCTACCCACTACCCACACCACCGCCACCACGCCAGCCAATCTCTGATTCGGAATCAGCCGCCGCAGCGGTGCCTCAGCACGCTGGGCCAGCCAGCCGATCCCCTGCACCGGGTGGGGCAGCCAACGGGGGTCGCCCAGCAGCAGATCCAGCAGCATGGCCAGCAGTATCTGTTGGTAAAGTGGGATCACACCAACAAGCGGTCAATTGCGGCAATGATATCGGTGCGGAACTCGCTTGCCGAGGCAACAGGCCGCCCCAGTTGTGAGCGAAGCACGGCAGTAATCTCTGCAGTACACAGCAGGTAGGGTTCACCAAACACCGTAATCGTCGGATTGAGAATACGGGCCGGGATAAAGCTGTCCAACAGAACCAGTGGAATAATGACGCAGGTTGCGACAGCCTCGACCAAGTTACTCTGAATTTCAAGCAGGTAGGGTGCCCGCTTTGAGCTGCGGGGCATGTGGTTGCGATAGATATCAAACTGGGCCATCAGAGCAGCCCCAGCTCCTCTGAAATAGGGCCATGTTCAGCGATCATCCGGTTGTATGATTCAAACGAGGCCTTGTTCTCCTCTTTCCAGCGCTCCAGCTCGCGCTGTGTCAGATACGCCTCCATGGCACTATCAACAAAGCCGGAAAGATTACACTTTTCAGCCCGCATCATCCGCAGCAGGTCACTGTTGACCGTCAGGTTGACCACCTTGCGCGGTGCATTATGGTCATATGCCAGTTGCATAAGCGTTCACCTCGAATGGGTTCTGATACGCATTGTAATGCGTATCAGCGGATGGGTCAATACTGTTGCTTCATTCCTGTTCTTGGCTGCCTTCATAACTGATAGCCGATTGCTCACTGAGCCAAGAAAACCCGTTATTGACCGGTTCACGCGCGTGCGCGTAAACCCAGGTATCATACCCAAACAGGATGTTGGCCGGAGTGCAGCTACCATTCAAATTGTTGCTACAGCACCATCTTCTGCAGCCTGCGCCTTCAGACAAAATACATTCTACTATCGCAGTATTTTTGGACAATTGGGGAGAGTTTACCACTAAAAATACTGCTAACGCAGTACGAATGACGAGTTATTCCGGTTCCAAATCTTGCGTGCTCGCAAGGCGGCACGGCATTCGGTGACGCTGGTGTACACACAGTACATCGACAAGCCCAACCGGACCGGACCCGCTTACGAATAGCAGAGCAGGTTGTTGTGGCAGGATGGGCAATGAACGGACAGCGTTTTACCGCTTTCAGGGATTCTCAATTGCTGCTCACAGCAGATACAGCGAAAAACCAGTGAACCGGTGCTAAACCGTGATTTCAGACGATACACAGCATGTTCAAGCCTTGACCTCTGTACATACGGCCGTTCAAGTGATTGCAGGAAATACGCCCTGCCAGCCTCGAAAAACTCTTCGGAACGTCCGTACATCATCTGCTCAGATGAATCGTGCTGCAGCAGAAAGTCCCGTTTTGCCAAGATATAGCCAACCTCATACTGGCTTATGTAGCCAAAGCAGTTCACCTTTATTTGGTCGCCCAAATACGAGGTTTCTTTGTAGGATGAATTCAGCAGCAACCACGCACAGCCAAGAAATGCCGCGGCAGTATCCGTCAAGACTTCATTCTGGAACGTGTCATCGAGCGTTACCTTGTGCCTGAAAAGGTAGATATGCGCTATCTCGTGAGCCAGAATGGCAGCAGTAAAGTTGGTATTTGCAACATATCGTTCATCAATCTCGATCATGAACCTGTCGCCGGATGTAAGATGCACCCTGCCTGGAGCCGTCAGGTGCTTAACAAAGGCAACATCAACCCGGATAGTGGGTAATCCGTAGAAATCTGCTATCTGGCGGGCAATTCGCCGTGAACGACTGACAATATCGCCACTGAAACAACTGCTGGGGATGACCAGATCGGTTTTAAAATCAGGCACAAGCGGGGCGCCGATTGTTTTGTACAGGCGGCTGATATTGGCATTGATGGCAGTGATATTCTTAAACACCTCCTTCTTTTTGAAGGGAAGCGGGCTTGTTGTTGCAGAGGGGCCCAGCGGTCTGTTGCTTCCAGTTTGACTCATTCATTGCCGCCCTTGAGTTGGGGACTCAGATCATGCGCACAGTATGGGGTTGAAGCGGGGCTAACGGTGTGGAAAATCACCTGACGGCCTTTTGGTCAGGTGTATGTGATGGTTAACAGGGTATTACTGGAAGTGGTCATTCATGGGTAATATTTATCAAATTCCTCGTGTCAAAACCCAGTGCCGCAGCTTTTTTAATCAATCTGTTTTTCAGCTCTGCCTGCATTGTAGGCGTTCTGGACAGGATCCATAAATACGACCTATCCGGTCCGCAGACGAGAGAATACTGGTAGTTTTCCTGGTCGAAATCGATAATTACATACGAACCGTAAAAAGGTCCGAAGAATGAAACCTTTAAGTACCCCTTGCTCGGCTCTTCAACAAAATAAGCTTTGCCAACGGCTTCCTTCCATCTGTTTTCCTTAGGTGAATAGCCGCGATTTATCACCTTTAGACCACCGTCGTCTCGTAATAAATATTCTGCAGTGACACGTGTCAGGCCACGTTCAAACGAATGATCCAGTCGCGCTATTTCATACCACTTCCCCAAGTAGCTATGAGCATTGAAATTATCAACCGGTTTCACATTTTCTGGTATTCCTACACAACCGGTGAAGAGCAACGTCAACAATAGTGACAACTTTTTCATTGCAATGCTTCCTTGTGGAGATTTATTAAAAGTTCATTCTTCTTGTTAACTCATTATTGACCGGTTCACGCGCGGGCGCGCACGAACTAGGTGATCTTCCCCAAACAGGATGTTGGCCGGAATACAGGTCACAACCGTAACAGGCGGTAAATTACCTGCATATCCAGACTAGCGCGCACGCAGTCAGCCAGTCGATCCAGGGCTGGTTCCAGGTCATAGCAGGCCCGGATAATCCTGCTGGTCTGCCAGCCTTTGCGCTGCCGCAGGCGGTCCAGCCACCAGCGCCGGAACGGATCAGCATCAAACAGACCGTGCAGGTAGCTGCCCCAAATCAGACCGTTGTCAGTGCCAACACCCAAGAGATTCCCATCCGGACTGGTGATCAACGGCTTAAGCTGATTGCCACTGGTGATGCCGTGGTGGATCTCATAGCCATTCAGCAGACAGCCGGACGGGATATGACGACAGCTGGTCTGGCAGGTGGTCTTGTCTGCAGCCATGACCGTGTTGATTGCCAGCAGCCCCAGCCCCGGTTGCTCACCAGCAGCGGATTCAATCCGCAGGGGATCACCAATCCGCTCACCCAGGATCTGGAACCCGCCGCAGATGCCGACAATTTCAGCCTGTCCAGCCTGTGCCAGTTCAAGGATGGCTGTTGCCAAACCGGTCTGCTGCAGCCAGGCCAGATCAGCCAGGGTGTTCTTACTGCCGGGTAGGATCAGGGCATCGGGCTGGCCCAGCTCTGTTGCGCTACGGACAAGCCGCAACCCCACATCCGGCTCCAGCCCCAGCGGGTCAAGGTCAGTAAAGTTGGAGATGTGGGGCAGATCCAGCACCGCAATATCAAGCAGTTGTGCATCCTTGGCACCGCAGGGCAGCAACCCCTGCTTGAAGGCGACTGAATCCTCCTCCGGCAAGCCAAGGTTCTGCAAATAGGGGACCGTGCCCAACACCGGCTTGTTGGTGTGGAAGCGGGTGTACTCAAGGGCATCCCCCAGCAGGGAGGCATCTCCGCGGAAGCGGTTGATCACAAACCCGGCAATCTGCCTGCGCTCTGCCTCGTTCAAGAGCTCCAAGGTGCCGACAAAGGAGGCAAACACGCCACCCCGGTCAATATCCCCCACCAGCAGCACCGGTGCCTGAGCATACTGCGCCATCCGCATGTTAACGATATCATTAGCCTTGAGGTTGACCTCGGCCGGGCTGCCTGCCCCTTCCAGCACCATGACCTGATGTTCTGCTGCCAGTTCATCGTAGCAGCGCTGCACCGTGGACCAGACCTGTTGCCGCTGCTGGGCATAGGAACGGAAATCTGTGGTGCCGGTTACCTTGCCGCACAGGATCACCTGGGAGCCGGTCTCGCTGGTGGGCTTGAGCAGCACCGGATTCATGCGCACATCCGGCTCAAGGCGGCAGGCCTGGGCCTGCAGCACCTGGGCCCGTCCCATCTCGCCACCGCTGCGGGTGACAAAGGAGTTAAGCGACATGTTCTGGGCCTTGAACGGCGCCACGTCATGGCCATCCTGTTTCAAAATCCGGCAGAGCGCAGCGGTCAGGATGCTCTTGCCGGCATTGGAGCCGGTGCCCTGAAACATGATGGCCGGGGTCTGGCGTTTGACGGACCGTGGCCGGGATGGTGCCAGAATAGTCTGCAAGACGCCGTACAGCCGCTGCTGCTCCACTTCGGTCCGCACTGCCACCCGGAAGTAACGCTGATCAAGTCCGCTGAAATTACTGCAGACCCGCAAAGCGATCCCCTGCTTAAGGGTCAGGTCGGCCAGCTGTTGTGCATCCAGCAAGGGATGCTCCAGCCGCAGCAGCAGGAAGTTGGCCTCACCCGGATAGACGGTCAGGCCGGGCAAGCGGCTTAGTTCCTGTGCAAGCTGTTCACGCTGTTGGGTCACGAACTGGCGGGTGCGCTGCAGGTACTCTGCATCCTGCACCGCCCGTGCCCCCACTGCCTGGGCCAGGGAGTTGACCGACCAGGTGGGCAGAAAGGCACGCAGTTTCCGGATATGTTCTTCAGCAGCGGTCAGGTAGCCCAGCCGCAGGCCCGGAATGGCGTACAGCTTGGTGAGGGAGGTCACCACCAGCAGGTTAGGGGGCCGGTCCTGCTGCAGGCTGCGGCTGCAATCCGTAAAGCCGATGAACGACTCATCCAGCACAAACAGGGTGGCTGGATGATCCTGTGCAATCAGGCGCAGGGCTGCTGCATCAAAGGTGCGTCCGGTGGGGTTGTTGGGCTGGCCCAGCAGTACCATCTGCCCCGGCTTCAGCAGCAACGCAAGCTGCTGCGGCTCAAGCAGGAAGCCGTTGTCCGGTACCAGGGTAAAGCGCTCGACTGTCAGCCCCTGGAGCCGGGCCGGGGTCTCGTAATCGCTATAGCTGGGCACCGGCAGCAGCAGGGAGCCGCAGCCCAGGGCGCGCGGCAACAGGTGCAGCAGCTCGGTGGCGCCGTTTGCCACCAGCACCTGTTCTGCGGATATCCGGTGCTGCCCGGCAATTGCCGCCACCAGCTCGCTGGCCTCGGGGTCGGGGTAGTGCACCAGCTCACTGATCCGGCTTTCGATCAACGGACGTAACCAGTCAGGGGGCCCTAGCGGATTGATGTTGGCCGAGAAATCCAGCAGCTCGTGCGGGGCCCGGCCGGACAGGCTGCTTAGGGCCCGCAGATTGCCGCCATGGCGGTACTGTTCAGTATGCGGAAACTGCTCAGGCATGAGAAAACACTTGACTCCCAAAGCGAAATAATAGAATCAGATAGCATACTTCATACACCGAATGGAAGCGAGGAAGAGGGGTGCAAGGCCCCCGCTGCCCCGCAGCCGTAAAGGGAACGAACACCCAACCTGTAGCACGTTACGCCGGTTTCAGTGCAAGGATGCTAGCAACGACAGCGCCTTGAAATGAAAGCGGCACAGGTAAAGCCACTGGGAGCATTACTCCTGGGAAGGCGGGCAAGTAGGCAGCCCTGAGCCGGAACACCGCTCCATTTGCAAGCCTCGGGGGAGGCGACCCATGCGTGGGCCGGGCGTTTACGCGCCATCATCCATCTTTTCTGCTGAATCTGCCAACCACCCCCTGCTGTATCCGGTGTATGTCGGTTATGCCGCGCACCAGTCTTGCGTCGTGCGGCACCATTTTCCCATAAGGAGCCGCCAATGCACCGTATCACCGCAACCCTGGAGCGAATTCGCCCCCTTGATCAGCAGTTGCTGGCCCAGACCCAGGCCCGCCTGGACAACAAGACCAAGCCGCTTGGCTCGCTGGGTAGGCTGGAGGAGTTCGCCTGCCGGCTGGTGGCCATCACCGGCCAGGAACAACCGGACCTGTCCCGCAAGGCGATCTTCACCTTTGCCGCTGACCACGGCGTGACCGAAGAGGGGGTTTCGCTCTATCCCCGCGAGGTCACGGCCCAGATGGTCCTCAACTTCCTGCGCGGCGGGGCCGGGGTCAACGTGCTGGCCCGCCATGCCGGGGCCGAGGTACGGGTGGTTGACGTGGGGGTGGATCACGATTTTGAGGACTGTCCCGGCCTGGTCCATTGCAAGGTTGCCCGGGGCACCCGCAACTTCTGCACTGGTCCGGCCATGACCACCGATGAGCTGGCAGCCGCCGTCTCGGCCGGTATCGATCTGGCAGCCCAGTGCAAGGCCGAAGGGATCGGCCTGGTGGGGACCGGTGAGATGGGGATCGGTAACACCACCCCCTCGTCGGCCATTATCGCGGCCATCGGCGGCTTTGCGGTGGCGCAGGTCACCCATCGCGGCACCGGCATTGCCGATCAGGCCCTGGCCCACAAGATCGAGGTGATTGAGCGGGGCCTGGCGCTGCATCACCCTGACCCGGCCAAGCCGCTGGAGGTCCTCGGCACGGTGGGCGGGCTTGAGATCGCCGCCATTGCCGGTCTGGTGCTGGGCTGCGCTGCCGAGCGGATCCCGGTGATCGTGGACGGTTTCATCTCTACCGCCGGTGCCCTGATCGCCTCGGAACTGCATCCCCAGGTGCGCGACTACCTGTTTGCCGCCCACCAGTCGGTGGAGGTGGGCCACCGCTTCATGCTGGAGCGGATCGGTCTGCGCCCCATCCTGGATCTTGATCTGCGCCTGGGCGAAGGTACCGGCGCTGCCCTGGCAATGCCGCTGATCGAGGCCGGCGCCAAGATCCTGGCCGAGATGGCCACCTTTGAGCAGGCCGGGGTGACCGGCCACTGATTGCAATGCCAGCTCACGGCGCGCTCTGTGCCGCTTGCCCCGTCCAGAGCGAATCGACGGCATTTCGTTGTTCTTCAGGCAAGCGAAGCGGCTGCATGCCGTGTTGTCTGAGTGCCGCAGGCACGAGTTTACGGGATGCAGCGCAGCGAGCCGCCCAAGAACAGAAAGCCGTCGTCTGAGCGAGGACGGAACAAGCGGCACATCCCCAAAGGATACCAAAACCATGCAAACCCAGATCGAATACGCCCGCGCAGGGGTGGTCACCCCCCAGATGCAACAGGTTGCTGCCACGGAAGGGCTGGCAGCGGAGCTGATCCGCCAGCGGGTCGCGGCCGGCACCATCGTGATCCCCTGGAACCACAACCGCAAGCCGTCCCGGATCGCCGGGATCGGCCAGGGACTCCGCACCAAGGTCAACGCCTCCATCGGCACCTCGTCCGATATCATCGACTATGCCGCCGAGGTCCGTAAGGCGCTGGCCGCCCAGGAGTCAGGGGCCGACACCCTGATGGAGCTGTCCGTGGGAGGCGATCTGGACCGGGTGCGGCAGGAGGTGATTGCCGCAGTGGAGCTGCCGGTGGGTAACGTGCCGCTCTACCAGGCCTTTTGCGAGGCAGCCCGCAAATACGGCGACCCCAACAAACTGGACCCGGAGGAGCTGTTTGACCTGATCGAGCAGCAGTGCGCGGATGGCATGGCCTTCATGGCCGTGCACTGCGGCATCAACCGCTGCACGGTGGAGCGGCTGCAGAAGCAGGGCTACCGCTACGGCGGGCTGGTCAGCAAGGGCGGAGTCAGCATGGTGGCCTGGATGCTGGCCAACAACCGCGAAAACCCGCTCTTTGAGCAGTTCGACCGGGTGGCAGCCATCCTCAAAAAATACGATACGGTGCTCTCGCTGGGCAACGGCCTGCGGGCCGGCGCTATCCACGACTCATCCGACCGGGCCCAGATCCAGGAACTGGTCTTCAACTGCGAGCTGGCTGAACTTGGGCGGGAGATGGGCTGCCAGATGCTGGTGGAAGGGCCGGGCCATGTGCCGCTGGACGAGATCGAGGGCAACATCAGGCTGCAGAAGCGGATGAGCGGCGATGCCCCCTACTATATGCTGGGGCCGATCCCCACCGACGTGGCCCCCGGTTTCGACCATATCACCTCTGCCATCGGCGCGGCCCAGTCCGCCCGCTATGGCGCCGACCTGATCTGCTACATCACCCCGGCCGAGCACCTGGCCCTGCCCAATGAGCAGGATGTGCGCGAAGGGGTCAAGGCCGCCAGGATCGCCGCCTATATCGGCGATATGAACAAATACCCGGAGCGGATGCGGGAGCGGGACAAGGCCATGGCCAAGGCCCGGCGGGACCTGGACTGGGAAAAGCAGTTCGAGCTGGCCCTTTTCCCGGATGATGCCAAGGCGATCCGCGCCAGCCGTATCCCCGAGGATGAGGCCACCTGCACCATGTGCGGCAACTTCTGCGCCTCCCGCGGCGCAGGCAAGCTGTTTGCGGAGCATCTGTGCGGGGACAAGTGCTGACAAGGCCATGATCCCGATTGCGGCTGACTCCTTTGCCGGGTTCAGCACCATGCTCACGGGTTACCGTCAGTTTTACCTGATGGCCGAGGTAGTGCGCAGCGGGATCGTCGATGCAGTGGAGGCAGGTTCTGACACCGCTGCGGCACTGGCTGCCTGCCTCAACCTGCAGCCTGACGAGACCGGGCGGTTTGTGGACCTGCTCTGTGCCATCGGCCTGCTGGAACAAAGCGATGACCGGTTGAGGCTGAGCCCCTTCAGCCAACGCTTTCTCAGCGGCGCAAGTGCTGAAAATCAGCGCAATACCCTGCTGTTTGAGCCGATCCTGATCGACAACTGGCGTCGGCTCGGCACCATCCTGCAGCAGGGGCAGGGGGCCCTGACCCAGCCGCAACCGCAGGAGGCCTATCACAAACGGCTGGAGCTGTTTCAGGCCAGCATGGCCGAGGCCGCCAGTGTCCGCTCCGCAGAGTTGTGGCAGGCCCTTGCGCCGCTGCTGCCGCCCCAGGGTACCATTATGGACATCGGTGCTGGTGAGGGGGTTTATCTCCGCGCTTTTCTCCAGCGCTATCCGGACTGGCAGGGCATTGCCTGCGACCTGCCGGATGTCTGCGCACGGATTATGCGCCAGGATCTGACGGGCAAGCTGGCGGTCTTGCCCTGCAACATCCTGGATCAACAGGAGTTTGGCGCCTGTACTGCAGCACATTGCGGCACAGCGGGGCTGGTACTGCTGTCCAACCTGTTGCACTGCTATGGACCGCAGGAAAACCGGGCCGTGCTGGAGCAGGCGGCCGGGATGCTCGCCCCCGACGGCCTGCTGGTGGTGCATGACTTTTTTCGCGATGCCAACCTGTACGGTGCCCTGTACGACCTGCACATGCTGGTCAACACCTGGAACGGACGCTGCTACAGCAGCGCTGACACCAGCGCCCTGCTGCAGGAGGTTGGCCTTGGGCATACCAGGGTGATCGAACTCCCGTCCCATTCATGGGCCGTGCTGGCCAGCCGCAGCCAGGCTGCCCTGCACCGGGACGCGCTACGAAATAGTCATTGACATCACCTGAATTACTTGGCATTTGATATCAGCCGGTTACACAGATACTGGCCGGCAACGTGCAGCGCCAAACACAACTGAATATGCATGAATCACGGTGCCCGCAAGGGTGAAAAGGGAAGAGGGGTGTACTTCCAATTTCAGATCAACGATGAAAGCAAGGCGGCGAGGAATTGGCGACGCAGGCGTACACGCCGTACGCCCTTGGAGCCGAAGACGAGCCAACGAAGCTAGCGCCTTGATCTGGAAGTGGAACGATTCCCCCGCGGACCCGCCGCTGTAAGCGAGGACAAAGGGTAGCATGCCACTGGTCGCAGACTGGGAAGGCGCCCGGAGGATGAGTCGCAAGCCAGAAGACCTGCCGTTGATTCCCTCACTCGTGGTTCCCGACGGTAAAGGGAGAGTGGACCCATAGCTCGTGGTTTTGAATACGGAAAGCCCGCGTGATGCCTTGGCATCAGCGGGCTTTTTGCATGGCTGACCGGATCAATTGCGTTGTACGACACCCCAAGGAGGCCCCATGTTTATTCGTCTGGTTACGGCAGTACTTATCTGTCTTTGTAGCGTCGCACCCCTGTCTGCCGCGCAATTGCCGCTGCCGGCTGACCTGGGCGCCTCGGCCGAGGTCCTGGCAACCACGCGGGACGGCCTTCCGGAAAAAAGCCTGATCGTACGCCTGAACGAGCGGCGGCATCTGCTCTCCACCAGCGACGGCCTCATCAACGGTCTGGCAGCCATCAACCATGGCGCCCATCCCCTGCTCTGGAAAAAGCTGGCTGTTGCACTGGCCACCAAGCTGCAGTGCGGCGGCAAGACCTATGAGCAGCAGCGCAAGGCCATGATCGCCCAAAGACTGGGGCTTACCCCCGCCGACCTGACCCTGGTGGGCACGGCCGCGGATATGGACAACCTGGCCGTGGTGACCAAACAGTTCGGCCCCTTTACGGTCACCGCCCTGGTCACGGGCGGGGTAAAGCATAACGCCCTGCGGGCCGGGACCGACGAAGGAACCAATATTGAGCCATCCGATCCGCCGGCCGGGACCATCAATATCATCGTCCTGACCAATGCACGCCTGACCGACGGCGCCCTGGTCAGGGCCGTGGTCACCATCACCGAGGCCAAGACCGCGGCGCTGGAGGACCTCAAGGTGCCCAGCAGCTACACCAAGGGTGCCCAGGCCACCGGCACCGGCACCGACAGCGTGATCGTGGTATCCGGCACCAGCGGCCCCAAGGTCACCTACACCGGTGGCCACAGCCGGATCGGCGACCTGATCGCCAGGGCGGTTCACCAGGCCGTGCTGGAGGCGCTGGAAAAACAGAACGGATTAAAACTGCAGTAGGTACGTTGCCACAGAGTCGCAGAGGCACAGAGGAACCGCCAGTTTTTTACCTATAGGGCACCGTTTTAACGGCTTAGCGACTGCTTTGTGTCTCTGTGGCAAATATGTTTTTGGATACTCACTGATTTCAAACAGATGGAGACGAGGAAGAGGGGTGCCGCTCGTATTCAGAGCCATTCCCCCGCTGCCCCGCAGCCGTGAAGGAAACGAACGCCCAACCCAAGTCAGTTCCGGTTTCAGTTCAAGGATGATGGCAAGGCGGCAAGGAGGAGGCGACGAAGGCGTACTGAAAAGTACGTTGAGGAAGCCGACGACGAAGCCAACGCAACCAGCGCCTTGAAATGGAAGCGGAGGGTACAACCACTGGGGGAACCTGGGAAGGTGGGCAAGTAGGCGGTCCCAAGCCGGAAGACCGCTCCATCTGACTAACCCGAGGGAGGTAGCAGTAGATGAAACGCAGCAGACAAACGTGTGCCGTTGTATTGGGATTGGTTCTGGCAACCGGCGGTGCGGCCCTGGCAGAGGAAAAGGCCGCCCAGTTGGGTGAGGTGGTGGTGACCGCCACCCGTGACGAGGTACCGCTTGAGCAGGTGGGCAGCTCCATCAGTGTGATCACGGCCAAAGAGATTGAGCAGCAGCAGGTCCGCACCGTGGCGGATGCGTTGCGGACAGTGCCGGGGTTGGATGTGGTGCGTACCGGCAGTTTCGGCGGCACCACCGCAGTCTTCATGCGGGGTGCCAAGTCAGAGCATACCCTGGTGCTGATCGACGGGATCGAGATGAATGACCCCTCCTCCACCGGCGGCGGCTTCAACTTCGCCAACCTGACCACCGACAACATCGAGCGGATCGAGATCCTGCGCGGACCCCAGAGCACCTTGTACGGCTCCCACGCCATTGGCGGGGTGATCAACATCATCACCAAGCAGGGTGACGGCACGCTGAAAGGTTTTCTCTCCGCCGAGGGCGGCTCCCTGTACACCGCCCGTGAGACCGCCGGGATAAACGGCGGCACCAAGCTGCTGCAGTACGCCCTGACCGTTTCCCGTCTTGATACCGGGGGTGTCTCGGCAGCGGGCGAGCGCTACGGCAACACCGAGCGGGACGGCTATCAGAACAGCGCCGTGGCCGGCCGCCTGGGCATCACCCCCACCAACAACAGCCAGATCGATCTGACCCTGCGCTTTGACCACTCCCGCACCTCGGTTGACAACGGCGGCGGCGCCGGCATGGACGATCCGAACCACGTTATGCACTCCGATGAGCTGTTCTTCAGGACCCAGGGCTGGCTGGCCCTGCTTGACGGACGTTGGGAGCAGAAGCTGGGGGTCTCGTTCAGCGACATCTCCTGGCGGGACGACAACGACCCCGACACGGCCCATCCGATCGACCTATTGCGCAGCTCCTTCCACGGTCAGAGCGTCAAGGTGGACTGGCAGCACACCCTCAAGCTGCACGAGACCACCACCCTGGTCGTCGGGGCGGAGAGCACCGAAGAAAACGCCAAGTCGGACTACAACTCCGACGGCACCTGGGGCCCCTACAGCAGTAACTGGGATGAGCGTTTTGCCCGCACCACCGGGGTCTACCTGCAGGATCAGCTCAGCCTGTTCAATGCCTGGCACTCCACCTTCGGGGTCAGGGTGGACGACCACAGTAAATTCGGCA
>CAZUSH010000079.1:4863-13511 GCA_964622705.1 uncultured Geobacter sp. | reverse complement strand
TCCTGAATAATATTGCTCCTGAAACTGGCTGCCAGACCCTGCAAACATGAAGGCGTCTCGAAATGAGCCACCGGCTTGCTGCCGCCTGCGACAGCAAGCCGGTTCTTCAACACAAAGACACTGGCGCCCAGCTCATAGTATGGGTCTGAAAAGGCAATCTGTTTTTTACGCTCCTCGGTAATCATCAGCGTGCTGAAAACAGCATCGACTTTATTGCCGGCCGCAGCTGCAATCAGGCTGCCGAATTCCATGTCGCTAAAGACCGGTTCTTTGCCGAGGTACGCGGCAAACCGCTCAGCCAGTTCAACATCAAAACCGATCATCTTGTTGTCTTTGACAATGGTGAACGGCAGCCCCTTGTCACTGACAATCCCGATCACCAGACGGCCATTCGTCTTTGATCCTGCCACGGTAACCGGCTGGGTACTGCCTTGCTGCATCCAGCGGGAGACCATGTCGTCAAACTGCCCATTCGCCTTGATCTGTTTCAGGAAGGCGTCGAACTGGGTACGCAGGCTGTTGTTTGCCTTATTGAAACCCACCGCAATAGGCGTGGTGAAAAGCGTTTTGCCCAGTATTACCAAGCGTTGATCCTGTCGCAATACCTCCTGCAGGGTCTCGCTCGTATAAAAAGCCGCATCCACCTTGCCTGACTTGACCGCCAGCACCAGATCAGAGGGGGTTTTGTACTGCTGGATGGTGGCCTTGGGATAGGTCTTGGTAGCGTAACCATCATGTATGGAGCCTAACAGTACGCCTAACCGTTTATCCCGCAGGTCTTCGGCAGAGTGCAGTAAACCGTCCGCGCTCGCTGTTTTGGCGGCTGAAACGGCCGAAAGTTCGCTACGCCTGACCAAGACACTGATGTCATTGGTGATGTACGGGATGGAAAAGTTGACCAATTTCTTCCGTTCTTCCGTCACATTGAAATTTGAGAGTGCAAAATCGATCTTACCGGCCTGCAAGGCAGGAATCAGGGCCTCGAAATTCATATCAACGATGACGATTTTTTTGTTGAGCCGTTTACCGATCAAGCGGCTCAGCTCGATATCCAGCCCGGTTGGTTTATTGTTGGCATTAAAGGAAAACGGTTCCAGATTGGCACAGGTCCCCATCTTCAGGACCCCCTGCGGGGCCGGGAGATCAACCACCGGCAACACGGGCGGCACACTATAGTTGGCATCAACCCATTTCTGCTTTAATTGCTGCAGCACACCTTCGTTTTGCAGTTCTTGCAGGACACGGTTCAGGTCGGCCAACACGGTGCTGTTCTGTTTGTTAACTGCGGCAGCCACCTCCAGTTTGGCAATCGGTTCCGGCTGAATGGCCAACTCCGGATTTTTTGCAACCAAATTCAGCAAGACGCTCTTGTCGTAGACAAAGGCATCGGCCTTATTGGTCTTGATGGCCAGGGCAGCATCGGCAGCAGCAGTAAAGGTCTGAAATTGCGCGCCAGGAAACTGTTTGCGGGCTGCCAAATCACCAGCCGAGCCGGTCAGGACGCATATGCGCCTGGTTTCCTGCCCCGCAGCAGTACTGCCGGCTGACGGGGCGGCCGCTGATTTTTCAGTTTTCTTGACCAGCATGACCTGGGGGTTGTCAAAGTATGGCCGCGTAAAATCAACCGACTTTTTCCGTTCAGGTGTGGCAGTCATACCGCTTATGATCAGGTCAATCTTGCCGGACTGCAAAGCAGGAATCAGCGCCATGAACTTCATGTTGAAAAACTCAATCGGGCGCTGCAGTTTCACGCTGACAAGACGCGCAAGTTCGCTATCATGGCCACTTATTCTACCGTTCTTATCCACGAAACTAAGTGGTTCCCGCGTTGCGCAAACACCTATTTTCAGGGGCTTTCCTGCAACAGGCAACGTAATAGACGGTTCTTGATACGGACTTAGATCAGTCTTAAACCACCGTTTTTTCATGGAGGCCAACGATCCGTCAGCCTCCAGCTCATCTATGATCCGATTCAGGTCTGCCAGCAAACCGTCCTGTCCTTTTCTTAACGCAATAGACGAAGCATCATTACGTAACGGTTCTTGAAGACAGGTAAATTCAGGATTGAGTTTGCTCACCTGGAGTGCTGTTGGGTATGCGGTGACAATGGCGTCGAGTTGCCCGGATTTCATGGCGGCAACCGCATCCATCACATCGTCAAAGCTCTTGACCTGGGCCTGGGGAAAACGCTCCTTGGCGATCTGTTCACCGGTTGTGCCGATCATGACACCAATTTTTGCCGTCTTGGCGTCATCAAGGCAGGTAATCTGCTGTTCTGCCTTGTGGCAACCACTGAGCAGAACAGACAGCAGCAGGCAGAGTATCCCGCAAAAGAGACCTGCACGATTGCGTAGTTGCATATTTTCAAGAAACAACGTCATTTCCTCCTAGGGGTACGTAATTTTGGGGGGCAGATACAACATCGGATGAAAATGATAGGTAGCGGTATTGTTCCAGGCATACCCGCTGACCCCTTGGGTGAGGGTAAAAAATGCATAGTCACCGTATTTACGGTCACCGTTCGCGTCAAGACCCATGAAGTTGCTCATACCGATGTAGTTGTCGGAACCGCTGATCACGGCGGCCCGTAATGTGGCCGGATCGCTTGACCATTCGCTGTCAAGCAACGACGTGGCAACGATCCAGAGCGCGTCCCAGGCCGGATAGGCGTACAAGGCGGGCACACCGTTGTAGGCCTCCCTGATATCATCGCGAATGGCCAGTTTGGGCATCGAATTGGGCTGTGGCGCATGCTGCACAAAGACATGCTCGATCGGACAGGTAAAACCGCGTGCAGCGGCAAACGCCGCAGCAGCGGGCGTTGCGGCAAGCCGTTCGTTTTGCGCTGAACCATCGCCCCCATACCACTTGACCGTGGCAAGCGCAGGATAGGCCGATGCCTGCTGGAACAGCTCGCTAATCTCATCAAATGAGGCCGTCAGTACCGCTGTGGTGGCGCTATTGGCTGTTTGCAGGGTTGCGGCAAGCGAGGCCAGTTGGCTGGCAAAATTCGTGGTGTCCTCGGGATAGGAAAGGCTGGTGAGTACCGTCCCTCCCAAGGTTGTAAATTCGTTGCCGGTGGCTGTTGCCAGGTCGCTGCCCCAGATATCGTTGCGTGCCAGAACAGCCAGTGAGCGGACCCCCTGCTCATACAGCAACAGAGCCAGGGCCTTGGCCTCGTTGCTGGCGCTGGGCACAAAACGGATCAGGTTGTCATCAGGTTGCGCCAACTGAATCGCGTTACTGCTGGGACTGACCAGGACAACCCCACGGCTGTTGGCGGACGGCAGTACCCGCTGACACTCGGCGCTGGTCACGGGGCCGATGATAAAGCGCACGCCCCGGTCTGCCAATGTTGTAAAACCGCTCAGCGCAACCTCCTTGTCAGAGGCGGTATCCACCACATCCAGCACCAATTTAACCGCATAACCATGCCAGGCCAGATACTGGTTGATGTTTGCCAAGGCTACGTTCAGACCGGCCAGCACTGACTTGCCGTTGTAGGACTGACTGCCGGTAAGACTGAGCAGGGCGCCGATCTTGACCTCGGCGCTGGGCGGACTCAGCCCCTTCAAGGTTGGCTCCGACACATCAACGACCCGGGGGGTCGCCAACAGCTCATACTGATAGGCCGACCTCAGCTGCCAACGGTAAGAACCGGCGCTGGCGGCTATGGTGTAATAACCGTAATTGCCCTTATTCATATCCCCGGCTGCATTCATCACCAAGGCGCCGTTCAACCCCACGTTGCCGGACGCCGAGGTTACCAGCGCAGTTTTAAGCGCCGCAATATCCGCATCAACACCGGCAGCCGCGTAGGTTTTGGCTGCCAACCACAAACCATCCCAGGTGCCGAATGCGGTGGTCTCGGCTGACCGGCCAAGCCGCTGCGAGATCTTCTCGCGCAGCACCCGGTCGATCAGTACGGTGCCCTTTAGCGGCAACACCGCATCTTCGCGGCTGAAGATCGGGGTGAGAAAATTAACCTGTTGTGCAAACGCCGCTGCAGTGGATGACGCCGTTATCAGTGGCGAAAGGGTCGTCGCATCACTGCCGAACCAGCCGGCATTCTTCAAATTCGACGTGCCTGCGGCTTCGGTTAAAAGCGTAACGGAGTCAGTTGGGTACGACAGCATGACTACCGCTACCTTCCCTGCTCCATAGGTGGACAACGCTTGGGTCACCTGGGTATTCACCACATCCAGCTCACTCGTATAACTTGCTGCGCCGGGGGTATAGCGAACACCGCTCAAGACCGTGCCGCCACCATTTTGGAATGCCGTACTGATGGCGGCCTTGAGATCATCGCCCCAGACATCGCCACGCCATACCGGAACCATTGCCTTGAAGCCCTTATTCACCATTAACGCGGCAGTACCCGCACCTTGACTAGTGTCATTCGGCATCAGGCGGAAGAGATTGTCATCGGCAATGGCCAGCGAGGTTGCCGTGCTGCCCGGGCTTACCAAGATCATCCCCAGCGCATTGGCATAGGGAAGTAGTGTCTCACACTCGGCGCTGCTGATGGGACCGACCACATACTTGACCCCCTCAAACTTAAGCGCCAACAGCGCCAGCACGGCACTCTGCGGGTCAGACGCCGTATCCTTGACCACCGTGGCAATCCTGAATTGCCGCCCTTCCAGAGCGAGCCTGCGGTTAACCTGGGGCAAGCCGATTTCAACTGCGGCCTGCATCCCCTCGCCAAGACTCTTCAAACTTCCCGACAGTGGGGCCAATACGCCCACCTTGACGGTCTGCGGTTCGCTGGGGCCGGAGGAGGAAGAGCCACATGCGGTCAATACGGCAAGCAGGCAGGCCAGCACCAAAAACCGAGCCCGGCAAAACAGAACAGCTGCAGTGGAGTGACAAACAGCGCTTTTCAGGTTCTCGTGATACTCCATTGTTTCATTCCTCTCGGGTGACATTTCCATCGGCTGAAAAGCGCGCTGGGACGGCGGTCTGCAGGCTGGCCCTCGCGCGGGGCCCGGCGACACAGGATAACCCGTCTTCAGGGCCCTAATCCGACTGTACCGTGCCTGCCTGTTTAGTGGGCAATCCCCAACTGATTCATCATGAACGAGTAGTACTCCGCCATATCATGGTACCGCTGAAAGCGCCCTGAACTTCCTCCGTGACCGGCCTCCATCTGCGTACGCAGCACCAGCAGGTTGTTATCGGTACGGCGGTCGCGCAGACGGGCAACATATTTGACAGGTTCCCAGTACTGCACCTGCGAGTCCCACAGTCCGGTGCCGATAAACATCGCCGGGTAAGAAGCCGCCTGCAGCTGGTCATAGGGGGAATAGCTCAGCATGTACGCATAATAGACCGGGTCCTGCGGGTTGCCCCATTCGTCAAATTCGTTGGTGGTCAACGGGATAGACGCATCCAGCATGGTGGTGACGATATCGACGAACGGCACCTGTGAGACAATCACCCGGTAGTTTGACGGCGCCATGTTGGCGATCGCCCCCATCAACAGACCACCGGCGCTGCCGCCCATGGCGGCGACCCGCCCAGGAGCGGCATACCCCTGTCTCACCAGATGAGTGGTGACATCGATGAAGTCAGTGAAACTGTTTTTCTTTTTAAGCAACTTACCATCCTCGTACCACTGCCTCCCCATCTCCTGGCCACCGCGGATATGCGCAATGGCATAGACCATACCGCGATCAAGCAGACTGATGATGGTGCTGCTGAACCACGGTTCCACGCTGCTCCCATAGGCACCGTACCCATACTGCAACAGCGCGGCGGTTCCATTTTTTACAAACCCCTTGCGGTACACCAACGATACCGGAACACGCGTGCCGTCGCGGGCAGTGGCCCACTGACGCTCAGTCACGTAGTTGCGCTTGTCAAAGCCGCCAAGCACCGGGGTTTCCTGGAGCATGCGGCGTTCGTTGCTGACGCTGTTCAGTTCATAGATAGTCGTAGGGGTCGTCAGCGAGGTATAACGGTAACGAACCCAGTCCGTATTCGGCTGGCGGTTGTTCTCCAGCGCCATGTAGTATGCCGGTTCGTCTGCGGCGACAATGGTTTCGACACCGGCGTTGGAACGGAGTCTGATGCGGGTAAGGCCGTTTGAGCGCTCACTCAGGGCAATGAAATTATTAAACAGCTCAAAATCAGAGATCAGCACTGCCTGATCATGGGGCACAAGATCGGCCCATTGCTCACGACCGTTCCAGATGCCGTCGCTGAAGGTCATCAGCTTGAAATTCTCGGCATTCCAATTGGTGAGCACTACCCAACGCCCGTCCAGATGGTTGGCCCGGTACTTGAAATCGCGCTTGCGCTCGGCGATCAGCTTGAACACGCCCGGATTGTTGACATCCGCGCAACGTTGTTCATCGGAGAGGGTGCTCTCCAGGTATATGCAGATATAGCTTTCCGAACGGGTCAGGCCGACCGACATGTAGAAGCTGTCATCCGGCTCATGGTAGAGCAGCGGATCGTCGGCCGGGTCGGCGCCGAGCCGGTGAGACTTGATGCTCTTGCTCAGCAGGGTATCGGGATCGTTCCAGACATAGACGATGGTGGCGTTGTCGGCGGCCCAGGCGATCTCCGGGGATATACCTGCAACACCGGTGTCGGTTATGGCGCCGGTCTCAAGGTTTTTGACGCGCAGCTTATACTGACGACGCCCAACGCTGTCTTCAACAAAGGCGCACAGCTTCTGGTCCGGGCTTATCTTAAAGGCAGCGACGTCGTAATAGCTGGATCCCTTGGCAAGCTCGTTCAGGTCAAGCACGATCTCTTCGGGGGCCTCCATGCTCCCTTTGCGACGGGCGTGGATCTGGTACTCCTTCCCCTCTTCATACCGGCTGTAGTACCAGTAATCCTTATAGAGATACGGCACCGTGGTCTCGTCCTGCTTCAACCGGCTGATCATTTCCTTGTAGAGTTGATCCCTAAAACCGGCCAGCGGCGCCATCACCGCATCGGCATAGGCGTTTTCCGCGTTCAGGTAGGCGAGCATTTTCCCCTCTGTACGAGTATCGTCCCGCAGCCAGTAGTACTCATCCAGACGTGTCCCCCCAGGCGCGACCACCGTAAACGACTGTTTTTCGGCAACCGGGGGCGCCTGCCCCACCGTCTCGGCGGTCAGTGGCGCTACTCCGGCTGATTGCGGATCACTGGACGAACAGGCCGTCAGCATGATGAAAGAAAGCAGGACCGGCAACGACTTCATAAAAATTTTAGTACCGTGCAGAATCATGGTTGTACTCCATCCGGGAAGCATCAAACGCACCTTCTGCCTGTCAGGCGAGCAGCCGTCGCTTGAGGGTCATAATCCGGCGGTATGACTGATCGATCCGTTCTGCCGTGATCCTGCCGCTGCGCACCAGCTCCATGACATGGTTGATGGTGGTGGGGGTGATCTCCGGGTCATAGTTCAGGTTGTTGGAGACCAGGATGATGTCCACCCCGGCCAGGATGCTGCGCTCCACAATGGTCTTGTAGTCAAAGAACTGGGTCAGCCCCTGCATCTGCAGGTCATCGGTCACCACTACGCCGTTAAAGCCCAGCTGTTCCCGCAACATGCCGGTAATAAAAGCCGGCGACAGCGTGGCCGGCAGATTGGGGTCGATCCGGGTGTTGAAGACGTGGGCGGTCATCACCATCCGGGCGTTCCCCTCGTTGATCAGCCTGCGGTACGGCTCCAGCTCAACGGACGACCAGGTGTTGGTCACGTCCACAAAGCCCAGGTGCGAATCAGTCGCGGCGCTGCCGTGGCCGGGAAAATGTTTGAAGCAGGTGGCCACCCGGTTTTTGTCGTGGGACTCTACAAAGATACGGGCATGGGTGGTAACCACATCCGGGTCGGCGGAAAAGCTCCGCTCCAGGGCACCAATGGCCGGACTCTGCGGGTTGATGTTCAGGTCCACCACCGGTGCGAAGTTCATGTTCAGGCCGTTTTCTGCCAGGGAGGCACCGATGCTGTCGGCATACAACCGGGTAACGGCCGGATTGTTGAGCGTCCCCAGGTATTGGGCCGACACGGTGGGGGGAAAGCCGTAACTCTCCTTCAGGCGCGCGACCTTGCCCCCTTCCTGGTCAACGGCAATAAAGAGCGGCATCTCGGAAAGGGTCTGCAACGAGGCGGTCAGGGCCTGCAGCTGCGGCGGCGAGACGATGTTGCGACCGTAGGTTTTCAGGTAGGCATCCCGATCAAAGAGGATCACCCCACCGATCCGGTAGTCCTGGATATCGCGGTAGATGTAGTTGCTCTTTTCCAGCGTCAGCCCGCGAAAGCCCACCATCAGCATCTGGGCGATCTTCTGCTCCAGCGGGACATCGGCGGTATCTGAGCTGCCGCAACCGTTCATCAGTGCCGGCACCGCGGCAGCAGCTCCGGCCAGGGCCATCCCCTTCAGAAAGGTCCGGCGGCTGCAGGCGGTCTGATCAAATGTCAGGGTGTTGAGTGGTTGTGTGGGTTGGCTCATGAACTTTTCTTGTTCTCGGTGTTTCGTTTAGGGGCGCACGGTTACGGGTCAAGCCGGTTATGCAGCCGTTGCCGCAGTACCCGTCTGAAGAACAGCCCTTCCCGGACCGGGGTTGCCAAGGCAATCAGCAGCGCCTCCCGGTTGACGCTCCTACCTGCTGCCGCTGTCTGCGACGAGACGCCACAGCTGCAAGAT
>CAZUSH010000079.1:0-4763 GCA_964622705.1 uncultured Geobacter sp. | reverse complement strand
TATGCGCTGCCCCATCCGTTGTTTGAGGCGCATGATCCGGTTGCAGGCCTGATCAATCCGCTGGCGAGCAATTCTGCCCTGCTGCACCAGTTCCACCAGAAGACTGATGGTACGGGGCATGATGTCGGGGCTGTACAGCTTGTCGTTGGCCACCACCAGCAGGTCAACCCCGGCGTTGATCGCCTTTTCTACCGCAGTCTCGTAACTGTAGTGCTGCACAATCGCCCCCATGTACAGATCATCGCTGACCACTACCCCGTCAAAACCGAGGCGTCGGCGCAGGATACCGTCAATGGTGGCCTTGGACAGGGTGGCCGGATACACCGGGTCAAGGTTGGTATTGAAGGTATGGGCGGTCATGACCATATCGCACAGCCCCTGACTGATCAGATAACGGTACGGTTCCAGCTCGTTTTCATGCCAGTAGCGGGTCACATCCACCAGCCCCAGGTGTGAGTCGTCATGGGAGCTGCCGTGTCCGGGAAAATGCTTTAAACAGGTCAAGATCCGGTGACGATGATGGCTCTCCATGAACGCGGCAGCATGGGCAGCCACCTCGGCCGGGTCTGCTGAAAAGCTGCGCTCCTTAAAGGCAATCACCGGGTTATCGGGATTACTGTTCACATCAACGCAGGGCGCCAGATTGAGATTGCAGCCGTACTGTTCCAGCGTTACGGCAATCCCCTCACTTGCGCTACGGGTCAACTCCAGGTCATGCTGTTTCCCCAGATACTGGGCGGAAAACGACGGGGGAAAACCGTAGCGTTCCTTCAGGCGGGCAACCACGCCGCCTTCCTGGTCAACGGCAATGAACAGCGGCACCTCGGCGGCCTGATGCAGGGCGCTGGTGAGCTGCAATAACTGGGACGGGCTGGTGATATTGCGGTTGGTAACCTGAAGATCAATGTTGTTGTCAAACAGCACCACGCCGCCCGCGCCGTACTGCCGAATGGCCAGATCAATCGGGCTGCCCGGCTCCAGGGTCTCGCCGGGAAAACCCAGCAGCAGCATCTGGGCAATCTTGCGTTCAAGAGGCCAGGTTTGCGGGTCGGGCACGCTCCGACAGACCGTTGGCCGCACGGTAGCGCAACCGCTGAACAAGCCGGGCAACAGGACTGCAGCGCCGCTCAGGGCACTGCCTTTCAAGAAGGTGCGACGTGAACAGGGGTACATGGGGTCTCGTTTTACACGTTAATTACGCGGTCAGATCAGGGTTGTGGCTTGGCAAACTTGTCAACATTCGGCTTGCCGACCTCGCCGGTGTAAAACACCACCAGCTTGACCGGTTCTGTCCCGCTATTCCTGCCGTTGTGCCCCAGGTTCTGCACCTCCACAATCGCATCACCCTGTTTGAAGGTCAGTTGGTTGCCATCGGCCAGCTCTACCGTCAGGATACCGGACAAGACGTAGGCATAGACCGGCACCTGGTGCAGATGCCAGCCGGTTTCGGCCCCCGGCGGGATCTCCACGGTCAGGGCCGTCACCTCCGGTTTGTCGGTACAAAGGTAGCGATGGGGCTGACCATTGCCTGCCGTTGAGGTAACCAGGAGTTTCCGGACCGTTACGGTGGCGGTATATTCACCGGGCTGGGCGGCAACGGTTATGCTGCAGGAAAGCACGAGCAGTACGAGGGAGTATACCAGAGATTTTAGCATTGACTGGCCTTTCTTAACTTTTTTTATTTTTACCATACTTTGTTAAAACCGGAACTGGGCACGGACGGTCACACCATACTGCTCCGACCATACTTTGACGCCGTTGCTAAAGGTGAAGGCTGGTAAAAAATCATTACGCAAGGTATGGGAGCCGCTTGTATCCAACCTCAGATAGTCGGCATCAATCCCCAGGTCAAGTCCTGGACGCAGGCCGAACAGAACCCCCATGGAGGCGTGCCAACCGTTGCCGTCGGTTTGCTCCTCTGTTATCCGGTTGCCGGCACGCAGCAAATGATGATCCCAGTTACTCCCCACCACATAGCTCCAGTCCAGCTGTGTCTGCAGCTTCAACCGTTCCAGCCAGGACAAGTGCTGCCATTCGTACCCAAACCGGACCCCCAGGAAATACTGGTACCAGTTCTGTTCAAAGGCGATCGAATCACCGCTCAGCGGTTGAATATCAGGCGGCAATCCCGGTGTTATGTAGTCATACTGGGTACCGTCATGGGCAACTAGCGAAAACTGTTGCCAGCGGAATCCTGCCACCGGACGGAGATCAAAACCGCTGGGTAAATGCAACAGATCCGCCACCTGCAGATCGATATCCGTCTCCACCTGATAGCTGGGATTCAGGCGACATGATGTTTCGCCATAAATACTCAGACGGCTCGGCATGGTGTCGTCGTCCCAGTCACTGTCCTTGAACCTGCCGGTTTCCTGATCCAAGAGCGTTGTGAGAAAACCGGCACCGACGGAGACGCGGGAGAACTGCTTGCGCACCTCAACCCCGGCCCAGACCGAATCGATCGGAAACTCCAGCCTGCTGAGCGGCTGCTGGTACGGCGGGAAAGGATTGCCGAATTCATAGGAGATGTGGCTGTTTAAAAGTGTCTTCTGTTTGACCGAGATCTGCCAATCAGATGCTGGCGATAACGAAGCAGTGGTCTCTGCCTGTACAGCAGCGGCTGACAGACAGGACAGCAGACAGGTCAACAGCAGCATGTTTTTTGTCACTGCGGATGATCCAGGCAAAGCCGTTCTCCTCTCTCTGAAATGATCGAATGGCGCCTCAAAACGGCTATGCACCGGGCACTGGCGACAGCCTAGTATTTCAGCTCATCACCGGCATTGGGCGGATACCGGTCGGGATAGAGCAATTGCCTGGTTGTAGCCGTCCCCCAGGCAGATTTTCGAAGAGACGCAGCCCCGGCAGTCCCGTTGCAGTAGTCACCAATGGACCGGGCCAGGGCTACGCCAAGCTGCCGGGTATCGTCAGGCGTAATCCAGCGAGGAGAAAAGCCGGCCCTGCCGTAGGTCATTTCAATGGTCATGGCCATGACCCGGTCCTGGAAGTTGACCCACCACCAGCTTTCAGGAAAGGGATTACTTGCAAAGCTGGAGCCACCGTCATCCGGGGGCGGTTCCAGCAGGTCGGCACTGTAACGGCCTGCCAGCAGGTCAATGAAACGGAGCTGCTTGTCCCACAATGATGCCTGGGTCGCGGTATACCCTTGTAGGGTTGTGCCGAAGTGCGGATAGAAGAAGGTTCTGATATCAGGTTCGCTGTTGGAGGCGTGCAGGTTCAGGGCAATCACCACCGCTGGCCCGCCGTCGGTCATCAGGCGTTTGGCATACCGCTGCACCACCGCCACCTCCTGCGGCACATCACTCCGCAGATTCATAGGGTTGCTGCTGTCCAGATACCACATCACCTCCAGGTTTTCCGACCTGGGGGTGCTGCGGTAATTGCCCGCAATCACGCCATCCACGTTTTGCATTGGAAAGATATAGAACTCCGTGGTGGTCAACAGGGTAGCCGCATCAGCACTGCCGGACAGCAGGCTGTCTATCAGTCCCTCCAGCAGAAACGAAGGCGAGGTCTCGGCCGGGTGGGTGCGGGCATGGATAAAGATCCGCTTTTTGGCAGCAACCGGGCTGTCGGGGTCGGTCAGCTTCAGCAGGTAGAGCGGTTTGCCGTTCTGGGAGTAGCCCGGCACCTGAATTTCCAGCACGCGGCTGCCGGCAATACGCTGCAGGTACTGCTCCAGATCACTGAAGGTATAGGGATAAAAACGGGCCAGCCAGACCGTGGGGTGTGCAAACTGTTTACGAATGACCAGCTCACTGTTTGCGTTCTGGCTGACCTCTTCCTCGCTGAAACGCTGCCAGGTTTGCTGGTCATAGGAATAGATCGGCAGGTAGTAGTACGGCCAGCCGGAGTTTTTCAGGGTAATCGTGGTGGCATCGGCGGTAACGGCATTGTCCATCCGGACATACCACCAGCTGCGCCAGGTGGCCGGCAGAGTTGCATTGTTGTTGTCATCGGCAATGGTCAGCTCCCACTCGGTTGCGCTGACCTTGACCGCCTTGCCGATGCTGCCGGACTCGAAGGCTGCGGTGACGGTTGTTGCCGGGGCTGTCGTACCATCGCCGCAACCGGCCAAAAGGCAGAGCAGGATGGAAAGGAGCGCGGCGAGTGTTATCGTTCGTGAGCGCATGGCTGGTTCCTGAAGTTATGATGTCGCGTCATACCGGGGCTTTTGCAGAAAAAAACGGACGTTCCGCCCCACGCCATGCCGGACGGAGCAACGAAGCAAGCACAAACCACAGCCCTAAGTGACAGGTGTTTCACGTTCATCTTGTCCTCCTCCTTCTTTGTTAAGTGGTAACCCTCGCCGACCGAACGACAATCGGGCGCCGCAACGCCAGAAACGACTGATCATGGATCAATCTTGATCGACACCGGATAGCGTATGGCGGTCTGGCGGTTGGGATCAAAACCTGCCGCCGTGGCCGGCAAGGCGGTCAGGACCAACGTCCGGCTGCCATCGGAAGCAAAAGGTATGCGAACCGCTCCCGCACTCAGGTCCAAAAGATCACCATCGCTTCCAGCACTCATTCCGGGCACCGCCTGCGCAACCCAGCGGATGGAATTATCGGTTGCAGGGACAAGTTGAAACCTGAATGAGGCTTGCGCGGCATTGGCCCGGTTGATGGTCAGGTACGCCGTGCCGGCATAGGCGGCATCGTTGAACGAACCTTCTCCCCTGCCGCCCACGTTGTAGGCCATCCCCACCCGCGTCACCCGCGCCGGGACCGTCCCCTGCC
>CAZUSH010000078.1:0-13850 GCA_964622705.1 uncultured Geobacter sp. | reverse complement strand
TCCGGCAAGACAACGGTTTGCAGGTTCTTCTTGGCCTTTTCCTTGATCTGGTCAACAAGATGCATATACGTCCTCCTGGTAATGTAGAGATAAGAGCAGCTTCACGCGCTCAGTTCGTCGGCTGCGTCGATTGCTTAGCATCGTGCATCTGCTCTTACTGCTGTTGTTGAATAAAACGAGTTTTGATAAATACGCGAACATGCCGTTGCGGTCAATAAAAAAAGCCGCGTAAAACGCAGCTTTAGTGGGGCTTAAGCTGGTGTAAAACCTGATTAAAATTCCTGATTAGCGTCAATCTTCTACTGACTATCAAGTCCCCCTTTCGCAAAGTGGGATTGAGGGGGAATTGCCTCTGATTGTGAAAACCAAATCCCCCCTGCCCCCCTTTTTCAAAGGGGGAACTTTGGCGGAAGATCAGCGCTAATCAGTTTAAAATTTGACGCCCAGGGCATCGGCCACGGTATGGATATCCTTGTCTCCCCGGCCGGAGAGGCAGACCACGATGGTCTGGTCCGACGACATGGTGGGGGCCAGCTTGAGGGTGTGGGCAATGGCGTGGGACGATTCAAGTGCCGGCATGATCCCTTCTTCGCGGGTCAGGCGCTGAAAGGCTGCCAGGGCCTCATCATCAGTTGCAGATACATACTCGGCACGGCCGGTGTCTTTCAGCCAGGCATGCTCCGGCCCCACGCCGGGATAATCCAGACCGGCCGAGATGGAGTGGGCGTTGGCCACCTGACCGTGGGCGTCCTGCAGCAGATAGCTGCGCTGGCCGTGCAGGATACCCGGCTTGCCGGCGCAGAGCGGGGCAGCGTGGGCACCGGAGGCGATCCCGTGTCCGGCTGCCTCGACCCCGATCAGGCGCACGCCGGTGTCGTTTAGAAAGGGGTAGAACAGCCCCATGGCGTTGCTGCCGCCGCCAACGCAGGCCACCAGGGCATCGGGCAGACGGCCTTCCACCTTTTTGTGCTGCTTCTTGGCCTCAGTGCCGATCACGGACTGGAAATCCCGCACCATCATCGGATAGGGGTGCGGCCCGGCCACGGTGCCGATCACGTAGAAGGTGTTACGGATATTGGTAACCCAATCCCGCAACGCCTCGTTCATGGCATCCTTGAGGGTGGCGGTACCGGCGGTGACCGGGTTAACCGTGGCCCCCAGCAGCTTCATGCGGAAGACGTTCAGGGCCTGGCGCCGGATATCCTCGGCCCCCATGAAGACCTCGCACTGCATGCCGAACAGGGCCGCAATGGTGGCGGTGGCCACGCCGTGCTGGCCGGCGCCGGTCTCGGCGATCACCCGCTGCTTGCCCATCCGGCGGGCCAACAGCCCCTGGCCGATGGTATTGTTGACCTTGTGGGCGCCGGTGTGGTTCAGGTCTTCACGTTTGAGGTAGATCTTGGCGCCACCCAGTTGACGGGTCAGTTTTTCGGCAAAGTAGAGCGGTGAGGGGCGGCCGACATATTCGCGCAGATAGTACGCAAACTCCTGCTTGAACTCCTTGTCGTTGCGGTAGTGGGCGTAGGCCTCTTCCAGTTCCTTCAGGGCCGGCATCAGGGTTTCGGGCACGTAACGGCCGCCGTGAATGCCGAAGTGGCCGCGTTTATCAGGTTGTTTCATGTAAGGCTTCCTTTGCGTTACAGATAAAGGCCCGCACCTTGTCCGGGTCTTTGCGGCCGGGGGACAGCTCGACCCCGCTGGAGACATCCACGGCCCAGGGGCACACAAAGCGGATTGCTTCCACCACGTTGTCCGGGGTCAAGCCGCCGGCCAGTACGATCCGCTGGCCGCGCAGCACTGCTTCGCGGGCGATCTCCCAGTTGAAGCTGGTGCCGGTACCGCCGTAGGCCGCAGGGGAGTAGGCGTCCAGCAGGCAGCCGGACATACGATAATCGGCGATCGGGTCGAGGCAGGTCATGCTGCGGATGCGGAAGGCCTTCATCACCCGCTGTTCGATCTTGCGGCAATAGTCGGGCGGTTCATCGCCGTGCAGCTGCACCAGGCCCAGTTTACAGGAACGGGCCACCTGGTTGATCACCTCCGGCGCCTCATTCACAAACAGCCCCACCGCCTCCACAAAGGGGGGCAAGAGGGCGATGATGCGGGCCGCCTCCTCCGGGAAGATGTGGCGGGGCGATTCCTGGTAAAAGACAAACCCCAAGGCGTCCGCACCGGCGTCAACGGCGGTCAGGGCGTCCTCGGGGGTGGTTATGCCGCATATTTTTACACGTGTCATGACAAACCCTCATCTCGAAGCAATCAATCTTCGTAAGGATAAGGTGTCAGCGGGAATGGCGCTGCAGCGTACGTGAGGGTACGTCGTACACGCCATTCCCGCCGAGAACGCAGGGATTGCGGAACAGGTATGCTTACAGCGTTACCTTGGGCAGGTGCTGCAGCGATTGCTGCACCAGTTCTGCCGGGTATTCGTAATCCTCCAGGTTGCCTGCCAGGTAGTTGTCATAGGCGGTCATATCCATGAAGCCGTGGCCTGAAAGGTTGAAGAGAATCGTCCGCTCCTTGCCTTCCTCCTTGGCCAGCATCGCCTCATCAATGGCAGCCCGCACGGCGTGGGATGACTCGGGAGCCGGAATAATTCCCTCGTGCTTGGCAAACGTGATGGCACCTTCAAAGCAGGCGGTCTGCATCAGGGAGCGGGCCTCGATCAGGCCGGCGTCATAGAGCTGCGAGACCAGCGGCGATTCGCCGTGGTAGCGCAGGCCACCGGCATGGATGCCGGGCGGCATGAAGTCGTGGCCCAGGGTGTACATCTTGGCAATCGGCCCCAGCTTGGCGGTGTCGCCGTAGTCGAAGTCGTAGACCCCCTTGGTGAGGGTAGGGCAGGAGGCCGGTTCCACCGCCAGGCAGCGCACCTTTTTGCCGCTTGCCTTTTCCGACAAAAACGGGAAGGCCAGACCGGCAAAGTTGGAACCGCCGCCGCAGCAGGCGATCACCACATCCGGGTAGTCACCCACCATTTTGAGCTGTTCCAGGGCCTCCAGGCCGATCACGCTCTGGTGCATGCAGACGTGGTTCAGCACGCTGCCCAGGGCATAGTTGGTGTCGGCATGGGTAGCGGCATCCTCGACCGCCTCGGAGATGGCCAGGCCCAGGCTGCCGTTTGAGTCCGGGTCTGCAGCCAGGGCAGCGCGTCCGGCCTCGGTCTGATCCGAAGGAGAGGCATAGACCGTGGCGCCCCACAACTGCATCATGGACTTGCGGTACGGTTTCTGGAAGTAGGAAACCTTGACCATGTAGACCGTGCACTCAAGGCCGAACAGGGAACAGGCCAGGGAGAGCGAGCTGCCCCATTGGCCGGCGCCGGTTTCGGTGGCCAGCCGTTTGATGCCGGCCTGCTTGTTGTAGAAGGCCTGCGGGATGGCCGAGTTGGGCTTGTGAGAACCGGCCGGGGAGACCCCTTCGTACTTGTAGTAGATCTTGGCCGGGGTGCCCAGGGCCTTTTCCAGCTTATGGGCGCGGAACAGCGGGGAAGGCCGCCACATCTTGTAGATCTCACGCACCTGCTCCGGGATGTCGATCCAGCGCTGGTTGGACATCTCCTGCTCAAGGATGGCCGGGGGGAAGATCGCCAGCAGTTCATCCGGTGTGACCGGCTGCCCGGTGCGGGGGGAGATGACCGGCGCCAGCGGACCTGGCAGGTCGGGGATGATGTTGTACCATTGGGTGGGGAGTTTGTCTTCGGGCAAAATAATCTTGGTCTGCATTATTCCTCCGGCTGAAACGGTCTTTTTCCGCCCCAGCACCGTCAGACTGCGTTCGCGCATACTCGACGTACTGGTGGTACGCCTCCGTTGCGCTTACTTGTCTGCCGATCCTGAAACGAAAAAATCCTCGTTTCAAAGATGTGAAGTGGTTTTTATTCCAAATTATCCTCGATACGGATCAGGCGGCTCTTCTCGCTGATGAAGTCAAAGCTGTCGATCTCGGCCAGGGCCGTGCGGATCGCCCCTTCGCGGGCCTCATGGGTCATGATCACGATCGGTACCGCCTCGCCGCCGTTGTGGCGGGCGGTCTGTACCATCGACTCGATGCTGATGCCGTTTTTGCCCAGCACGCCGGAGATGCCGGCCAGTACGCCCGGTTGATCCTGGGCGGTAAAGCGCAGCATGAAGCTGGTGACGATCTCTTCCATCGGCTTGAGCGGCAGGTTGCCGATGGTGTCGTCCAGAAAGCCTAAGGGGGCGGCGCGGCGCCGGCTGACCCCGGCGGTGATGCTGCGGGACAGGGCGATCAGGTCGCCCACGATGGCGCTGGCGGTGGGGTTCTGGCCGGCGCCGCGGCCGTAGAACATCACCGGCCCCACGAAATCGCCGGTCAGGCGGATGGCGTTGAAGACGCCGTTGACGTCGGCCATGGGGTTGTGACGCGGGATCATGGTGGGGTGGACCCGCACCTCCAGTTGGCCGTCGGTCAGTTTGCCGATGGCCAGCAGCTTGATATGGTAGCCGAACTGCTCGGCAAAGCGGATGTCAATGCCGGAGATGCCGGTGATCCCCTCGGTATGGATGGCGTTGAAATCGATCCGGGTGCCGAAGCAGAGCGAGGCCAGCACCGCCAGCTTGTGGGCCGTGTCGGTCCCTTCGATGTCAAAGGTGGGGTCCGGCTCGGCGTAGCCCAACTCCTTGGCGCTCTGCAGCACCTCGCCGAAGTCGGCGCCTTCCTGGGTCATGCGGGTCAGGATGTAGTTGCAGGTGCCGTTCATGATGCCGAAGACCGAATTGAAACGGTTGCCGGCCAGGTTGCCCTTGATGGCGGAGAGTACCGGGATACCGCCACCCACGGCTGCCTCAAACTGGACCTCGACCCCCTTGCGGGCCGCGGCGGCGTAGATCTCGTCGCCATGCAGCGCCAGGAGGGCCTTGTTGGCGGTCACCACATGCTTGCCCGCCTCGATCGCCTTCAGCACAAAGGTCTTGGCCGGCTCGTAGCCGCCGATCAGTTCGATCACGATACTGATCTCGGGGTCGTTGAAGATCTCGTTCACGTCGGTGGTAAGCAGGCCGGGGGCAACCGTCACGCCGCGGTCGCTGGTGATGTCCAGGTCGGCGATCCGTTTCAGGGCGATGCCGCTGCCCACCTTCTGTTGTACGGTGCGGGCGTTGTCCTGCAGCAGGCGCACCACCCCGGCCCCGATATTGCCAAAACCGATCAAACCAACCTTGATCTCACTCATTCCGTCTCGCTCCGCTCCTCGTCCTTGGCGCAGGTCTCCAGTTCATCCAGAATGCCGTTCACAAAGGCGGGAGATTCTTTGTCACCGTATTTCTTGGCGATCTCGATCGCTTCGTTGATGCTGACCTTCTTGGGGATGTCCTGCCGGAACATCAGCTCATAGGCAGCCAGCCGCATGATGTTCAGATCGACCCGCGGCATGCGGGAGAGGGCCCAGTTTTTTGAACGGCCCACAATGGCCTGGTCGATGGCCTCGCGGTGTTGCTGAACCCCTTGCACCAGGGCCTCGGCAAACTCACGGGTCCGCGGTGCCACCTCGACCCCCTCGCGGAAACCGCGCAGGGTTTCACGCAGATCACCGTGCAGTGTGTCCTGTGCGTACAGCATCTGCAGCGCCAGTTCGCGCCCTTCGCGACGAAGTCCCATATTAGTTCAGCGCCTTCAGGACGTTCACGGTTTCAATGGCGGTCACGGCAGCCTCAAAGCCCTTGTTGCCGGCCTTGGTGCCGGCCCGCTCCACGGCCTGCTCGATGGTGTCGGTGGTCAGTACACCAAAGGCAACAGGAATGCCGCTCTCCAGCGAGACCGAGGCAACACCTTTTGAAACCTCTGAAGAAACATACTCAAAGTGGGGGGTAGAGCCGCGGATGACCGCCCCGAGGCAGATCACGGCATCAAATTTACGGGAGGCGGCCATGGTCTTGGCAGCCAGGGGGATTTCAAAGGCACCCGGAATACGGGCTACGGTAATGTCGGCATCGGCGGCGCCGTGGCGGACCAGGGCGTCGATGGCCCCCTCCAGCAACCGCTCGCAGATAAAGCTGTTGAAACGGCTGACCACAATACCGAAGGTAAGCCCTTTGGCGTCAAGATTTCCCTCAATGAATGTTGGCATGACATACTCCTGTTAACGCGCTCTGTTGCTCTCTGAAAGTTTTTCTCTATAGCATATTTTCCGGCAATGGGGATAGCTTTTCTGCGGCATGACGTCAGAAGGAAGCGAGCAGCAGCGACCAGAGCGCCAGGGTGACAAAGGAAAGCGGAATGCCGATTCCCAGCAGCATGGTGGCCAGGGGCGGGTCAAGGTCATGGTCGATGGCCACGATACCGGCCGTGATCATCGGCGCCATGGCTGCCTCGAACAGGGTGACCTGGATCGCTGGACCGCGTAATCCCAGCAGTCCCAGGTAGCAGAACGAAAGCAGGGCAGGGGCCAGCAACAGCTTGAACCCCAGCCCGGCTGCCAGCCGCAGTTTCAGCCCGGCCAGCGAGGTCAGGCGCAGTTGGAACCCCACCGAGACCAGCGCCAGGGGGGAGACCGTGTCGGCCAGCTTGCGCAGTACCAGCACCGACCACTCCGGGTAGGGCAGGGGCCGCAGGATCAGGGCCAGCACCAGGGCCTGGAACGGGGGGAAGAACAGCACTTTGCGCGGCATATCCCGTAGCGAGGGGCTGCCGGAGGAGTAGAGCGAGGCCACCAGCACCCCCAGGGTGGAGAGGGTCATGAAACTGCCCAACTGGTCGGCCAGAATCCCGACCCCCAGCAGTTCCTTGCCGTAGTAGGCCTCAATCATCGGCAGCCCCACAAAGGAGGTGTTGCCCAGCCCGCCCAGCAGAATCAGGGCGCCGACGGTCCGGCGGGGCAGCTGCAGCAGCCTGCCCAGCAGGGCAAAGAAGCCCCAGGCCAGCAGGAACAGCAGCCAGGGCATCAGCGGGGTCATGACCATCTTCGGCTCAAACGGGATGCTGTGCAGGTACAGCAGGGCCGCGGCAGGCAGGGCCACGTGGATCACGTAGCCGTTCAGGGCTGCCGGGGTTGCCTCGGGAAAACGGCCGGTCCAGCGCAGCAGCATGCCTGCCAGCAGGCAGACAATAATCAGGATGATGTTGCCCACCTAGCGTACCTCCACCTGCCAGGGGGTACTTTCACTGCGCAACTCTGGCCGGTACATCGGCCAGATAGCCGTTGGCAGAGCCAAGACCTTCCCTTTCAGTTCCGGGTAGACCACAAAGCGGAACTCGTGGTCGCCTGAGGGCAGGTAGCTGATAAACCAGGCCATCAGGGTATCGCGACGTTCCTTGTGGTCATACCAGCCCTGGTAGTAGGCCTCATTGGCGTAGCGCGGGTCCTGGTCTGCCTGACGCACCTCAAACCCGGCCGGCAGATACTCCTCCAGAATCAGGTATTCCAGCGCAGCCTTATTCTTCACGCTCAGACGTACTTCCAGGTCTTCACCAACCTGTACCGGCTCTCCCGGTTTCAGGGGCTGGTACTCATGACGCCACTGGCCGTTCTTCTGTACCGAGCTGATCCGGTAGATTGTCCGTTCCACCTGCAGGGCGTCAGTCTTGGCGGTCTGCTCCACCGGTACCCGGTAGGTAAGGTTAGCGCTCAGGTAGGCGGTACCGCTGGCAGTTGCTTTTTCAAGCTGCAGACTGGTGCGGGCCGTATCTGCAGGCAGGGTGAGGGTGGCCTGTCCAGTGGTCAGGCGTCCTTTTTCTACAGTGTACCGCTCAACCTCCTTGCCGTTCTGCAGCAGACGGGCCGTGTAGTCGGCAGACAGCTCGTTGCTGGACGCAACAAAATCAGCCAGAGCCCTGACACCGGCTGCCGAGGCAACCGTGGTCTGCCACCAGCCGCCCCGCTGGTGGCGAGCCAGATAGCGGGCCAGAGCGGGGGTGACATCATTTTCCGGCATGATCTGGCTCATGGCTGAAAGCAGCGCCGCTGTGGTTTCCAGAGAAGAACCGCCCCAGCGCCAGCCGTTGGCGTCTTCCGGCAGCCAGGCCGCTTCACTGTCCCGCTGCAGCAACGTGATCAGCTCATGCAGAATAGCAACCGCCTGTTGCCGCTGGCCACGGTTTTCCAGTGCCTCGGCAACCGCGATCTTTGCCTCCACCGGCAGGTTCTTCAGGCCGCTGGTCAGCCGCTTTTCCACCTGTGGATTACTGCCGCCGTGGGCGGTTAGGGCGCGGTACAGCACCGCTGCCTGTTCCGGTTTGGCGGTTTCCAGTTGTGCCTCAATGGCCTTTTTACCCCGCTGCAACAGCGGTTCATCAACCGTGACCCCGGCCTGCTTGGCCGTGGCCAGTCCCTGCATGGCCAGGGCGGTCAGATGCGGGTTGGTGCGGTCGTTTTTCCACCAGCCCCAGCCGCCGTCTTCATGCTGCAGGTCAGCCAGACGCTGCAGACCTTCTGCCACAATCTGCGGCAGCTTGGCCTGTAGTGCCGGTGAGACGTTGCGCCCCTGCCTGGTCAACAGATGCTGGGCATAGACCGCCGGTACAAAGCGGGAAACCGTCTGTTCCACACAGCCGTAGGGGAAGGAGATCAGGTACTCAAGGGCCGGAATCAGGCTCTCCGCCACCGTGGGGGAGAAGGTGACCTTGATGCTAGCGCTGCCCGCCAATGCCTCGGCCGGCTGGACCAGCAGCAGCTCTGCCTGACCGCTGCGCAGTGACAGCGCTGCAGTCTGCTGCCGTTGCAGGGCGCGGGGCAGCACCGGGAAGCTCATCTCAAGGCTATCCTTGCCTTCGCTGCCTGCGGCGGTCAGCTTCAGCAGCGCCTGTCCTGGTTGCGGTGCCGTTACCAGCATGTTCCGGCGCAGCGAACCGCCTGCCGTCAGTTTGTCGGTAAAACCGGTCTCGCCCAGCAGGGTCAGGCCGGTGGCCTCAAAACGGCCCTTGACCTGCTGATCCTTGTTGCTGGCGTCGTTCAAGATCCCCGGAATCTCCAGCCGGTCTTCAACCACCATAAAGCGGGGCGGTGCCAGACGGGCCATGAACGGCAGGCGGCTGATAAAGGTTGCCTGTCCGCTGCCGAACTGCTGGGTGGCCGTGTGGCCCACGGCGGTGGCACGCCACTTGGTCAGGTTGTCCGGCAGTTGTGCCTCGGCAACCACCGTACCGTTGTTGTCGCTGGTCAGCAGCGGCAACCAGGCGGCAGTGTCCTTAAACACCTTGCGGACCTTGATCCCCTTCAGGTCATCATCACCGGCCAGTTTGGCCAGATCCTTGGATGCGCCCCCCAGATAGAGCCGCGGGAAGGAGTAGATCGTGCGTACCAGGTGGTCACGCCGTCCCCGGAAGAAGCGGTAGATCTCCTCACGGGTCTCCGGTGCCACGGCAAAGATCGCCTCATCCACCAGGGCCAGTGATAGCTCAGCCGGTACCGGCTTGCCTTCAGACGTGCTGCTGATGACAATTTTTGCCGTATCGCCAGGGGCACAGACCTCTTGCTGCGGGGTCACGATTAGGTCCAGCTTGCCCGGCTGATACTCAACCTTCAACAGACCCTGCTGGTGATAGAAGCGGCCATTGGCGATCATGCTGGCCGAGACATGGATGTTGGGGGCCAGCTCTTTGCTGACCGGAATCTCCACCACCTGTACCGCCGAGGTGATCGGGATGACCCGGTGCTGATGGATACGGCGGCCTTCCAGGGTTAAGAGCAGTGAACCGCCCAGCGACGGTGCCCGCAGGATCAGCCGGGCCTTTTCTCCTGGCTTGTAGCTCTTTTTGTCAAACTCCGCCTCCAGCTCGCGGTAACTGCCTGCCCAACTGCTGCCCTGTTCCCAGACCCAGGCATAGGTTTCATCAAAGTTGCGGCGCTTGCCTTCGTCAAAGGTCTCTGCCCGCAGCCGCCAGTAATCCGAGGCCGGGAAGCGGTAGCTGAAGCGGACCGCGCCGTCCCTGGCAGTATGATCATGCAGGGTGGCGGCATTTTTCCAGCTATAGCTGCGGCTCTTCTTGTCATAGACCTGTTGCTCAATAATCAGCGCTACCGGTGCATTGGCGCTGGGTTTGCCCTGCCAGTCCGACACCCGTACCATAAACCCGCTGGGCTTGCCCGGCTGCAGCAGATACTGTTCCCCCTTAACCCGGATATCCAGCAGGGAAGGCACAATGGTCAGAGCGGTAGAGCCGGTTACCTGACGGGAGGAGAGGTCGGTCACATCCGCCTCAACAGAATAGCGTACCGCCTGCTCATGGGTCTTGGCACTTACCTGGATAACCGCCTCGCCATTGGCATCCAGCGTGGCCTCGCCTTCAGCTACAAGCTCGTTGAAGCCATCGTAGTACGGCATCTCTTCGCCAAATCCGCCCCCCTCACGCTCATCCTGCAGCCAGGGCTGGCTGAAGGCCCGCCAGGCCACCTTGGCATTGGCCACCGGCGCACCAAAATAGTAACGGGCTGACAGCTTCAGCGGAATCTGGCGGCCGCCCAGCTCAAACTGGTTATCGGCCCGCAGCTTCACTTCAAACTCCGGCTTGCGGTATTCCAGCACCTTGAAACTGCCCTGCCAGGTATCGCTGCCGCTGGTGGCAACAATGCTGTATTCGCCCAGGGTCGGGGTTGCGGGCAGGCTGAACTGGCCGTGGAACGAGCCCATTGCAGAGCTGGTCAGGGTCTGCTCAAACACGGTCTTGTCACCTGAATCGGTCACCTTGATGTTGATGCTGCTGCTTGGCGGCAGTTGGTAGTCATCGCCACCCTTTTTGCGCAGTATCCCCTTGTAAAATACGGTCTGGCCGGGACGGTAGGCGGTCCGCTCGGTATAGAGATAGCCCTTGATATCACTGGCCTTGGCCGATCCTTCCTCAGCCCCCAGGGTCAGCACTGCCAGACTGCCCCCCAGCCGTCCCACAATCCTGTTGCCCGATTTCCCAGCATCCCAGAAGGCGCTGCCGTCGGCAGCACTGAATGCAGCAGCCGTTAGTGGGTCGCTGCCGTACAGGGCCACACGGGCAAGCGGCTTGCCGGTCTTGATATGCAGCGCCTGCAGCAGGGTGGTCTCGTTAGGTGCGCTCTTGGCAACCAGCCCCAGATCAGTGGCAATAAAGGCAACCTGGGTAACCGCCTCATCCCCCTGTAACTGCACCAGATAGGCGCCGCCCGGCAGTGGCGGCAGCTTGAAGCGGGCCCGGTGGCGGTAGTCACTTTTTTGCGGCTTCAGGGCAATGGGAAAGCGCTTAACCACCTTTAGACCGTCGCTGCTGATCTCTTCCGGCTTGTTCAGATTGATCCGGTTGGCAATGATCCCCTCGCCAGGAAGCTGGTAGATGGTAACCTTGGCCCGGTCGGTCCAGAGGCCGTAGACCCGCAGCGGCACCTGCTGGTTGGACAGAATCACATCGCCGTACAGCTCAACCTCAAGGCTGGGGGGACGGGTGGTGGCAACCAGATGTAGCTTCTGCTGCTCTCCCTCCTGCAGGGTAATCTGCTGCTCGGTCCGCTCCATCCGGGAATCGGAGATGGCAACCGTATAGGTGCCGGGGGGCAGCATCGTCAGCAGCAGTTTACCGTTAGCATCAAGTTTGCCGTTGCGCCAGGCGCTGTTGCCGCTTAACGAGATCGCTACCCCTTCAGCCGACGGCAGATACTTGTGGATGGCAAGCGTACCGTTGATCTCAACCGTTGCCGCACGCCGCACCACCATATCGCCCAACTGCTTGGTCTCTCCAACACCGGGTTGGGGATAGTATGATTTTTCCAGCACCCAGCCTGCCTGCTCAAGGCGCAGGTCATGGCCGCGAGCGTCAAGGTTGTCAAAGCGAAACCTGCCGGTGGCATCGGTTGTCGTGCTGAACAACCGGTCAACCAGCATCCTGAACCCGCCCAGCGGCTTGCCACTGCTGTCCAGCAGACGTCCGCTCATGGCGGCAGCCTTGTTCAGCCAGACCTTGGTCTCTATCTTTGGCTGTCCTTCCTGATACAGGTAGTTACGGACCGTACCCATGCCCGCTGCGCTGGTCAGGCACTGGTAGGAACCTTTGGCCAGGCTGGTGGTGGCAATGCCGTTGGCATCTGCCGTAGCAGTGGCAATCACCGTGGCCCGATCGCTGCTCTGGCGGAACTCAATGGTTGCGCCGGGAATCGGCTTGTTGGTCTCTGCCGACAGCACCGTAATCTGCACCGGTATCGGGTTGTTTGACACAGGGGCCGCAGACAGCGGCGCAGAGATCAAGAGGGACAGGATCAGGATGGACAGCAGGGTAAACAGGCGTTGCATGGGGAACTCCTTCTAACACGGCTTTAAAACTCCAGATAAATGGTGTTCCGTTGTGCTCTGTCTTGCAAAAACATCCTGCTGCTGCTATTGTACAAGAAATTGTCAATATGGAGGCAGCCATGCAAGCAGTAACCTACAGCGAAGCGCGTCAAGGCCTGAAAAACTATATGGATACGGCCTGTAATAACCACGAACCGGTGCTGATTACCCGGCGCAAAAATGAGAGTGTGGTTATGATAAGTTTAGAAGACTATGAATCCCTGATTGAAAGCGAGTATCTGCTCTCCAGCCCTGCCAATGCAGAGCGGTTGATGCAATCTCTTCAGGAAGCCAAGGCCGGTAAACGGACCTCACTGGATGCCATTGGGCTATGAATATCACGCTGACACCCACCGCGTTGGACGACCTCCGTTACTGGCTCAAGACCGACAAGCGTCAAGCCGAGCGGATTCTGGCGCTTTTTGAAGAAATCAGACGCGCCCCCTTTGAGGGCGCCGGCAAACCGGAGCCGCTGCGCTTTCAACTGGCCGGTTGCTGGTCGCGCCGGATTGATCGGGAACACCGCCTGGTGTATCAGGTTGAAGATGCTGAAATTGTCATTATTGCCTGCCGGTATCATTATTAGATGTTCTCTGCCTTTTTGATTGGTTAACGGATTGGAAGCTGACCGGCTCGGTTTTCAAGGGCTGTCTGAAGTTGTGGGGACAGCATACTAAACTGTTTTACCGCCCTATTCCTGCAGCTTCATCAATTAGCCTTAGTTCCAGCATGTTAATGCGTGGAGTACTGCATGCCGGTTTCTCGCCGGTTGCATCCATATTTGGGCAGGCGGCTTGTTAAACCCAGATATTCCATTAGGCGGCGCGAAGCGCCTACGCGCGCCCTGCCCGATGCTTTTCAGCATCTGTTCCTCCGTTTTCCGCGCCGATAGTCCCTGCTATCCGCTTGTCAAACGAACGAACATCTGCTTGGAAATCATCACGGCAGCATCTCGCGTCCCAATGGAAAATCTGGGTTTTTAATGGCGTTTAACGGGTCTGTGGCTTCCCGAGGCGGTGTATGTCTGTCTTTGGCAGCAACAAAGTCACGCAGATACTGCAGGTGCTGCGGATTAAACGCCCACAGCACGGGGTCTGAAGCCAGAGCGGCAGCTGAAAATAGGGGTCAGCCGCATCACCCAGGGCATACTGACCTTCTGGCCAGCTACCTGACTGCTGTGAAAAGAGTACACCTTTTTTGGCTGATGTCCACTGACGTACCAAACCGCAGTTGAGACAGCTAAACCGTGGCGGTCGCTCTTCGGTTAACAGGGCCTTGAAAAACTATTCCGGAGGCTGTCTGCGGTGTTGCGCGGTGCTCGTTCCCTTGCCTAACTGCTTGTTATATCTCGGTCGCTGCGCTCCGTGCGCCTTGTATCCGGCCTTCCTCATGACGTTTTTCAAAGCCCTGTTGAAGGTGTTACGTCTGCCTTCCGGCTGCAGCAGGGGCAGACCACCAGAAACGCATCGGTAAAATCATGGCTGGTACGCAGCTCCTGCGGAGCACGGCTGTGGGGTGTGATGGTCGCTGGGGTCATGGGGTGTAGTGTTCACTCCTGATCCAGTCTGCTGTAAAGCGGTACAGCCTGACCCCGCTGCTGCGCTG
>CAZUSH010000077.1:0-14102 GCA_964622705.1 uncultured Geobacter sp. | reverse complement strand
GTGATGGTGGCGATCCTGTATTTCCTGATCTCCTGGGCACTGATGCAGGGACTGGGGTGGCTCGAACAGAAGACAGCCAGGAGGCTGTCTGCCCCAAAAATCGCTCGATAAACAATGTTTCTGGCAACCATCGCCCGTTTGTTTCACAAGAAAGGAGCATAACCATGAAGAAAACAGTCTGTATCGCTATGATTGCCGTGTTGACAAGTGTAACTGCTGTGTTGCCTGCCGGCGCAACAACGTGTCTCTGTGTTGGGTCTAGCAACGGCAAGACCTGCGGGAACGGCGGCGTTGGAGGTAGCTTCCTGAGAGTTGATTCGCCCGCGGCCAGAAATCTGCAGTACTACCTGCTGACAGCGGCCCTGCAGGCGCAGTTGAATGCGGTGGGCAAGGCCTACGATCCGACGAGCGGCTGGTTTTGCTGGAACGGCACCCTGCAATAGGATGAGGCACTAGGACAAGGCGCCACCAGAGTTGGCGGCAGTATCTTGTTGTTGGCAGTCGTGGTTGTGTAACGTGTTGTAATTGCATGATCATGCTTTGGCGTGGTCTGTGCTTATATACCAGTAGGTACTGCAAAGATAATGCACGCATCACCAGTGAAAGGATTCTGCCATGTCATCGACCAGCCATACCATATTGATCATGCTTTTCTGTTTGCTTGCGTCACTCAGCGCCTTGCCGGCATTGGCCTACGATAACGCCTATTGCAGCATGAAACAGGTTAGTACGGACCCGCAGCGTACTGCCCGAACAGAAACGAGCGGCACCAAATTCATCATCTATTGTGAGGATAAAAACAATGCAGATGTCATTGTACAGACCATAACCCATACCTGTATGTACAATGCGATCGGTAAAAACAATATTGCGATAACCCCCAACTACTCCTGCTCGAATATCGGCGGCAAGTCACTGACCGTGTCGGAATGGAACAACCTGCAGAGCCGCTATACCATTCTTTGTTCTGTGTGTTCCTCTCCGGGAAAATGGACACCAGGGTATCTTCTGGGGCAGTAAAATGGAATCCAGCCGTACTTAGTTGAATGGTCGTGGTGCAAAATACAGCCAAAAATTGAGGAGTTTCCCCATGAAAAAACATCTGTGTCTTACCTTTGCCGTCCTTGCCATCACCATGGTAGCCGCCAGCCTTGCTGCTGCAGAGAATTTCTTCAGTCCGGGCGCCCCGCACTTTACCCACCAGATGGTTGCCGGCAAAACCATGGTCAGCTCGGGTTACCCAACCGGCACCATGACCTTTCATAGTAACGGCACCTTGACCTGTACGAATTACCCCGCCTTTGTTGGCTGCAAAAACTGGCGGGTACTTTCAGACGGCACACTGCGCCGTGATTTTACCGACAGCCACACCGGCCAACTGATGGAAGTGCAGGCGTTCTGGAAACTGGTCAGTCAATCCGGCAACACCCTGCAGGTACAGCAAACTTCCAACAACAGTAACGGTGTCACGAGCGTGACGGTCACGATCCAGTAGGGTGCGGCTAAGAGGGAGGGCGTTCATGAACAAATGTGAGGGCATGTGTACGAATGCGTGACAAACCGCTCTAGCCATAATGGTTGCCAGGTATACATCGCCAGGCACCCTGCTTTCACGAAATACTGTAACGCCACTACATCCGCATAGGGAGGGAGCCTGACATGAAACGATGGCTGAAGATGGTGCTGCTGACGGGATGCGTTGTAGGTACGTCGCTCGCTTCACGCGAAGTGAACGCTGGTGGTATCCTGAAGTACCATGTGAAGGTGAAAAACGACATTGCGGTTGAATACTGGCCCAGCAATGGGACGCCCATACATACTACCTGCACCGTCTATCTCTACCGGCCCGATTACTCGTACCAGGTTGCAACCATAGCAGCCGGCGCGACCCATACCTTTACGGTCAACGGCCCGCATTGTCCGGCCCGGCTTGAAGGGACCTGCCAGAGCGACTACGGACAACCTGTAACGATGTATACCAGGTGTCTCACCGGCAAGGAAAGCTGGGGCTCAGGTATCAGCTGCACAGCGGCCTGCTGGAGTTCGGACTGGTTCATAAGACGCAGCGATACGGACCGGTCTTTGCACTTCCACAAAGAATAAGGCCGATGGACAAAAAGGGGACAGTCCCCTTTTAAACAGGAATGCTGCCCAATGGTATCATTGCTGGGGTACCGTCTCTTTCCGCGCTGGAGTTTGGGCTGCCACTCAGCTTTGAGCATCCTGATCTGCACATTCTTGCGTGATACGAAAAAGGATCTGGAAAGCACTGAGCGATAGAGCCCTTAGGTCTATTCTACCTGTTCAAGGAGGCTGCAATGAAACAGCAAAAACGATTACTGTTAACATGGGTAACGACACTGCTGCTGACCAGTGCTGGAAACAACCTTGCGTTTGCCTTAGATCTGAAGGTGATGAATAGTACGGCTGAAACCGTGAACGTAATGCTGTACACACGGAGTGATTACTCATGGGATAAGTTTTCGACGGCATTCAGCAATGCGCAGCCGGTCAACCCAGCCGGTACCTACACCTTCAAGGTGCCCAGTGACAGCCGGCACATGTGTCCTTCCTATCTGGCCGGCTATAACTCCAACTATTCGAAATCCATCGTCATGATGGGCTGTAACGGTGTAGAAGCTGATTGTCCCACGACACGTTGTTGCTACGATGCAACCTTCGAGGTGTATAAGAAGTCAGACGGTTCGTTGCACTTCCGGATGAAATAGCGGCGTCGGCTCGGGAAGGAACATGGCCTCTTCCTGACTGGGGTCAGGGGACACTATAGCTATCCCGGAAGAGTTAACTATGATGACCCCTAAATACTGAGGCAGGGCAAGCGGCTACATCATCAGCCCTGCGGCTTGCCCCGCCGACCGGTGGCAGCCTGTGTCAGCCATCACCCTATCCGCGCCTGACAGAGGAGATGCTGAAGTATGAACGCGCAACACCAGAGGAAAGAGATGAAAACAACCATTACGCAGGCCCGCGCTGCCATTATCACTGCGCCGCTCAATACACCGTTTCGGATCGCCACCGGACAGCACGACCAGTTGGAAAACGTCTTTTTTCAGGTGCAGGCCGCCGATGGCACCTGCGGGTACGGCGAGGCCGCGGTTGCCAGCCACATCACCGGCGAGACCGTAGAGCAGACCCTTGCCAGCCTGCAAAGGACGGCAACACAACTGGCTGGGCGAGACTGCTCTGATCCAATCGCGTTGATCGATGAGTTCCGCCCTCTGTTTATTGGCAACCATGCCGCCCTGGCAGCCTTTGAGATGGCGCTGTTTGATCTGACCAGCCGCAGCCGCGGCCTGCCGTTTGGCGCCTTGTTCGGTGCTGCACCGGGTTACGCGCCTAAACCACGCTTTCAGAGCGACATCACCATCGTGATCGGCAGCCTGGAAGAGGCTGAGACTGCTGCGCGGCACTATGCCGCCCAAGGTTTTAACGCCTTCAAGATCAAGGTGGGCAAGGATCCCGATCTGGACCTGCAGCGGGTGCTGGCGGTCAAGCGGATCGCACCGGAAAGCAGCCTGGTGCTGGATGCCAACATGGGCTTTGATGCCACTGGCATGCTGAAATTTCTGAAACAGCTTGAACAGCACGGCATTCGCCCCATGTTGCTGGAACAGCCCGTACCCAAGGGGGATTGGGATGGCCTGGCCGCTATTACGCGGGAGCTTGAGGGCAGCGGCATGCTGATCTGTGCCGATGAGAGCGTTGGTTCCCTGGCAGCGGCAGAGCAGGCAGTTGCGCTGAAAGCGGTCAATGCCATCAACATCAAATTCATGAAAAGCGGCATCACGGAATCGGTCAGGATTGCCGAACTGGCCTGTCGCAACAACATCAAGCTGATGCTGGGGGCCATGATGGAGAGCAGTCTGGCCATTACCGCTGCAGCCCACTTTGCTGCAGCCCTGGGCTGCTTTGAAGTGATTGATCTGGATACTACCTTCTTTATCAACGGTCCGTTAAGCCGCAGTCCGTACCTTGACGCCAGTGGTCGGTTTGACCTGGAGCGCCCCGTTCCCGGCATTGGCGTGGAAGTTGCGCTGCCGTGATCCAGCATCCGTTGTTGATCGTGTTGACCCTGCTGGCCATTGAGCTGCTGATTCTGTGGCTGGCCCGCCATGAACGTACCAAGGCCTGGTTCAATCTCTTGCCGCCGGTCTTCTGGATCTATTTCCTGCCCATGCTGGCAGCCACCTTCGGCCTGCTTGACGCAAAAAGCCCGGCCTACGGCCTGATCACCACCTGGCTGCTGCCTGCCAGTCTACTGCTGCTGCTGTTGTCGGTTGATCTGAAGGCGATTGTCAGGCTGGGGCCAACTGCCCTGGCTGTTTTTTTCAGCGGCTCTGTGGGGATTGTCGTCGGGGCAACTCTGGTGTTCAAGCTGTTCAAACCGTTGATCGGTGAACCGTTCTGGTCCGGGTTTGGTGCCATTGCCGCCTCCTGGACCGGCGGCAGCGCCAACATGATTGCGGTGAAGGAGGCCCTGACCGTGCCGGACCAGGTCTTTGCGCCGATGCTGATCGTGGACACGGTGGTGCCCTACCTCTGGATGGCGCTGCTGATTGCCGGGGTCGTCTGGCAGCAGGCCTTTGACCGCTGGAATTGCTCCAACCGTAGCCTGATTGACGAGCTGGCAAACCGGGTTGCCGTGGCCGGGCAAGCCGTGCAGCAGCGTTTCAGCATGGGGGGATTGCTGCTGCTGGTGCCGGTTGCAGCAGCCGGTAGCGGTCTGTCCCGCTGGATGGGGTTGCAGTTTCCGGTCATCAAGGATGTTATCTCCGGCTACACCTGGACCATCATCCTGGTTTCGCTGCTGGGGCTGGCGCTCTCCTGCACTCCGGCCCGCAGACTGGAGCAGCACGGCGCCTCCAAACTCGGCTCATGGCTGCTGTATTTTGTGTTGACCGCCATCGGCGCCAAGGCCTCGGTGGCCAGTTTTAGCTCGGCCCTGGTACTGATCGCTGCCGGGCTGCTGATCATTGCGGTGCATGCCCTGTTCCTGCTGGTAACGGCCCGTCTGTTAAAGGCGCCGTTGTTCCTGGTGGCGGCTGCCAGCCAGGCCAATGTGGGGGGGGTGGCTTCTGCCCCGGTGGTGGCGGAGGTCTACCAGCCCGGCCTGGCCTCGGTGGGGCTGCTCTTGGCCATCTTGGGCAACATCTTCGGCACCTACCTGGGGATCATCTGCGCCCAGCTCTGCAGGTTGTTGTGAATGGATGGGAGCGCCACCGGAGTTGGCGTTTGCGGCAGAAAGTTGTCAGCATAACTTCACCTAACACCTTTACATCACGAGCACTTGTTTTGGCATACAAGCTGCTCATCCGTAAGACACTATGTATGCATCTCACGCCGGGAGGAACCAAACGCAGACAACCATTATCGGAACGCTGTTACGTGGCCTTGTGCTTTCAAGCATACCGGTCAATGCTGCTACGACCTGTCTGTGCGTAGGCAGAGGAGGAAGCAGCTCAAAAAAATGTGGTAACGGGGGCGCTGGCGCGTCGTTCCTCGGGGTGATTTCGGCATCGCCAATAGATATAAGGTTATTTTTGTTGAGCACCTCACTGCAAGCAGAATTCAAAAGTGCCGGTAAAGCCTATGATGCAACAACAGGCTGGTTCTGCTGGAACGGTACCTTACGGTAGAGCAAGAACCTGGACCTTGAATAATCAGAAACGTGAAAATGCGACCAGCAGCACGAATCATCATTACGGCCGGTATGTTTTTGACGGCACCATCCCGGGCAGAATCAAAATAGTCCGTTCCCACGTCCGGGGGCAGATCGCTTGGTCCTGGGGCATCAAACCAACTAACAAGGAGAAGAACATGAACAAAAAAACCGTACTTGCAGCACTCGCGACCCTGCTGGCAACCTCACTGCTCTCATTGGGTAGCGCTGAAGCAGGCATGATCAAGGTAATCAACAACTCAAACTTCGTCCTCGGTGTCGGCGTAAAATTCAGTGACGGCAGCAAAAACGGTCCGGAAATCATCAATCCCAACAGTTCCAAGCCGGGGCTGGGATCGCCGGTGAAAACGGTCAGCCAGATCAGGGTGGTCAACACCACTGACGGTACCGATCCTAACAAGGCGCTCTTGAAGGAGTATCAGGAATCAACTCCCAACCTGCTAAAAGACTACGTTGTTACCATAGACAAGCAGGGTGGTGTTACCGTGACCGTTAACAAACCGGCAGGTTTCTTTTAAGCGGCAGGAAACAGACGCTTGAGAAGGTAAAGGCTGCTCTAAACGGTACAGGTTGCCTCCGATGACCAGGCCACCCGCAACCTCTGACTCAAGGCGCTTGCGGCGGGATGTCGGCAGAGATCAAAAGCCTAATATGCCACTATTGTATGGCCGGGTGCGTGCAGGACAGTAATCATGAAAAAGATCATCAGACCCGCTCTCGCTCTGGTGCTGGCCATTCTGCTGCTGGCGGGGTGTGCGGAACAGTCGTCAGACAACCGTACCTCCCTGTCAGGTACCGTTATCAGCGGCAACCAGTTGCTGGTGGCGGTGGCTGAGTCGCGGGACAGCTCCATGGCGCAGCTTTACACCCTGGAGCGCACAGCTGACGGCTGGCAGCTTCGGAGCGGGCCATTGCCGGGGATCATTGGCCGTAACGGATTTGCGCCGGTTGGTGAGAAGCGCGAAGGGGATGGTCGTGTGCCCACCGGACTTTTCCCGCTTGAATTCGCCTTTGGCTACGATCCAGCCATTACCAGCAGGATGCCGTATCGTCAGGCAACGGAGAACGACGTGTGGGTGGATGACGTCAATTCATCCGATTACAATACCTGGGTCAAACGGAGCGAGACCAGCGCCAGCTCCTTCGAGGTGATGAAGCTGGCGGATGTGCGCTATCGCCACGGACTGGTGATCGGCTACAATCGCAACCCGATTAGCAAGGGGTACGGTAGCGGTATTTTTTTGCATGTCTGGCTGGAGCAGGGGTACACCACCAGTGGCTGCGTGGCAATGGATGAACAGGAGCTGATAAAGATTCTGGCCTGGCTCGACCCGGCGCAGCAGCCGCAGATCCTGATGGGGACTCGACAAGATCTGGCGGTGGTTCTGGCGAGCCTGCCGCCGCTGCCTGCCGGCACGGAAAAGCCCGGTGTGGTTGAACCGCAGATCAGGGGTGCGGTGGCCGGGCTGGGTGAGCGGATCGTGGAATACCGGGCGGACAACGGCTTCTTCGGCATGGCCCTGGCGGTGCCGACGTCGGTCAGCGACACCATGAAGGTAAAAAACAGTTGGCACGAGGGGTGCCCGGTGGCGATCAGCGACCTGAGCTATCTGGTGCTTACCCATCAGGGGCTTGACGGTCAGCCCAAGGTCGGCCGGCTGGTGGTGCATAAAAAGCTGGCGCTGCCGGTGGTCAAGGCCTTTGCCGACCTGTTCCAGGCCCGTTTCCCGATTGAGCGGATGGAGCTGATCGAACAGTACGATGCCAGCGATGACCGCTCCATGGAGGCCAACAATACCTCCGGTTTCAACTGCCGCGACGTTACCGGCAAACCGGGGGTATTCTCCAACCATAGCTACGGCGGCGCCATCGACATCAACCCGCTGCTGAACCCCTACGTCTCGCCGATGAACGACATCCTGAAGCTGATGGGGTGGGACGGTGTGACGGACAAGGGGGTATTCCTGGGCGCCAACGGATACGCCGCGCTGCAGCCCGCCTTGCTCTTCTGTACCCAACGCCCGAATGACTGCCTGGTGCTGCCGTCGGCCGGGGTCGCCTATGTTGACCGCACACTGCCGGTGCCGGGCTACCTGCTGCCCGATACTCCGGCTGTGCGGGCCTTCACCGACCGGGGCTTTGACTGGGGCGGCACCTGGGGCAGGCTGCTGGACTATCAGCATTTTGAGTATCCAGCTGCCAAACTGCAGTAAGGGCCGGATATGAGCACCAGCCCTACTGAGTGAGCGGAGGGATGATGGTTTTGCAGGCAACAGCCCTGCTTTGCCCCAAGGAGGACAGCACGATGAAAGCGCGACAATGTATGACCAGCTCCCTGGCAGCACTACTCCTCATAGCGGCGCTTACCGGTCAGTCAGCGGCAAAGGATTTCAGCCAGACCTGCAGTCACCTTTCACTACAAGGCACGTACTTAAGCGCAGTGTGTATGACCTTGATAAAGTGTACCCCGCACGTAGAATCTCCCTGTCTCTGTGACTTTCTCGGAATGAATTGCCGTATCGGGCAGCCAACTGCAATCGATCTTAATCAGGGCATCTCAAATGAAAAGGGGCATCTCAGGTTACACGGTGCAAATTTTGCCAGGTCCTGCAGCAACCTTCATCTTGAGGTAACATCAGGCTATGAGCTTGCGATGGCTGGTAGTGTCACCTTACATGCGACATGCAAAGTTGGTGAGCCCTGGACGTTGGGTGTTCCTGCAATGCTCGATCTGAATACGGGGATCACTAACAATAAGGGAAGGCTGGAATTTGACCCGTAACAGGAGCTGATGAGGTTACCCTGCCGGCTGAATCAATGTAACGGAAGAAGCCGGGCGTCGCAGGTGGAAAGGCCTACTGCAGAAAAATTCGCCGCTTCGTCCCCAAGGAGGCCGATATGTCTGAAGGATGTACCGTATCCCGCTATTTGCTGCACCGGTTGCAAGAGGCTGGCGTCAATCATCTCTTCGGCGTGCCGGGGGATTATGTCCTGGATTTTCTGGATGACGTGATCAACAGCCCGATTCAGTGGGTCGGCACCTGCAACGAGCTGAACGCCGGGTATGCTGCCGACGGCTACGGCAGGCTGAACGGGGTGGGCGCCGCCGTGGTTACCTACTGCGTGGGAGGTTTCAGCATCCTTAACGCGGTCGCCGGGGCCTATGCGGAACAGGTGCCGCTCATCGTCATCAGCGGTGCCCCGTCGCGGGTCCGCCGGGAGGCGGGTGCGCTGGTGCATCATCTGGTGGCCGACTATTATCTGCAGCTGGAGGTGTTCCGCAAGGTGACGGTCGATGCCGCCATGCTGACCAACCCCGATACGGCGCCGGACGAGATCGACCGGGTGATCAGCGCCTGTCTCCTTCGCAAATTGCCGGTCTACCTGGAATTGGCCGCCGATGTCGCCCTTGCTCCCTGTCGTCGGCCGACGCCACTGACGCCGCGCAAGGGCGCGGTCTCCCATGAGCAAACTCTGCGAGAGTGCGTGGAAGAGGCGGCAGGCCTGCTGAATAGGGCCGAATGCCCGGTGCTGCTTGCGGGTATGCAGTTGCACCGTCTCGACCTGGGAAACGATACCCTGAAATTGGTGGAACATGCCGAGATCCCCTTTGCCACCATGCTGAGCAGCAAGAGTGTGCTGCCGGAGTATCATCCGCAGTTTATCGGGCTCTATCAGGGAGGGTGGAGCCGGGAGGCGGTCCGGAACCAGGTGGAGGCGTCCGACTGCCTGCTGGCGCTGGGAGCGGTGATGACCGACCTGGATACCGGTCTGTTCAGCAACAACCTTGACAACAACCGCATGATCACGGCCGGTGACGCAACCGTACGCATCCGTGGGCACTATTACGACGGTGTGCAGATGGGAGATTTTATCCGGGCATTGCGGCCGCTGGTCAAGCCGCGTTCCTACCTGGCATCCCACCCGGCCGAGGCGTATCGCATGCGGAAGACGTTCGTGCCGGAAGAAAACCGCACGCTCACTGCGCTCCGTATGTACGAGGCCTTGAACGGTTTTCTGGACGATGGGATGATCCTCCTGGCCGAACCGGGCGACGCCTTTTGCGCGGCGGCGGATTTCTCCATTGAGGAGGCCGAGAACTTCATTGTTCAGTCGTTTTATTCTTCCATCGGCTACTGCACCCCTGCGGCCCTTGGCGCGGCGCTGGCCCGGCCCGGTAAGCGCCCGGTGGTGCTGACCGGTGATGGGGCGTTTCAGATGACCGCCCAGGAGGTCTCCACGCTGATCCGCCTGCGGATACCCGCCGTGTTCTTCCTGATCAACAACGATGGCTACCTGGTGGAGCGTGTCCTGCACGAGGATGGCCCATACAACGATATCCAGATGTGGGATTACGCCCGTCTGCCGGAAGTGTTCGGCGGAGAGGACGCTGCCGTAGGCATCCGGGTGACCACTGAAGAAGAACTGCAGCGCGCCCTTGAAACCGCCGTACGCACACAGGACCGGCTCGTATTCATCGAACTCTGCCTGCCGGATCGCGATTGTTCCGAGGGGCTGAGTAATCTGGGGTCATCATTCCGGCAATTGAAAAAAACTCCTGACTAGTACCAATCCGCGCAAGATTGGCACCCCGCGGGTCTGTTTTTGAGCAGCAACCATGGAGCTACCTAATGAATCTGCAGATCAGCTATCTGGGCGTACCATTTACAAACCCGTTTGTCCTGGCCTCGGCGCCACCCACCGCCACCGGCGACATGATCCGGCGTGCCTTTGAGGCAGGTTGGGGCGGGGCGGTGATCAAGACCATCTGCCACGAACCGGTGCGCAACCTTGCGAACCGGTTTGCCGTTATGCGCAGCGGTACCAGGATTACCGGTTTTGAAAACCTGGAGCTGTTGAGCGAACAGACCCCGGATGATTGGTACCGTGATATCGCAGCCATCAAAGCGGATTTTCCTGACCGCCCGATCATCGGCAGCATCATGGGAAGCACCGGTTCGCCGGATGCGTGGCTTTCCCTGGCCCGTGGCTGCCAAGATGCCGGGGCTGATCTGTTGGAGCTAAATTTCTCCTGTCCCCATGGTTACCCGGAACGTGGACGTGGCGCCGCAATCGGCCAGAACCCTGAATACGGCGGACGGATTGTAAAATGGCTGGCTGCGTGCAATGACATAGCCATACCGATTATCCCCAAGCTGACTGCAGCAGTTGCCAATATCCGTTTTATTGCCGAAGAACTTGCTACGGCCGGGGCTCATGGCTTCTGCGCCATCAATACGGTGCCGTCGTTTTTTGGCTTTGATCTGCGCACGCTTCGCCCCAAACCGGATGTGGACGGCGTGACGAGCTACGGCGGCTATTCCGGGCCGGGAATCAAGCCGATTGCCCTGCGGGCCGTGGCTGAGTTGGGCCAGTCTCCGGGGTTGCCGGTCATGGCTTGCGGCGGGATAGCCAACGGTTTTGACGCGGCGGAATTCATGCTGCTGGGAGCGCCGCTGGTGCAGATGGGCACCGAGGTCATGCTGCGGGGATTCGGCATTATTACAGAGATGCAACAGCAACTTCAGACATTCATGGAATGGCATGGTTTTTCGGAGCCGGCGGATTTTATTGGCCGATGCAGTGATACGATTACCAGCTTCGGCAACCTACCCGTGGGCAACCGCTACCGGGCAGGGCTGAACCCGCAGCGCTGCACCCGCTGCGGGGCCTGTGCCGTTGCCTGCCGCGATGGCGGTTACCAGGCGATCGCCTGGAACGCCGGTCTGCCGGAGATTAATCCCGCCGTGTGCGTTGGCTGTTCGCTTTGCAGCCATGTTTGTCCCGTTGGGGCAATCGAATTGCAGACGCTTTGATGCCCGGTCTTCGGGAAAGAGCATGAGGGGCTGGTCTCTATTCTACGAACAACCTGGTTAGCGCTGATCTTCCGCTAAAAGCTCCCCCCTTTGTTAAAGGGGGACTTGATAGTCAACGGAAGATCGACGCTAATCAGGACGAAAAATGAAAATGTGTAGAGGCCCTGGGAGATATTGATACGGAAGGAGCGCATGGTGAAAAAACTGGTTGGGGCATTGGCCCTTGCCGCGATGCTGGTCGTGGCAGCTTGCGGCAACGACACCGGGCAGGGGACGGTCCCGGCGCGGGTGACGCGGGTGGGGATGGCCTACAACGTGGGTGGCAGGGGCGATGGTTCGTTCAACGACGCCGCCTATGCCGGAGTAGCAAAGGCGCTGCAGGAAACCGGCGCCGGGATCACGGAGGCCGTGGCCGGTGCGGGTGATACGGACGCCGACCGTCAGGCGCTCCTGCGCGGGTTGGCCGCAACGGGATGCAACCCGGTCATTGCCGTCGGCTATATCTACGGCGCCGACCTGGATGCCGTGGCCCGGGAATTTCCGGCCACAACCTTTGCCATCGTGGATGCCGTTGTTGCGCAACCAAACGTGGGGAGCCTCGTCTTTGCCTCGGAACAGTCGGCCTACCTTGCGGGCGTGATCGCTGCCTCGGCCAGCAAGACCGGCAGGATCGGCTTTATCGGCGCCATGAACATCTCGGTCATCGAGGCGTTCGAGGCCGGCTATATCCAGGGCGCCCGTTCGGTAAACCCAACCATCGTCATTGCATCGACCTATCTGGGGGCTGCTGACGACGGCACGGTCTGGAACGATCCGGACAAGGCCCGCAACGTAACCGTCACGATGCTGGCCAGCGGGACAGATGTGGTCTATGCGGCGGCCGGCGCCTCCGGCGTGGGGATGCTCCAGGCCGTTAAGGACGCGGGCGGACCGGCAAACAACCTGTGGGCCATCGGTGTTGATTCGGATCAATACACCATGCCGTCGCTTGCCGCGTTCAAGGAGGTGATCCTTACCTCAACGATCAAGCGCGTGGACCGCGCAGTATACGACGTGGTCATGGGGGTTGCCGCCGGCGCGCCGCTTACCGGTACCCAGCGTTTTGACCTGGCCCGCGACGGGGTCGGGTACGCGGTTTCCAATCCCGCAGTCGCGGACTACCGGCCAGCTGCCGATGCAGCGGCCGCGGAGATACGCAATGGACAGATCACGGTGAGGACCTGGTAGCCACATAACCCTCGGCCAGGCATACCAGCAGCAGCTTCAACAGGAACAGGCTGCTGCTGATGAGAGAAAACGGCAGGCCGACCTAGAGGAACAACAGAGAAAAGCAGCCAAAGAAACGCGTAAGAAAAAGGAAGAGGAAGAGCAGAGCAGAGTCCAGGAACTCAAGATAGCCGAGGCACGGAAACGGGAGGCTGAGGCGTTGGCTGAAGCCAGAAGACGGGAGCTTCAAGTAAAGCGGTACAAACAAAAGCAAATCTGGACAGATGAGTACAAAAGGAATTGGACACTTAAGTAAAATCAATTAATTGTGTGAACGGGCAACGTTAGCCGGATTGGTGATTGGATAATGGTTACCCCCTGTGAACGGGATAAACATGTACGACCTTGCGAAACCTTATAGATACGTGCTCAGCAGCAATGCGGTGTATTATCGGACTCTTGCAATAAACGCTGCGATCGCAGGCCTGCTGCTGCTGGCGGTACTGAGCTGTGCAGGTTGCGGCAGTGACTCCTCAAACGAGCCGTCAGCGCTTACGGCTATTCCTGCCAACACCAATCCCTGCAGTGATGCCTACAGACCGCAGAACCAAAAGTACTGGCCCTACAGCGTTGCTTCTGACAGATTTCCGTTTCTGGTACATTACCGTTCAGCAGATGAGCTTGCCACTGCCCGCCAGATTATCGCCCAGCTTGATTTGGCCTGGGATCGTCAGATAAACACCTGGGGCTATGAACCGCCACCACCGGATACCGGTATGTGCGGCCCGGACGGCAGGTTTGATGTCTTTATCTGGCGTGGTCACCGCACCTGCCATGTGAGTACGCTTGCAGACCTTTACGGGCACGACGAGTTTGTCACGTCGTGGGGCGGACAAATAAGTTTTATGATCCTTGATCCGTGGGGGCCCTACGGCGGTGAGATGTTGCAGCAGACCGTTGCCCACGAGTTCAACCATACCACCCATGCAGCCAATGATTGGCACGACCTGCCGATCTCCTATGAAATGTCCGCCACCTATGTCGAGCAGATGTTCGGGCAGGATCTGTCTGATTATGTGGCTGATTTTCAGAAATACCCCGACTGGGGACTGTTGCGGAACGATGACTACCAGACGTGGTACATGTACGGCTCGGCACTGTATCTGCATTTTCTCAGGGATTATTACTTTGCTGGAGAGGATTTTGACCTGATCCTGCCGAAGATCTGGGTTGCCATGCGTAATACGCCGGACCTGTACGAAAATAGCCCGAACTTCGTGGATGCCCTGAATACCTTCCTGCAGCCAAAGGGCGTCACCTTTATGGACTCGGTGGTCGATTTTGCCCGCTGGCGCTATTATGCCGGTAACCGTGTGGCC
>CAZUSH010000076.1:0-14350 GCA_964622705.1 uncultured Geobacter sp. | reverse complement strand
CGAGACCACCTACCGCTTCACCACCTCCTACCTGATCAAGCAGAGCGACACCAGACTGAAAGGCAGCTACGGCACCGGTTTCAAGGCCCCTTCGCTGTATCAGCTCTACTCCAGCTACGGCTCCTCCGACCTCAAGCCGGACAAGAGCATCGGCTGGGACCTCGGTGTAGAGCAGGGGCTGCCGTTTATGAAGACCACCCTGGGGGCCACCTGGTTCAGAAATGAATATTCACAGATGATCGATTTTGATATGACTACCTGGAAGTACACCAACGTGGCCAAGGCCCACAGCCAGGGTCTGGAACTGACCGCAGCCCTGCAGCCGCTCGACAACCTGGGGCTGAAGGCCGCCTATACCTATCTGGAAACCAAGGACGATATCAGCGGGGCCCAGTTGGTGCGCCGCCCCAAGAACAAACTGAGCTTTGATGCCAACTACCGCTTTATGCAAAAGGCCAACCTCAACCTGGGGCTGGTCTATGTGGGTACCCGTTATGCCGATACCGCCAACACCCAAAAGATGAAGGACTACCTGCTGGTGAACCTGGCCGGTTCCTACGATGTCAGCAAACACCTGCAACTGTTCGGCCGGATCGACAACCTGTTCGACCGCCAGTATGAAGAGGTGGCCGGCTACGGCACCCCCGGCATCGGGGCTTACGGTGGCGTAAAGGTATCATTTTAACCGATGAAAAAACTGTGTCTGTGCATAAGCTGTCTGATCCTGCTGGTGGCGGTTCCCGTGTTGTGCGGGGAACCGCCCCGGCGGATCGTCTCGCTGGCCCCCAGCCTGACTGAACTGAGCTGCAGCCTGGGCTTGGAGAAGAACCTGGTGGGGGTGACCACCTACTGCGACCGGCCCGCCTCGGTCAAGGGCAAGCCCACCGTGGGGGGACCGGCCAACCCGTCGCTGGAGGCGGTGCTGAACCTGAAACCGGACGTGGTGCTGGTGGATGAAGAGGGGATCGGCTCACGCCTGGCAAAACGTCTGCAACGGCTGGGGATACGGACCGTGACCTTCCATGGCTCGCGCCTGGACAAGCTGGTACCGGCCATTCGCCAGCTGGGCCACGACCTGGGGGTCTCCCCGGCTGCCGAACGTCTGGCAGGCCGGATTGAGGCCGGCCTGCACAGTGGCAGGCGTCCCGCCACCCCGGTACGGACCCTGTTCGTGATCTGGCCCGACCCGCTGGTGGCAGCCGGACCCGGCTCGCTGCTGGACGATGTCATGCAGCAGACCGGCTTCGACAACATCGCCAAGGACGCCCGCTCCGGCTACCCGCGGCTCTCGCTGGAGGCGGTCATCAGCCGCAACCCGCAGCTGATCGTGGTGGGCCAGGGGGTCAAGCTGGCTGTGCCGATGCAGCGGATGCTCACGCACCTCGCCTCACTGGACGCGGTCAGACAGGGCCGGGTCTGCATGGTCAGCGACGCCCTCTACCGTCCCGGCCCCCGTATCCCGGAAGGGATCGCCGAACTGCAGCACTGTCTGGAACTGGTGCGCCGATGAAATCAAAAACAAACTATGAAATCTTATTTACCGCAGAGGAACGCAGAGAAAAGCAGGAGAGAAACGCTTTAGGTGCTGATTTTTTTGTGAAGAATCATAACCAGAAGCTCAAAACTACTGTTTTATATTCTGACGTTACTCATGATTTTTCTGCCTCTGATTTTCCCCTGCGAACCTCCGCGTCCTCAGCGGTGAAATGGTGTTATCAGCCGTGAAACGCCACCCCTTTCTGATACTGTTCTGCGGTCTGGCCGTGGTGCTGCTGGTGGCCCTCTCGCTGGGGCAGGAGATCATCAACCCCCTGCGGCTTGATCCGCTCCAGAGCAAGATCCTGCTGGAGCTGCGCCTGCCCCGGGTGGTGGTGGCGCTGCTGATGGGCGCCTCGCTGGGGGTGGCAGGCGCCATCCTGCAGGGAATCTTCCGCAACCCCCTGGCCGACCCCTATGTCCTGGGCACCTCCAGCGGCGCAGCCCTGGCAGCGGCCTTTGGGCTGTTGGCCACCCAGGGCGCGGCCTGGCTGGTCCCCTGCCTGGCCCTGGTGGGGGCGCTGGTCACCAGCGGGGTGGTGGTCTCGCTGGGGCGCGATGCCTGGGGGGTGCGGGCCGAACGTTTGCTGCTGGCCGGGGTGGGGATCGGCTTCTTTTTATCCGCCATCCTGATGCTGGTGATGTCCCTGGCCCAGGCCGACGGGGTCAAACGGGCCCTGCTCTGGATGGCCGGTGACCTGGCCGGGGCCGACTGGTCGGTGGTGCCGGTGGCAGCCATCCTGATGCTGATCGGCTTTGGCCTGGCAATCAGCCGCCAGCGCGGCCTGAACGCCTTGGCCCTGGGGGATGAAACCGCCTATGGCCTGGGCTTGGAACCGGGCCGGGAACGGACCCTGCTGGTGTTGGCAGCCTCGCTGCTGACCGCCGCAGCCGTAGCCTTGGGGGGGATTGTCGGGTTTGTGGGGCTGATGGTGCCCCATGCCATCCGCGCCCTGGTAGGGGCCGATGCCCGGCGGGTACTGCCGCTGTCGGCCCTGGGGGGCGGCATGCTGCTCTGCCTGGCCGACACCGTGGGCCGCAGCGTACTGCCGCCGATAGAGATCCCGGCCGGAGTGGTGACCGCCCTGATCGGCGCGCCCTGGTTTTTGATGATGCTGCGCCGGGCCACAAGCGGAGGCTTGCGATGAGCGGCCTCAGGTTTGATCAGGTCTGTTTCAGCTACGGCCACACCCCCTGCATAACGCAGTTCTCCTGCAACCTGAGCAAAGGTGAACTGGTGGGGCTGATCGGCGCCAACGGCTCGGGTAAATCGACACTCTTGCGGCTTGGTACCGGGCTGCTGCAGCCCGGCTCCGGCAGCATAGAGCTGGATGGTAAACCGATCAGATCCTGGCGCGGCTTTGAGCGGGCTGCCCGCCTGGGTTACCTGCCCCAGTCCATTGAGGCGCCCTTGCCGTTTCTGGTGGAGGAGTTGGTGGAGATGGGACGGGCTGCTGCCCGCCATGAGGGCCGGCTTTCAGTGGCCCAGGTGCTGGCTGCGGTGGGGCTGGAACCCTCTGCCCAGACCCCGCTGGCCCATTTAAGCGGCGGCGAGCGGCGGCGGGCCTTCATTGCCATGACCCTGGCCCAGGGTGGCAGCACCCTGCTGCTGGATGAACCGCTGGCCGGGCTGGACCTGCGCTACCAGTATGAGCTGCTAAGCCTGCTCAGGCGGCTCAGCCAGGAGTATCACCTGAGTATCCTCCTGACCCTGCACGACCTGCTGCTGACCCGCGAACTGGACCGGCTGCTGGTGATCCGCCAAGGTCAGTTGCTGGCTGACGGCAGACCGTCCGAGATCGTCACCCCCCCCCTGATCCAGGAGACCTTTGACCTGGACCCGCGTTTTCAGGTGCCGAGCATTGCCTAAAAGTTCCTGACAACACGAAAAAGACTATAGGATTTCATTACTTGCATTACCCCACCGATATGTACTATGTTATGTACATACCGAACAAGGAGGCGATGCCATGAATGCCCTCACCTACACCTATACACGCCAGCATCTGGCAGAGGTCATGCGAACCGTGAACGAAGACCACGTGCCTGTGGTGGTGACCAGCCAGCGCGGGAAACCGGTGGTCATCCTTTCTCTGGACGATTTTCAGGCCTTTGAAGAAACCGCCTATCTGCTCCGTAATCCCCAGGGGGCGAAACGCCTGCTTGAATCGGTCGAAGAGCTGCGGGCGGGAGGAGGAGCGATCAGGGAATTGACCGAATGATGATCAAATTCTCAACCGCCGCATGGGAAGACTATCTCTACTGGCAGATGACCGACAAGACGATGCTGAAACGGATCAATCAACTTATCCGGGATATTCAACGCGATCCGTTCAGCGGTATCGGCAAACCGGAACCGCTCAAACATCAACTGACCGGATTCTGGTCGCGCAGAATAGACAGTTGCCACCGCTTGGTGTACGCGGTTGAAGACAACACCATCCTGATTGCCCAGTGCCGCGATCATTGTTGAATTTGTTGGATAGGTATTGCTCTCCCGCACACACCTGATGCTGTTATAAGCCTGCCTCTTCCCCCTACTGCATTCTTTTCCCAATCGCCTTGACCTGCGGTTTTTCCAGCAGCTTCAGCAGGGCGGGATTATTGAGCAGGGCGCTATAATCACCGGCCTGCGCCGCCCGCACGACCGCGGGATCGTTCAGCAAGGCCTGCATATCCGGATCATTCTGCAGAGAGCGGATAAGATTCATGCTGGTTTGGTCCTGCATGATTCGCTCCTTCAGGGAGGTTACCTGCGGAGCCAGTTCACTGCTTTGCTTGCTGTTTTGTGCTGGTGAGGCTGTGGTTGGGCTGACGCTGATGCCCAGCGGTTTGGCGCTCTTGCGGTAGGCGGCAGGAATCTCTGCCAGGGCAGCTGAGAAGTGGACAGTGCCGGCGCGGTCAACCCATTGATATGTCTCGGCATTGGCGCTTGTTACCAGCAGAAGTAAGAACAGTATCAGTTTTTTCATGGTTGTCCTTTGGACATCGCACGTCAGTTCAACCGCTGTAGCGCAAGACTACCGATATATGCCAGCCATTCAGCTTGCCGATCTTGAGCACCGCATCGGCTACCCCCTGCAGGCCCGACAAGATACGTTTCTGTTTATCATCAATGGTCGCAATTAACCTCAATGAACACCTGCCCAGCCACACTCGGCAACACTTTAATGCCGCTTCCCGCCGGAAGTTGCCGCCAAACTGCCGCTGTTTTCCCTGGGCAAATCTGGTCCGCCACGAGACGGAACTGATCATCTGCGGGCTGACGTTTGATGAGCGATGCCTGATCCGGCGGAATGGCAACCGTGATCAGCACTTGATTCGATTGCGCGCTGATCGATGAAATCTTCCACTCTTTGCCCGGCGGCGACGTGTGATAGTACTGGTTTAATCCGTCAACAACCTGAATCAATCCCGGCTGAGGCGCTGGTGGCGGTTCATTCTTTTCTTCTATGCAGCCTGGGCAAACCATCACTGACAGTATCAGCAACCCGAGATACCGGTACGCCTCGCACCGTTTCAACGCAAACCTCTTCATGCAGCCGTTATGTATCATGACAGTCCCCCCGAGAAGGATATGCGGCATTCTCACTGCTGCGTCACTCTGCAAGCGCTACAGGCTCACACCGTGCAGATCCCGCTTGTGGTAACGCCAGCCAAAGGCCACGGCCCGCGTGTACCAATCCACCAGAAACACCCCCCAGACGGCATACAGAGGCAGGTGCAAAACCGGTCCTGCCACCCAGGCCAGCAGTACCCGTACCCCCCACATGGTTAACAGCGTCACGATAAAGACGTAGAAGGTGTCACCGGCACCGCGCAGTGATCCGGCATAGACAAAGGAGATGGCCAGCGGAATCTGGGCAAAGGCCACGATCCGCAGAAAGACCGTGCCCTGACGGATCACCTCCGGGTCATGGGTGAAGACCATTACCAGGTAGTGGGGCACCAGCAGAAACAGGGCCGCCATGATCCCCATCACCACCAGGGCCAGCCGCAAGGCCTCCACGTGGCTGACATGGGCACGCTGGTATTTTTTGGCCCCCAGGGACTGCCCCATCAGGGTGGCAGCGGCGATCCCCATGCCGGCCCCCGGCATGAAGGAGAGCGATTCGATTGAGAGCCCGATCTGATGGGCGGCATAGGCGCTGGTGCCGTAGGCGATGATCACGCTGGAGTAGACCAACTGGCCGCTCTGCTGGGCCACCCGCTCAAGGGCCACCGGCCAGCCCACCCGCCAGATCCGCTTGAACAGGGCGCGGTCCGGCAAACTGATCCGCAGGTAGCCCCGCCGTAACGCCTGCCAGAACAGGTAGCTGCAGCCCACGCATTCCGACAGGTTGATGGCGATGGCTGCCCCCTTGACCCCCAGGGCCGGCAGACCCAGCTTGCCGTAGATCAGCGGCCAGGCCAGCAGCACGTGCAGCAGGTTGACCAGCAGGATAGCCTGCATCGGCACACGGGTCTGCCCGTAGCCGTGCATGATGGCGGAGAGGATGTTGACCCCGGTGGTCCAGACCAGCCAGAGGAACACCAGCCGGATGTAGCCGTGGGCCAGTTGCTGCACCTCCGGGGTGGCCCCCATCAGGCGGGCCAGCTCACCGCCGCCGCATGCGCCGATGGTGGAGACCACCGCGGTCAGGCCCAGGCAGAACAGCAGCGCGGTCCAGGCGGCCCGGCGGGCCTCTTCGCGTCGGCCGGCGCCGACCAGATGGGCGATGACCACGGTGGTGCCGGTGGAAAGGCCCCAGAAGATGGTCATGATGACAAAGATCTGCAGCTGTCCCAGTCCGGTGGCGGCAATGGCGGCAGCCCCCAGGCCACCGGTCAGGAAGATGTCCACAATGGCCACCAAGCGCTGGAACAGGGAGGAGAGCAGGACCGGCATGGAGAGCCGGAAGACCGAGCAGCGGATTGAGGCGGGCTTCTTATGCAGACAGGGGAGTATGCGGCTGAAGGCGGACAACATGGGCTGACTGTAGCCCTTCAACGCGGCCAGCGTCAATAAAAAGGGCGGCCGTACTAACGCGGCCGCCCATCCAAAGGCCCGCGCAATTACTCCTTGTGGGGCATCTTGACCACTGTGAACCAGAAATCCTCCAGCGAACGGATCACCTTCAGAAACTCTTCAAAGCCGACCGGCTTGGCGATATAGCAGCTGGCCCCCAGATCGTAGCAGTTAAAGACGTCCCCCTCAGCCTCTGAAGTGGTCAGCACCACCACCGGGATACTGCGCAACTGGGGGTCGGCCTTGATGGCCTTGAGGGTCTCGCGGCCATCCATGCGGGGCATGTTCAGGTCGAGCAGGATGATGTCCGGCCGGACCGCATCGTTGTAGGGCGCCTCCCTGCGCAGGTAGCTCAGGGCCTTGATACCGTCGTCAACGGTCTGCATGTTGACCAGCAGCTTGCCCGCAGCCAGCCCCTCCCTGGTCAGCTCAACATCGCCCGGGTCATCCTCCACCAGCAAGATATCCACCACTTTTTTGCCATTCATCACGGTTTTCCTCTCTATCTGTAACCACCGAACTGTTTTTATCTAGCGCACTTCAACCCTGTTTCTGCCGTTGCCTTTGGCCTGGTAGAGCGCTTGGTCAACACGTTCTATAAACGTTTCCGTCATTTCACCAGGCTCAAATTGGGTGACCCCAAAGCTGGCTGTCACCTTAAGGCCACTGCCGAAATCGTGCCCCTCACAGAGCTGCCGTAGTTTTTCAGCCAAAGTCACTGCCTGGTCGCGCGTGGTCTTGGGAACCAGCACCATGAACTCTTCCCCGCCCCAGCGGGTGAAGATATCATGGGCCCGGATGTTCTCACTGACCAGTTGGGCCACCTCCTTCAGGACGTGATCGCCCATGGTATGGCTGTAGGTGTCGTTGATCCGTTTGAAATGATCCAGGTCGAACATGATCAGCGACAGGTTGGAACTATAGCGTCTGGCCCGCTGCAGCTCCGCCTCCAGCAACTCGGTAAACATTAGACGGTTATAGATGCCAGTCAGGTAGTCGATCCGCGCCTGGCGTTCGAACAGATCGCGGGTCTGCTTCAGGGCCAGCTCCATTTTTTTGCGCTCAACCGCGTAAAACATGGCCCGCTTCAGAGTCCTGCCGTCAATATCCCCTTTGACCAGATAATCCTGCGCCCCCAGCTTGACCGCTTCAACCCCGAAGCCTTCATCAGAAAGCCCGGTCAGCACGATAATCGGGGCACTGGGGGCGACATCCAGCAGGCGGGTCATGGTTGAAAGGCCGCTGCTGTCGGGCAGGTTCATATCCAGTAGCACCACATCACAGCTGTCTTGCTGCAGATGGCTGATACCGGCTGAAAGCCGTTCGACCGTGACAAACTGGGCCCGGCAGCCCTGCTGCTCCAGCATTTCCCGGATCAAGGCGGCATCGCCGGGATCGTCCTCAATCAAGAGGATGGTATGAAGTGGCTGCTGAATCATGCTGATTGCTCCTGCCGTAACGGCGATACTGGAATAGTGAAGAAGAAGGTAGCGCCGTTGCCGACGCTTGACTCGACCCAGATCTTGCCGCCATGTCGTTCAACGATCTTCTGGCAGACCGCCAGGCCGATGCCGGTGCCGGGGTATTCGCTGCGGGTGTGCAAACGCTGGAAGATGGCGAAAATCCGTTCAAAAAATTCCGGCGCAATCCCGATGCCGTTGTCATTGACGGAAAAGAGCCAGTTATCCCGTTTTTTCACCGCCTTGATCTGGATCTTGGGGGGTGCTACCCCACGATACTTGAGGGCATTACCGATCAGGTTCTGGAACAACTGCCCCAGCTGCACCTGGTCGGCCCGGATCACCGGCAAGGAGCCATAGCTTATCTCGGCTCCGCTTTCCTTGATGGCCAGCTCTATATCCTTCAGAACCTTTGCCAACACCACCGCGCTATCCGTATCGGCCAGTTCCTTGGTACTGCGCATGACGCGGGAATAGCTGAGCAGGTCGTTGATCAAGGTGCGCATGCGGGTGGCGCCATCCACAATGTAGGTGATATACGAGTCAGCCTTTTCGTCCAGCTCCCCGCGATAGCGGCTCGCCAGTAGTTCGGTAAAACCGGCGATCTTACGCAACGGTTCCTGCAGGTCATGGGAGGCCACGTAGGCAAATTGTTCAAGTTCCTGATTTGATCGGGCCAGGTTGGCCTCAGTCTCCTTGAGGGCGGTAATGTCGCGGATTGACTCGATTGCGCCGATCCGCTGGCCGTCGGTGCCGTACAGCGGCGCAACGATCGCCCAGACATGGGCCCCTTTGCCGTTATACAGGGCCGGGCAGAAAGTCTCGGCATACAGATGGTCACCCACCCGTGTAACGTCCTGATATTTTTCCCGCAGCTCCGCATCGTCAAGATCAATCAGATCAAGCAGCTGACTGCGTCGCTCACCATAGAACGGAATGGTATAGGCATGGTCCCCCTGACCCAGCATCTCCTGCTTTGGCACCGCGCTCATCTGCTCCATGGCACGGTTCCAGGCGATCACTCGCTTCTCCAGATCAACTACAAAGGTGGCGTCGGGCAAAAAGTCAAAAATATCGGCCTGCAACTGCCGCGACTGTTCGAGGGAGTGTTCCAGCTCCTTGCGTTTGGAGATGTCGCGGGAGGAGGCGTACAGATACCAGCCGTCATGCAGTTGCACCCCGCTGACGCTGACCTCCACGTCAAAGACCGCACCATCGCGGCGGCGGTGCTTGGTCTCGAACACGGCAGAGCTGTGCAGGAGCCGCTGGGCCATGGCAGCCAGTTCATCCGGCGGTATACCGGCATCCCAGTCCTTGACGGAGAGCTGCAGTTCTTCCTTATCGCCGTATCCCAGCATTCTGCGGAAAGCAGCGTTCGACTCGACCAACTGGCCCTCTTGATTGATGATATGGATGCCGTCGCTGGAGACCGCCTGCAAGGTCTGGTAACGGATACCGAGCCGCTGTTGTTCCTCCTCGATACGCTTGCGTTCACTGATCTCCCAGACCATATCAGCCAGATAACCGACCAGTTCGAGATCTTGGCCGGAATACTCGTACGGTTTGTTACCGACCCCCAGGATGGCCACGATCTGGTCGCCCCGGAAGATCGGCACCACTAACTCGCGCAGCACGGTGGCATGCCCTTCCGGCAGCCCCTTACGATTCGGCAATTCGGCGTAATTGTTATGGATGATCGCTTTGCGCTGTCTGATGCAGTCTGCCCAGACCCCGGCCTGCTCAAGCGGATAATGCAGCCCCTGCCCCTCGGCCCGGCAGAACTCCGCCTGCGTGCGGCGTGACCAGGCCTGCAATGACAGGGTCTGCTGGTCCGTCCCAACAAAGTGATAAAACCCGATCGGGCTATCGCAGAGCTGACAGACCTCATCCAGTGCCTGCTGCAGGATCTCATGCACCGTATGGGTCACGGCGTAGTCCATCAGGCGCAGGCGGAGATTCATCAACTCCTGCATCTGCGCGGCCTGGAACTCCAGTTGCTGCTGCCGTTTCTGCAGCAGTTGCAGTCCGATGATACCAGCTGAGCTAAGCAGCATGAAAAAGAGCATACCGCCGGCCAGTTGGCGATACCAATCGGCATAGATAGCCTCAAGCCGGCGGCTGACAAAGACGTACAGCGGCTTGTTCATTCTGAGTCCGGCCGGGTTGACGGTCTGCACCACCATCAGGTTGTCCTCGCCGGTGGAGACCGAACGTCCTCTGAAGATGCTCTGCTCACGCCCACTGGCCTGATGTTGCAGAAAAAACGAGCCCTGGGCAGCCTGATTTTTACCGCTCAGCTGTGGATTTTCCGGCACCAGCATGAAACGCAGGCCAGCGGCATGGGTAATGGCGCAGGTCATATCTGCGCTATAGCGCACCGAGCTGAGCAGTACACCGAAATATTCAGGGTCAAGGGCTGCCACCACCACGCCGCTAAACCGGCTGTCCGCAGTTGTGGTGATCCGGCTCAAGTTCAGGATGGTGGGCCCCAGCACCGATTTGAATGGCGGCGAGACATACAGAAGCGTTGCATCCTGTTGCTGCAGCGGCACCTGGTAGTAATCCCTGCTGCCGAAGCTACGGCCAACAAACTCCTCTCTGCTCGACGCCAGCACGACGCCTGTTGCATCGAAGATCAGCATGGTACGGATGCCCGGCATGGCGTCGGTCAGCGCCTTGAGCCGCCGGGCTGCCCGCGAGGTGTCGCTGCCCACAATGATGGCCTGCTTATCCCTGGCAAGATCCCGCAGGGCCAGGCTGGCTGCTTCCAGCTGACGCTCCATGTTGAGCTTGATCACCTGGGACTGGGTCAGTAGACGCTGTTCTTCCTGGCGGGTGATGGACTGGTAGGAACGGTAGTGTTGATAGCCGAGGATCAGCGCAAAGAGCAACAGGGCAGCGCCCAGCAGCCACCACTGTGAGCGAATATAATCGGGCCGTTGATGCTGCGCCGCTGCGTGATCAACAGCCTGCAAGGCGTCCATGGGGTTACTCCACAAGGTGCTTGAAATTCTGTAAAAATATGAAATTTTACTAGTTTGGTAAACATGTTTTTACATTTTTCATCGACCTGTGCAGTGCCCATCCTTTGGCGATACGAATATCGTCAGCCAGCCAGCCTGTCGTACGTCACAAAAAAAGGGCGAAGACAGCTTCGCCCATTTCATCACATGGCACTACATGCACACCAGTATCCCTGGCCCGCCACAGCAGGACGGACCAGGGATACACCGTTACTAGTGCACCGCGGCCTTTTCCGCGCCGATACCGGTTTCTGCCCGCAGCTTCTGGGCATCAAAGGCGGCCCGTTCCTGCTGTGCACTGGCGCTGTTATCGGTTACCGACACGACATAGGCAACGATCAGCACCAACGGCAACACCACGATGGTCGGGAAGTCCATCGGGAAGATGGCCGGACCCATCTTGAGGATTGCGGTCCAGACCGTCGGACCGAGGATCAGCAGGATGATGGAACCAAAGATCCCGGTGTAGCCGCCCACCACGGCGCCACGGGTGGTCAGGCCTTTCCAGAACACCGACAGGGCCAGGATCGGGAAGTTGGTGCAGGCGGCAATCGAGAAGGTCAGACCCACGATATAGGCCACGTTCTGCTTTTCAAAGGCGATTCCCAGCAGGATCGAGAGGATACCGAAGCCGATGCAGCTGATCTTGGAGACCATGACCTCTTCCTTCTCGGTGGACTGCCCTTTTTTGATCACCTGCGCGTACAGGTCGTGGGACAGGGCCGAGGCACCGGCCATGGTCAGACCGGAGACCACCGCCAGGATAGTGGCAAAGGCCACGGCAGCAATAAAGCCCAAGAAGAAGTCGCCGCCAACGGCGTGGGCCAGGTAGACGGCCGGCATATTGAGGCCACCCTTCAGGTTCAGGATGTTTTTGGTGACATCAACCACGTACTGCGGGTTATTGGCAACCATCACGATGGCGCCGAAGCCGATGATAAAGGTCAGGATGTAGAAGTAGCCGATGAAGCAGGTGCCGTAGAGCACTGATTTACGGGCAGCCTTGGAATCGGTCACGGTGAAGAAGCGCATCAGGATGTGGGGCAGACCGGCCGTACCGAACATCAGGGTCAGTCCCAGCGAGATGGATTGGATCGGGTTGGCCTTGGCGCCGATCGGCACCACCGACTTCATGATCTCCAGATGCTTGGGGTGCAGGGCAACGGCATCGGCGAACAGCTTGGTGAAGCTGAAGCCCTCATGGTACAGCACCCCCAGCGCCATAACCGTTGCGCCGCCCAGCAGTAAGCCGGCCTTGATGATCTGCACCCAGGTGGTGGCCTTCATGCCGCCCAAGGTGACATACAGCATGATCAGGATGCCGACGATGGTGATGGAGACGGTATAGCTGATCTGCGGCACCAGGGTGTGCAAGAGCTGCCCGGCGCCAACCAGTTGGCCGATCAGGTACCAGACCACCACGATCAGGGCGCCGATGGCGGCCATGGTCCGTACCGGCCCCTGCTTGAGACGGAAGGAGACCACGTCGGCATAGGTGTATTTGCCCAGGTTGCGCAGCCGCTCGGCAACCGTGAACAGGATGATTGGCCAGCCCACCAGCCAGCCCACCGAGAAGATCAGGCCGTAGAAGCCGTTCATGTAGACCAGCGCGGCGATCCCCAGGAACGAGGCTGCCGACATGTAGTCACCGGCAATGGCCATACCGTTCTGGAAACCGGTCACGCCACGGCCGGCAGCGTAGAAGTCAGCCGCGCTCTTGGTCTGTTTAGCGGCCCAATAGGTAATGAATAGGGTAATGGCAACAAAGACAATAAACATGCTGATGGCATGCCAGTTGACCGGCGGGGGCGTGGCCGGGGCAGGCGCTGCCGGGCCACTTTCAACGACCATCGCGTAGCTCAGGTTGGAGGCAAGCAGCAGGGCTGACGAAAGCAGTGTGGTAAAAGCCGCTTTGATCTGTTTCATTTGGAGGCCTCCTCGATGATTTCATGCACAATCGGGTCAAAGCTGTTGTTGGCCTTAAACACGTAGATGCCGGTGAGTACGCAGGATACGACAATGATACCGACCCCCAGGATCATGCCGAACGGGATGACACTATCGGGGGAGATCGGATTGGTAAGGATATCCGGCGTAAAGGCGATCATCAGGATAAATCCGAAGTACATGATGCATTCGATGATCGAGAGCGTCCAGCCGAGCGAATTACGCCGTTTGACCAGGGCATGGAATTTGGGGTTACTTTGAATCTTCGCATTATCAACGACTGACATAGTTTCCTCCTTTTGCAGGTTTGAACAGTGGTCTACAGGGTACTGCGTGCCTCAGATACGACCAGTGAACCGCACTACGCTCCTTTCGTAGAAGTAAACCGCATATTTTTATGGGGCTGCATAGCCAAAGCGGGCTGAGAGCATCTGGGTGCCGGCCACCATCGACGGGATGATTTCCCGCTCCAGCCGTTCCCCCACCATCCGGGCCGTCGGCCCGATCAGGGTCAGGGCGCCCAGCACCTTGCCGGCGTAATCCCTGATCGCAACCGCAACGCTGGTGATCTGCTCGCCCAGACCGCCGTTATCCACTGCCACCCCGCTGTTCCTGATGCTGATCAACTCCTGTTGCAAATGCTCCAGGTCAACCGCAGGGCGCTTACGGCCAACCTTCTGCAGATAGCGGTGCAGATAATCACGCGGTTCACACGCGGCGATCACCTTGCCGGCAGCATTCGAGAAAAACGGGAAGCTGCGTCCCAACAGGGCCGGCGCCTTGACCGGCTGCTCACTGTCAACCATATCCAGAAAGATCACCTCTGTTTCTTTCAGCACGGCTATATACACCGCCTCGTCATGTTCCTTTTCAAGGCTCTGCATGATGGGGCGCGCATACTTGAGGACCGTCAGGTTGTTGTTGACAATCTGGGCAAAGCTGATGCAACGCACCCCGGTCCGGTAGCTGCCGCTTTCCTTGTCCTCCTCCAGGAAGCCCCGCTTTACCAGAAACTCCAACAGTTCTCCGGTGCGAGCCTGCCCCATGGAGAGCTGACTGGCCAGCGATGAAACCGTTAGCGGCTCTGCTGCGGAAGCGATCAGTTCCAACGCCTTGAATGTTTTTTCAAAATGTGAAAACGAAACCTTGTTACGGTCATGCATGTGCACCTCCGTATGAAGCGACTGTCTGACGGGCGTGCGTGCAGCACAACGCCGCGGCAGCACGCAGAGGCCTCCTCCACGTGATCTGGTGGTGGAACCGCGAAACCGGGACGAACGGCTTCAGGGGCGCCTGGATGCGCTCCAGCTAGAATGTGATAGTGTTAGGCTGTCCGACTGAGAGGTGCAGGGAAAGGCAGAGGTGATGCGCGGGGA
>CAZUSH010000075.1:0-14595 GCA_964622705.1 uncultured Geobacter sp. | reverse complement strand
TTTCCTTCTGGGGAATCTCCTGAACCAGCCCATACAGCTCGGAGGTGGAGGCCTGGTAAAAACGGGTCTTTTTCTCAAGCCCGAGAATCCGGATGGCTTCCAGTATCCGCAACGGCCCGATGGCGTCGGCGTTGGCGGTGTATTCCGGGGTTTCAAAGGAGACCGCCACATGGGACTGGGCCGCCAGGTTGTAGATCTCGTCCGGTTGGACCGTCTGGATGATCCGGATCAGGTTGGTGGAGTCGGTCATGTCGCCGTAGTGCAGGACCAGACGACGATCGGTGACATGGGGGTCCTGGTAGAGGTGGTCAATCCGGTCGGTGTTGAACAGGGAGGCACGCCGCTTGATGCCATGTACCTCATACCCTTTTTCCAGCAGCAATTCTGCCAGGTACGCTCCATCCTGACCGGTGATGCCGGTGATAAGTGCCTTTTTCATCGTTTCTTGACTCCTTTGTTCTGCCATAAGTGGTTTGCAGCCTGCACCACATCTTCCACCGTCACCGACGTCATGCAACGGTGATCGGCCGGGCAGGCCCGTAATTTACAGGGGGCGCACTCGGTTGCCTGGCGCACCACAACGGCCCGCTCCGAGCAGGGGGCCGTGCCGACATGATCGGTGGGGCCGAACACGGCAACCAGCGGCACCCCGAAGGCAGCCGCAATATGCATGGGACCGGAATCGTTGGTGACAAAGAAATCGCACCGTTTGATCAGGGCCATCAGCTGCCGGACCGTGGTTTTGCCGGCCAGATTCAAACAGTGCCCCTCCAGGTGCTGCTCAATGGCAGCCACCAGCTCGACCTCATCGGGACCGCCGAACAAAATCACCCGTGTCCCCCATTGCGCAGCCAGGCGCTGGGCAACAGCGGCAAAGCGTTCCGGGTACCAGCGCTTGGCAGAGCCAAAGGTGGCGCCGGCATTAATTCCCAGCAGGAGGTCCGATGCCGCGATACCGTGCTCGGACAACAGTTGACGGGCCGCAGCATCCTCGTCCGGAGCGGTTACCAAGAGTGGTTGCGCAACATCCCCCCTGATAGCGAAGGACTCCAACAGCGCGCGGTAATACTGCACCTCATGGGGGTTTTCCAGTTCCTGCGCATGGTAACGCCTGGTCAGCATCAGGCTGCGCCCATCGGACGCCTTACCGAACCGCGCAGGAATTCCGGCCAGAAACGGCACCAGGGCTGCGTCAAAGGAGTTGGGCAGAATCAGGGCCAGGTCATAATGCTGTTGCCGCAGTTCCTTAGCCAGGCGCAGGCGGCCGGCCAGCCCACGGTGGCTACCGGTACGATCAAAGGAGACAACCTGATCAACCCACGGATGCTGCAGGAAAAGCTGCCCAACCACCGGATTGGCCAACAAGGTAATCCGGGCAGCCGGAAAGGTCTGGCGTACCGCTGCCAGCGCAGGGGTTGCCATAATCGCATCGCCGATCCAGTTGAGTGAGCGGACAAGTATGTTACGATACGGATTTTGATCAGACATTCGGCGTATTATGCCGCAGTCAGGCTGGCTTTGAAAGTACTTTATCCACTGCCTGTCGCAGGCATTCTTCATCATGAAACTCCAGGGCAAGCCGGGCCGCAAGTATGGTGACACCGGGCAGGTCATCCTGGAAACGACGCAGCTTGACCGCATCCTTTTCCGTGGTGAGCAACCAGTCGGCAGCATGCCGTGCGGCAAGCTCCCGCAGACCGGCAACCACAGAGGCCGAGTAGTCGGCATGATCCGCCAGCGCTGCCACCGCCGCAGGCTGCAGCCCTATCTGCGCCAGTCCATCAAAGAACGAGTCCGGCTGGGCAATCCCGGCGCAGGCCACTGTCCGTTCACCGGCCAGATGCCCAGCAGCCACCTCGCTGCCGTCGGTGATCCGATAGAAGCCGGCCAGACGGTAGCGGGCCGAGCAGGCCGGGAGTAACGCAATACGCTGATCCCGCTGCGTTGGCGTTGACGCGCATCGGGTATAGATCACGAGGTCACAGCGTTGCAGGGCACTGCACGGTTCCCGCAGGGGACCGGCAGGCAGCACATGACCGTTGCCGAACGGCGCGGTACCGTCAAGCAGCAGGATGTTCAGGTCCCGCTGCAGACGGATATGCTGAAAGCCGTCATCGAGCAGGAACAGGTCCGGCTGCAGGCGTTCCAACGCCAGCAAACCGGCCCGATAGCGGTCACTGCCGATCACCACCGCCAGCCCCGCTACGCTGCTTGCCAGCAGGTATGGTTCGTCACCACAGGCATCGGGAGTTTCAAAGAGCGTGGTGCCGTCCGACACAACCCGGCACTGTCCCTCCAGGCTGCCGCCATAGCCGCGCGAAAGCACCACCACCCGCAGCCCTTTTTCAAGCAGGTAACGGGCAAGATGGGTGGTCACCGGGGTCTTGCCGGTGCCGCCCACGGTAAGATTACCGATGGAGATAACCGGCCTGGGCAAACACCGGCTGGCCAGCAGGCCGTTCCGATAGCACCAACTGCGCAGCTGCATGACCCCTGCATACAGCAAGGAGGGGACCAGTAGCACCGCCAGCAGAGACCGCTCGACATATCCGCCGGTCCCATACCACAGCCGGTTGACAATACCGGCCGTTCTCATGCCGGCAACAACGCTTGCAGCGCGGCAAGGTAGCGCTGCGCCGCGCCTCCGCTGTCGCGCAGCAGCTTGAGCCCGTTGACACCCAGCACCTGACGCAGCTCGGGCGTAGTCAGGCACTCCGCAATAACGGTCTGCAGTTCCTGCTGGTCTGCCACTTGGATACCGGCTCCGTAGTCAAGCACCATGGCGGCGATCTCCCTGAAATTATCCATGTGCGGGCCAAACAGCTGGGGAATCCCGCGCGAGGCCGGCTCCAGCAAATTATGGCCACCGGTCGGCACCAGGCTACCGCCAACCAGGGCCAGGTCCGACAGGGCATACAGTCCCATCAGCTCACCAACCGTATCCACCAGCAGCACCGTTCCGGCCCGGCAGTCACCCGCGTGGTGCTCTAGCCGGGATCGCCGCACCACCCGGCAGCCTGCCTGCTCGGCCAACTGTTCGATCTCACCGCTTCGTTCCGGGTGTCGCGGCACCAACACCAACAACAAAGAGGCGAACCGCTGGTGCAGGGTCCGGTAGGCGGCCAGCACCTGCTGTTCTTCTCCGGGATGGGTGCTGCCCGCCGTCAGAACCGTACAATCCACAGGAATCCGGTAACGCTGGCGCAGTTGTCGTCGTTCTTCCTCGGGCACCGGACCAAACGGTATGTCGTACTTCAGGTTGCCAACTACCGTGCTATTACGGGTTTCAGCGCCAATCGCACGAATACGTTGCAAATCCGCCTCACTCTGCATACCTACCAGACTGAAGCACTGCAGGATCGGCCGAAAAAACCAGGCAAAGGTCTGATAGCGGGGGAACGAGCGTTCGGAAATTCTGCCATTTGCCAGCATGAGTGGGATGTTGCGCCGGGAGGCCTCCAGGGTAAAGACCGGCCAGATTTCCGTTTCCATGATAATGATCGCCTGTGGCGCCACGCCATCAAGCAGGCGGCACACGGCAAAACCGACATCAAACGGGAAGTAGGTGACCAGATCGGCCAGGCCATCCTGCTCAGCCACCCTGCGACCGGTCTCGGTGGTAACCGTCAACAGCAGTCGATACCCGGACAACTGCTGGCGCAGGACCCGCAGCAGTGGCCGGGCAGCCATCACTTCACCCACTGAAACGGCATGCAGCCAGAGCACCGGCTGATTTGCCAGGCGTTGGCGTGCAGCTGTGGGCAGAAAACCAAGCCGCTCAGCAAAGGCGCTCTTTCGGCCCCGGCTGAGCGAACGATAACCGTGGTACAGCAAGGCAAACGGCAAGGCGACCAGAGCCAGCAGCCGGTATAGGATCAGCCAAGCCATCAGGCATCTTCCCCATTGTGGCGTTCATCCCGCAGCAGCGCAGCCGCCAGGATCTGCCCCACAAGCCAGACCATGCCAAAGGCCCACAAACAGTCGGTTAGAAAGTGCCCCCCCTGGCTGATGCGGGCAACACTCATCAACAGCCCGAAGGCACAGCCGCCAAGCAGCCAGGCCCGGGCCTGCATCGGCTTACGACGGCGATACACGAACCAGGGGGTTGCCAGATAAAAGGCGGCAGAGGAGTGCCCGGAAGGAAAGGAGCGGCCATGGCCACTGATACCGGGCTGCCACGGCTGCAAAAACTGCTTGCTGCCGCCGAACTCCTGTACCTCACGGGGCCGTGGCCGTCCCCAATGTTCCTTAAAGACACTGTTCACCAACAACCCCGGCCCAAGGGCCAGCAGCAACAGCATGAAGATCGCCTCTCTCCGCCAAGGTATCAGAACGGGATTGCTCAGGCTCCAAAGCAGTGCCCCCAGCCATCCGAAAGCCAGCAGGAGCGCAGGAATGCGGTCGATCCGGTACAACAGCTTCCAGGGGAACTGCTCGCCAATCGGCCAGCCGCCTTGATAGAAACGTGCTGAAAGTGCAAGGTCGGCATTACTGTGTGCCAGCAATCCGGTGGCGATCACCAGCAGTATCAGCAGCGCCCACAACTCTGCCCAGAAGCAACCGTTCTTCATAAGCCTTCGGCTCTTTTCCAGCGCCGGTGTACCCAGTACCATTGGGTCGGGTGTTCGATGATGTAACGCTCGATGGCGCGTGAGTAGAGCTGCACGTCGGCCTGCCAGCCCTCGTCGCTGTTCTCGCCACCGAACTGCAGCTCCGGGTAGAGCTCAATGACATGCCGGTCGCCATCTCGGTGAATAAAGGCCGGCACCACCGCCACGTCGGTCTTGCGTGCCAGCAGCACCGGTGCCTTGGAGGCCCAGGCCTGACGCCCCAGAAATTCAATCAGATACCCCTCCGAGGGAAAGACCGCCTGGTCCACCAGCAACCCGACCAAGCCGTTTTCACGGATCACCGCCAGCATGTTTTTGAGGGCATTATCCTTGTAAATGATCCGGTTGTTGTAATGCATCCGCATCCGCTCCACCATCTGATTCAGATACGGATTGTTCTGACGTCGCGCCACCACCGACATGGATGTATTAAACAGTCGGGCATAGGCCAGGGCCACCAGCTCCCAGTTGCCGCAGTGGCCGGTCAGAAAGATCACCCCCTTGCCGCGACGGTGGGCTGCCTCATACTGCTCCCGTCCGCGCACCTCGATCGTGTCGATCAGACGCCCGGCCCGGCCATGGTACAGACGACAGGTTTCCACCAGTGATCGTCCGATGTTGCCAAACACCTGCCGGGCGAGTTCTTCTGGCGTGGCATCACCACCACCCCAATTCGGCTGCTGCCGCATGTAGGAAAGCGATGCCGCGATGTTTTCCTCGGCAATCCGACGGCGGGAAGCCAGCACGCGACGCATCAACAGCCCCACCCGCTCGCCCAGGTAGTAGGCCGGCTGTTCGGGCAGCAGCGCCACCAGCCAGGTAAAACCGTACAGCACCGCAACCTGTGTCAACCAGATCAGTTTTTGCATAACGGCCCCGCCATCTGCAGCACTAAGGTTGCCATCCGTGCATCAGCCCCGCCACCTCCCAGGCGTTCTCTGACGCGGGCAAGACGTGCCCTGGTGGTGCTGTTCAGTGCGTTGTCTGCCAGCAGGTTGCCGATCTCGGCCGCAATCCGCTCGGGCGAGGCGTCATCCTGAATCAACTCCGGAGCAACCGTTTCACCGGCCACGATGTTGCACAGGCCGATATGCTCCACCTTGACCAGGCGTTTGGCCAACTGGAAGGTCAACGCCGCCAGCTTGTAGATGATCACCAGCGGTGTGCCGACCAGCGCGACCTCCAGGGTCACTGTGCCGGAAACCGAGATGACAGCGTCGCAGGCCCGGATCAGTTCATGGATCCGCTCACGGGTGATGGTAAGCGGCAGATCATGGTCTGCCAGCCAGGGGACGATATCGGCCTCTTCCAGGGTTGAGGCCAGCGGCAGGACAAACTGCACTTCGGGGAATCGTTGCCGTATAAGCTGTGCTGCTGCGATGATGGTGGGCAGCAGTCGCGAGACCTCGCTGCGCCGACTGCCGGGAAATAAGCCGACGATCTGCCGGCCGGAGTCAAGCCCGAATGACTCGGCTGCCTGCCGACGGGAGCTCGTCACCGCCACCAAGTCTGCCATGGGGTGCCCCACAAAGGAGACCGGCACCCCGGCCTGCTCATAAAAACCGGCTTCAAACGGCAGGATCACCGCCATATGATCAACCAAACGCTTGATCTTCTTGACGCGCCCCTGACGCCAGGCCCAGATCTGGGGCGAGATATAATACAGCACCTGCACACCGGCCCGCTTGGCTACCTTGGCGAGCCGCAGGTTGAAGCCGGGATAGTCGATCAGGATCAAAAGCGCGGGCGGTTCGTCCTGCAGGATCCGTTTCAATGTTAAAAAGGCAGCAGCAATCACGTCAAAGTGCTTCAGCACCTCGACCAGCCCCACCACCGCCATATCGGCCGAATCAACCAGGGTCTCGCAGCCTGCCTCACGCATGCGAAGGCCACCGATACCAAAGAAACTAAAGGCAGGATCAGCCGCGTGTACCGCACGCACCAATCCTGCCCCGTAGATGTCCCCGGAAGCCTCACCAGCAACAATCATGACCCGTTTGGGTCGCCCTGCTACCATTACCCAGCCACTGCCCCGCGTACTGCAGCGATGACCTGTTCCACCTGATCGTCGGTCATTTCCGGATAGATCGGCAGCGACATGCAACGGCTGGCAAGGGACTCGGCCACCGGCAGCGACAGGTTGCGGCATTGCTCGGCAAACACGTTCTGACGGTGCAGCGGGATCGGATAGTAGATCGCGCTGGCGATCTGCTGCTCGGACAAACGAGCCATGATCTGATCCCGTTTGTCGGTCAAAATGGTGTACTGATGGTAGACATGCACCCCCTTGCCATCCTCGAACGGCACCTGCACGAGATCCTGCAGTCCTGCGGAATAGCGGTGGGCTACCCGGCGGCGTTCCTGGTTAAAACGATCGATATGCCGCAGTTTGACCCGCAGGATGGCTGCCTGCAGATCATCCAGGCGGCTGTTGAAACCGATCACGTCATGATGATAACGCACCTTGCTGCCGTGATTACGCAGCATCTTCAAGGTTTCCGCCCCTTCCGCCGTGGCGGCGGTCACTAAACCGCCATCGCCGTAGCCACCCAGGTTCTTGCTGGGAAAGAAGCTGAAACAGCCGAATGAACCGAGCGAACCGGTCATCCTGCCCTCAACCGCAGCGCCGAATGACTGGGCACAGTCTTCGATCAGCACGAGGTTGTGGCGCTGGCAGAGTGCGCCGATGGTCCCCAGATCGGCCGGTTGGCCAAACAGGTGCACCGGGATGACCGCTTTGGTACGGGGGGTAATGGCCTGTTCGATCAGTTCCGGCACGATATTGAAGGTCTGTGGATCAACATCCACAAAGACCGGTACGGCGCCGACATAGCAGATTGCCTCGGCAGTGGCGATGAAGGTGAATGGTGTGGTGATGACCTCGTCCCCGGGCTTGATGCCGGCAGCCAGCACGGCAAGATGCAGGGCATCGGTACCGGAGGCACAGCCAACCGCAAAAGGGCTGCCCAGGTAGTCGGCAGCCTCTTTTTCCAGACCGGACACGTTGGGCCCCAGAATAAACTGGGTGCTTTCCAGGGCATCGAGCACGGCCCGGTCTATCTCGGCCTTTAATTGATGGTACTGCGTCTTGAGGTCAACCATTGGAATCATGGACGTATCCTGTTCCGGCAAGCCCTACGGACAACGGTGGAGATGATCACCTGCGCTACGCGGTGTTCCCCACGCCGTTTTAGTGTCTTGCCAAGCTTTCGTTGATTTTAAGCGCTGTTTCCAGCGCCATCCTGCCGTCGCGGCCACTCACCTGCGGCTGCTTCCCCTCCCGGATCGCCTCCAAAAACGAACTGATCTCCGACAAAAGCGGATCCGACTGGCCCAATTCACGCTCCTGCACCTGCACGTTGGGGACGCCGGGGAATAGCTCACCTTCGCCACGTTTGGCCACCAACACCTTCTTGTTCTGAAAATCAAGGGTCAGATAGGCGTCGCGCTGAAAGATCCGCATCTTGCGCTCGCTTTTGAGACTGATCCGGCTGGCGGTAACGTTGGCCACGCAGCCGTTTTCAAAGGCGATCCGGGCGTTGGCGATATCCTCCTCGCCGGTAAAGACCGGTGCGCCAATGGCGTCAATACGCGAAACCTTCGACTTGACCAAGTGTTGGATGATCTCAATGTCATGAATCATCAGGTCCAGCACCACGTTGACATCCGTACCGCGGGGTTTGAACGGCGCAATCCGCACCGATTCCACAAACAGCGGCTCGACCAGCAACTCATCAACCGCCATCAGGACCGGGTTAAAACGTTCCAGGTGGCCGACTTGGAACACCAGCTGGCCGGCATCGGCCAGGGCAATCAGTTCGTCGGCCTGCTCAATGGTGACGGTAATCGGTTTTTCAATCAACACGTGCACACCGGCAGCCAGGAACTCTTTAGCCACCTGGTGGTGATACTGGGTCGGCACCACCACGCTGACCGCATCCACCTTACCGATCAAGTCACGGTAATCGCTGAACGGTTGACAGTTACAGGCGGTCGCAACCTCCGCAGCGCGGGTCGGGTCGCTGTCCACCACACCGACCAGCTCGGCCGCTTCCAGCGCTGCGTACTTCTGAGCGTGGAAATTCCCCAGGTAGCCGACGCCGATCACCGCAGTCCGTAGGCGGCTCATCCCCTGCAGATCCCCCGTTCCGATTGTTCAATGAATGTCAGCAGGTTGTCCACCTCGGCACAGCCCACAATCTCGGCCCTGATTCTGGTAATGGCCTCGGCTTGCTTCAAACCAGCCATAAACAGGGTCTTGTAGGCCTTTTTCAGGTTGCTGATGGCAGCATCACTGAAGCCGCGGCGTTTTAGGCCGATCAGGTTCAACCCCCGCAGTGCCGCCTCCCGTTTACCGCCCGAGGTGGCGATCATGTACGGGGGGATATCCAGACCCACCAGGGTCCCACCACCCAGCATACAATAGGAACCGATGGTGACAAACTGGTGGATTGCCACCAAGCCGCCCAGAATGACATTGTCCTGTATGGTCACATGTCCGGCCAGGGTGGCGGAGTTGGCAAAGACATTGCCGTTGCCCACCACACAGTCATGGGCCACATGGGAATAGGCCATCATCAGGTTGTTATTGCCCAAAACCGTTTCGGCATGGCCAGTAACCGTACCGCGGTGGATCGTGGCAAATTCTCTGATCACGTTGCCGCTGCCCAGCCTGGTCCAGCATTCTTCACCCTTATACTTCAGGTCCTGCGGGGCTGCACCAATCGAGGCCATGTGATAGATCTGGTTGTTTTCTCCCAGCTCGGTCCACTTGCCGATCACCGCATGGGCGCCAACACTGCTGCCTTTGCCGATACTGACCTCTGCTTCAATGATTGCATAGGGGCCGATCTCGACCCCTTCTGCGATCTGGGCCGAGGGGTGGACAATAGCGGTTGCATGAATGCTCATAATCGCTCCTCTAGGCCTCAGCCGGCGCAAATGTGGCCTTCAGCGAGGCCTCGGTAACCAGTTTACCGTCCACGTACGCCTTGCCATCGACGCCCCAGATACCGCGACGGTTCAGGGTGGTGGTGATCTCAATCCGCAGTTGGTCGCCAGGCACCACTGGTTTGCGAAACTTGGCACTGTCAATGGCCATGAAGTAGCTGACCTTTTTCTTGGTCTCCTCATCCGAGGCAAGGTAGGCCATGATGCCGGCCACCTGTGCCATGGCTTCCACGATCAGCACACCGGGCATCACCGGATGGCCGGGAAAATGGCCGGGGAAAAACGGTTCATTGATAGAGACGTTCTTGATCCCCACACAGCGTTTGCCGTGTTCCAATTCGACAATCCGATCCACCAGCAAAAACGGATAACGGTGGGGCAAAATCTTCATGATGGCGTTCACATCCATCGGCAGGGCAGGTTCCATTGCTTACTCCTTCGCATCGAGCCGGGCCTCAAGCGCGGCAATTTTTTTCTCAAGTTCCGTCATTTTTTTGCGCATCTCCGGCAGCTTGGGCAGCACCCCCATGGTACGCAGCCACTCCTTGTGCGGCATGGCCGGCGATCCGCTGTAGTAGGCGTTGCCCGCCAGCGAACCGGGCACACCGCCCTGGGCGCCGACTATCACGTTGTCACCAATGGTTACATGGCCGACAACACCAACCTGGCCGGCCAAAGTGACATGGTTGCCGATCTTGCTACTGCCGGCAATCCCCACTTGGGAGACAATCATACAATCCTCGCCGATCTGGCAGTTGTGGGCTATCTGCACCAGGTTATCCAGCTTGGTGCCCCGCTTGATCAGGGTCACCTCCAGGGCGGCCCGGTCTACCGTGGCATTGGCGCCGATCTCGACATCATCCTCAAGCACCACAATCCCGATCTGGGGAATCGGATAGTAGGAGGCGCCGTCCGGCGCATAGCCAAAGCCATCACTGCCGATCACCGCCCCCGGTTGCAACTTGCAACGCTTACCCAGTCGACAGCGCTCCCGCACCACGGCGTTGGCATGGATGACACAATCATCTCCAATCACCGCGCCGTCGTAAATGACCGCACCGGGATGAATCACCACCCGGTCGCCTATGGTTACATTATTACCGACCACCGCCCCCGGATAGATGCTGATCCCTTCGCCAAGCGAGACACCGGTGCCGACCACCGCCTCAGGCAGGATGCCCAGGGGCGGATGGGGCTGGGTGTAGAACAGGGTCAACAGCTTGGCAAACCCCAGATACGGGTTGGCCACCTCGATGACGTTGCGGCCGTAGGATTCGCCACCGGGCGCCATCAGTACACAAGCGGCCTTGGTCTCGGCCACCTTGGCAGCATACTTGGGGTTGGCCAGGAAGGTGACCTTGTCCGGTCCGGCCCCTTCAAGCGGCGCGAGCCCGTTGACCACCACCGAACCATCGCCGCGAACAACGCCGCTCAGGTAATCCGCCAGCTCTTGCAGTGTCTTGGTCAGCATCATGCCGGTTGCTCCTTGCTACTTTTTGGCGTTTTCAGCGTCGAGCGCCTTGAGAATGTCGTCGGTCAGGTCAGCCGCCTTGTCGGCGTACAAAAGCCCGGCCCCCCGCGCGTCAAAGATCATGGCATACCCCTTGTTCTTGCCGTAGTCCTGCACAATTTTTTCAAGGGTCTGCAGAATCTTCTTGGTAAACTCGGCGTCACGGGCCTGCAGGTCTTCCTCGGCATCCTTGGTGTAACGCTGGAAGTCCTTCAGTTTTTGCTGATAATCCTTCTCCTTGGCAGCTTTGCTGGCCTCGTTGAGGGTCATCCCCTGTTTTTCCAGGTCATTCTTCAGCTTCTGCAGCTCCGACTGCTTGGCATTGACCTGTTCCTGATATTTCTGCAGTTTCTCCTGCAGCTGGGCCTTGGCCGTCTTGCCGGCCTCGGACATATTCAGGGCTCGCTGCATGTCGATATAGCCGACCTTTATATCTGCCGCCCATGCGGAACCTGCCATCAGCACCACAGCCATCAGCATCATCACGCGCTTCATACCTTCAATCTCCTTTAGTCGCTGCTGAGAAATCTAGAATAAACTGCCGATTGCGAACTCAAAGCGTCCGGATCTGTTGTCGATCCCCGGTCGCGGGTTGATAGGAATGCCGTATTCAAGGCGCAACGGCCCCATCGGTGAGGCCCAGCGGATACCACCGCCGTAGCTCATCAGCATATCGGGCGGCTTGATGCCGCCGCTGGTCCAGGCGTTGCCATAGTCGAAAAATCCAACGCCCTTGATGCCGTACTCCTGCAGGAGCGGAAACTTGATCTCCAGGTTACCGAACAGCTCCTTCTCGCCGCCGACATAGACACCATTGTCAACCGGACAGACGGTCCTGGCGGCATACCCCCGCAGGGTGCCGATCCCCCCCAGGTAAAACTTTTCGTCAATCGGGATCTTGGGGCCGGCCTGCTGCACGGCGCCGACCGCCAGCTTGGCGGACACCACAAACTTCCACCACAAGGGGTAATAGACCGTGTTGTCGCAGATCTCCCGAACGTACTTGTTGTCCCCGCCCAGACCGGCGTATTCCACCGACAGGGTGTTGACCATGCCGTTTGAGGGATCAAACCGGAAATCGGTGGTGTTGTTGGTGATGCTGGCGTAGATGGAACTGGTGGTGGTCTGGCCCAGGGGGTAGCTGTCCGGGTATTTGACGTTCGCCTCGAGGTAATAGCTATCGGGATTGTAGATATCCTTGATCTCGTACTTATACATCCAGAAGGTGCCGATGAAATCGGTGATCGGATAACCGGCCTTGATGTCGCCACCGGTCAGGCGCCGGCTATAGTCGGTGTAATCCCGCTCAGAACGATAGATATCGACCCCGAGCGTCCATTTTGAATCCAGGAAATAGGGATCGGTCAGACCAACGGAGTAGGTATTGGTCTTGCCGCCGATGGCCGCCGAGGCGTTGGCCTTGAGCCCCAAGCCCATGAAGTTTGATTGCGACACCGACCCCTGGAAAATCAGCCCGTCCAGCGAGCTGTAGCCGCCGCCGATCGTGAAGGCGCCGGTGGCCTTTTCCTTCAGATCCACCGCGACATTCAATTTTTCGGGGCTGCTGCCTTTGGCCGTTGCGATATTGGCCTCTTCAAAGTAACCGGTATTCATCAGGTTTTGCTTACTGCGCTTGAATCCGGTAGCGCTATAGAGATCTCCTTCCATCAGACGCATCTCGCGCCGGACGACCTTGTCGCGGGTTTTTGAGTTGCCGGCAATTGAAATCCGCTCGATATACACCAGCTCACCCTTTTCAACGTCAAAGGTAAGATCCAGGGTCTTCTTTTCCGGGTCCGGCTTGGTTTTTGGATCAACGTTGTTAAAGGCATAGCCCTTATCGGCGGTCATGTCGGTAATGGTACCGATATCGGCCCGCAGATTGGCACGGCTGAAGACCTCGCCCGGTTCACTCTTCAGCTTTTCCCTGATCTCCTTTTCGGGGTAGAGAATATCGCCTTTGAAGGCTATCTCACCGATCCGGTACTGGTCACCTTCGGTGACATTGATGGAGACAACCAGTGATTCCTGATCATCGGCGAGCTTAATGCTCGGCTCCCCCACCTTGACGTTGATATAGCCGTTGTTCAAGTAGAAGTCAGCCAGCAACAGCGCATCGTTACGCAGCACCTCTTCTTTATAGGTACCCGCCCCGGTCAGCCAGGACATGAACCATTCTTCCTTGGTTTCCATGACACCACGCAGTTTCCTGGCGCTGAAGGAGTTGTTTCCTTCAAAGGAAATCGTGCTGATCCGGATCTTCTTTCCTTCTATGACCTTAAATACAACCTGGTACTCGGTAGGGGTTTTCTGTTCAATGACCGGCTCAATCTTGACCAGATAATACCCTTCGTCCTGGTACTGTTTTTTGAGCTTGGCCGTGGCGCCATCCAGGTCTTTTTGCGAAAAGATGGCGTTGCGCCGGATCGGTAAGCCATCCAACAGCTTGTCCTGCTTGATCTCCTTATTCCCTTCGAAGAGGACCGCACGCACAATCGGCTTTTCTATGACTGAAAAAACAAGGACGATCCCGCCATTGACCGGCTCGCTTGAAACCTGCACATCCTGAAACTGCCCCAACTTGTAGATCGAGCGAATATCGGCATCGGTCTTTTCACTGCTCAGGCTGTCGCCGCTCTTGATGCTGATCGCGTTTAAGATCGCAGATGCCTCAATACGCCGGTTTCCGCGCACCACAACCTGGGTAATCTTCTCCCCATCGGCATGGGCGGAGCGGTCGGCAAGCACAAGGGCAAGCAGCACGGCAGTTGTCAGGCAAGATCGTTTGATCACTTCTCCTCCAGGGTATCGGTATGGATCAGTCCATCTGCCAGGCGGACAATCCGTTCCATACCGGCAGCAATGCGTTCATTATGGGTTACCACCACCATGCTGACACCGGTCCGTTGCTGGATGCGGGTCAACAGATCATGGATCGCTTCGCTGGTCTTCGCATCCAGATTGCCGGTCGGTTCATCCGCCAAAAGCAGCGCAGGTTCCATGATCAGCGCTCGGGCAATAGCTACTCGCTGTTGCTCGCCTCCGGACAGTTCACCCGGCCGATGCAACAAACGCTGTCCCAGCCCCACCTCATCCAGCAGCATTCGGGCCCGTTCCTCCACCTGACGGGGGAGCCTGCGGGCAATCAAGGCCGGCATCATCACGTTTTCGAGAGCAGTGAACTCCGGCAGCAGGTGGTGGAACTGAAAGACAAAGCCGATGCTGCGACTTCTGAAATCAGCCAGTTCTCGATCCGATTTGCGGAATAGATCGGCACCCGCGTAGGTCACGTTGCCACCCGTGGGACGATCCAGCCCCCCAAGAATATGCAGTAAGGTACTCTTCCCCGCGCCGGAGGCCCCCACCAGGGCGGTGGTGGTCCCCGGAGCTATCTCCAGATCAATCCCCTTCAAGACCTCAACCGCAACACGCCCCATGCGATAGCTTTTGCACAGGCCTTGTACCTGCACCAGGCTACTCATAGCGCAGGGCCTCGGCCGGCAGCATGCGGGAAGCCTGCCAGGC
>CAZUSH010000074.1:0-15694 GCA_964622705.1 uncultured Geobacter sp. | reverse complement strand
GACATCCCAACCTACAGCTGCTGCCTGGTCAGCATGACCATCATCCGTTAATCACCTTCCCCTTCAGGTGCGTATGCCCCTGAAGGGGAACCGGAGTCCTTTGTGGAATTGACAACCTATCTAAAAACCTGGCCCTGCAGTGATAAACCGGATCAGCTGCTGGTCTATGCCACAGCCCGTGGCGCTGTTCTCGAGCTTGACCGCACTGTGCTTGATGATGCAGTAGCCAACACCCTCTCTTCCCAGGAGCAAGAGCTGCTTACCAGGCTTGGCATCCTGGTGCCGGATCGCGCAGCAGAACAAGTACAGCTGCGCGACATTTATGTTGAGGCAAACCAGCGTAGCCAGCGCTTTACTGCCCTGGTGACCCTGAACCTAGACTGTAACCTGGCCTGTAGCTACTGTTTTGAGGATCATTTCAGGGGCAACTATTACATGTCCCAGCAAACCGCCGATCAGCTGGTTGCTTTGCTACACCGTAAAATTGACGCTGGTATGAATGTCATGCTTGATTTTTACGGTGGCGAGGCCCTGCTCTCTTTGCCGCTCATGCGGGATATCGCTTCCAGAATCAAGGCACATGCAGATCAAAACACTGCTCAAGTTTCGTTCAACCTGGTCAGTAATGCCACGCTCTTGACGGCTCCAGTTGCCAGGGAACTGCAGGAACTTGGATTCAAGACCGTCCGTTTCACCCTGGACGGACCACCAGAGGTGCACAACCAACAACGCCCCTTTGTCAGCGGCAAAGGGAGCTTTGAACTGATTCTCGCACACCTTGACCAGGTTTGTGACATCTTGTCAGTGCAACTGGGTGGCAACTACACCAGGGACAACTACCACCTGTTTCCTCAACTGCTGGATATCCTGCTGCAGCGGGGTATAACACCGGGACGGCTGGGGTCGGTACAGTTCTCGCCCATCACCCCCAAGGCTGGCCAAGCCGGCATGGGCGATTTTGCGATCGGTTGCGCTTGCCCCAATGAGCCCTGGTTGATTGAAGCCAGCCTGTTTCTGCGGCAGGCGATTCTGAGCCGAGGATTTAGCACGCCAAAGCCTAAACTGGCCAGTTGCATGGTGGAATTTTCAAACGATCTGGTAATCAACTACGACGGTAGTCTGTATAAGTGTCCGGCCTTTATGGGATGGAAAGATATGTGTATCGGCACGCTCAGTGATGGGCCAAGCGATTATTACGCCAGTCATAACCTTCACCTCTGGAAAAACGAAACCTGCCTGAACTGCCCCTACCTGCCGCTCTGCTTCGGTGGATGCCGTTTCCTGAGCAGGATGCGTACTGGCAACCTGGATGATGTCGATTGCCGGCGGGATTATCTGGATGCATCGCTTGAGGAAATCGTGCGACAGGACATGGCCTTCAAGAACAGGTTTTAACATCTTTACAGCGATTTAACCTACTCATTTAAAAGGAATTTCATGCATTAACCCACACAATTGTAAAAAAATTTTACACTCGATTTTTATATTTAAATTCAACGTGTTAAGCGCATAAACCGCTAATTGTAAAAATTTATTACACTCAGCTATGAGATCATGGGGGCTGGAACCGCCTTTTGAGCGTTTAAGAAACGGTCTTTCTGTGTTTGCTGTCACATTTTTTTACACACCTCGCCTTTCCCTGCATGCACCCAGACAACAACAACCGTAGCGATTTCACAAGATATCTTCCCCAGGCGGTATCGTGCTACCGCCCCCCCTCTCTGAGACTGACACATTTTTTTACACCCAGAAAAAACAATAGCTAAAACAAATAGTTAATATAAATTTCCACACCAGGCATTCATTTTTTTTCAGGTCAGACACCTCAAGCTCCCGACCCAGACCAGCAACACAAATTACAACCATTCAATATTATTAAAATAATTTACAATTAACCAGATTGGCACTATCCATGAATCATTAGAACCACCCGGCAGCAAACTATCACGAAGACACACTGTCTCACGATTGGCGTGGTTACCTGCATATGTCACAAGAGCTTTCACATATCCTTGAACTAACCGAATTTCAAAAGCTACTGGATAGTTTTCATGAACTTACCGGCATTTCCGCCATCTTGGTTGATAATAACGGCACCATGCTGGCCTCCAACATCAAAACCACCCTGTGTTCAGGTTTTTACGACACGGATTCAAGTCAATCCCTGCTTTGCCGACTTCATCGCGGCGCCTTACAACAACTGACACCACAGACGCAACTCCCCAGGATTACACGCTGTCATCACGGCTTATCAAACGCTGTGGAACCGATCATCGTGCAAGGCAAGGTTCTGGGAACGCTGATTCTGGGACAAGTCTTTCTGGAAAAACCGGATATCAAGAGTTATCGTAAGGAGGCCGCATATTTTGGCTTTGACCCGGAGTTATTTATCCAGGAACTACGCAATGTGCCGGTCATCACCATCCAACAATTTGAACAGGCCATTTTCCATATGCGCAACCTGGTCTCCTATCTGGTGTATCAAGGCTGTCAGCAGTTGTCAGTTAAACTGGACCTTACCGCAGCCCAAAAACAGGCCGAGAGTTCCAAAAGACTGACCTCGGAACTTCTTGCAAACCTGAGCCATGAACTACGTACTCCGCTGAATGGTGTCATAGGCGGGGCACAACTGCTGCGCTTTACCCAGCTGTCGCCGGAACAATCCGAACTGATTAAGATCATTGAAACAGCCTCAAATCTTGAACTTTCGGTAGTTAACAACCTACTGGAGCTGGTACAGCTGGAAAATGACCCCTTGGAGGACGAACAGCTTCCCTTTCAGCTATTGCACTGTGTTGACGAAATTATGCAGGAGTACGCGGAGGAGGCCCGCAAAAAAGATTTGGTTATCGGCCAAGAGTTACTGGGCAGCCTGCCGGAAGAGGTGCTGGGCAACCGGTCGCGCATCCAGCAGGCACTCAGAGTACTGGTTGATAATGCCATCAAGTTTACCGGGCTTGGAGGCGTTACCATCAGGGTGTCCTCTGAGCAACACACAGACCAAGAGGTGTTGGTACGCTTCAGCGTCTTCGATACCGGCATCGGCATTCAACAGGAAGAATTAGAGCGAATTTTCAAGCCGTTCATACAGCTCGACATGTCAGCCAGCCGTAGCTATGGAGGATTGGGCCTTGGACTTGCCATCTGTCAACGACTGGCCACAGCGTTGCATGGACGCGTGTGGGCTGAGAGCGTCCCGCATACCGGCAGCTGTTTCCACCTCGAATTGCCCCTGGTGTTGCCGCCCCCCATCTCCCCCACAATTGCATGCACTCATGATCTGCTGGTGCTGGTGGCGGAAGACGACCGCGGCAACGCACTGATGTCGGAGGCTTTGCTGCGCAAGATGGGGTGCCATGTGGTCACGGCTCAAAACAGTAATGATGTCATCACAACCTGGCAAAACAGAAAAATTGACTTGTTGTTGCTTGACGACCACTTGGCGACGATGAATGGATTTGAAACACTGCAGCATATCCGTAGGCTTGAGAAGGAACTGCACAAACCAAGAACTCCGGTGGTGATGCAGTGTACCTCTGCCCGCCTGGACGGTCACCGAGCACTTTCCAGCGCAGACCTGGACGGTTTCATCAGCAAACCGCTCTTGCGCACCGAACTTGAGGCGGTGCTTACCGGTTGTTGCAGCACTGACAACCGCAAACTATCCCATTGAACGTTTCGCTATTCGATCTGCTGGGCTGCGCACAGAAATCCCCTCGTCTCTACATCCAGCGGGTTTATGGGCTTTTTTTCCATGCACCCGCTCGTATGCCCTGCAAAATGGGCATAGTTCCTGTTCGACCCCAGTGACAAACCGGAACGCCATCCCCTTTTGGCTGACACGGGCATATCGACATACCGGACAAAGCTCGCAAACACGGGCAAGCTGCAGATCAAACGCAGTATGCTTTCCTGAGGTCATGGGTTATTCCTTTCCCGGCAAGCGGATACGCCGATCCACGGTTGTAACCAGCTCAGGCCAAGCCGGATCAAAAAGACTCATCGGATTCTGCCGGGAAACTGCCCTGCATAGTCAAATTCCGCCAGCAGAAAATGCGGCGCCGGTGTTATGCCACCAGCTCTGCTGCCAGAATAGCCTCAGCCAGTCCACTAAGATTGCTGACCGTAAGGGTTGGCTCAATCCCCCATGGGTCAAAAACAGCATCTTCGGCTCGTTTTACCCAAGCCGCCTTCATACCAGCCGAAATGGCGCCGATCACGTCAAAGGGGTGCTGGAGATCAGCCAGGCGGCACGACCACTGGCCCCGGTCCGTCTGAGAAAATGACAATAAACACCTGGATTTGGCTTAAAGGATTTGACCTCATCAACACTCACCAAATCGAGAAAAAGTTCTCTGATCCCGGCTGATCCGAGCAGCATTTCCAGGGCATCCCTGCTGCCGTTCGAAAAGGCAAACAGCCGAAATCCCAGTTCCTTTGCCCTCACAAGGCTGGGCTTTACCTCCTCAAAAGCAGGCAGAGTATGGTATCCCCGCAACAGTTGCTCCTTCTGGGTTTCAGCCAGGGCAACCTTGAACCGCCTGCAGGTATAGTCAAGGGCCTCGGCAGTGCACACTGCAAAGGTAACATAATGCTGCATCAGCCCTCGCCGAAAGGAATATTCAAGTTGTTTCTCCCGCCAGAGCTGCGAAAATGCCATGGCCTGTTCGCCAACCAGCTGATGCAATGTGACAACGAGGCCATGGGTATCAATCAAGGTTCCATACACGTCGTAGGCTAGCGTTGGTTGCACTGTTCACCCTCCTCTTGGCTTGGTTACGGAAACAGGGCGGTTGCACTTGGTTTTCCACAACAAAATGCACTGGAATAATAATGGGCTCGCTTGCAAGCCCAGCTAAAACGGGAAGCCCAGGTTCACCCGGAAACCGGTCAGACCATCGCCAAAACGATAACTGGCACCGATACGGGGATTCTCTAGAATCCAGAGCGTGGTTGGTTTGGCAAAACCAATGGTTGCGCCGAATTCATACTGGTTGCTGACCTTGAGCGGCTGTTGTCCGGGTATGGAGAAACGGGCTGCCGGAAAAAAGAAATAGTGGATAAACGACTCAGCCAGATCCAGCGGTCTATCTCCAACCTGCAGCCCCAGAGGATGCCGTATTTCCAGGCCGTTCTGCAGCGTGGCAAAGCCTTGTCCACGCCCTCCCCCTACGGCAACCTCTTCTGCCCAGCCCACCTTGTTGGCCAGACTCACCAGCAAGCCCTGCCAGGGGACCTCAACCAGATGGGTGATTCCGGCAGCATACAGGAAATCATAGGTATCCCGCAGTGGCGTTTCACCGTATCCTTCCAGCCTGGCCGAGCCATTAAAGGCGCAGCCGGCGCCTGCAGCGAGATACGGTTTCAGAAACCAACCCTGGCGCAACGGTATCTGCACCGCAACCTGCGGCAGCACAAAGACATAATCCTGATCTGCCGTCAATTTTGGGCCCAACAGGTTGCTCTCAAATCTGGCATGACTGTACCCGAAATAGCCGGTAAATTTCAGACGCCAGTCGTCGTGCTCCTCACCAAGGGCAACACAATGACTGAGCGGGATTCTGAGGGTTTCCGTTGAGAGACCACCGACATCATAGGAGCCAAAGCCGAACTGCACCACATAGGGTACGTTCACCTGAGCCTCCACCGGCGTCTCTGCTGCCAGAGCCTGAGCAGTGCCTGCCATGACAAGCAACAACACAGTCATCAAACAGCGCAAAGCGATACTTCTACCCTCCATACATCAGCTTCTCCCCACATTTGAGCGCACCACAAGCATAGCAGCTCTCTTGCCTGGCACAAGACGTATGTTTGTGGACCAGCAGCCGGTACACTCTCCGGATGCGGCAATATCTGGCAATGATTACTGTTTTACTTATCGGCTCCGAGCAGCTATACTCCGTGACATGCTCAGCAGTGTACAAGCCCGAAGCAAGGAAGCGAATCTGATGAACTACCTGACCACACTCGTGCTGGCCCTGTCTGCGGCAGCGGCTCCCACCAAAACCAGCCCTGCATCATGTCAGTAGTATTCGCGGACACCTTGATTGACACCCTGATGCTTAAACGGCATCCAGAAGGCGGCTGGTATCGGGAGACCTACCGTTCATCCGAGCAACTACCACCTGACAGCCTGCCGAGCCGCTTTAATGGTCCACGCAGCTCCTGCACCGCCATCCACTTTCTACTGCAACAGGGCGAGGTCTCGGCACTGCACCGGATCAAGTCCGATGAAATCTGGTATTTTCACAGCGGTTCATCACTGTTCATCCACACCTTGAGTGCGGCAGGAGACTACACACGTATCAGACTTGGGGCTGCGCTTGAGTCGGGCGATGTTTTTCAGGCCGTGGTGCCGGCTGGGGTGTGGTTCGGGGCAGAGCTGGTGACTGGTGGCGGCTATGCCCTGGTAAGCTGCACTGTCGCGCCGGGCTTTGATTTTGCCGATTTTGAGTTGGGCGACAGGGCCTTCCTGCTGCAGCACTATCCCCAGCACGCACCGCTGATCACCCGGTTGACGCCTGAAAACGGCACGCATGAAGACTCATACTGCCTCCACCTACCACAGGGGAACAGATCAACCGATGTCAGCAAACCATCTTAAAACAATTCTTTGAAAACAATGTCTTAACACCATCATTCTCCAGTAACACCTGAAATGCATAATAACCTTGTTGGAACAGGTCGAGCTGACGTTCAAGATCGGTGCAGTCAACCGCCACAACATCGTCAGGGCTTGCGTGAAACGGCTGCTGAATATCCTTAAAAAATACCAGCCGCCACAGATCGCCATATTTCTTTTTCAGATTCACTGCCACCATCTGCTGTTGTTCAAACAACTGATGCAGGCTGGGATAGTTGTTGGGGGCCACGGTCGCGCACATATAGCGATAGGTCCGGTTATATGCAGCCGTGGCCTTAACCAGAAGTTCCCCCATCCGGAACTGCATGTTGTTGCCGCGGAACTCCGGGGCAATCAGGCAGCGCTCCCAGTGCACCACCTGCTTAAGTTCCTGACCGCACAGCCCGGCATCCCGGCCCAGGTTTTCCTTGTCGTCGCCGGGGAAATAAAAACAGACAAACCCATGTAACTGCTCCCCCAGCACCAGCCCAAGCGTTATCCCCTGTTCACCCAGCACTGCCCGGAACATGGCATCCCCGATCGGGGCGTACAAACGCTTATCCGGCATCTGATCATAGGTTTTCTGCTGGAAAGCCGAAAGCTCGGCAAGACAACCTTGATCCAGAACCTGAATCCGGTAGGCATGCTCCCGCGCATCCGCTTGACTGGTTATGCTGCCCTGTTCCAGAATCGTTGCCATAATGTCTCGCTCCTTCAGCTCACAGCCGGCCGTAGGCCCCTGACGCAAAACTTGTGTATCATCACTCGACGGCGCAGGCCGAAGCTCCATACAGGCGTGTCAGCAGCACAAATACGAGCATGATCACCAGATATATCCCACCGGCCAGACCGACACCAGCCTGGGTACCGAACATCAAGAGCCAGCCGAACACAATTGGACCAAGCGCCTCACCGATCTTCCTGGTCAGCCGCAAAAGCCCCAGCCCCTTGCCCTCACCAAAGGCATGGGTGGCCTCCATACTAAGGAAATAACCGGTCTGGGCAACGGAATTCATGGTATCAGCCATGCCCAGTAAAAAGATGGCGACCAGGGCCGAGATAAAGCTCCCCTGCCAGAAAAACACCAGCATGGCGGTCACGCCGATACCACCGGCTGCGTAAACGTAACGCATGGCGTTGCTGCGCCTGCCGAGGTAGGACCCAAACCAGGGGCCGAGCATAATAAAGCAGATGCCGTACATCATGAAGGCCCGGCCGGTGTTTGAGGTTGAGACCCCGATACTGTTGGCATACAGGGGAAAGAAATAGCACAGAAAGCCAACGGTACAGACCATCGAAGGAAGCGTGATCAGCAGAAAAAAGGTAATGATCTGGCGATTGCAGACAAACCGGCGCAACGCCCCTTGCGTGGCAACAGCAACGGGACGCAGTACAGGCGGCGGCGTAGAACGGCCCGTGGTAAAGCTGAGCGCAAAAAACAGCGGCACTGCCAGCATGGCGATCTGAATGATGAACACCGCCGCATACCCGAGCCGCTCTGCCAGCATGGCGCCAAGAGCGGCTGCACAGAGCTTGCCGGCGTACAACCCGGCATACAGCTGGGAAAAGCCGGCCATACGGGTATCCTTGGCAGGGCTGGAAAGCAGATACCCTTCCATGGCGACCAGGGTCAGACCATAGCCGATACCGATCACGCCTCTGGCAAGAATAAAGAACAGCGCAGTCTGAGCAGCCGCTGAAAGCAACACCCCCAGCGCCACAATGGCCAAGCCGAGATAGAACGGCTGGCGCCAGCCCTTTTTGTCGATCATCAGACCGGCGGCATAGGATGAGAGCGCAATGCAGAACATCTCCGCAGAGATGGGCAACCCCAGGACGATATCCTTCGGCAGACCAAGCAACGGTTCATACAGTTTTTTCATGTAAACCGGAATGAAGGAGATCGACATGTCGAACACGATGAAAAACAGAAAGGCCAGCGGACGGATAATGCGGATGTACTGCACCCCTGCCGGAGCCTGCGTGCCCGGCTCGATGCTGTCTAACCTGGCATTCAGGAGAAAGAGCAGAAACACAATCAGCTCGATGGTTAAAAAGAATGAGGTCACCAGGATGGTGAACACATCAAGCCGCACATCCTTTAGTTTTGCGTCGATATAGGCGCGGGAAAGGGCCACCTGCAGCATGCCTTGCTCACCGTCAACAGACCGGATCAAGGGAAAGGTGTAAGATACCGAAACCGCCTGACCGGACTGTGGGGCAACAGCGGCATAGCATGACTTCCCCTGGGTATCAGACACCACAATCCGGCCGGTCTCCGGCATCATCCGCATGATGGTTTCAAACCAGGCATCAATTCCCCGCAGCTCGTTAAACGGCACCCCTTTCTGCAGGACCTGGTCAATATCCTTTTGTATGATGCGGCCGGAGAGCTGGATGTTCTTACGCGCAATGTCAAAATACATGCCTTTTAACAGCGCAATGTTTGAAAAGCCGTAATACAACTGGGCCGCGCTCAGCACCGTCAGCAGAATGGCAAAAATGCGCCTGTTCCTGACCATGCCGGTCCGGCTGACCACCGGTATGGCAAACAGGGCCGCCCCCAACAACGCGGCAGACAAAGCAGCCACCAACACCATCTCGCGCAGGTTCTGCTGCCAGAAAGTTTGAACGCGACTCGCTACAACCGCTTCGTCAAACACCAGATTGAGCAGCCCGATGCAACGTCCCTGTTGATCGTGGACCGGGATGAACAGTTCGTATTTGCCTTCAAAGCGAATCACCGGCGACGTAGTGAGACCCGGTTTAAAGTCGGCTTCCTTGAGCAGCCGGGCAGGCAGCCTGCCGCTTGTTTTGCCGCTTACGTCATACATAACGCTGCCGTCAAGCCCGACAACTCGCACATCATCAAGCTCGGCCGCGTCCTGTTTGACCTCCTGCAGCAGTTCTTTCATGCCGTAGAAATTATCCAGCGGCTTGCCATAGCGTACTGCGTATTCGATCTTTCTACGGCATTCACCACCGGCAACTGTGTAGCTTCCCACCAGGGAGGCGACATAGTTTTTCTTCAAGGCGCTCATGTTCAGCCAGGCATTGAACAACAGCACGATCAGCAGCACAAAGAGCGATGCCAGCAGGGTGGCCAGCTGTGTTTTTCTGGTCGGCACGCTGGTCAGCTCCCTGTGGTTTTCTGACGCGGTACAGCACCGTTACGTTGCCGTAGGTGATCCTGCGGCCGTTCAATGGTACGGTAGAGCCGGTCAGCAATCAGCAGGATGTCAAAGGGCGGCTTGTAGCCGGTCTTGCGGGCCGCCTCCAGGTTCAGGACAATGTATGGTGTGCTCTCATAGGCCTGCGGCAGGTTTTTGGGGGAGGCGCCCAACAGGATCCGGGCGATGGTTTCGGCACCGAACAGCCCGATACCCATGAAATCAGCGTCCGCAACACTCATCAGTGCGCCGTACTGCACCTCCAGTTTCAGCTGGGTAAAGACCGGTATATGGTGTTGGTAAAACGGCTCCAACAGTTCCGGTAACATGTCAACCTTGCGCGACCCCGGGTAAATCGTCAGATACATGGCATCCACCTGCGTTGCCAGTCGGCGGTAGGCGGCCAGGGTCTCCCGGAAGTACTGTTCCTTGTCTGTTTGGTTGTCCGCCACAAAGGCCCGCACAATCTTGAAGTTACGTTCCCTGGCAAGGGACTCGGCATCCTGCAGCGCTGCCATGGTCCTGCCGGCGGGTGAATCCTCGTACACCATCCCCAGCCGTTTGAAGCCAAAGGTGTCGTGGAACACCTCAAGCTGCCGCCTGAAGCGGTTTACGTACATATGGGCCCAGACATGCTCCCGTCCGGACCGTTCGATCGATTGCACAATACCGGCGGCAACCGCATTGCTGGTTGAGAAGACCGTTACCGGCACCTGATGCCGGTCATCGGCCACCAACTTGCCCGCAACGGTTCCCATGGCAAGCATCAGATCAATATCTCTGCGGGTTCGCAAGCGGGTGACCAGCTTTTCCGTTACCCGTTTTTTTGCCCCTTCATCCAGCCGGTCATAGGTATAGTAGGCATCGCCGACAAACTGGAGATAGGGGCCGAGATCATGCGTTGCCAGCCAGTTCCACATGGCGCGGGTATCCTCCTGCCCCGGCTGATAGGGAAGTTGCTCCGTTCCCTTAAGCCATCCCAATGCCGTCAGCCCCTTGACCAGGGCGTAGAGATGTTCGGCATAGTTGACGAATCGGGCGCTTTCACAGTAGCCGATGCGCCACTTCTGGCCCGCCTTGTTGCGGGGTGCCGGCACAGCATCCTTGCCAACCGCCGCAGCAACTGCCGTCACCCCAAACAGGGACAACACAAGCAATACCGAAATAATGCCACACAGGCGCTTCAAGACCGCTGTCCCTACCCTGCCGTCACAGGTTCTACTGCTTGTGCCCCCGTATAGCTCAGCACCAGCAGGGTGATATCGTCGGACTGGGGTGCGCCGGCAACAAACCCGTCGATGTCCTCCATCACCTGACGGATAATCCCGCGGACCGCAGCAGGCTGGCTCTTGCGGATGGCCGCCTCAAGCCGCGCCTCGGTAAAGAACTTCTGGTTTTTGTCCATAGCCTCTGAGACACCATCGGTGTACAGCACCAGCGCATCACCTGCCGACAGCACCAGCTGCCCCGTGCTGTACGGGATATCCTCCATGCAGCCGAGCGCCACCGTGTTGGCCGCGGTGATCATCTCAACCGAGCCGTCCTTGCGATAAATATAGGGGAAATTGTGACCGGCATTGCTGTAGCAGATTTCACCGGTCCTGACATTCAGGATGCCGCTGAACAGGGTGGTGAACATGCAGGCGTCATTGCCCTCGCACAGGTCGTTGTTGACCTTGCCCAGGCTCTGATTGATCGTGGTTGTCCGGTTGACATGGGAGCGCAACAGGGTCCTGGTAACGGCCATGAACAGGGCAGCCGGCACCCCCTTACCGGAGACATCACCGATGGCAAAGCAGATATGGTCTTCGTCTATAAAAAAGAAGTCATAGAAATCTCCACCAACCTCCTTGGCGGGTTTCAAGACCGCATACAGATCAAACTCCGGCATATTGGGAAACGGCGGGAAGCTCTTCGGTACCATGCTCATCTGGATATCGCTGGCTATCTTCAGTTCGCTTTCGATCTTCTCCTTGGCCTCGCGGGTCTGTTTTTCATCGATCATATTGTTGATGATCAAAATAAACACGGCACCGGCAATCATATGGCCAATGGTCATCGGCAGCCTGATGCTGCTCTCCAGCCGCCAGGCCTGAGCAAAATCCGGTATCAGCAACAGATTGAGACCGGATGAGAACAGCTCCAGCACCATGATCAGGCCGGCTACCTCAAAGGGATTGTAGCGTACCCCCTTTCGCCACTGGGCATACAGGCCGGCAAACAGCCCCACCAGCACCACCGACAGAGTGGCCGGAACCACGGAAAATCCCCCCAGGGACCAGCGATGCAGCGCAATCAACAGCCCCACCCCGGTGCCGACCAGGGGACCGGCCATCAGGCCACCGATGATCTGGCCGATATGCCCCAGGGCCACATAGCCGCCTGCAATCGGAATGGCGATCAGGACCCCGTACACGGTAAAGGCGGCAAACAGCACGATCAGGATCAACAGACTCCGCACCGTATGGGTCTTTTCCGCAATGATGGAATAAAAGCGGGTGCGCACCAGCACATAGGCGATCACCGCCATCACACAGGCCGTATTCAACACAGAAATAAGCAGTTGCGTCATGGGAACACCTCGTTGTCAGCCAACAGCCTACTCCTTCACCAGCGCGGCAATGCCGCCGCGGTAATACGGCTTCGAGAACAGCACCTTTTGGGCACGTTCCTCGGTAATGGTGATGCAGGCGGCGATCAGGTCAACCTTGCCGGCCATCAGGGCTGGGATCATGGCGCCGAAGTCCATGTTGACGATTTCCAGCTTCTTGCCAAGCTGTTGCGCAACCAGTTGCGCCAGCTCAATATCCAGACCCACCACCGCATGGGAGCCGTCCACAAAGGAAAACGGTTCCGTGACCGCAGCGGTGCCCAGTCGCAACACCCCGTTACTGCCGCTGCTCGCAATCACCGGCATTGGCGCCGGGCTGCCGCTCTTGGGAAGCCAACGCTGCAGCATGGCATCATACTGTCCGTTTTTCTTCAAGGTGTCGACAACCTGATCAATGGCATCCCTCAGGGCGGTGTTGTTCTTCTGCACCGCAAAACCGTAATTATCCTTGGTGATCAACTCCGGCAAGACCGTCATGCCGCCGTTTTTGGCAGCGATGTTCCTCAGGATCGGTTCATCATAGGCAGCCGCATCCACCTTGCCGGCCTTGACGGCAAGGGCAGCATCAAGCACGCTGTTAAAGTACTGAAATTTGGCGTTGGGGAACCGGGACAACACCAGTTTGTCCGCCACCGTACCGGTAGGGACACCGAACTCCTTGCCGTCCAGCTGAGCGAGTCCCGTAATCTTTTCCCGTTTGGTGCAACCGGCAATACTCCCCCCCAGAACCGCCAAGAGACAGACAAGAAACATAAAACGACCGATGTACTGCGGCATAGCATCAACTCCTTGTGTTAGGTTATGGCCATTATCTGGCAAAGGTATTTCTTACTCGAGCCCCAGGCGCTTCAGCTTTTTACGCAGTCCCTCGCGACTCATGCCAAGCTGTTCGGCTGCCTGCGTCTTGTTTCCATTGGCATTACGCAGGGCCTGCTCAATCAGGGAGCGCTCCGACTGTTTCAGCACTCCACCACCGTTGCTGGCAACGTGCCGTTGTTGCAGCGGTTCGGAAAGATCCGCCGGCATAATGATCTCGCCGTAGGACAAGGCCACGGCTCGTTCGATTTCGTTTTCCAGTTCGCGGACATTGCCGGGCCAGGGATGGTTGCGCAACTGCTGGAGCGTCTCCTTGCTGAAGCGCAGGGGGGGCCTGCCGCAGGAGCGGGCCCATTTTTCGAGAAAATAGCGGGCGATCAGATCAATATCATCCCGACGCTCCCGTAGCGGCGGGATGCGCAGGGTAACACCATTCAAACGGTAGTACAGATCCTCCCTGAACCTCCCTGCGGCAATCTCTTGCGTCAGGTCACGATTGGTGGCGGCAATGATCCGCAGATCAACCGCCAAACCGGAACGGCTACCCACCCGCTCCAGCACCCGTTCCTCCAGCACCCGCAACAGCTTGGCCTGCAGTTGCAGCGGCATTTCACCCACCTCATCCAGAAACAGGGTACCTCCCTGGGCCTGTTCGATCTTGCCGATGCGGGCCTCCACCCCGGTGGCAACCCCTTTTTCAATGCCGAACATCTCGCTCTCAAAGATGCTTTCCGGAATGGCGGAGCAGTTCACCGCCACAAACGGTTTGGCGCTGCGGGGGCTGTTAAAATGGATCGCCTTGGCGAACAGCTCCTTGCCGGTGCCGGTTTCACCGCTGATAATCACGGAAAGACGCGCATCCGCAACCCGTTCGGCCTTGGCAATCAGGTCACGGATCAGCAGGCTGTTGCCTAAAATCGAGGAGAAGGGAAACGAGCGGCGCAGGTTCTTCTTCAGGGTGCTGTTTTCGCGTACCAATGCTTCACGGGCCGCGCGCAACTGGGCTTCGGTTTGGCGCAACTCGTCAATGATCTGTTCAAGCCGGTATTCCCGAGCCTCCACCTTGACCGCCATCATGCCGAACGACTCGGCCAAACGGGCCACCAGCGGCGGGTAGTGGCTGTTTTTAGTCATCTCAAAGATATCGTCATATTTGCCATAACGGCCCATGGCAATATCCTCGGCCACACCAATCAGGCGGTCGAGTAGTTGTGACGTTGGATCATGCTTCATCTGACAGCTCCCTGTAGACGGCGTGCGGCTTCTCATGCTGCTACTCCATTTTGAGGCCGACTGTCACGCGGTTTTTATCGTCAGTGCGCTGATAGCTAAGTTGCTGCGCCAGGTGGGTGACGATCTTAAGCCCCAGTTCATCCGGCAATTGGGCGACATCCAACGGGTTATAGGGAGCGCCACCGCTTTCAGCTACAATCTCCAGGGTGCCCTGTTTTTCCGCATAGGAGACGGTCAGTTCAAAGGGTACTGTTCCTAATAGGGGATGGTAAAGCTGCATCAGCTCTTCAACCAACAGCAGTAGGTTGTGGCGTGTCTTCCTGCTCAAAATCTGACGCTCACAGAAGGTCTCGATCTCGGCATTCATAGCGTACAGGTCGTAATCACGAGAAGCCACCGGGAAATTGAGGCTGCGGATCCGGTTGATAAACGCCCTGGTCTTCTCTTTGCGCGGATCTTCAAAGATCTGCTGCGGTGTGCCCTCTTCATAGATCAGCCCTTCATCCATGTAGAGCACTCGGCTGGAGACATCCCGGGCAAAGTCCATTTCGTGGGTGACGATCAACATGGTCATGCCGTCCTTGGCAAGCTGCCGGATAACCGCCAGCACCTCACTGACCATGGTCGGATCAAGGGCCGAGGTCGGTTCATCAAACAGGATGATCTCGGGCTTCATAGCCAGGCAGCGCGCAATGGCTACCCGCTGTTTCTGGCCACCTGACAGTTCATCCGGGAAATGACCGGCCTTTTCCGCCAGCCCCACCAGTTTCAGAAACTCCCGGGCTTCTTGTTCAGCCGCTTCCCTGGACATCCCCAGCAGCCTGATCGGCCCGATGGTCAGGTTTTCCAGTGCCGTCAGGTGCGAAAAGAGGTTGAACGACTGAAAGACCATGTTCATCCGCTGACGGATCCTGGGGACATCACTCTTGTTGTCCAGAAGGTCGATACCATCCACAAAGACAGAGCCGCCGCTGGGTTGCTCCAGCAGGTTCAGGCAGCGCAGAAAGGTACTCTTGCCGGTGCCGGACGGCCCGATAATGGAGATGACCTCCCCCTTGGCAACATGCAGCGAGATATCTTTGAGCACGGTGACCTCACCGTAGGTTTTGGAAAGATGGGTTACCTGAATCATGCCCTGCCTGCCTTTCTGCGTTTATGTTTGGGGTCGGTCATCCGTTCCAGATATGCCAGTCCCTGCATCAGTGCCCAGGAGATCAGGAAATACAGGATCGCCACCATCAC
>CAZUSH010000073.1:5308-15838 GCA_964622705.1 uncultured Geobacter sp. | reverse complement strand
GACCAGGAGAACAGGGCCTGCAGCTGGCAGCCTCGCCTGAGGGGCCGTTCTACAGCCTGGTGCTGCAGGGAGGCCCCGCTGAATAATCCATTGCCGTCAGCCTTGCTGCCTCACCGCGATCCCTTTCTGCTGCTTGACCGGATCACGACCCTGGTGCCGGGTATCTCCGGCACGGCTGTGGTGATGGTCAGCACCAATGCCCCGTTTCCCCAGATCCTGTTGGTGGAGTGTCTGGCCCAACTGGCCGGGATTGTGGCTGCGCGGGAAGAACAGGAGGGCGGCTTCCTGGCAGCCCTGCAGCGTGCCGCCTTTGGCAGGCTGCCGCAGGCCGGTGACCAGCTTCTGGTCTCGGCCAGCATAACTGCTGCCTTTGGCCGGCTGTGCCAGGTGTCTGGCCGGGTCACCTGCCAGGGCGAGGAACTGCTGGCAGCCGAGATGACCTTGGGGATTGGATCATTATGAAACTGCTACGTGTACACCTTTTGTGCGCCCTGCTGGCGTTGCTGCCTGCCACGGTGCAGGCCCGCACACTGCCTGCGCTTGAGGGGCTGGAAAAATTGCGCCAGTGCTTTGCTACCACTCAGGATTTCACGGCCGAGCTTACTCAGGAAAAACAGCTGAGTGTGCTGCGCAAAAAGCTGGTCATGAAAGGCACGATCCGTTTTAAGAAACCGGATCGTTTCCTGCTGGTGATGGCGCCGCCCTATAGTGGTACCACCCTTTTAAAAGACAACCTGCTGGAGCAGCGCCTGGGGCAGGGCGGGGAACTGCAGCGGGTGGTGCTGCCCCCTGATCAGGGGTTGCGGCACTGGTTCAGCCTGCTGGACAAACCGCTCACCAGGCTGCCTGACGGGCTCAAGGTCAGGGCCGAGCTGCAGCGCGGTCTCTACACCGTGGTGGTGTTGCCTGAGGGGCAGGGACAGATGCGCGAGATCACGATCCAGTTTCAGGAAGACGGCACCATGCGACGCCTGGTACTGGAAGAGCGTAACGGTGACAAAACCGTGATGCAGTTTAAGAATCTGCGCAAAAATACCGGTCTGCACGAGACCGATTTCAGGATCAATTAACGATGCTTCGTCACACCCTGCTATGCCTTTGTGGTCTGCTTTTGCTGCTGTCCGGCTGCAGTACGGTAACGCCCCATCCTACCACCTTGTCCACCACAGTGGTGCCTGCCAACACCCCTGCACTTGAGACCCTCAGCTCCTCGGTTACGCTTTCCTTCCGCACTGCCGAGAAACATATGTCCGGACGCGGGGTGATGTTGTACCGGCGCCCGGATCAACTGCGGCTGGTCCTGCTGTCTCCCTTTGGCACCACCCTTATGGAGGTCTTGATCAACGGCCAGGAACTGATCCTGAGCTATCCCGGCAACGGGGTTGCCTACAGTGGTCTGGTCAGTCAACTGCCCCGTGCAGCAGGTCAGCAGCCCTGGCGTCTGCTGCAATGGGTGCTGTCCCATGAACCGCCTCCCGGCGCACCGGAGCAGGGCAGCATCACCCACACCAACGGGTTTGGCAGCGAGGAAACCGTTACCCTTGAACGCGGCCTGGTGGTTGAAAAAAGCCTCAAGCAGGGCGAACGGGTTCGTTATCGTAACTACCGTCAGCTGCAGGGGGTCTGGGTTGCCACGGAACTCTTGATGGAAGGGGCCGATGGTGAACGGATCACGGTAACCCTTGAAGATCCTGAAATAAATGAGGATCTGGGGGAACAGGCCTTTGTGCCGCGTCTGGCAGGTCTGAAACTGTTACCGCTGACGGAGCTGAAAGTACCATAAGATGCGGCAGTTTTCAGCCTTTGGGAGGCTCATCAACCGGGTCATCATCGGGCATCTGCGCTGGATTGCCCGGATGAGCAGCAGCTATCCACGCCAGTTGCTGGCTGCTGCTGGTCTGTTGTTGCTGTTGTCAGGCTTGTCCATCAGCCGTGTCCGCTTTGAAACCGATATCTTCCGTCTGTTCCCCACTGAGCGCCCGGCGCTCAAGCTGTTACTCGAATCCCTGGAGTGGTCCGGCGGCGCCCGTGAGGCCTATTTTCTGCTGGAAGGGCAGGCGCCGTTGCTGCAGTCCGAGGCAGAGCGCTTTGCAGTCCGGCTGAAAACCCTGCAGGTGGATGGAAAACCAGCCTTCAAGCGGGTGCTCTACCGTGTCTTTGAAGAGTCCGAGGCCGGTGCCATGGCTAACCTGATCCGGTTTGCCGCCGCCCATCCGGCTGCCTTTGTCGCGCCTGAACAGGCTGACCAGTTGCTGGGCCGCCTTACCCCTCAAAGCATTGCTGCAGCTCTGCAACACCTGGCTGTTAAACTGGCGACCTCATTGGGCAGTGCCCCGCAACTACTTGCCCTGGCTGATCCCCTTGAGCTGGGGCCACTGTTCTTACCCCGTCTGCAAGCAGGCAGTCAGGCCCTGTCCCTGGCAACGGATTCTCCCTATTTCCAGTCCCGCGATGGCCGCGTGCTGATCATGATTGCCGAGCCGGCCCAGCCGGTCCAGGAGATGGCCTTTGCCCGCAAGCTGGTTGCCGCTGTCAATACTGCCCGGCAGGACAGCAAGGTCTCGATCTCCTGCGCCGGCGCTCATATCAGCGCGGTGGTCGACGAGGCAGCCATGAAGACCACCATCCTGGCCAGTATTGTCTCGTCGCTGGTGGTGGTGCTGGGTCTTTTTTTCGGCATCTACCGTCGTCTGCTGCCTACCTTGATGATACCGCTGATCCTGGCAACCGGCGTGGTGCTGGCCCTGGGCACAGCCGGACTGTTCCTCACCTCGATCCATATCATCTCCTTTGCCTTTATGGCTTTGATCATCGGGCTTGGCACCGACTACTCCATCCATCTCTATGATCGTTTCCACCAGGAACGGGCTGGTGGGATTCCCACTGACCAGGCCATACAGCTGGCCCTGGTGGACACCGGCCACGGCCTGTTCACTGCAGCTGCCACCACGGCGGTGCCGTTTCTGACCCTGGGGTTTTCAAACGTGCGGGCCCTGTCCGAGTTGGGCATCCTGGTGGGGCTGGGGGTGCTGTTTTCCCTCTATGCAACCCTGCTCTTCATGCCGCCGGTGTTGTTGCACGTTGACCGTCATGCAGCCACCTACCGCCCGCTACCTGCCTTGGGGCTGGACCGGGTTTGGCGTTTCAGTCAGCAAGCAACCCGGCCGCTTTTCGTCGGTGCGTTGCTGCTGGTTGTCGGCCTGACAGGTGCTGCCACGCAGATCCGCTTTGATAACGACCTGAAAAACCTGCAGCCGCGCCATTCCGAGGCCTTCAAGGCCCAGGAACTGGTGGAGCAGCACCTCAACCTGGCCCCCAAAAGCCTGCTGGTGGCGGTGGATGGCCGTGATCCAGCCGCTGTGCTGCAGCGTTCAGCCGCAGTGGATCAACTGGCCCGGCAACTCATGCAACAGGGCAGGCTGCAGGCCTGGTCTTCCCTTGGGCAGGCCGTGAACTTGCCTGTTGAACAGGCAATTCTGATCAGGCAGCTGCAACGGGCAGGTGCTGTTGACAACATCCACCAGGTTGTGAAAAATGAACTCTTGAAGCAAGGATTTATGTCGAGTTCATTTGATGATTACCTGAAACAGCTTGCAGCAGGCAGTCTGCTGCAGAGTGTTCCGGAGCAGGAGCTGGTGAGGCAGCTGGCTGCCTCGCCGCTGCGCTCGGTGGTGGAGCGTCATCTGGTGCAGGATGCCCATGGCTGGCATAGCCTGACTTACCTTTTTTATCAACCGGGCCGGCTCAAACTTGCCCAGTTTGAACAAGAACTGGCACGGGCCGTGCCCTCAGCCCGTCTGACCGGTACGGAGCTGGTCAGCCAAGAGCTGTTAGAGGGGGTGCGCCAGAGCTTTGTCAGTAGTTTTTTCTACGGTGGAGCACTGGTGCTGGTGCTGCTTTTGGCGCACTTCAGGAGCCTGGCCGGACTGGTGGCAGCCTTGGGGCCGGTGCTGGTCGGCGCGATTGCCATGCTGGGCACCATGGTGCTGTGCGGTATGAAACTGAACTTCATGAACGCCATGGTGCTGGTGACCATTGTGGGTATGGGTAGCGATTATGGCCTGCACATCCAGCACCGCCTTGCAGACATGCCTGCTGACGAGCAGTGCGCGCGGTTTGTGCAGGCCGGCCGGGCTGTGCTGTTGTCGGCTCTTACCACCATTGCGGGTTTTGGCTCACTGGCCTTTGCCGATTACGGGGCCATGTCCTCGATCGGCTGGGCCACCAATTTCGGAATCGGTTTTACTGCCTTGGCAGCCTTGGTGTTGTTACCGGCTGCCTTGAGTCGAATAGCTATCAGGAGATGACCATGAGACGAATCGCGCAAGCAAGTGTGCTGGTGGGTGTGCTGGCCTCAGCAGGGCTGGTTTTTGCCAATCAGGCAACCGAAGAGATCAAGCAGGCTGGACGTGAGACTAAGGAGGCCTTCAAAGAGGCAGGTAAGACCATTAAGGAAGATACCAAAAAAGCTGCCAAGGAAACCAAGGAGGCCTTCAAGGAAGCTGGCCATGAGATCAAGCAAGGCAGCAAGAAGCTGGGACAAGAGATCAAACAGGGTGCCAAGCAGGCTGGTCAGGATATTAAAAAAGGTGCCAAAGAGGCCGGACACGAGCTCAAGGACACCTTTTCAAAGTAATGCCTTTAGTGCAGCCAGGAGATCCCCAGCAGGATCTTGCTGGAGTTGAGCGGTTCATTGGGGCTGGCAGTACCGGCGTTGGAGATGTGATGGTAACGGTACTCGGCCATCAGGGCGAGGTCCTTGCGCAGCAGGTATTGCAGACCGGTGCCAGCCTGGTAGCTGTAATCAACCTTGCTCCCCATGCTGGGCAGTTGCAGGTCAACAAACAGGATGCCACCACCAGCAAAAATATATGGAAGATAATTGGTTAGGCTGGTAAACTTCCAGCTTCCCAAGAGGTAGCCGCCTGTCATGGAGCGGCCCCCCTGATCAACTGCCAGGTGGTAGGGCAGTTCCACCAGCAGTTCGTGTCTCCCCTGGTACCAGTGCCCTTTTCCCAGCTCATCGGACAGAAACCAGCCCAGCCGGGCAATGGCATCCCAGGTCTGGACCTGGGTGCGGGTAGCGCCGAAGTCGCGGTGGGTGATGCCGTAGCCCGACAGGAGCGCCAGCTCGTGGGTGGCATCTGTTATGGTAACGGGCTGGTCTGCTGCCGTGGCTGTGGTTGTCAGCAGCAGGCAGAGCAGCAGCGCCAGCAGTGGTTTCACCATTTCTGCTGCCTTTCAAAGCGGATGATGGCCGGCAGGTTCTTGAGGAAATCCAGCACGCTGTGGGGCGATTTCCAGAGCATCTGGGTGTAGCCCCAGTGGATGCGGGTGCGGCGGTAGAAGCGCCGGATGAATTCGTCGTACAACCCTTCAAGCTGGGGCTTGGTCATGCCGTGGGGGATGAAGACAAAGTTTATGCAGTTCATCAGCTCCCAGTTTTCGTCAAAGTCGCCGAACTGCTCCAGGGTCTTGTAGACCGGCGCACCGGGGAACGGGGTGAACTTGGTGACGTTGATCTCGTCCAGGGGCAGGGACAGGGCATAGTCGATGGTGCGGCGGATGGCTGCCTCGTCCTCGCCCGGCAACCCCACCATGAAGAGTCCCTTGACCCGCATGCCGCTCTGCTTGACCAGCTGCAGTTTGCGTCCCACCTCGTCCAGGCCGTAGTATTTGCGGTGCTGCTTCAGGATCGCCGGATCACCGGATTCGATCCCGAAGTTGACCTGCCAGCAGCCGGAACCTTTCAACAGGTTGAGTAGCTCCTGATCCACATGCTCCAGCCGGGCAATGCAGTTGTAGCCCACCTTCAGCCCCATCTTTGCCTTGAGCTCGCAGAAATGGGCCACCCGCTTGCGGTCAAAGGTGAACAGGTCGTCATAGAAAAAGACATGCCTGATGCCATACTCGCGCTGCAGCATGGCCACATGTGCAAGGATGTACTCCGGTGAGTTGAAGCGGAAGCCCCGCGCAAAGACCGAGCGGTCGCAGTAGGAACACTGGTAGGGGCAGCCGCGGCTGGAGATAATGCTGGTGTTGGGAAAACGGGGGGCGCTGAAGAGCGGCAGCTTGTACTTGTGGGGAAAGCCCGGCAGCAGATGATAGGCCGGAAACGGCAGGTCATCCAGGTTGGCGATCAGTTCCCGCGGCGCCGAGGTGACCCCTGCGCCGCTGCTGTCCCGGTAGGCCAGGCCCGCAATGGCAGCCAGGTTGGTGAAGCCGGACTGCACCAGCTCCAGCATGGTCTGCTCACCTTCGCCCAGTACTAGGCAGTCGATGGCCGGGAAGCGATCCAGCAGCACCGCCCCCATGGTGCAGGCATGGGCCCCGCCGAACACGATCTTGATCCGGCTGTCAACGGCCTTGATTGCCTCGGCGATCCGGTTGCCCTGCAAAAAAGAGGAGGTGGTGCAGGAAAAGGCCACCAACTCCGGCTTGCGCCGGATAACCTCGTTGACCAGCGCCTGCTGGGGCATGGGGGTGGCGTAGCAGTCGATGATCTCGGATGCAATCCCGTGTTTTTCCAGCCAGGCCATGATCGAGAGCAGCCCCAGGGGGGGCATGACATTGAAGATGGTGGTTATATCCGGGGCGCCGTCCAGAAAGTTATTGCCGTAGGGGTGGATAAAGAGAGGTTTCACTGGTCCCTCAAGGAAGATGTAAGTGTTTGCGGATTATTACAGAGTTTCAGGGCAATGGGAAGTTTGTTCTGTCGGCTTGCGCGATCTGGCAGGAATCAGTATAATGTCGTTTCACTTTTTACGGGGGGACCATGGCTGCGGAAAAATTTGAAGCATCCCTGAAAAAACTAGAAGAGGTGGTGCGTCGGCTGGAAGGGGGCACCCTCACACTGGACGACTCCATCAAGGCCTTTGAAGAAGGGGTCAGACATGCTGCCTTTTGCGCCAAAAAGCTGGATGAGGCCGAGCGCAAGGTGGAGCAGCTGATCAAGCAGCGCGACGGTTCCTTCCGTAGAGAACCGTTTGCAAGCGATGACGACGATGCATGAAAGGTGAATCACTGTGGAACTGAAGCCATACCTGAAAGAGAAGATTGCGCTGGTTGACGCAGCGCTGGAGCAGTACCTGCCCAAGGAAGAAGAACGCCCCCAGAGCATCCACAAGGCGATGCGCTACTCCATCTTTGCCGGCGGCAAACGGGTGCGCCCGGTCCTGATGCTGGCGGCCTGCGAGGCAGTAGGGGGCCAGATCGACACGTCCATGCCCGCTGCCTGCGCCATGGAGATGATCCATACCTACTCCCTGATCCATGACGATCTGCCTGCCATGGATGATGATGATTTCCGGCGTGGCCGTCCCACCAACCACAAGGTCTTTGGCGAGGCGATCGCCATCCTGGCCGGTGACGGCCTGCTGACCGAGGCCTTCAAGCTGATGAGCGATCCCCGCTTTGCTGCCGGGCTGTCACCTGAGGCCCGCTTGGCCGTGATCCATGAGATTGCCACCTGCGCCGGTACCTACGGCATGGTGGGGGGACAGGTGGTGGATATGGAGAGCGAGGGCAAGCCGGACATGGACCTGCCCACGGTGCAGTACATCCACACCCACAAGACCGGCGCCCTGATCAAGGCCTCGGTGGTGGCCGGAGCGCTCTTGGGCGGGGCGGATGAAAAGCAGCTGGCCGCCATCCGGCGTTACGGTGAGGCTGCCGGGCTGGCGTTCCAGATTGCGGACGACATCCTGGATATCGAGGGTACCACCGAAGAGATCGGCAAGGATGCCGGCAGCGACGAGGCCCGCGGCAAGGCCACCTATCCGGCCGTGATGGGGCTGGCCGCCGCCAAGCAGGAGGCCCAGGCCATGATGGATGAGGCCATGCTGGCCCTGGAACCGCTGGGCAGCGCAGCAGAGCCGCTGCGCGCCATTGCCCGTTACATTGTCGAGAGAAAGAACTGAACAACCATGGCACTTTTGCACACGATCAATTCACCGGCCGACATCAAGCAGTTGCCGCTTGCCGACCTGAACGTGCTGGCCGGCGAGATCCGCCAGCTGATCATTGAAACCTGCGCCAGAAACGGCGGTCACCTGGCCCCCTCGCTGGGGGTGGTGGAGTTGACCCTGGCGCTGCACCGTACCTTCAACTCGCCCGACGACAAGATCATCTGGGATGTGGGTCACCAGGCCTATGCCCACAAGATCATCTGCGGCCGCCGCGACAGCTTCAGCACCCTGCGCACCCTGCACGGCATCAGCGGCTTCCCCAAACGCTGTGAATCAGCCCATGACGTCTGGGAGGTGGGGCATTCCTCCACCTCGGTTTCGGCTGCCACCGGTTATGCCGTGGCCCGTGACCTGGCCTGCCGCAAGAACAAGGTGGTGGCGGTGATCGGTGACGGCTCCATGACCGGCGGGATCGCCTTTGAGGGGCTCAATCATGCCGGGCACTTAAATCGTGACCAGATCGTGATCTTAAACGACAACGAGATGTCCATTGCCGAAAACGTGGGGGCCCTGTCCGGCTTTCTCTCCCGCACCTCCAGCAGCGAGTTCATCCACAAGATCAAACGTGAAACCGAACAGATGATCAAGCAGGCCAAGAGCGAGATGGGCAAGGGCTTCATCCGCATGGCCCGCAAGGTGGAAACCTCCTTCAAGGGGCTCTTTACCCCGGCCACGCTGTTTCAGGCCTTTGGGTTCGAGTACATAGGCCCGATTGACGGCCACGATCTGCCGCTCTTACTGGAGACCCTGGAGCGGGTCAAGAAGCTCGACAGCGCCGTGCTGATCCATGTCCTGACCACCAAGGGCAAGGGCTATACCCCGGCTGAAAAGGACCCCTCCCTGTTCCACGGGGTCGGCCCCTTTGACATCCAGACCGGCAAGGTGCTGAAAGGCAAGGGGGGCGCTGCCTCCTACACCGCCATCTTCGGCAACACCCTGGCCCGCCTGGCAGAAGAGGATGAGCGCGTCGTTGCCATCACCGCCGCCATGCCGGACGGCACCGGGCTCAACCACTTTGCCAAACAGCATCCCGAGCGTTTCTTTGACGTGGGCATTGCCGAACAGCACGGCGCCACCTTTGCCGCCGGTCTGGCCTGCGAAGGCAAAAAACCGGTCTTCGCGGTCTACTCCACCTTCCTGCAACGGGCCTTTGACCAGGTGCTGCACGATGTCTGCATCCAGAACCTGCCGGTGGTCTTTGCCCTTGACCGGGGCGGGGTAGTGGGCAACGACGGCCCCACCCATCACGGCGTCTTCGACCTCTCCTACCTGCGCCATATCCCCAACATGACCCTGATGGCGCCCAAGGATGAGAACGAACTGCAGCACATGCTCAAGACCGCCATCGAGCATGATGGCCCGATTGCCCTGCGTTACCCCCGCGGCAACGGTTTCGGGGTGCCGTTGGAGCAGGATTTGAAGGCGTTGCCGATCGGAAAGGCTGAACTGCTGCGGGAAGGCAAGGATGGCGTGTTGCTGGCCCTAGGGGCCATGGTCTACCCGGCTCTGGAGGCGGCTGAACTGCTGGCAGCAGAAGGGCTGCACCTGAGTGTGGTCAATGCCCGCTTTGTCAAGCCGCTGGATACGGAGCTGATCAGCAGGCTGGCCGGCCAGTACGGCAGCCTGATTACCCTGGAGGAAAACGTGCTGCAGGGCGGCTTTGGCACAGCCGTGCTGGAGGCGTTGGAACAGCAGGAGATCTACGGGGTGCAGGTGCTGCGGATCGGCTATCCCGATGCCTATATCGAGCAAGGGGAACAGCACGAACTGCGGGCTGCCCATGGCCTGGACAAGGCCGGGATCGCCGCCTCTGTGCGGACCTTCCTGCAGAACCGTCGTCCATGACCTTTGTAGAACTCAAGGAGGCGCTCTACCTGTTCGGGTTTCACGAGAACGACCTCTTGACCCTCAAGCGGATCAAGCAGCGCCACCGCAGCCTGGTCAGGAAGTGCCACCCCGACCTGCAGGCCGAGGCAGACCCGGAACGGATTCGCAAGCTCAATGAGGCGGCCAAACTGATCCTGGATTACGTGCAGTCCTACCGGTACTCCTTCACGGCCCAAGAGTTCTACCGCCAGATCCCGGAAGAGCACCTGCGGCACCAGTTTTCCTGGGACCCGGTCTGGGCCGGCAGAATTGAAGAGAAATAACACTTATCGCTTGCCATCAGCGGCAAGCCTGTGATACATAGAACGTCTTTCGGAGCGTAGCGCAGCCTGGTAGCGCACCTGCCTTGGGAGCAGGGGGTCGAACGTTCGAATCGTTTCGCTCCGACCAAACAAATCAAGGACTTAGCCTTTACTGGTTAAGTCCTTTTTTGTGTTTGGGTTCCGTTTTGGGTTCCGTTTTGCAAAAAGAGGAATTTGTCGTAAGTCGATAGCCTCAAATTTATGATAGGCATGACAATTATGATATTTATGATAAATATCATAACTACGATAAATATTATGGCGATGATAAGCCTTATATTTCAAATGGTTATCATAAACATCATACTCCTGATAGGCATGATAGGCATGATAGGCATGATAGGCATGATAGGCATGATAGGCATGATAGGCAT
>CAZUSH010000073.1:0-5208 GCA_964622705.1 uncultured Geobacter sp. | reverse complement strand
GATAGGCGGAGCGGAATGTAAAAAAACGCCTCTTATGAGCAAGAGGCGTTTTATACTTAAATATACTACTTATTTTGTAATAGATTATTTACAGTCCTTACCACTGATTGTTACAGAAAAAAGAAGTTTATTATCTTTTGATATCATATCAACGCCGGTGTCGTATCCAACTTCATGAGCAGTCCTAAATGCCTGTTCGGTACACATCATTTGCGTAAATCTATCATTTAAGGTTTTTTTCTTACCCGCATCAATTTCAAATGCGGGTACTTGCGTATTGAATATCATACTGTATTTTTTACCATCAAAAGCAAATTTACCAGTTGAGCCGTCATTATTTACTATTTCCTTGGCATTTGTTTCGGCAGCTTGTTTTTTTATTAACTCAGTAAACACTTTTTTCTTCCGAGGCGCAATTTTTTCTGGAGACAGAAATGAACCGTTGCAGCTAATTCCCTTAGCTAACCATTCTTTATCACCTTTAATCATTTGCATTTCACACAAAGCATCTCCGGCTTGAATATTAACTAAATATCCCCCATCTTTCGAAGCGGCACTGAGATATTTAATATCGCTAAGCTCAAGCAATCCACCACCCATACTTCCGACATAATTAAAAGCTATCTTTTCAGTAATATCTTTTGGTGGTTTACCGCAACCTGATAAAAAAATAGTAGAAGCAACTGCCAAAATTAAAAAACAATATCTACCCACAATAAGCCCTCCCTAAAAATAAATTATTACTTTTTTGTATCACATAATTAGATAAACCTGATACTAAAAAGCCCCGTTTCCAGGGCTTTTACACTTACTACCTACAGTCGTGCAGCTGAATACTTAGCTTTTTGCATGCTCCCAACGCTTCCAGGCTTTAAACCATTCAGCGATGTCTGAGTATTTCCAGAGCGTTTTGTGTCCACGGCCGACCGCTACTACTGCCGGAGCCGGAAAATCGCTCCTGCGAGCTGCCAGGGTATCAACACTGCGAGTTGTACTGTACCCCAATATCGTTGCTATCGCTTTTTTATCGATCAGATCAGTTTTGTTATGCATTTGCGGATCTCCAGATCAATGATAGATCAGCTATATCGATTTTGTTTTTTGTGCCGAATTTGCGATCAATTATTTTAACCCGCTCAGCATGTACCGGCGATGCAATAAAAAGGGATTCTTTTCCGCTGCCACCGCCATCTTCAACTTTTTGCAATCTGTTATCTGCAATCATGTTGCGAACTGTACGATCAGAGCAGCTGAGCAGCTGAGCGATAGTCTCTGGTGTGGTTAGCATATTATCATTATGAGCTACAGCAGCCAGGATTTTGCGCTGATCATCATCGCTGAGTATTGCGTCATTATCTAATCTGATCATGTGTTTACGGGCTGCTTCGCGGTAATCTTCGAGTATCCTATCATCATCAGACTCATTCAAAAATCTCTCGATCATCGCATGCATTGCATCAATTGATGAGCTATCATTGCTAGCGTAATCATCGATGTCAGCACAATCATCATCGCTACCAGCTATTGCCAGTGATGAGATGTTTTTTTCGATATCAGCCCGATAAAACATTTTAGGGCTGTATTTTTTGCCGATTTTAGCCGCAAACTCTTTTTCTGCAGCATCATCGATCAATTGTCCGCGATCATATTTTTTAGTGCTGAGTCGTAACGCCCCCAAAAAAGCATTTACGCATGCATCTTTTACTGATTTCGCCATTAATTCAAAATCCTCAATCTCATTTTTGATAGTCATGTAGTAGTCAAATGCCGCAAACTGACCAGCCAGCACCTCTTCGTCAGTCAATCCACGGCGGCAGCGTTTTTGTGCGATTTTTATACCCCAAAAATCGATAGCATCAGCAATTGAGGCATAATTATGGTCTTTTTTTTCGTCGACATAAGGATGTTTAGACTTTTTCTCGGTTTTTTCTTCTTCAATCTGATCTATTTCGATTTCATTCCATTTTTGATTCATGGTTTGTTTCCCCCTGTCATAGTTTAAATATACACTATTTTATCCGTCGTGCAACAAAAAAATACACACAATAAAAAAATATTATTAGTGATTATATATAGATAAAAGGCATTGACATAGAACACTATAAAGTGTATTCGGTGCATGTTTTTATCTATAGAATAAGGGTTTTTAGGGAGAATGGAGGGAGGACAGGGGCATTTTCCGGGTTTTTGGGGATCTGTGCTTATGTATGTGGAGACATAAACACATGATTATTGAGTCACTCGATCTAAAAAAAATGTGCGAGACGGAACCGAAGCCGATTAATTTTATTTTGCCGGGTTTAGCTGCAGGCACCTGCGGAGCTATCGTATCGCCCGGAGGCACTGGTAAATCAATGCTCGCAGCACAAATCGTAGCATTAAAAAGCTCAGCAGAAACCGGCAGGCTTGGCGGGCTTTTCGGTCCTTCGGATCTATTGAAAACTGCATATATCAGCGCTGAGGACCCGGCAAACATACTACATCAACGCATACATGCGATTGCAACAGCCGAGGGCGGCGCAATGGCAAAACGCAACATCGAGGCATTTAGTCAAAACTGCAAAATTTACCCTGTTTACGGAGCTGGATTGGATATTAGGACTGAAAAAGGCAGGATTTTTTTAGGGTCAGTCGCAGAAGGTCAACAGCTCGTAATTATCGATACATTGAGGCGTGTACATACCGCCGATGAAAACTCAAACGGGGAGATGAGTCAAATACTCGGAGTTGCTGAGTCAGTAGCCAGGGACACCGGGGCGGCAATACTGTTTTTACATCACGTACCAAAACCGAACCCTAATTTTGCCGGTATCATCAGTGCCCGTGGGGCTTCAGCAATCACTGACAATCTAAGATATGTCGCGAGTTTACGGCATATTACAGATAAAGAGGCTGAGGGATTCGGGGTGCAGCAAGCTGATCGCTGGCGACATACAGTATATAGTGTGCTCAAATCAAACTATGCAATGCCGACCCCGGACAGTTGGTTAGTCCGCGAAAATAAAGGGGTTTTGGCATATATGGGAGAGGTGGAGCATGTAGTTAGAGGGGCTGTACAACAACAGCAGCAGACAGTGCTAGCTGCAACACCACCAACAAAAAAAGAAAAAGGGGGCAAAAATGGCCCCATCTAGCTCTATTAATCAAAAAAAAGAGATCATTGCTGCAAAAAAAGAATCAAAACTCAAACAAAAATCTATTGCGTTACGCGAATCGGAAAAAAAACGGCACGTAGCGCGGATGGATATGCCGTTAGGACTAATGCAGCTATTTGCAGCTCGCAGAATTAAAGCAGATCAACGCAGATACAGAGAATTGCCGCCGCAGGCCTGGAATGGAGGAACTATTCAAATCAACGGCCCTGAACTGGATTTTTTTGATCAGGATGTGCTTTTTGCAATATTAGCACTAGCTATGCAGCAGATTGATAGAGATGCTATTACAGAGCCAGGTAGTATGTTTCCGGCACTAAAAACCGGCGGCTCAGCAAACGACAGCGGCACAGTTGAGCTGCAAACGAGTATGGCAGAATTAGTCAAAATATTGGGATTAAAACACGGCGGCATGCAAGAAAAAGAGATCAGAGCTAGCATTAAAAGGCTTTCGAGCATTTTGATTGAAGCGAAAGCAGACAGAGCCTGGGCTACATCGCATTTGATTGCGGGAGCAGTCGGATACGGCAGGGATTCAATCAAAATAAGACTGAGCTGGCGGCTCACAAGAGCATTATTGGCAACTGGAGTTAGCGGCGGCGGCAGCTATATAGCTATCAGTATGCAGGAGAGACAGCAGCTAAAAGCAGGAGTGCCGAGACTCATTCATGCATTACTCTGTAATTTTAGATTCAATAATCAAAATACAAATAAATTTGATGCAGAAACTATACGCAAAAAAATATACGGGGATGAATCAGATCGTCGCATTCTGCATCGTCAGCGGCATGCAATATCAAATTCATTATCCCAAATAAAAGCCCTGCCGGGCTGGCAATAATTTTTTATATACTGGTTCACAAAGCCCTGATTTTCAGGGCTTTTTTTATTGACATAAAACATTATAAGCAATATCGAAGTGTGTAAAATTTGTGACATCTGCTTTCAAGATGCTGGAATCATTAAATAATTCAGCCAAATAAAATATGCCTAAAATACTATTTTACAAAACATTGAAATCATTAATAAATTTCAAGCTATGTGTAAAATCTGTGACAACAATGTGTAAAATCTGTGACACCCCATTTTTCAATATACCGAAATCATTAGGAAATTCAGACGTTTTTTTTGCTTATAAATCTCTCATAAGAGAGAGAAGAGAAGCGCTAAAAAGTGCGCTTCTCAGCAAGCGTACCTTACATCGACCGGGCAACTGATGTTGCCGGTCTATTTTTTTATAGTAACAGCAAGAAACAAAGAAAAAAGCATAGCTGTGCTATGCTTCACTACATTAAATTCATCCCAATAATTATAGATCATACAAGCAAAAATAGATGGGTCCCTGGCCCATCTATTTTTAACAGAGTCTTGTTTTTAATAAAAACTGATTGACTCTAACTATTGTAGATATATTGATTTAGCCGTTTTAAAGCATTTTTAGTATTTACCTATACTGCCACCTTCCTTAAATAATAAAAATAGCCCAGGCTGGCGGTGAACCGCTTCAGGCGGGGCACCTTTGACTTAATATCTAGCATGCAAGATAATGATTTGAAGCGTAGCGGGAGCTACGCTTTTTTCTTTGTTTGTTGCTTTTGTTTGTTGCTTTTGTTTGTTGCTTTTGTTTGTTGCTGATTTCATTTTCCGGGTTTTTGGGGATTTGTGCTTATCATCATGGGAGATAAAATCATGAGTGATAATCACAACTATTTGCCGATCATCCAAGATTTTTTGGGATTAGCAGAATTTGCAATACAATATAATAATACTGGCAAAATAGTTGTTCAGTCCGGTAAATACGCGACCTGGAGCAACTATAAGCGTAATAATAAGGCCGGTCACAATATTTTTATTCGTCCGGCGCTTGAACGAGAGCCGGAATATCTGTTGCTCGATGATTTAAAATCTGCTCAGGCCGAACAACATAAACAGCGCCCAGGGCGCATGATCGTAGAGACTAGCCCTGGAAATTATCAGATTTGGGTACATTTTGAGACTGCTCTAACTAATGATCAAAAATTATATCTGATTCGGCAAGCCGGGGCAGATGCAGGAG
>CAZUSH010000072.1:9456-16313 GCA_964622705.1 uncultured Geobacter sp. | reverse complement strand
CAGTCAAGCAGTATTTCCCGCTTCAGTATCCTGCAACAAATCCTGTTCATTGTGTTTATTTTCTCGGCAGGCATTGCCCTATACATAAGCACATCAGCCTATTCTTTCAGCGTATCCAAGGTAAACGGACCGATCTACCGCCAGATCATCCAGGGCAAAGACCTGGTGGCCGATATCCTGCCGCCACCGGAATATATCATTGAGTCCTATCTGGTTGCCCTACAGGCGCAGGATCTGGCTGCGGGCCAACAGTTGGAAAGCCTGCAGAAGACCTTTGCCCGGCTGTACAAGGAATATGAAGAGCGGCATGCCTACTGGCAGAAAGAACTGCCTGAATACGAGGAGAAGAAACTATTGCTGGTGGACTCCTATCAACCTGCCAAGGAGTTTTACGCGATTGCGCAGTCTCAATTTTTCCCGGCCCTGGCTGCCAACAGGCGTGAGGAGGCCCAGCGGATACTGAAGGAGCAGCTTGCGCCGCGCTATGAGCAGCACCGCCAGGCAATCGACAAGATCGTTGAGCTGACCAACAAGCGCAACGCAGAGATCGAGCAGCACAGCGATGCCAAGGTCAGCACCTTTATCTGGCTGCAAGTGGCAATCGTGCTGGCGATTGTGATCGGCACCGCCCTGCTGGTGAGCTGGGTGATCCGCTCCATCGTGACCACCTTGCGTTTTTGCGCCGCAGTTACCAGCCGGATTGCCAAAGGGGACTTGAGCATTACCGTGCCGGTGGCCGGACGCGGCTCGATACGGGTGCTGCTCGAAAGCCTGCGCGACATGAGCGACCAGCTCCGCACGATCGTGGGCGGCATCTCGGAGACCGCTACCCAGTTGAGCAGCGAGTCACGCCAGCTTTACCAGACCTCACGCACCATCGCCGACAGCGCCGATCACGTGGCGCTGCAGACCTCTGGCTTTGCCAGCGCCACCGGCCAGATTACCGCGGCTGCCCAGGAGATTGCCAGCGGCTGCCATCTGGCAGCGGGCAGCGCCGGGGAGAGCAGCGACCTGGCCGGTTCCAGCGCCGCCTCGGTCCAGACCGCATCGGCCGGTATGGGACAGTTGGCCGCCCAGGTACGGGATACGGCTGCTATCATCACCACCCTTGGCACCCGTTCAGAGCAGATCAGCCAGATCATCGACACCATTGAGGACATTGCCGACCAGACCAACCTGCTGGCACTGAACGCCGCGATCGAGGCGGCCCGTGCCGGCGAGCAGGGACGCGGCTTCGCCGTGGTGGCGGACGAGGTGCGGGCGCTGGCAGAGCGGACCACCACGGCCACCCGCGAGATCGGCACCATGATCAAGACTATTCAGGACGAAACGCGTCTGGCGGTCAGCCGGATGGAAACCGGGGTGGTTGAGGTCAACAAAGGCAGTGCCGCCTCGGAAGAATCCTGTCATATCCTTGAGGCGATCCGGGAGCGTGTCATTCAGGTTTCCGACCGTATCAACGCCATCGCGGTCTCGGCCGAGCAGCAGACCTCGGCCACGGTCAGCATGAATACGACTATCCGCGAGATATCGACGGCAGTTGCCGACACGGCCGGTCAGACCCATATCATTGCCGCATCGGCCCAGCAGCTTTCTGAGCTGACCGGCACCCTGCAGGCAACCATCAACAGATTCAGGCTGGCGTAACCAACAAAAACGGCTGGCCGGTGTGCCAAGACACCGGCCAGCCGCAGAGCCAACCAACAGCCTATTTCCGTTGGATCTACAGCGCCCCCAGCACCTTCAAGAGGTGCGGCACCATCTGCTTCTTGCGGGACATGACCCCTTTGAGCTCGTACAGATGCGGTTCCTTCTGGGGATAGCCCATCAGGTGGGCCAGCTCGTTCTTGCCTTCTGCTAAAAACAGGGTGGTTTCACTATAGATGTCGGTCACCATCAGGCCGGCCAAGTCCAGCTTGTCGGCCTGCTTGACCTGGCGCAGCACCTCCCAGAGCTGGTCCTTCAGCTCGAAGAACTCGTCAAATCCCACCACCTCGACCTGTCCTACTCCGAAGAGGGTCTCACCGGCCGTAAACTGTTTAAAGTCGGCCCGCACCGCCTTTTCCAGGGTGGCATGGGCTGAGAAGCCGCTGCAGGAGGCAAAGATATCCTTGCCGAAGGCGGCATGCTCCAGGCCGGCCAGCGGTTCGAGCCAGGCCACCAGCTCGCGGTCGCGGCTGGTGGTGGTGGGCGACTTGAGGATGACAGTGTCAGACATGATCCCGGCCAGCAGCAGGGCGGCAATCTTGGCTTCCGGCTCCATGCCGCGCTCGCGGTAGAGCGAGGCCACGATGGAACAGGTGCTGCCCACCGGTGCGGCCATGAAGGTGATCGGCTGGTTGGTGGGAGGATTGCCCAACTTGTGATGGTCGATCACCGCTTGGATCTCCACCGCCTCGGCCCCCGGCACGGCCTGGGACAGCTCGTTGTGGTCCACCAACACCAGGGCGTAGGGCAGCGGCGTCAACAGCGACGACTTGGTGGCCACCCCGGCGATGCTGCCATCCTCTTCCACCGCGATCACGGCCGGTTCGCCGGAATGCAGCAGCTTGAGACGCAGGTGCTCCAGGGACTCCATCACGCCGATCCGCTCGAACTTGGTGTCCACAAAACAGCACAGGGGGGTGGAGAGCCGGGCCAGCGAGGCGGCCGTGGCGGTGTCGTGGGGGGTGGCAAAGACCGTTACGCCCCGTGTCCCGGCCAGTTGCAGCAGATCGTCGCGCACCGGCAGGTTGCCGGTCACCACCAGCAGCCGCACCCCGGTCTCAATGGCAGCCTGCTGGATGGAGGGCCGGTCGCCGGTGATGATCAGCAGGCTGGCCGGATCATACCCCTCGATCCGCCTGCTGAATGATTCTTCGGTCATGGCGCCGATGAAGAGGTGCAGGTGCTCCACCTCATCCGCCACAGTACCGCTCAGTACCGAGGCCTCCAGGCAGTGGGCCAGCGAGGCCAGCGAGCTGTCCACCCCACGGCGGCGGTCGGTGCCGGCCACCAGGTATTTCTCCGACAGCTTGAGCAGCGACACCACCCCCTGGGGCTTGCGCTCCTGGTCGATCACCGGCAATACCCTGACGGCATGGCGGTGGAACAGCTCCAGGGCATCCTTGAGCGGCAGGCCGGTGGGGGCGGTGACCGGGCTGCGGCTGATCACATCCCGCACCTTGGGGTGCACGTCGGCCAGGTAGAGCGGCGGTTCGATCCCGAGCCGCTGCAGGATATAGCTGGTCTGGGGGTTGGGCTGGCCTGCCATGGCCGCCACCACGTTGGTGTGCCCCAGGCTGCGGCGGAAGGAGGCATAGGCAATGGCCGAGGCGATGGAATCGGTATCGGGGTTGCGGTGGCCGATAACGAAGATCTGTTTGTGCATGGTGCTCCTCAGTTACAAGATTGGTTGTTGCAGTTGGTCTTCCGTACAGGCGACCCCTTCGAGCACATCCAGCAGCCGCTTGTCAAAGGCATCCTTCATCTCGTTGCGCATGAACTGCAGGGTCAGAAAGGGTGGCAGGGCCGTGCGCCCGGTCCGGTCGATGGTCAGGGTACAGTAGACGTCGCAGAGTCCGCCCACCTGGGCGCTGCGCGAGATATTCTCCCGTTTGAGCCCCTGCGGATAGCCGTTACCGTTGATCCGCTCGTGATGGTCGCGCACAATGGCCAGACAGATATCGTTCAACGAGGTGTTCTCCTTCAGGTAGGCATAGCCTTCCTGGGGATGGCGCTTGATGATGGCAACCTCTTCATCACTCAGCTTGCCGGTCTTGTTCAGCAGTTCCTGGGGAATGAAGATCTTGCCGAAATCGTGCAAAAGCGTGCCGATCCCCACATCCACCATCTCGTCATGGGCCAGCATGTAGGCCTCGGCATGCACCAGCAGGGAAAGCGCCGTCACCTGCAGGGAATGCACAAAGGTATAGTAGTTGCGGGTCATGACCGTTTCCAGCGACATAAGCGCATCCCGATCACTGGACAGGTAGGTCATCAGGTTTTCCACCAGCCGCTTGCTGCGGTTTAGATCATTGGCCTTCTGGGGGTTCTGGAAGATATCCCCCACAAAGTTGATCGAGGTCTGGTAGATGATCTTGCCCTTGGTCTTGCCGTCAAAGCCATCGTTGCTGAGGAACCGCTCGGCATTGGCCTCCATGTACTGGTTGATCACCTCCATGTCGGCCGGACTGACGTACAGCAGGTCGATGTTGTTGGCCATCAGTCGGTTGGCGTCCTGGCGGGAAAACGTGCGGCCGTTGTTCTTGTACAGCACGTAGTTTCTGCCGCTACGCAGGTACAGGGCAACGTCGGGAAACAGATCCGGCTCGATGCTTTCAATGGTGACCGGTACGTAATAGCCCTCTTGCATAACACTATCCTCCCCGGGAACGTGTTGCTGTATTGCCTATTCTACCGCATCGTGGCGTGCTGACAAGCCCCAAGATACGGCACGGTTGCGTCCTGGCCGCAGTCACGCTATGGTACGGCCGAGGAGAGGCCCTATGATGACGACGGAGTTCCTGCAGGAGGTACGCCAACGGCAGTTGCTGCTGGACCAGCTATGCAGCGCCTGGAGCAGCGAGCAACGCCAGCGGGGCGCCGCACTATACTGCGCCAAAGGTTGCAGCGGCTGCTGTTCGCTGGCGGTCAACTGCACCTTCCCCGAGGCGGTGCTGGTGGCATCTACCCTGGACAGCCGGCAACAAGAGCGCCTGAGACAGCGGGCACCGCTGTTGTACCGGACCGCCTCTGCCGCCCATGATCTGAAAGGCTGGCTGACCGGCTACCGCAGTCAGGCCGGCCCCTGTCCCTTCCTGGAAGAGGACGGTGCCTGCGGCATCTACGCCGTGCGCCCGCTCTCCTGCCGGGCACTACTTGCTACCAAGGCCCCCCGCTGGTGCACCACCGATTTCAGCAGCCTGACGCCGGAAGAAAAACAGGCCTTCATGGCCTCGCTGGACCGTTCCGTGGCCGCCTTCCCCACCCACTATGCCGCAACAACGCAGGAGATCGGACGAGAACTGGAGGAAGCCACCCTGCGCCAGATGGAAGGGCAGTACGGCTTTGCCCTGGTGGGCCTGTTGCCCTGGCTGGTCTGGCTGGAATGTGAACAGGGGTTGAGCAGCCGGTTGGCGGAGGGGGCGGAACTGTTGCAGGAATACCTGACGGACAAAGGGCTCGACAACCCGTTCCTGCTGGCCCTGCTGTGATACCGGTGCCGCTTCACCAAGCGGCATGACAACAAAAAGCCCCGGTTGTGCCGGGGCTTTTCACAATCTGCATTCAGATTTTCACACGGCTGCCGCACAAAACAGCGGCCGTGTGAAAATTACATTAGATGCGGGTAACGTTGGCGGCCTGTAGGCCTTTCGGTCCCTTTACCACTTCGAACTGGACCGTATCACCTTCAGCAAGGGATTTGAAGCCATTGCCGTTGATGGCGGAAAAATGCACGAAAACGTCTTCGCCACCTTCCTGCTCCAGAAAACCAAAACCCTTGCTGTCATTGAACCATTTAACCCTGCCTGTTGTCATACCTTACTTCTCCTTCTGCATTCTGCTGTGTGTGTAATGCACCCACCAAGGGTGGATGTTCGAAACCGAAAAGCCTCGACAACTTCCAAAGTCATCGAGGCTCTACTTTAAAAGATAATGAACTGTAGCACACAACAATCAATATGTATGCAAAAAAAATGAGGGTGCGCAATTTATTCCGCTGCAGCGGGCAGGTACTGCGCCAGCAGTGCAGCGACCTGCTGCGGCGGAGATAGCCCGGCATCCAGCTGCACCAGCCGGCCTTCCTGCTCGTCAGGCCGGATAAATCCGGCGGCCTGGCGCAGATAGACCTGCCAGGTGCCGTCCGAAACGGATGTATTGTCGGCCTGACGCTGTTCCAGGCGTGTGCGGACCAACGCCTCCGGACAGTCCAGCAACAGCGTCACCGTTTCTGCACCCAACTCAGCGGCTGCCTCCCGAAAGCGCCGGCGTTCCTGTTGATCGCGGAAGGTGGCATCCACCACCACGCTCCGGCCTGCTGCCAGCTGCTCCCTGGCCAACTGCAATAACTGGCCGTAGGTGGCCTGGTTCCAATCATGATCGTAGATGGCTGCCCCCCGTGCTGTGGGCGCCAGGCCGGCCAGTTTTTTTCGTTCGCAATCGGATGACAGCTGCGCCAGCCCCAGCTGAAAGGCCAGTTCTGCTGCCAGGGCACTCTTGCCGCAGCCGGTCAGGCCACAGGTCAGAAACAGGGTCAGCGCCAGCCGCTCACGCAGGACATAGCCGTGGGCCAGCCGGAAGAAACGCCGGGCCCGCTCGGCGGCAGCGCCTTTCTGGTCAGCACTGATCAAGGGGTCATCCAGCCGGAAACTTTCCACCTTGCCGCGGATAAAGGCCCGGTTGGCCAGGTACAACGGCAGCACCTGCCGCAGACCGGTATCGTTGCCGGCTGAGACATAGCTGCCAATGAAGCGCTCCGCCAGCTCGCGCCTGCCATGGTACTCCAGGTCCATGGCCAGAAAGGCCACGTCCGCGGCGGTATCACTGAAACGGAACTTTTCGTTGAACTCGATGCAGTCGAAGATATGGATCTGTCCGTTGTCAAGGCAGATGTTCTCACTGTGCAGGTCGCCGTCGCACTCACGGATGTAGCCGTTCTTGACCCGCTCCCGAAACAGGGCGCTCTGCTGATCCAGCAGCCGGAAGGCCCAGGCCGTGATGTCGGCATGTTCCGCTGCTGTAATGGTCCGGCCGATATAGGCCTCGGTCTGGCGCAGGTTCTCCAGCCAGTTGGCGCTCAACGCCTCAACCGTGCCGAACAGGGCGATGCCGCCCCCCCGTTCCGCCTCGCCATGGAACTGGGCCACCCGTTCGGC
>CAZUSH010000072.1:0-9356 GCA_964622705.1 uncultured Geobacter sp. | reverse complement strand
CCCTTTTCAATCGCATCCCAGTTACGGGGGGCCCGCACCTGCGGCTCCTCAAAACCGAGGAAGACCTTGAGCCCCAAGGCGAATTCAGTCCAGAACTCCTGCCAACGGGAGGGGGCAGCCTCGCCGGCCGCGACCTTTTTCTTGTCAGCCAGGAAGACGCTCAGGGCAGCGCCGCAGATCAGCAGCACGCCGGCGGCGATAAAGGCGTTGTTTGCGCCACCCGGCATGGTCTTGATCTTGTCGGCCGCCTGGACTAGCACAAAACCACCCACACCCCAGGCGGTAAACAGGGCGCCGTAATTCAGACCATAGTTCTTGAGCCCCCAATAATCCTTGGCAAAGGAGGGGAACAGGGCCAGGTTGGAGCCATAGTTGAAGCCCATGAAGGTGGCCAGCAACACCAGGGTCACGGCGTTGGGGTTGGCCGTGATCGGGATGGCGGCAAACATCAGGCAGGCCTGGAAGGCCAGCATGATGAACAGGGTGGCGCGGCGACCGACCCGATCAGACAGCACCCCCGCCACGATACGGCCAGCGGCGTTGCCCACCGCGGCAATGGCGACCGCCACAAAGGCCATTTCACCCATGCTCTGCTTGGCCATGCCGGCCACGCTGCCGATCACCATCAGGCCGGCGCCGGCGCCGATAAAGAAACAGAACCAAAGCACATAAAATTTGGCAGAACGCAGCACTTCACCCAACTCGGCATTGTTCTCCTCTTTTTTCTTCTTCTCTGCGTCAAGGGCGGGATAATACCCGCGCAGGACCTCGCGGGGCACATACCCTTTGGGCGGGTTGACCAACAGAAAGGAAAGGCCGCAGACCACCACCAAAAAGCCGATCCCCAGGAACAGCATCGAATTTTGGATACCGTAGGCGTGCAGCAGAAACTTGGCCAGCGGCGCGATATAGACCGGCGCCAGACCGAAACCAGCCACCACAATACCGGCCACCAGACCGGTCTTGGCCGACGAAAACCATTTGACCGCCGGCGGGGTGGCGGCAGAGTAGCCGAAACCAAAGCCGGCGCCGGCCAGCACGCCGAAGCCGATGATCCAGCCGATAAAACTGGTGGTAAAACCGAGCAGGACAAAGCCCGCCCCAACCAGCAGGCCGCCGATCAGGGCGGTCTTGGCAGGACCGATCTTGTCCTGGGCCTTGCCGGCAATGATCATGGCAAAGGCGAACACGAGACAGCTGACCGCGTAGGGTGTGCCCACCGAAGATATCTCCCACTGGAAGGCTCCCGGCCCGCCGGCCTTGATGGAGCTGACAATGGCCTCCTTAAAGATACTCCAGGCGTACAGCACCCCCAGGGCCAGGTTGATGCCGGTACCGGCAATCACCACCTGCCATCCTTTGCTTTTGTGTGGATTTTGGTCTGACATGCAGCTCCTCCTTGTATGTATGAATCACGTGAACTCAGGTTCCGCACTTGGCTTGCAGCTATAACGCAAGTGACATGCCAAACAGCACGATGAACACATACGGAAAATTATCAAACTGTTTCAACACATTAGAGCAACAACCCAAAACTTCAAAGCAAGAGGGGCCTCATCGGTCTTTGCACAAATGCAAACAATGTTTCAGGCCACAATGGGCCGATAACGCAGTGTATACATAACATTTGCCATTATGCAAAAACCGTTTTATACTCAAAATCAACATTGCATTTTTGCGACAAGACCAGTTCAGTAAGGGGGTACGCCAGATGCCGGTTCTGGCAGCGTATTGTTACAACCGCCTGCTCTCCGGCGCGTTGCCGTTCGGCCAGCAAACCCGGCGTGGTCACCTGCGCAATTTTGCCTGGCCGGCCGCCCCCGGGTCCTGCCGGGAGAGGCGCCCTCCGGGGTCCGCGGAGCAACAGCCATGAGCGCACCGCTTGTCCTGGTGGTCTCCCGCAGCGCCAGTAGAACCCAGGTTTATCGCGAGGCGCTCGACCTGCTGGAGATTTCCTGCCTGGCAGTGGGCGGCCTGCAGGAGGTCCCCGCCCTGACAGCCGGTATCCCCTTAAACGGCATCCTGCTGGATACGCCGGTACTGGTCAAATCAACTGTTGACGAAAAGGCGATCGTAGAGGATGTCCTGAAGGCGCTGCCCAGCGCCTATCTGAACATCGCACCGGCCACCGATACGATCAAGCTGATGACGGTCAACGGCAACCAGGGCATGGCTGCCAATCTTGATGAGTTTGCCGCGCTCTGCAAGACGTTCCCGGCGCGTCTTGTGCTTCCCAAGCAGCGCTATACCCTGCACCTGCATGCCCTGCTGCGTGCTCCCTTCACCCAGATCCCCGAAGAACAGACCTTCACCCAGAACGTCTCCCCCGGCGGCTGCTTCCTGTTCAGCGCCAACCCCCGCTTCAACGTGGGACAGCAGGTCGAGATTAATTTTGTCGACCTTGACGACTCGGCTCCGGCAACGGCATCGATCTGCTGGATCAACCGCTGGGGTGTGCGCGGGTACCTGGCGCCCGGCCTTGGCGTCAGGTTTGAACGGATCTCCGACAGCCAACTGACCCAGATCAACGGCCTGCTCCGGGCACGCAAACCGGATAGTGAGTAAACGGCGGACCGACAAAACATGATCAAACCGTATCTTCGCATGATGAAACTGCGCAGCAAGCTGCTCTTGCTGGTGCTGCCGCTGGTGGTGGTGCCGATCATCGTGGTGGCCCTGATAACCGGCTTCATTGCCAACCAGAAGGCCTATCTGGGCATCACCCAGACCAGCAAGGACGACCTGCAGCATATGGCCGAGTTCACCATCGACCTGCTACGCTCCTACGACAAGCAGTACCAGGACTACCGCGAAGAGATCTCCGGCAGCCTGGAAAACGAACTGGCCTCCGCTGCCTTTGAGGCGCTCAAGGAGAAGATCAAGAACAAGCGGGTCGGCAAGACCGGCTATATCTACTGCATCGACCGCAAGGGGGTGCTACGGATCCACCCCGAGGCAGAAGGTCGCAACATCATCGACGCCAAGGACTCGGACGGCAACCCGTTCATCCGGGAGATGATCGAGAAGAAAAGCGGCTGGATCAGGTACCCCTGGCAGAATGTGGGGGATCCCAAGCCGCGCATGAAGATCGTGCGCTACGAGTATTTCAAGGTCTGGGACTGGATCGTGGCGGTCGGCTCCTATGAGGATGAATTCTACAAGGAAGCCAACTCCATCAAACACCACATCTTTGTCAGCACCATCATCCTGATCGTGATCGTGGGGCTCTTGGCAACCATGCTGGTCTTCTACGCCTCCACCGTTGCCACCAACCCGATCACCCACATGATCGAGGTCATCCGCAGGGTCCGCAAGGGGGATATGGAAGCCAGGATGGAGGTGGCCGGCAACGACGAACTGGCCGAGATGGCGGCGGCCTTCAACCGCATGACCGAGATCATCCAGCGCAACAAACAGATGGAGAGCACCCTGGCCCAGCAGGGCAAGATGGCCTCCCTGGGGGTGCTGTCGTCCGGGGTGGCGCACGAGATCAACAACCCGCTGGGGGTGATCCTGGGGTACGCCGCCTACCTGGAAGGCAAGCTGGCCGAGGATGACCCCAATTACAAGTACATCCACGAGATCAAACGTGAAAGCAAACGCTGCAAGAAGATTGTGCAGGACCTGCTCTCCTATGCCCGCACGCCCCGGCCGACCCTGGACCTGACCGACCTGAACGAACTGCTGGCCGAGATCATCGAATTTGCCGCCAACCATACCGATATGCGCGGCATCACCGTCCTGTCCAACCTCGAAAAGGGGCTGCCCAAGGTGATGCTGGACGGCGACCAGATGCGCCAGGTGGCGATCAACCTGATCCTGAACGCCGGCGGCGCCATGCAGGAAGGCGGCGTGCTAGAGGTCACCACCGAGGTGGGGGCGGAACAGACCGTCAAGATCACGTTCCGTGACAGCGGCAACGGCATCCCGCCCGAGAACCTGGAAAAGATCTTTGAGCCGTTTTACACCACCAAGGCCCGCGGCACCGGACTGGGGCTGGCCATTACCCGCCAGATCGTGGAGATGCACCACGGCGAGATCAGCATTGCAAGTACCCTCGGCAAAGGCACCACCGTGACCGTGACCCTGCCGATTGATTATGAGGAACTGCTCTGATGGAGAAACAACGGATTCTTTTGATCGACAACGAAGAAGGGCTCTGCCGCATGATGGAACAGGTGCTGCTCGACGGCGGCTACCTGGTACGGGCCTATACCAGCCCGGTCCAGGCCATGGCGGAGTTTTCACCCGGCATCTGGGATCTGGTGATCACCGATATCAAGATGCCCGGCATGACCGGCCTGGAGGTGTTGCAACGGGTCAAGGAACGCTGCCGCGACCTGCCGGTCATCATCATCACGGCCCACGCCACGGTGGAGATGTCGATCCAGGCCCTGCGCCGCGGCGCCTATGACATGCTGACCAAACCGTTTGAGCCGGAAGAGCTGGTCTTCCGGGTCAAGAACGCCCTGCAACAGGCCCAGCTGACCGAGGAGAACCGCGAACTACGGCGGGAGCTGGAAGAAAAACTGCAGTTCGACAACATCATCGGCTCATCCGGGGCGCTGCGCAACGTGCTGGACAAGGTGGGCAAGGTGGCGGCACGGGACACCTCGATCCTGATCACCGGCGAATCGGGCACCGGCAAGGAGCTGATCGCCCAGGCCGTGCATGTTCATTCCAGCCGCAAGGACAACAAATTCATCGCCATCAACTGCGGTGGTCTGCCGGAGAGCATCTTGGAAAGCGAGCTGTTCGGCTACCGCAAGGGGGCCTTTACCGGCGCGCTGGAGAACCGTCAGGGGCTACTGGAAGCGGCCGACGGCGGCACCCTCTTTCTGGACGAGGTGGGCAACCTGCCGATGAACGTACAGAAGACCCTGCTGCGCTTCCTGCAGGAAAAGGAGTTCCGGCGGGTGGGCGACACCACCCCGACCCGGGTGGATGTGCGGATCATCTCGGCCACCAACGCCGACCTGAAGGAAGGGGTCAGGACCGGCGCTTTCCGCGAGGACCTCTACTACCGCCTGAATGTGGTGAACCTCCACCTGCCGCCCCTGCGGGACCGGATCGAGGATATCCCCCTTTTGGCGGCCCATTTCATCCACCTGCAGAACCAGAAGTTCGGCACGGCGGTCAAGGGGTTCGAGAAGGATGCCATGCAGATCCTCTGCACCTTTGAATGGCCCGGCAACATCAGGCAACTGCGCAACGTGATCGAGGCCTGCATGGCCATGGAAGGAAGCGACTATATCTCGCTCGACACCCTGGGGCAGGTGATCGACCTGCCGGAAGGCCGGGTAATTCCCACTACCGTGCTGGCCGGACCAGTACTGTCCGACGACCTGCCGTTCACCGAGGCCTTGGAGCGTTTTGAGCGCGACCTGCTGCTGGATCTGCTCAAAAAGCATGGCGGTGCCGTGGACAGCGCCGCCAAAGAGGCCGGCATGAACGTGGCCACCCTCTACCGCAAGATCAAAAAGTACGGCCTCAGAAAAGAGGAGTACCTCGACTAGTTCTGATCGCCATCGTTTCCACCGCTGTACATGTCCTTCCACTGCTGTTGCGGACTGCGGCTGTCACCGTACTGGACAATCACCCCATCTTCACGCTGGTAGGAACAGGACCAGCCGGGCCAGTCGGCCTTGTAGAAGGTGGGATAGTCATGGGGATGTTCCAAGGGATCATACGGCTCCGAATAGCGGCTCCAGTCCGTGGGTGGCGGGCACCGTTCATCGCCACGGTAGTCACCTGCGGCAACGGCGCTGGTAGCGCATGCGATCAGAATGCCGGTAAGTATCACGAGCTTGGTTTTCATGGTGCATCTCCTGTTACCGCTTCAAGTATAATAGCATAGTTCCCAACCATCACACTCAAGAAAAAGCAAGCCGCACCGTACGGGTGCGGGGGCCGTCAAACTCGCAGAAATAGATCCCCTGCCAGGCACCCAGCCAAGGCTTGCCGGCCCGCACGATCACCTGCACGGATGAGCCGCACAGGGTGGCCTTGATATGGGCATCGGAGTTGCCCTCGGCATGCCGGAAACGCGGTGAGTCCGGCACCAGTTCATCCAGAAATAGGGTCATGTCCCGGGCCACATCGGGATCGGCATTTTCGTTGATCGTCACCCCGGCCGTGGTATGGGGTACAAAGACGGTCAAGACACCATTCTGCCACCCCTGGTGCCGCAGCAGTTCGGCGATAGCAGCGGTGATCGGCTGCAGTTCGGTCCGCCGCGTGGTCCTGAGTTCAAACTCCGCTGTCTGCATGCCCCCCCCCCAAGCGTGCTGAAGAGGGCGGAACACGAGGCGCACGGGACACCGCGCGACAGTGGTCCGCCTCCGCAGTAGTTTTTCAAAGTTCTGCCAAACTGAAACGGGGCACGAATCCGCTGATCCGTGCCCCGCCCTCTGCTGGTACCCGGCACACCAGGCTAGTTTTGATCCACAATCCTGATCCAGCCGAAACGGTCGTCCAGCTTACCGGTCTGGATACCGGTCAGGGAATCGTACAGCCTCTGGGTGATGGCGCCGACGCCGCCGTTACCCACCTGGAGGGCCTCATCCTTGTACCCCAGCTTGCCCACCGGCGTAATGACCGCCGCGGTGCCGCTGCCAAAGGCCTCGGTGACCTTGCCGTTGCGCAGGTCGTTAAACAGCTCCTGCACATCGATCAGACGTTCCTCAACAGTATAGCCCAACTCAAGCGCCAGGCGCAGCACCGATTCGCGGGTGATGCCGGACAGGATCGAGCCGGTCAGCGGCGCGGTGACAACATGGTTACCATAGGCAAAGAACATGTTCATGGCGCCTACCTCTTCAATGTAGCGCCGTTCTTTGCCGTCAAGCCAGAGCACCTGATCATAGCCCTTTTTCTTGGCCTCAAGGCCGGCCTTCAGCGAGGAGGCATAGTTGCCGCCGGTCTTGGCATCGCCGGTGCCACCGGCCACGGCGCGGACAAACTTGTCCTCAACCAGAATGCTGACCGGGTTGAAGCCGGCTGCATAGTAGGCCCCCACCGGTGAAAGGATCACGAAGAAATAGTAATGATCGCCCGGTTTAACCCCCAGATACGGGTCAACCGCGATCATGGCGGGGCGGATGTAGAGCGCGGTTTCCGGCGCCGTGGGGATCCAGTCCTTTTCCAGGGCTACCAGTTGATCGATCCCGCTCAGGAACAGCTCTTCCGGCACCTCCGGCATACAGAGGCGGTTGGCGGACTGATTGAAACGCCGGGCATTCATCTCGGGGCGGAAGAGTGCAATCCGGCCGTCCTCCCATTTATAAGCCTTGAGCCCCTCAAAGATCTCCTGGGCGTAATGCAGTACCGTGGTGGACGGATCCAGCATAAACGGTTCATAGGGTTTGATCCGGGCGTTGTGCCAGCCCTTGTCCGACGACCATTCGACCAGCAGCATCCGGTCGGTGAATATCTTGCCAAATCCCAGCTGGGATTCATCCGCCACCTTCTGTTTCATCTGCTCAGGGGCAAGGGGAAGTACTTCAATCTGCATCTGCCACCTCCTGCGGTTATTCGTGAAAAAACCGGAGGCATCAGCCACCGGTCATCAAAACTTACTGCCAGGCAGATACGCTGTCAATAGTTTCTTACCTCCTACAGCACCGGAGCATAGCGACTGTTCCGATTGCCTGTCAGTAAAAAAACAAAAAAATGTGCCGCACCACTTGCAGACCGTAAAACTGCTGCTATGCTGTGTGACTAGTGTGTTCATCGGTGCTGGAGACGTCCCGCACCGTACTTACTCCAGGGGGTACCCGTATGAAGAAAGCAGATCTCGTAGCAAAGATGGCAGCAGACGCAGGCGTTACCAAGGCACAGGCCGAAAAGGCCCTGGCTGCCTTTATGGCGGCAACTGAGGCTGCGCTGAAGGCCGGTGACAAGGTGACCTTGATCGGTTTCGGCACCTTCAGCACGGTCACCCGCAAGGCCCGCACCGGCCGCAACCCGCAAACCGGCAAAGAGATCAAGATTGCTGCCAAGACCTCGGCCAAGTTCTCTGCCGGCAAGGACCTGAAAGACATCAAGGTCAAGGCCAAGAAGAAGTAGCAGCACCGTAAACCCGTCTTACCAGCCCCGCTCCGGCGGGGCTTTTTTGTGGTTATTCTCCTCTGTTGTCGACAACAGGATTACGCCGCAAACAAGGCCGCCCGCTCCCTGGCCTCATGGGCCGCCACCTGCTCTGCCAGACGCACCATCTCAAGCACCTCGGCATGCCGTACAGAGTAATAGATCTTCAGGCCATCCTTGCGCTGGTTAAGCACCCCGGCCTTCAGCATCATCTGCAGATGCCGCGAGGTATTTGACTGCTCATGGCCAATTGCGGGAAAGATCTCGCAAACGCAGCGTTCACCATCGCGCAAAAGTTCAATGATCTTCAAGCGGGTCGGCTGGGCAATCGCCTTCAGGATTTCGGCACTGCATTTAAAGGTATCCACACATCACCTCTTTCCTGCCGGCGCAAGCCGCGCATCTTCACAGAAATCCCTGGCGACATCCCCTGCAAAGGACTGACCTGGCCGATCAGGCAATTGCTCAGGCAAACGTTACCGGCAGATATGCCACGACCTTGACTACTTGGGCAACCTTTTCTCAGCAGACAGTGTGTCTGCCTGATCAGAGCATCCCCGCAATATCCTCGGCTGAGACCAGCCTGCCCGCAAACAGCACCGTACCATCCTTGACCAGGGCCGGCGTGCTCATTACGCCGTATTTCATAATGGAGGGGATATCCTCCACCTTGACCACCTCCGCTGCCTTACCGGAAAGCTCCACCGCCTGCTGTACGTTTTCATACAGGCTCTTGCATTTGGCACAACCGGTGCCCAGCACTTCAAGTTTCATGGTACTCGCTCCTTTACAGTATCAGGTTGAACACATAGCCAACACACACAATTGCTACGGCAACAATGCCAAAAAAGGTCAGCAGCAAGCGCCGCTTCAGCACATTGCTGAGGATGACCGCCTCGGGCAGCGACAGCGCGGTGACCGCCATCATAAAGGCCAGCACCGTACCGATTGCCATCCCCTTGGCGGTCAGGGCCGACACGATCGGGATCACCCCGGCGGCGTTACTGTAGAGCGGCACCCCCAGGGCCACGGCCACCGGCACTGCAAAGGGGTTGTCCCGACCGGCCCACCTGGCCAGGAAATCCTGCGGCACATAACCGTGGATAAAGGCCCCTATCCCGACCCCTGCCACCACATAGGGCCAGATCTTCTTCAGCAGATCGCGGGTATAGCCGCGGGCATAGGCCAGCTTCTCCTGCATATTCTGTCTCACCAGTTCCTGTTGCCCCACCTGCATCTCCCAGACATAATCCTGGACATAGCGCTCC
>CAZUSH010000071.1:0-17475 GCA_964622705.1 uncultured Geobacter sp. | reverse complement strand
TTTTTCAGCGGGGTGACCGTCACCTTTGCGGCGCTGGCGGCTGTTGTTGCCGGCTGGGGTGTTTATAGCCTGAACGCTGCCTTTGAATCGCTTCAGCACCATGAGATAAGCACCAAACTGGAAACCGGCAAGATTGCTCGTGATGTCAACTACGTTTCCCGCCTGACTCGCGACATCATGCTGGGGGCTGATTTTGAAGAGGATAGGGAGGAGCTTGAGGAGACTGCCGCCGACATTGACAACTCCTTTGAGGCGCTTAACCGGGCCGCCCATGATGCCGGTGACCGCAAACTGGTTGAACAGGCCAGACACGACACCATGGCCTTTGTTGATAACTGTATCCAGCGGATGGAGCGAATCAAAACGATCCCTCCCACACAACGTAACCGGGCTTTTGCAGCGTACAAAAAGGAGGCCACGCCGTTGGCCATGAAGTCGCGGGCAAGCTTCAGAGCCATTATCCAAAATGCCGATCTTCGCTTTGAGCTGGCGAATCAGCAGTTTTCAAAGACCATTCAGCGTACCTTCACCATCATTGCCCTGGCCGGCGCCCTGCTGGCCGTCTTTTTTCAACTTTCCACCAGACGCTACAAGGAACGCCGCATGGCAGAGGCGGCCCTGCGCAAGGCCCACCAGGAGCTTGAACAGAAAATCACCGAACGTACCGCTGAACTGACCGAAACCAATAGTTCACTCCTGGAGAAGATTGAGGAGCTGAAGACCACGGAAAAGATCCTGCGCGAGTCACGGGATAATGCGGTTCAGGCCGGAAAGCTGGCGGTATTGGGACAGATGGCGGCCGGGATCAGCCATGAAATCAGCCAGCCGCTGACCGCCATGCACACCTTTACCGATAATGCCGTCAGTTTTCTTGAAAAGGGGCGCGTGCCGGAGGCGTTGGAAAATCTCGGCGTGGTCAGCCGTATGACCGATCGGATTTCTGCGATTGTATCGGAAATCAAGACATTCTCCCGGAAGACCCCTGCCGAAAAACAGCGGGTCAGCATTGTCACCGCAGTCAATCATGCAGTTATGCTGGTGGAGTCGCAACGCCGTCATCTGCATGCGGTTGTTGACGTGCAGCCGTTTGCCGAGACCCTGCAGGTCTGGGCCGATGTAGTCCGGCTTGAGCAGGTGCTGGTCAATCTGTTGCGCAATGCCCTGGATGCGGTCAGTGAGCAGCCGGACAAGCGGGTAACGGTGACGGTTCTGCAGCAGCAGACAGAGGTACTGATCCAGATTCAGGACAACGGTCCGGGCATTGCCGAGGAGATCTTTCCGCACCTGTTTGAGTCGTTTGTCACCACCAAACCGGTTGGCCAGGGGGTGGGGCTGGGCCTGGCCATATCCCACATGATTATCACCGAGCTTGGTGGTAGACTTACAGCCGGAAACTCCGAAGCAGGCGGCGCCACGTTTACTATTGTGCTGGAAGGGGTTGGTAATGGACAACCGTAACAATTGCCGACATGATCTGCCGATCTACCTGATTGAGGACGATGAGGCGGTTCGGCGGGGCTGTGAGCAGACCATTCAGTTGGCGGACATGGTCGTTCGTTCCTTCATCAGCGCGGAAGCAGCCTTGCAGGCCATGGAGGATTTCCCGCCCGGCATCGTGATCAGTGATGTCAAGCTGCCCGGTATCTCCGGCATGGAACTGCTGGATGTAATGCAAAACTATGACCGGGATATTCCGGTCATCCTGATTACCGGGCATGGTGATGTGACCATGGCGGTCCAGGCCATGCGGCAGAATGCCTATGATTTCATAGAGAAGCCGTTTCACTCGGAACGCTTGCTGGATGTGATTCGGAGGGCGCTGGAAAAACGGCACCTGATCCTTGAACTGCGCCGACTGCATGAGGATCTGGCCGACAGCGGCGCAATGCCGTTGATCGGGCATTCGGACGGTATCCAGCGGGTGCGACGCTCCATCGCTGCCCTGGCTCCCACTGATGTGGACCTGCTGATTCTGGGAGAAACAGGCAGCGGCAAAGAGGTGGTGGCCCATGCGATCCATGCCCTGAGTGGCCGTAAAGGGCCGTTTGTGGCGCTGAATTGCGGTGCTTTGCCGGAAACGATCTTTGAGAGCGAGATGTTCGGACACGAATCAGGCGCCTTTACCGGGGCGACCCAGAAGCGGATCGGCAAGATCGAGTATGCCCATGGCGGCACACTTTTTCTGGATGAGATCGAATCGATGCCGCTGCAACTGCAGGTCAAACTGCTGCGGGTGCTGCAGGACCGTTGTGTAGAGCGGCTGGGCAGCAACAAGTCCATCCCGGTTGATTGCCGGATTGTGGCGGCAAGCAAGGTTGACCTGCAACGTCTGTCTGAGCAAGGCGGTTTCCGCGCCGACCTGTATTACCGCCTGAATGTCGTCACGATCGAACTGCCACCCCTCAGACAGCGCCCCGGCGATATTGCGCCGCTGATGGCCTACTTCATCTCCCAGGCCTGCGCCCGTTTCAAGCGGGAGCCGGTCAGTTGGAATGAACAGGACCTGCTCCGGTGGCAGCAACATGACTGGCCGGGCAATGTGCGTGAGCTGAAGGCCGTGGCGGAACGGCTCTGTCTTGGGGTTGGTGACAGCCTGGAACCGTCCAGGATGGTGACCAGCTCGCTGGTGGCAAAGGTAGAACTCTATGAGCGCGGCCTGATCCGGGACGCGCTGAAAAGCACCAAAGGCAGTGTGGCGGAGGCGGCAGAGCTGTTGCAACTGCCGAAGAAGACCCTGTATGACAAACTGAACCGTCATGGTCTGGAACCGGAGCAATTCCGGTTTTAATCAGCTGTTAGTTGTATTCTCCCAAAATGCGCTAAGTAGTCTATCAATTCTCTCCCTTTTAGGCTTCAACGGCGATAAGACCGCTGTTCAATCATCCTGCTTGACAATCCTCTTGGAGCTTGTCCACAAACAACTTTGATCTGCTGTTGCGTTTGGATTTTGGGGTATTTGACGGGCTTACTTCAAGGAAGGGGGGCGGAATAAGGCTGTAATGGCTGAAATCCCACCATTAAAGCGCATTGTACGGATGTTTTTATTGCGAACAAGCGGATTGCGGGTACAATGTCATCCTGTGGGGCAGGTCCTGCTCACCCGTTATGCCAAAGATTGTTTCATTAAAACAGGGGTATTGCGATGAATGTTCTAATCCAGTATTGTGCTTCGTGAGGCCAACAGCCTTTGGCGGCAAGTCTTGCCGCAGAACTGGAAAAAAATCTGGACGACGTTGCGGTACAGACAGAACGGGGACCCACCCAGAGTGAACTGGCGGTCTTTGTCGATGGTGAGCTGATATTTTCCCGTCTTGAAAAGATGCGCTATCCGGAGGCGCGGGAACTGATAGCGGCCTGCCGGAGCCGTAGCTGAGGGCCGTACAGATTGTGCCATACCCTCAATGAGGTTGAATCCCCACTAATCCCGGTGCGAGGTTTGAGATGTTTCTGTTGAGAAAATTCATTGCATTCACCTCCACAACGTTAAAGCGTTTCATCTTCTCGGCAACCATGATCGTGTCTGCGGTGACCTTTGCCGCTGTGCTGGTGGTGGTTTCCTGGCTGTTTGTCAAGCAGGCTCATGAGACGACAGTGCAAGAATCGGTGACCGTCTCCGGCCATATCCTGCACTCCATGTCGCAGGTGATGGAGCGGGGGGGAGACCGCTGCAATATTGAGAATAAGCTGTTGGAGTATCGTCAGCTATTTCCGCAATTGACGATCCGCCTGGTTTCGATACAAAAGCCGGGTAGTGTCATACCGGTGAAGCAGGCTGCTGTAATCGAGACTCTGCAAAGCGGTAATCCGGCCCACCTGCAAACCCTGCATGCCTTTGAGCATGCCTTTCCTATTAAAGCCCAACTCAGTTGTCTTAAATGCCATCCAGCAGCAAAGCAGGGCGATTTGCTGGGAATTCTGAGTATCGATGAGGATTTCGGCAAGCAGCGTGATGCGCTTCTGAATCGGGTGCTGGCCAGCTTTTTCTTGCTGCTGCCGTTGCCGGTGCTGATGGCATTACTGGTTTCACGTTTTGTGAATCGCCATCTCGGCGATGCCGTCTCAAAACTGAACCGCAAGGTTCATTCGGTCACCACCGTGTCGGATCTCACCCAGCTGGGACAGCAGCTGGAATCAGAGGGGGAGACGCTCAAGTTCGGCGAGCTGGAGGATATCTTCGGTGAGTTCGGCGCCCTGGTTTCCCGGGTGCGTGACGTAGCCGTCGGCCGGGAGATGCTGGAATTCGAGATCAAGGTGCTGGAACGCTTCATCATCACCTCGGAGGCGATCCGTGATTGGAAGGAACGGGTCAGCTACCTGCTGGACGAGGTCAACAAGGTCATGCCGGCCTACGCCTTGTTCTGCATCTTTCAGGTTGAGGATGAGTCCTACGATATTGAGCTGTTTTGGTCTGCCCCCCCTTCCGTTGCCACCCGCGCGATCATGGAGGAGATCATCCAGCAGCAGGTCCGTAGTGAAAAACTGTACCATGGTCCCGAGTCGGTCGTGCAGATCATTCATAATATTACCAATGAAGCCTTGGCCATGCTGGACCTTGACCGTCATGAGATCGAACTTGAAAGCAAGTCGCTCTACCTTGATATGCCGCAGATCGGTGGGGTGGTGGGGATCGGGGTTCAGTCCCAGATCATGGCCGATCCGGTCCGTTCGCTGGTGATCAACAGCATCCTGACCACCTTGCTGAACGTGGTGGGCTCCATCAAGGCAATCTATAAATACACCAAGGATCTGGAATACTACGCCACCCGTGATCCGCTTACCAACCTGTTCAACCAGCGGGTCTTCTGGGAACTGCTGGGGTACGAGATCGGCCGTGCCGAGCGCCATGGCCAGAGTTTCGGGGTGCTGGTGATCGACCTGGATAACTTCAAGCATATCAACGATACCTATGGCCACCTGGTGGGTGACAAATACCTGGTGCAGATCGCCGACACGATCCACAACTGCCTGCGCCTGGGGGATATCCTGGCGCGCTACGGCGGGGATGAGTTTGCCATCGTGCTGCCCGATGCCGACCAGGAGCAGGTCTACATGGTGGCAAACCGGATCAGGGAGGCCATGGAGGCCATGGCGCTGGTGACTGCTGACGGCACCAGGATCCGGGGCACCGCCTCGATCGGCTTTGCCGTCTGTCCGGATCATGCCAAGACCGCCAAGGACCTGTTCCTGTTTGCGGACAACATGACCTACAAGGCCAAGGGGATGGGCAAAAACTGCATCGTGGTGCCAACCAACGACGATGTGGTGGAGATATTCCAGAAGAGCAGCGAGATGTCGCGGGCCTTGTTGCAGGCACTGGAGGACAAACGGGTGATCCCGTACTTCCAGCCGATCGTGACCGCCGCCGACGGCAAGGTCTTGTGCCACGAGGTGCTCTGCCGTGTCGAGGTGGCCGGTGAGATTATCGCAGCGGCGGAATTCATCGAGATTGCCGAAAAACTGGGGGTGGTCAGCCGTCTTGACGGTATCCTGATGGAAAAGGTCTTTATCAAGGCGCAGGCAGCAGGCTACGACGGCTACCTATTCATCAACCTTTCACCCAAGTCGTTGATCGTGAAGGAGTTCGTCCCCTCGGTGATCAAGCTGACCAACCAGTACCGAATCGCCCATGACAAGATCGTGTTCGAGATTACCGAGCGGGAGACCGTCAAGAATATGACCCTGTTGGAACAGTTCGTCCAGGATCTGAAGCTGGAAGGGTTCAAGTTCGCCATCGACGACTTCGGCTCAGGATACTCCTCCTTCCAGTATATCCGCAGACTGCCGATCGATTTCGTCAAGATCGAAGGGGTCTTTGTGCGTAACATGCTGCATGACCACAAGGATATGGCCTTCGTCAAGACCCTGGCGGTGTTGGCCAAGGAGTTCGGTATTCAGACCATTGCCGAATATATCGAGAGCGAAGAGATCCTGGCGGCGGTTCGGTCGCTGGGGATCGACCTGGTCCAGGGCTACTATACCGGCAGACCGGACGCCGACCTGCTGTTGTAACTGACACAGACACAAGAACGAGGCGATGCAACTTGGATCTGAAATGCATGTAATCCCGGCTGAGCCGTTGTACCGGCGTGCCCAGCAGTTGGCGCTCTTTACCATCCTCTACAACATTGCCGAAGGGCTTGCCTCGGTCTGGTTCGGTGCTGCCGATGAGACCCTTGCGCTGTTCGGCTTCGGGGTGGACTCCTTTATCGAGGTGATCTCTGCGGTCGGTGTCTGGCACATGCTGCGCAGGATCAGGCAGCACGGCCCGGAAGAGCGGGATCAGTTTGAGCGCCGGGCGCTGCGGATCACCGGCGCGGCCTTTTACCTGCTAAGCATTGGCCTGCTGGTAAGCGCGGTGATCGGCCTCAGTGCCGATCACCATCCCCGGACAACCCTGTGGGGCGTGATCATTGCCCTCGTCTCGATCTCCTTCATGTGGCTTTTGATTCACTTCAAGACCAAGGTGGGGCGTGCGCTCAATTCCCAGGCCATCCTGGCTGATGCAGCCTGCTCCCGGGCCTGTCTCTACCTCTCGGTGGTGCTGCTGGCGGCAAGCGCCGGCTACGAGCTGACCGGCTTGGGCTGGCTCGATGCGCTTGGCGCCCTCTTTATCGCCTGGCTGGCGTTGCGGGAGGGGCGGGAAGCCTTTGACAAGGCCAAGGGGCTGCAATGTTGTTGCAGCTGCTCGTGCGGTTCAACGGGAGAAAAACCGGCATGAGCAGCCTTGACGCGCATCTGTCCGGCAAGTTCAAGATCGCCATCGTCCTGACGGCCGTTACCCTGGTGGCCGAGGTGGTGGGCGGGTTCTGGACAAACTCGCTGGCACTGCTCTCCGACGCGGCCCACGTCTTTCTGGACCTGTTTGCCCTGCTGCTGTCACTGGGGGCGGTGCAACTGGCAGCCTTGCCCACCTCGGAACGCCATACCTTCGGGCTGCACCGTTCGGAGGTGTTCGCCTCCTTTATCAACGGCCTGAGCGTCTTTCTAATGGGAATCGGCATTTTGTACGAGGCATGGGGGCGTTTCAGCGTGCCGCAGCCGGTGAAAAGCGAGGTCATGCTGGTGATCGCCGTGCTCGGCTTGCTGATGAACCTGCTGGCCGCCAAGACCCTGCACAGCCACAGCCACGACGACCTCAATGTAAAAAGCGCCTTTTTGCATGTGCTGGGCGATGCCGCCGCCTCGGTGGGGGTGATCATCGGCGCGATCATCATCCACTTCACCGGCTGGTATCTGCTGGATGCCCTGATCTCGGCCGGGATCGGCCTGTTGATCCTGGGCGGGGCCGGGCGAGTGGTGCGGGAATCGGTACATATCCTGATGGAAGGGACCCCCCGCGGCCTCGATCTGGGGGCGGTTGCCGACGCGATCCGGGCGGTTGAGGGGGTGCAGAACATCCATCACCTCAATGTCTGGTCGGTCTGTTCCCATATTACGGCCCTGTCGGTCCATGTGGACGTGGCCATGGACTTTGACGGCGAGCGTCAGGGGCTGCTGCATCGGATCGAACATCTGCTTGCGCATGACTTCCACATCACCCATACCACCATCCAGCTGGAGTGCAGTGGTTGCAACGGGGGCCCGTTGATCAAGGCCCTGCCGCATAGGCAACGTCACCACCAAGCCGGTCATACCCACCACGACCACTGAGCCGGTCCGCCTGGCTGCCTGGGGTTTGTACGATAATTTTAAGGAGTTGCCATGACGGATGATACGATGGTCTGCTTCTGCAGCAAGGTGACGGCCGGCGCGATCCGGCAGGCGGTCAGAGACGGGGCCCGGACCCTGGACGATATTCGCCGCATGACCGGGGCCTGTACCATTGGGCGCTGCAGGGAACTGAGCCCGCGGGGCAGGTGATGCGCTAGTGAGATCAAGCAGGTGCTTGATGAAACAAACAGGAAGTGACAAACCCTGAGGCTAGGGAGTGCGCAAGGTTGCGATGAGTTGCTGCCATTCCTGTGGTTGCAGGGGGACCGGCCGCATCAGGGTGGCCGGGTTTGTCCGGCGCGGATTCTGCAGCCATTGGCGCAGTCTGGTCTCATCCCAGGCCGTTTTGCCGGGATAGAACCGGCTGAACAGGCCAGAGAGATTCGGACCGGCGATGCCGCTGCCCATGCCGCCGTCCCGTTCAGAAAGCAGGCGGTGGCAGCCGCCGCAGTGGCGCACAAACACCGCCTGTTGGGGCGTCGCGGTCTGGCGGTTGAAATGCACCAGCTGCGGGGGGGACTGGGCAAGGGGCGATTGTTGCAGGCCGCCGGCCAGGATGAAGGTGACCAGATCGTCGCCATCCCGCGGCGAGAGCTGGAAGTCCGGCATAGAGCGGGCCGGTTCTGTCAGCGCCGTCCTGATGGCGTCAGGGACACCCTGACGGTAGAGGCTGTCCAGATTGGTGGCCAGGCGGTTGCCGGTGCCGTGCAGCAGATGGCACCGCCGGCAGCCGAGCCGTTCCGCCAGCCGGGCGCCGGCCTGCACCTGTGGTGCGTGCGGCAGGGCAAACGCGGCATAGGCGCTCCTGACCAGGCCGGTATGGGCCAGCGCCTTGCGGCTGGTGCGCTCATTGCCCAGATGGCAGGAACGGCACCCCCCCTGCGCGGCATAGTGCGGCTGATGGCAGCCCAGGCAACGGCTGGCGGCCGCTGCGGGCTGACAGGCGACGAGCAGCAGCAGGATGGTCAGAATGGCGTGATAAAGGCCCAATTTTCTCCCCGGCAGTAGAATCCAACCAGCGTCAGCACACCGATTACCACAAACAGTGCCAGCACCACTCCGGCAGCAAGGCGGTGCTGCGGTCCGAACCAGGCGGCATGCTCGGCCGCACGTCGTTGCAGCCACGGCAGCAGTGTGAAGAGCAGGCCGACCAGCAGCAGCGGATAGACCAGCCAGACCCCGTAGCTGACCAGTTCCTGAATCCAGAGCAGGAACCAGGCTGATTTAGCCGGATTCGGCACGATTGCCGGTGAGGCCGGTTGCTGCAGCGGCGCCGGTACCAGCAACGCCGCCACCAGCAACAGCAGCAGGGCGCCCCAGAAGGCGCGCCGGATCAGGCGGAAGAAATGGGGCGAGCTTTTCAGGTAGGTCTTCTTCATAGGTAGGGCAGCACCCCTTTCTGTTTGCGCACCAGGTAGAAGTGCAGCAGACAAAGTCCCATGGTCAGAAACGGCAGCACCACGATATGCAGGACATAAAAGCGGGTCAACGAAAGGGGGCCGCCCACCTGATCCGGCACCAGGATGGTCTTCAGCAGTGGTCCGAGCGGCAACGCCTCCAGCAGGGTCATACCGGTCTGGGTGGCCCAGAATGCCAGTTGATCCAGCGGCAGCAGATAGCCGGTATAGGCCTCGCAGACCGCCAGCCCCAGCAGGATGACGCCGATCAGCCAGTTGCGCTGGCGTGGTGGCGCAAAGGCGCCGGTCAGGACAACCCGCAGGGTGTGCAGGACGATCAGGATCAGAAAACAGTGGGAGGCCAGCCGGTGCAGGCTGCGCAGGTAGCTGCCGCCATAGACCGACTCCTCCAGGAAGAGGATGGAGGCGTAGGCCTCGGTGGCGGCCGGACGGTAGTAAAACAGCAGCAAAAATCCGGAACAGGCCAGGGCAAGCAGCGCCGTGAAGGCCAGCCCCCCCAGGCAGAAGGTATAGCTCAGGCGCAGGTTCTGCTGCAGGACCACCCGGGGAAAGAGATGTTTGAGGAACTCTTTGAACACGCGTTTCTCCTGTCAGCCCCGCACCACGATCCGGTCGGCGACCTGTTCAACCGTGAGGCGCTGCAAGGGGCGCTGCGCCGGGCCGGTCAGTACCCGGCCGTTCTGGTCAAAGCGGCTGCCATGGCAGGGGCAGACCATTCCGTCCGGCACCACACTGACCGTACAGCCAAGGTGGGTGCAGACCAGGCTGAGCGCGATAACACCACCGTCGTCCCGCAGCACGGCGATCCGCTGCTGGCGGAACACCAGGGCCGCACCAAAGGGCAGGTCAGCGGCGGCAATACTCAGCAGCACCGGCTTCTGGACCGCTTTGGGGGTCAAAAAGCGCCATAATCCGGCCAATAGTGCCGGGAGCGCGATCAGCGCCGTGAGGAAGCCGCGACGGGTGGAACGAAGTTTTTCCATTTTTCGACGTAGTACCTCGTGTAGTCGGCGGTTCGGCTTGTCAGGCGCCGGTAGGCCGCCTCATCCAGAAAACTGCCGTTTATGATGGTTTGTCCCTGCCTATCCCAGAAAGAGGCCAGCGTCATACCGTCCTTGGTCAGGTCGTAGATCCGATCCTGGGGGCGCTCCCGTAAAAACCGGCGCGGGTTGTCGTGGCAGGCGTCGCACAGGGCGCTGCCCCGCTGGATGGTGTGCGGCGTAAAGGCGTGCCATTCGGCAGCAAGCAGACGGTTTTCGACCCGGGCCGTGCCGTTCTGCGCCAACCGGGTGTAGTATGCGATAAACTGTGGCCGGATCGGGGCAAGTTTGCCCTGGCTGTTCAGTCCCAGGGGCGGGAGGTCCTGGCGTCTCAGGTAGACGCTCTTGGCATAGCCGTTGCCCGTGCGGTGCAGGGCGGTAAAGGGCGCCTCGACCTGGCCGGACTCGAATTGCAGATAAAAGGTGCCGTATTCCTGGGCAGCCCAGGCCGCGTGGCAGGCCGTGCATGTCAGCTTCTGCAGATGGGCCGCGATCCGGTGTTCAAGCACCTTGGGGCTTGGACGGTGACAGTCGCTGCAGCCCTTGGCAGCAGGTTCCCCCCGTATCAGGCTTTGCATGCTGTGGCAGTCGTTGCAGGTCATGCCGCGAAGGTAATGCACATCGGGCAGCATGCGAAGATAGCTCTCCCCCTGCTGTTGCGGGCCACGCTGATAGCGTTCATGCTCCTCGCGCGGTGCCCGGCCGAAATAGTCCCAGCCAACGAAATACCCTTTGTGGCAGCGGCTGCAGGCAGCCGCTGCCGGACGCCCGATGGCGTGGCCGCTGCCGTGGCAGTCCGTGCAGCCCTGCAGGTGGCAGCCGCTGCAGTTTTTCTGCTCGAACGAGCGGTCCATGCGGCCAAAGCTGCGGGCGATAAAGGCCCGCTCCTTGCTGCGGCTGCCCATGGCATGCGCATACATCCGCTGGTAGCCCCGGTGACACTGCACACACCCGGCAGAACCGTTCGTGCGGCTGGCCGGTTGCTCCAGCACGGTGCCGTTGGCCCGGTGGCAGGCCACACAGGCAAGCGCCCGGTGCACCCCGCTCAGTGTCCGGCTTGGCCCGTGGCAGAGACGGCACTGGTCGGCGGCACTGACCGATAGCGGGCTAGCGAGGCACCAGCAGGCGACGATGAAGCGAATCATCCAGGGCATGGTAGTTGATCCTTGTGCGGTAAATAGGGTCCTTAGCCGAGTTGTGACAGACCAGACAGCTGTTCACGGCCAGGATGCGGCGCACTTCCTGTTGTTGCAACGGGCGCGCGCCCTGACGGGTGATGGCGGAATAGGCCCGCACCTTGCCGTGCTCCATCGTGAGAAAGCCATCCAGCGGTTTCTCGTCCGAGAGTTCGCAGAGCAGGGTCCCCTGGATGCTGTGTCCGGTCACGATATGCTGGCCGAAGCCGAGAAAGGCCGGGTTGGCATGGCATTCACTGCAGCCCACCGCCTTCTTGCCGGTGTTGTGGCCGTAGAATGAGGCAAAGCGCAACTGCCGTTTGCCTTTATAGCGCATGATTGCCTCGCGTTGCGCGGGCCGCCCCTGTTCGTCGAGCAGCGTGACAAAGGTCTGGCAGCCGGGCGTCACCGGCGCAATGCGGCCTTGCTGGTTCAGTGCCAGCGGGAACGGATACAGGGTGCGGTAATCCTCGGTTTCGCTGAACTGCCCTTTGGTTTCCCGGCCTTTGATGAAGTCGATCTGGCTGCCCTGTTTGTCGTACTGGGTATGGCAGCCGTAACATTGCACCACCGTGCGGGAGTGGCAGGCGGTGCAACTGAGGCGGCCGTGACCGGCCACCGCATGTTCAGCGGTAGCGGTGATGACCTTGGCGCGCAGCAGTTTGCCGCTCTGCTTCAGCTGAACCAGCACATTGCCGTCAAGGTGCAGCACATTGGAAAACGGCCGGCCCTTCGAGGTCAGGATCATCTCGTTGCCGGGGCGCATCCGCAGCGGATAGGCACGGGATTCCCGCACCGGGTCTTCGTGCTCCCGCAGGATGGGGCGGTAACGGGGCGGGCTTTTGTACGAGCCATGGCAGTCTTCGCAGGTCACCTCCCGCTGGCCGTGCATATTGGCATAGGTATAACCGTCCCCCATGGTTTCGCGCGAGGTATGACAGTCAATGCAGTCCATGCCGGCCAGATAGTGTACGTCCGGCGCAATATGGGTGAAGGTGCGCTGGTCGCTTCCCGCAACCGGGCCGGGCCGGCCATCCCTGGTCGGCACAAAGCCGTTGTTGCCGTCCATCAGCCCTTGGTAGGAAAGGGCGGTCCTGCCGCTGCGGTGGTGGCACTGGGCACAGGATTGCAGGGAAGGGAGGGTATGCATCCGGTGCGTATCGCCGTGGGGCGCCTTGCCGAGCATGGTGGCGTCACCGCCGCGGTAAAGCCCCTGCTTGCCGTAGGGGAAATGGCAGGCAGCGCAACCGGCCGGATTGCCGGCGCCGTTTGCCGGGTCCTGCTGCCGGGCAACATGGCAGCGGGCGCAGAACTTGCGATACAACTCACCCGAGAGGTTATCCAAACCGGCAACCTCCTGCTGATTGAGCGGCTTACCGGCTGCATCATACTGCGCTGCAGTCTGACTGCCGTAACGGATTCCCGGCTGCTCTCCCTCCCAGGTGGCCTGGATCTGGGCAATCATGCCGCCGGCGGTATACATCTGGCTGCTCTGCATCCGCTCCAGCTGCTGGCGATGGCAGCTACCGCAGCCCATCTCCCAGCGGCCGGGGTAGGAGCGGTTGGCAAGGCCGTAGATACCGCTGTGGGCTTCGTTTTTGGTGCGGGCCGCGGGATTGCCGCCGTGGCAGGAGACGCAGCCCTGGTGGCTGGATGAGGTCTGTTCGATTCCCCGGTGGCAGGTCAGGCAGCCCTCCTGTGGCGCGGGTTGACGCGAGCAGGCTGCCAGGCAGAGCAGGGTGACGGTGCAGATGATCAGGAACCGGGGTAGAACCATAGCGTGCAAGCATACCAGTGTGCCGCTCCTCTTGCCAGTAAACAGAAGCGGCGGTTCGAAAAAAAAGCCGGCGGTTTGACCCGCCGGCACCACATGAAGGAGGGATAGGGGATCTATCCCGGTACTGTCTTGCCTGGTACTACCTACTTTCCGGTCGTGCTGATCTTGACGGTCTTTTTAAACTCTTTCCAGAGGAATGGGTCGTCGTCCATGGTGCCGAACGGCAGGTACCAGAGCTTGACCTCAAGATCCAGGGTGTCGCTGGTGATGGTGCTTATCTTCTTGCCATCCTTCTCCTCGACCTTAACCGGGAAGAAGATATCGTGGGTGGTGGTCACCGTCCGTAGCGGCGGCAGGCTGGTGTCCTCCAGCATACCACTCTTTTCATAAGGTCCCCGTCCCATCCGGTCGCCGCGGCCCATTTGTTGCGGGATCGGCATGAAGATCCGTTCTGCACTGAAGACTTTTTTACCTGCCTTGTCCTTCGCTTGTACCGACAGAACCAGTCGGTTGGGAGTCGGTCAGCCGTCCGGGATGCCGTGACCGGCCCGGTTGGTCAGCTCGATCCGTACGGCAGCCTTGGGTTTAATGGTGGTGTTGTCACGCCAGTAGACGGCGTTGGTCTCAACATGCATCTCAACGGCCTTTTCAGCCATGGCCTTGGAGCGGTAGGACTGCATGTTGTGCCCCAGCTTGCTCTCGCGCATATGGCATTCCTGACAGGTTTTGTGCCCTCCTTCCGGCACATAGGCAAACAGGTAACTGCCGTACAGGGTTGCGCACTGGGTGGGGTTTTCCTGGTCGAAGTTGGGGCCCTGGCCGTGGCACTGACCGCACAGGATCGATTCCGACATGATCTGGCCCTTGGCCAGCTTGGTGAACTTCGCATCCATGTGGTCGCCGGCTTTACTGCCATAGACCGTATCCTTTTTGGGATACCCTTCCGACCACTTGTGGGTAATGGCGTTGCGGTTGTGGCAGACCAGGCAGTTGATGTTGAGCGATGACAACGTTTTTTCTGCCTTGCCGGCCGTTGCCTCATCCTCCTTGCGCAGGGCATCCTGCCAGGTGTTGATGGTGGTGACAATCTCCTGCGCCACCTGGTCGGTCGCCTCGGAAAGTTGCGGCAGGTGGCACTTGGCGCAGCCCATCAGGTGTTCCACCTTGACGTCCTTGAACCCCTTGACCCCGGAGGCGGGCCACTCCATGGCGCCGTTGACGATGGCGGTCTTGAAGGTCGCCGCCGTGCGGCCGGTGCCGAAGATGGAACGGGCGTGCAGCGATTTGGCCCACTCGTCATGGGCCTGTTGATGGCAGCCGACACAGGAACTGGAGTCGTAGCGCGCCGCCAGTTCCGCAATCGAATTGGCCTTGGGTTGCGCCGCAATGGTCTGATCCCGGCCGATCCCGGCCGGGGAGGCCAGCGCGGTGGCTACGCCCGTCAACAGCATCAGGCCGGCCAGGGTTATGGTGCGTAATCGGTTCATAGCTTCGGCCTCCTGACCGTTAGCAGCCCTGCAGCGCTGCGGCAGCCTTGTCGACCTTGACCGTGTCGCCTGCCTTCAGGTCCGCCGCATTCGGGGCCTCAATCGTCAGCTTACCGTCCTCCGCCGCCGTGACCTTGCCTGCCTTGCCGTTCAGTTTGACTTTGGCGCCAACCTTGAAGCTTGCAGCGCTGCCCAGGTCTACGACCGCTGCTCCGTTGCCGACCGAGACAACTGTGCCCTCGGCGGCAAAGGCCGTTGCGGCGCTTAAAACGGCCAACAAAAGGGTGATGATGGCTTTTTTCATAGTTTGAAAACTCCTTTGATCAACGAATGTTAGTAGTTGGCATCCTGCGGGGCTGCCCATCTGATCTTGACCCCGTCTTTTTCCTGCCGTTGCTCCGGTGCTGTCTGCTTACCTGCGGCAGAAGGGGCGGCCTGCTGTGCTGGTGGTGTCACGACCGGCGGCGAGGATGGCGGTACCGGAGCAGTCGCCTTCAGCTCCGTTTTGGGGGCGGCTTCGGCTCCCTTACGGATACTGATCTGCTCAACCGGGTCGCCGCCCGGTTCGATCCTGATGGTCTGGGTCTTGCCGGAACGGTACGTAATCACGATCTCATCTGCCAGTACGGTACTGGACAACAATGCCTGTGTTGCGCACAGCGCGCACAGAAGCGTCAAGCGTTTCATGGGGTGCTCCCTGGTCTGGACAAGGCGAGAGCAGGGCGTGCATCCCTGCTCTCGCGGGCCATGCTAGAAAATTACCTGCAGTTGCGTGATGAAGGTGTTGAAGTCTTTGCTGCGGACATTGTTGACGGTGTCCTGTTTGTCAAACTTGGTCATGTTGTATTCCATCGTAACCTTCAGGTTCTGTCCCCAGATGTAGTAGTTGGCGCCAAAACCGGCCCAATCGACCTTCTGGTTGTAAATGCCGTTCAACTGGGCAAACTTCCACTGCTCATAGCGGCCGAAGAGCTGCAGCGGCAGGTTGGGCAGCATGTAGCCGACCTTGGTGTACCAGCCGTTTTTCTCACCGTTCAGGCCGTAGCTGAGGGCATCCGGATTCGCCCCGAGATAGGCATGATCAAGCTTGTAGTTGGCATAGGCGCCGGAAACGGTCGCGGTGCCGATATCCTTGAGCGGGTATTCGAAGAAGCCGTCCAGGGTCCAGGCATAGTAGTCTTTTTTGCCGGTTTTGTTGACCGTGTCACTGTAGACGGCGTCGGGCTCATACTGCATGGCAGCGCCAAGGGTCAGTACCTTCTTCTTGCCCAGGTAGGTCCCCTTGTAGCCGTAGTCTGACTCTGCATCAAGCAGGCTAACATGCATCCGGCCGCCATAGCGGAAATTTGATTTGGGCGAGGTGTCACCGGTAGAGGCCTTGCGGCCCTCCATCACGTCAAAGCGGTACTGGAACATGTCGTTGAACAGGTTGCCCCAGAGACTGACACCCATATCGCGGGTCGGGTTCGTGCCGAGCAACGGCGCGGTGATAAAGAGCGAACGGTCAAGCGTCAGCGGCATTTCACAGGCTTCCAGGTTCTCACGGGTGAAGCTGTACTTGTATTTACCGGCATTGATCCGGAAGGCGTTGTGCAGTTTGAACCTGAAAACAGCGTCCAGCATGGTGAACTGGGGATCGGTCGGGGTGCTGTTGACACCCAGCGTATTGAGGCTGGTCTGATCCGCAAACTCAGTCTGCACATACAGGCTGAACATATCGCCATAGGCCCCCATCAGGGCCAGCCGGTTGCGGCGGAAGTTGAAGTTGGTGGTGGTATCGTTGTTGTTGGCGCCGGAACCGGTGTCACGGACGCTCAACTGGAACTGGCCTTTGTAGTCCAGTTGCAGCACGCCCTTGTCGTTCTCACCGAAGGTCAGTTGGGGGCCGGCAATGGCTGGTGCGGCCAAGCCCAGCATCAGGGCGGCTGTAGCGCTTATTTTGCCGATTTTAGTCATATAAAGTTTCTCCTTTGATGTGTGCTGAGTCATAGACTATTCACCTGATGGGCTATCGATAGGACTGGGTCAGCAGCCGCTACCGGTGCCACTGCTGCCGCCACCGGTTGTGGTCGTGCCACCGCCGCTGGTGAAGTAGGCCTTGTCCTCGTTCAGCATCTGGTTGGCACGCGGATCGGTAATGGTTGAATATGTGGCATTAGCAATTGGATCAAGGGTCAGCGTTGCCGGTTTGACGTTGCCAGTGCCGGCCGTATCATACAGAGCAGCATTGACGGTCCTGTTCACTGCCACCGATGCAGAGGTGTTGACGTTCGTTTGCCAGGCTGTAGCCACCTTGTTGGCTGTGGCGGACAGCGAAGTATAGCCGCTCCATTGCCCCCATGAACCATCATACAGCGTGACCGGCCAGCCCAGGATGCCGTCCAGCACAAAGAACGCAGTTGATGCGCGCATACCGCTGGCACAGTAGACGTAGGTCATGCTTTTGCCGGCGGTTACACCGAAATTGGCCAGATTGGCGGTCAACGCAGCGGTGTCCTTGAAGGAGCCCGCCACGGTGCCGTAATAGTTCGTATGGCTGTCCAGGACCGTGGTTGTTCCGTTGTTGTAGGTAGCCGCATTGGCAATGTACGGATGGGCGGTCACGCTGACGCCGCCACGCTCATCCATGATGGCCACACCGGTTGCGCCGGTGCTAATGGTGCCGGCATTGATCTTGTCCACAAGATTGATCATTTCACCGATTGAGTAGCGCAGGTTGAAGTTGCTGGTAGTTGTGCCGTTGTAAAGGCTCTTGACGCTGAAGGTAGAGGCCGCGACGGTCGGTACCGTTGCTGTCACGCCGTAGGCTGCCGGCCATGCCGCCGCCTCGGTTGTCCAGGCGGTCTGGCCTCCGTTAAGGATCTTCAA
>CAZUSH010000070.1:0-17514 GCA_964622705.1 uncultured Geobacter sp. | reverse complement strand
ACGGTATCGAGGAATTCGTCGAAGTCAAATACCTCTGCATGGGCGGTATCTAAGGCACTATGCGCTTCCCGCACCTGTCATTACGGGCCAGAATGACCCTGGCGGTCATCGGCGTGATCCTGGTTCTGATGCTGGTGACGGCACTGGGCGCGCTCCGCTTCTTTGAACATCAGTTTGAAAAGACCCTGACCGCACAACAGACTGCCCTGCTGAACCTGCTGGCAGACAGCATTGATGGCGAACTGAAAGGCACCCAGGACGCGCTGCTCAACAACAGCAGGGCGATTCCCACCCAGGCCCTGCACAACCCCACGGCTGCCCAAGCCTGGCTGAACAGCCGTACCGGCCTGATCACCCGCTACTTTACCAACCACCTGATGCTGGTGGAGCCGGCCGGCCGAGTGCTGGCCATGACCCCACGCCACCACAATCTTCCCAGCACCAATCTGACGGAGACAGAGGCGATAAAAGCCACCTTTGCCACAGGACGCCCTCAGATCAGCGACCCGCTGCCCTGCTGCAACAGCCCCCGGGATCTGCAGATTATCTTTACAGCGCCGATCATGGCCAAGGACAACAAGGTTGCCATGGTCATGGTCGGCAGCTTCAGCCTGCTCAAGCCCAACATCCTGACGCGGCACATACAGGCAAAAGTCAGCCCCAGTGGTTTCGTACGTCTGATCAACCGCAAGCACAACGTGGTACTCCATCCTGACCCGCAACGCATCATGCAGGACTCGGCCCCGGACCTTGTCGCAACAATCGACAAGGCCTTTACCTCACCTCAACCAATCACCCTGCGTCACACCGGCGTCGACAACCAGGATGTCGTCACTACCCTGAAACGCCTCAGCATGGTCGATTGGCTGGTGGCCTCAAGCTACCATACCTCCGAGGCCTATGCGCCGATCTACACGGCACGGGCCTGGTTTGCCGGCGTCACCGTCTTCGGCATGCTGGTTGCCATTCCGGTTGTACTGCTGATGATGCGCCTGCTGACCCGCCCCCTGGCGCAACTGGCCCAGCACCTCTCCTGCCTGCCGGAAAAACAAGGACAGGAGCGCTTGATCCACCTGCCGGTCAACGGCGAGATCGGCAACCTGACCACTGCCTTCAATACCATGGTACAGGAAATCGACCAGCGTACCGAGGCACTGCAGGAGAGCGAGCAACGCTACCGGATCGTCACGGAATTCACCCGTGATCTCACCTACTGGCGCCGTCCTGACGGCCGGTTTGAGTTTATTTCCCCGGCCTGCGAGGATGTAACCGGCTATAGCCGTGAGGAGTTGTTCGCCCAACCGACCCTGATGGAGGAGATGATCCACCCAGGCGATCGCGCCATGCTGCAGCAGATGGAGATCGATAACGGCACAAACGGAGCTTGCAGCGATGAAGAGGTCGAGTTCAGGATTGTCACCAAGACAGGCTCGGTGCGTTGGGTGCGTCACACCTGCCGCAAGATATTCGACGAGCAGGGACGTTTCCTTGGCCGACGCGGCTGCCGCACCGACATCACCGAACACAAGCAACTGGCCGACCAGGTCTCCCACATGGTGCTGCACGATCTACTGACCGGCCTGCCCAACCGTTCCCTCTTTGCCGACCGCTTGTTTCTGGCCGTGGCGCAGAAGGACCGTCACGAAAATGAGATCACCGTGGTGCTGTTCTTCGGGATCGACCGTTTCAAACTGATCAACGACACCCTGGGCCATGAAACCGGCGACCATCTACTGGTGATGGTCGCGGAGCGCCTGCGCAAACTGCTGCACCCCGACGACACCCTCTGCCGCTTTGGCGGCGATGTCTTCGCCTTTATCCTGCCCGGCAGGGAAAGCCGCCACGAAGCGGTTACCATGTCCTACCGCATCCTGGCCAGTCTCTCAGACCCATTCAACACGGGCGGTCAACAGGTCACCCTGACCGGCAGTATCGGCATCGCCATCTGCCCCACCGACGGCACCACCCCGGAAACCCTGCAGCGTAACGCCGAAACGGCTATGTACGATGCCAAGCGCAGCGGCAAGAACTGCTTCCGCTTCTACGCCACCGAGATGAACGCCCAAGCCTCGGAAATGCTGCGCCTGGATAACAGTATGCCGCAGGGCTTGGCAAACGGAGACTTCTACCTGCAGTATCAACCCCAGCTTGAACTCAAGACCGGGGCCGTGGTGGCGGTCGAGGCGTTGTTGCGCTGGCGACACCCGGAACTGGGCATGATCCCGCCGGACCGCTTCATTCCGTTGTCCGAAGAGAACGGCTTTATCATCAGGTTGGGTGAATGGGTCCTGCGCAACGCCTGTCTGCAGTGCGCAGCCTGGCAGCGTGACAGCGGCTTGAACCTACGGGTGGCGGTCAACGTTTCAGGCCGTCAGTTCAATGAGCCCGACTTTGTCGATATGGTGGCATCGGCGCTGCACGGCAGCGGCCTCTCGCCCGAGTACCTTGAACTTGAGCTGACTGAAAGCCTGCTGATATCGAACGAGCAGCAGGCGCTGCAGAAACTGCAGCTGTTGAAACAGATGGGGCTCATGCTGGCCATTGACGACTTCGGCACCGGCTACTCGTCGCTGGCCTACCTGAAGCATTTCCCGCTGGACCGCCTGAAGATTGACAAGTCCTTCATCAACGACATCATGATCGACCCGGACGACGCCGCCATCACCGAGGCGATCATCGCCATGGCCCATTCGCTCAAACTCAAAGTGATCGCCGAAGGTGTTGAGACCCAGGAGCAGTTGGCCTTCCTGGAAGACCGGGAGTGCGACGAGATGCAGGGCTACTTCCTGAGCAAACCGCTGTCGGAACATGACCTGGCAATCTTCATGGCCGCACACCCCACGGCATCAACGCCCTAACCCACCGATACCGACAGCATAACGAGCCCATGCAGGATGATATAAAAAGAGGGCGGGGAACTGCTTCCCCGCCCTTCGTGTTTTTTGCTATGCACTCCGTACAGTGGAAACAAGATCAGGTCAGGCGGAAGCGAGAAACCGCCCGCTGCAGCCCTTCTGCCATGCCGGAAAGACTCGATGCCGCCGCGGCCGTCTCATGGGAGCCCCGTGCCGTATCCTGAATAATCTGGGTCATGCGATGGATGTTGTCGGTAATCTCACCGGTGGTGGCGCTCTGTTCCTCGGCAGCAACCGAGATCTGACGCACCTGCTCGGTTACCGCATCGATATCCATCAGGATCTGTTCCAGGGCCGCCCCGGACTGCTCAGCATCATGGGTACCGACCTCCACCTCACGCACCCCTTCATCCATGGCGCCCACCGCACTCTTGGTTTCAGCCTGGATCGCCTTGATCATCTCACCGATCTCGCGGGTGGCCTTGGTGGTCCGCTCCGCCAGGGCGCGCACCTCATCGGCCACCACGGCAAAGCCGCGGCCCATCTCACCGGCCCGGGCCGCCTCAATGGCGGCATTCAAGGCCAGCAGGTTGGTCTGGTCGGCAATATCCTCAATGGTCGCCACAATGGCGCCGATCTGATCGGAGCGGGAGCCCAGCGAATCGACCGTGCGGGCCGTATCCTGCACCCGGTTGGCAATCCGCCGCATCCCCTCCACGGTCTGGCGCACCACATCGGCGCCGGCCTGAGCGGTCTGGTTGGCACGTTGCGCGCCTTCAACGGCTATCTGGCAGCTATGGGCGATGTCATGGCTGGTGGCCGCCATCTCCTCGCTGGCCGTAGCCACGCTGATGGTCTGTGCAGCCGCAACCTCGGCCCCGGAGGCGATCTCTTCCGAGGTCCCGTTCAGTTCCCTGGTGGCGATTGCCACGGTCGACGAGGTCGTGGTTACCTGGGCGATCAGATCCCGCAGTTGCTGCACCATACCGGCAAACGATCGTGCCAGGTTCCCCATCTCATCACAGCAATGGGCATTGACGGTCACGGTCAGATCGCCGTCCGCCACCTTCTGGAATCGATCCTGCAGTTCCTGCAGCGGTTTGCTGATCCTGCCGGAGACGAACAGGCCGATCGCGATGGCGAGCAGCACCGCGGCAACGGACATCACCAGTGCAAAGACCAGGGCGGTCTGCGCCAGCCGCGCATTCTGCCCGGCAGTATCCTTGGCATGCTTGACGCTGACGGCGGACATCTTGTCCAGGGCCTTCAACATGGCATTGGCATGGCGCGAGGCCTCTCCCTGGGCCACCTCAAGCGCCTCGGCCGTCTTACCGGCCAGCGAGAGGTCGATCATCTGCTTTAAAAACGGAATGTAACTTTCAAGTGAGGACTTAAATTCAAGAAAGGCGGCCTTTTCCTCCTTGCCGTCCATCCGTTTGCCGTAGGCTGCGGTCTTGGCCTCGATGTCGGCCAGACTGTCCTTCAGCACATCGGCGATCTCCTCACGCTCATCAGGAGAAGCGGCGCCGATCAGTGAGCGGGTGCTGATCCGGTTCAGCAGAAAGGCTTGGGTGATGTCACGCAGGTCAGCCAACGGCACTGCCACCTCCTGGTACATGAAGGTGTCGGCCTTCTGCATCTTCCTGATACTGACGATGCTGACAACCCCCAGCGATGCCGAGAACGCCGCAACGATCAAAAAGGCCACCACCAGCTTGACCCGGATTCCCAAGTTTTCAAATTGTGACAGCATAAACACCCCCCCTTCGTATCTCAGCGTTTCTCCAGCTTGTCCCAGGTCGGTTTTTCATCAGGGTTCTGCAACCTGAACAACAGATAGGCAGCTGCCTTTTTCAGTTTATCGGTACTGGCCACCTCGCGTTCAAAACGCCCCAGGGCCGAGATCATGCTGGCGCGGGTCTCACCGGCCAGCACCTCCTGTTCAATGATGCTCCGCAGTTCTGCCAGCACCCGTTTATGCTGCTCCGCCTCTTCCAGTTTAACCGGGTCAAGCAGAAACACCAGCAACCAGGCCAGTGTCTTTTCCTCGGCACCGTCGGCATGCTCGCCAAACTGCAGCAGGCCGGTGGCAAGGCTCATCTGTTCACTGCTGTTGAGCGAACTCTTTACCAGATACTGACGCAGATAGCGTAGCGCTGCCAGATGGTTCCGCTCACCCGGGGCATGGAACAACAGCAGGTTGGCGGCCTGCAGAGCCAGGGCTCCCTGCTGTTCTGCCTTGAGAAAACTGTGCAGAATGCGGGCCAGCTTGTCGAGCGCCTGTTCGGAGAGTTCTCCCTCCGTCAGTTTTGTCCGCACCGTAGCCAGCAGATCCTGCTTGACCGGGTGACCGCTATAGACCACCGCCATGATGCCGTCCCTGACTTCATCGTCTGTGACGGCATCCCAAAGTTCCTCCACCTGCTTGAGGATCAGACCGCGGAAGCGTTTGACCTTGTCCATCTTGGATATCTCTTCCGGTTCCCAGCTTTCCGGCCAGGTATCGATGTAGCTGTCCACCTCGTCTTCGCTCCAGGTCTTTTCCAGCAGGAAGCTGAAGTAACTCAGGATCTTGAGCTGGTAGACCTTGCCCCCTTCCGCCAGAGGACGCATCAGGTCTTCCAGGTAGCTGGCGGTCAGACCGCAGGTGCCGCTACAGAGGAAGCGGTAGACACTCTCGCCCTTTTCCACCTGCTTCTCAATGTACTTGGCCTTGAGGTGCGCGCCCAGGGCGGTGGAGGCGACCTTTTTGAAGAAGACCGACAAGAGGTTGGTGGCATGGTGCTTGACCGGCATCTCGATCTCGTCTGACAAGACGATATCGAGGCAGGCATTGAAGATCTTGACCTGCTCCGGCTCATCCTCGGAGGCATCGATATACTGCTCAAGTATATCAACAATCTCGACAATATGCGACCGGTTACGGCTTGACAGCAGACTGGTCAGCGTAATCCGCAACGAGTCGGCGTCGACGATCCCGAACAGAAATCTGACGGCGGCATTGCGCCGGACCGGCCCCTTGTGTTCGGCTGAACGCAAAACCTGCAGGATGCTGGCGGCCGGGTCGGCAACCCAGCCGGGAATCAGGGCCTCAAGCAGCAGCTCCGCCTTGCGACGGATATGGGCATCCAGGTCATTGACAAAGTAGCGGGCAATCTCGATCTTGAATTCCCGCCCGGCGTTGGACTCCGCAATCAGGGAAAAGGCTGCCGCCTTGTCCTTGGCCGACAGTTTGGCCATATCCTTCTTGGCACGGGCGCTATCGTTGATCTTGATATAGAACCCGATGATATCCTTCACCCCTACTTCGGCTTCAATGTCCTTCATTGCACCCTCTCGCTCACGTCAGTCAGGTTGTCAGGCGTGTGATGGCCGCCCGGGCCAGGGCATCGCACCGTTCATTCTCGGCATGGCCGGCATGGCCGCGAACCCAGCGCCACGCCACCTGATGCCCGGCAGCAACACGGCTGAGCTCTTCCCAGAGCTCGCGGTTCAAAACCGGCTCTTTCTTACTGTTTTTCCAGCCATTTCTCTGCCAGCCGGCCAGCCACTCGGTCATTCCCTTTACCAGGTATTGCGAATCGGTGGTAACCGTCACCCGGCAGGGGCGGGTCAACAGGCGCAGCGCCTCCAAAGCCGCAGTCAGCTCCATCCGGTTGTTGGTGGTTTGGGGATCGGCGCCGGACAACTCCTTTTCAACCCCTTTGCAACGCAGAATCGCACCATACCCACCCGGTCCGGGATTGCCGCTGCAGGCGCCGTCACAAAAGATCTCAACCTCGCTCAGGACATCATTTTTCCGCGCGGCCGACATAGGCTCCTTCCTGCCGCAGCAGTTCGGCAATCCCCTCCATAACCCGCTCCACGATCAGCTGATGGGTCTCCTTGCGGTCCTCTTGCGCGAACAGGTCATCAAAGTGAAGCGGCTGGCCGAATACAACCGTCCCCTTGGCCCCCAGGCTCGGGAACGTCCAGCGATTCAGACCGATCAGGGCGGTGGGGATCACCACCGGGCGGGTATCGTAGATCACCTTACCCACCCCACGATTGCCCTGGCCCAAACGGCCGTCCTTATGGCGGGTTCCCTCCGGGAACAGCATCACCTTCTGATCACGCAGCAGATCGTTCAAGACCTTACCGGCCTTGACATCCCTGCCGCGCCGGACCGGAAAGGCCCCCCAGGAGGAATAGAGCAGCCGCTGCAGCGGTTTTTTAAACAGCTCCTCCTTGGCCGGAGCCCAGACCATCTGCAGCGGATGACTCCGCAGGACAGCCCAGGGCAGAAAGATCGTTTCATAGGCCGAGATATGGTTTGACGCCAACAGGACGCCGCCGGAACGGGGGATGTTTTCGCCCCCTTTCACGACCAGGCGGTTCAACAAGGAGGCATAGCTGCCGATGACATAGGCTGAAAAAGTTATCCACAGCCTGCGAAAAAACGAAGTATGCACCGAACGACCTTTCAGCAACAGCCAAGCAGTGGTTTAACAACCAAAGATGTATACCATTTAATAAATAGTTCAGCAATAAGCGAGAGACCTCTGGGCGTTGCCAGGACTTCGTTGCAGAAAAAAAGAAGCTCACGTATACTAAACCATTCTGATCAAATCAGTTAGCCGGCACGTTAACCAGCCAGGGGTCCATGAAACAAAGTGAGCAAAAATATCTGATCGGTCGCCAGCCGATCCTGAATCGCAACGAACAGATCTGCGCCTACGAGCTGTTGTTCCGCTCAGCCCAGTCACTGGCAGCCGCACAGGTCAGCGACGCCTCCCAGGCCACCGCCAGCGTGATCCTGAACACCCTGGCCGGTTTCGGCATCAAACAGATCCTGGGCAACCACCTGGGCTTCATCAACCTTGAGCTGGACATGCTGATGAGCGACTCCCTGGAGCTGCTGCCCAAGGAACTGGTGGTGCTGGAATTGCTGGAGAGCCTGGAGGTGACCCCGGTGCTGGTTGAGCGCTGCCGGGAGCTGAAGGAGGCCGGCTTTGTGCTGGCCCTGGACGACCATGAGTTCTCCCCGGTGTACGAAGAGCTGTACCAGATCATCGACATCGTCAAAGTGGACCTGTTCGTCACCCCGGTCGACACCCTGGGGCCGGTGATCGAACATTACCGCGATTATCCCTTCAAGCTGCTGGCTGAGAAGGTGGAAACCAAGGCAGAGTTTCTCAAGTGCCTCGACCTGGGCTTTGACTACTTCCAGGGCTACTACTTTGCCAAGCCGGCCGTGATTGAAAAGAAAAAGATCAGCGAGGGAGGCGCCGCCCTGCTGAAGCTGATGCGCCAGTTGATGGACGATGCCGAGATTGATGAGGTGGAAAAGACCTTCCGCAGCAGCCCGGGGCTGACCTACAAACTGCTGCTTTTAGTCAACTCGGTCTCCTTTGCCGGCCTGCAGAAGATCCAGACCGTCCGCCATGCCATCAGCATGCTGGGCCGCGCCCAGATCAAGCGCTGGGTGCAGCTGGCCCTGTTTGCCACCGATGACAGCCATGCCGCGGAAAATCCGCTGGTGGACATGGCAGCGGTGCGTGGCGGCTTCATGGAGCAGATGGCCTTGGCCTGCCCCCGCCTGCGGGGCAACAGGGAGGCCCCGGACCAGGCCTTCATGACCGGTATCCTGTCGTTGTTGGAGTCGCTCTACGATATCCCGATGGAGCAGATCGCCGAGGAACTCAACCTGTCGGACGAGGTGCAGCAGGCCCTGGTGGACCGTGTCGGCGTCTACGGCAGCCTGTTGGCCCTGGCCGAGGCGCTGGAACAGGTCAACTTTGTCAAGGCCTCGGAACTGCTGGGAGAGCTTGCCATCCCCTACAACACCGTCATGCAGGCCCAGATGAAGGCCTACAACTGGCAAGCGGGCATGGTATGACCGCAAGCGGGCCGGTCTTTGCCGTCAGCGAACAGAAAAACCGCTGGCTGGCAGCCCGCATGGCCGAACTCGGCGTGCGGGAGGAGGAGTTGGAGGAGCGTTTTGTCCGCAGCTCCGGACGGGGTGGCCAGCACCTTAACAAGACCTCCAGCGCAGTCCAGGTCCGCCATCTGCCCAGCGGGCTTGAGGCCCGCTGCGGCCGGGAACGCAGCCAGTCCTTAAACCGTTTCCTTGCCCGCCGGGAGCTTTTGGACAAACTGGCCCGCAGCCGGGGCTTGCCCACAAGCAGCAGTAGTGAGCAGGAAAAGATCCGCAAGCAGAAAAACCGCCGTCAGCGCCGCACAACCCAGAAAATACAACAGAACGAAGAATCATGATAGCAGCCGCCACCCTCACACGCCTGGAATTTGACAAACTGCTCCACGGCATTGCCCGATACAGCCGCAGCAACGCCACCACCGATGCCATTCTGGCCATCCGTCCCCTGCAGCAGGAACAGATCATCCTGCAGACCTGGCGCCAGATCGAAGAGATCCGCGCCCTGCTCAGACAGCGCATCCAGCTGCGGATCAGTCATTTCAGCGATATCCGCCCCCTGCTGGAAAGCGTGCGACCGGACGGGGCGATCCTGAACCCGCTTGAGCTGCTGGAATTCATCCCGGTCTTGGGCTCGCTGGCCGAGCTTCACCGCCAGCTTGCCCCCCGCGAGGATATCCCCTGTCTGCGCTTGCTTGATCCGTTCCCGGTCGCCTTCAGCGACATCCTGGAACCGCTCTCCGCCACTCTTGACGACGAAGGCACGATCCTGGACAGCGCCTCCCGCGAACTGACCGAGATCCGCCGGGCCAAGCGCACTCTGGCGGCCCGTATCCGCAAGAAGCTTGAGGAGATCGTGCGCCAGCATGAGACCGCCATTTTTCTGCAGGACGACTTCATCACCATCCGGTCCGGCCGCTGGGTGATCCCGGTCAGGATGGATTCCAAGGGGATGGTGCCGGGAGTGGTGCACGACGTCTCCTCCTCCGGTGAGACCGCCTTCATGGAACCGCTGGAGATCATCCCGTTCGTCAATGAACTGGAGAACCTCACTGCGGAAGAGAAATCCGAAGAAATCAGGATTTTGCGCCAGCTTTCCGCCTGGATCAGGGAGGATGCCGAGCGGATCAGGGCCTGTTTCGATACCCTGGTGGAACTGGACCGGCTGGACTGCCTGGCCCAGTTCAGCGAACTATTCAACCTGGCCGTGCCGGAGCTGAACCGCAGCGGTCAGTTGCACCTCCTGTCGGCGCGTCACCCGCTGCTGGTGATGATGCGCGCAGAACAGGCCGGGGCCGAGCCGATCGTGCCGCTGGATCTGGAGCTCTTTACACCAGCCGAGGAGTCGAGTTTGCGCCTAGAAGCAGGCGGCGAGGAGGCGGCGACACAGGCGTACATGGCAGTACGTCGAGGAGCCGCCGACGAAGCCAACGAACGTATCGGCGCTAAGACGGCTCCGCAAATCCTGGTCATCAGCGGCCCCAATGCCGGCGGCAAGACCATTGCCCTCAAGACCGTCGGCCTGATCACCGCCATGGCGCTCGCCGGTATCCCGGTACCGGCCTCCCCCTCCTCCACCATTCCGCTCCTGGATGCCCTGCTGGTGGATATCGGCGATGACCAGTCGATCGAGCAGAGTCTCTCCACCTTCTCTGCCCATATTGCCGCTATCAGCCAGATCCTGGAGCAGGCCGGCCCCCGCAGCCTGGTGCTGCTGGACGAACTGGGCACCGGCACCGAGCCGCTGCAAGGGGCCGCCATAGGTTGCGCGGTCTTACAGGAGCTGCAGCAGCGTGGCGCCATGGTGCTGGCCACCACTCACCTGACCGAGATCGTCGGCTTTGTGCAGCGCTCCCGCGGCATGCAAAACGCCGGTATGGAGTTTGACAGCAGCACCTGGACCCCGCTCTACCGGCTGGTGATGGGTGAACCCGGTCAATCCCACGCCCTTGAGACCGCCCGGCGCTACGGCCTGCCGGAAACGGTCCTGCAGGTGGCCCGCAGCCTGCTGGGAGAAGCCGGCACCGCCTTTGCCGGCATCATCGATGAGCTGCGCCAGAAGCGACAGGCTCTGGCGGACGAACTGACCACCCAGCAAGCAGAACGCGCCCGTCTGGATGGTCTGGCACGGGAACTGAAACAGCAGCAGGCCGATCTTGCCCGGCTGCGGCAGGAGACCATTGAGAAGGCTCGTCAGGAGGCCCGCGACACCATCACTGCCGCCAAGCGCGAGATGAATATGCTGCTGGAGCAGTTCAAACAGGACCGCCGCAAGGAGACCGCCGACAGCTTCAGGAAAAGGACCGAAGAGCTGGAGGCCCACTTCGCCGCGCCGGAACAGCAGCCTCCTGCTGTCGAGAGCCTGGTGCCGGGCTGTCTGGTCCAGGTCCGCTCACTGGGCCGGGAGGCCACGGTCATCAGTATCGATCAAGCCCGCAACAAGGTGCGGGTCAGGGCCGGCAGTATCGAGCTGGAGGTGCCGCTGCACGGCCTGCTCCTGGGCAGTGACGCCGCTGTCAAGCCTGCCAAAAAGGCCGAGATCAGGATGAAGCTGCAGCCGGAGGAAGCCGACCATGAACTGAATCTGATCGGCAAACGTGTGGAGGAGGCCCTGACTGAGCTGGAAACGTTTCTGGATCAGGCCGTGCTGGCCGGGCAACGTGAGATCAGGATCATCCACGGCATCGGCACCGGCACCTTGCAACGGGCCGTGCGGGAGTGCCTGGGACGGCACCCCCACGTAAACAGTTTCCGCAGCGGCGAGCCCCATGAAGGCCGGGACGGTGCAACCATAGCGGAGTTGGCTTGAATCATGGATGAATTCATTATTGAGATAACGGAAGAAGAGATCAAACATGAGCGGGAGAAATCCCGCGAACTGCGCAAAAGCCGCTGGTGGAAAAATCGCCTGGCCCTGGGACTCTGCCACTGGTGCGGACAGCGCTTTGCGCCGGACGAGCTGACCATGGACCATATCGTACCGGTCACCCGCGGCGGCAAGGCCAGCCGCAACAACGTGGTGCCGGCCTGCAAGGAGTGCAACAGCCGTAAGAAATACCTGTTGCCGATGGAGTGGGAGGAATACCTGGACAAGGCCCGACTCCCGGAAGAGGACGAGACATGAAGGCTCAGTACAAGGCGGTAATCTACGACTGCGACGGGGTGATCCTCGACTCGATCGAATCCAACTACATCTTTTACAACCGGATCATGGACGGACTGGGCAGGCCGCACATAGACCGGCTTTGCAAGGAGTCGGAACGGGTGCTACACACCTTCTCGTACCTGGACGTGATTGAGCACTTCTTTGGCAACGACCCCCAAAAGGACGAGGCCATCGCCATCGGCAAGACTATCCGCTACAAGGAGCTGATGCCCTACATGCGGCGTGAGGAGGGGCTGGTGGAGACCTTGAGCACCCTCAAGGGGCAGGTTGAGCTGGCTATCTGCACCAACCGGGCCGCCTCCATGGAAATGATCATTGAAGACTTCGGCCTGGAAGGTTTTTTCGGGTGCGTCATGACCGCCGCCAAGGTGCAAAATCCCAAGCCGCACCCCGAACCGCTGTTCAAGGTGCTGGAGCACTACGGCATCGCCGCGCAGGAGGCGCTGTTCGTGGGGGACAGCCAGGTGGACATGCAGGCAGCCCAGGCTGCCGGGGTGCCGTTCATCGCCTACAAGTCGGATCTGCCGGCCCTGGCGGTGATTGAACGGCACGAACAGCTGCTGGAGCATGTTTTTTTACCGTAATACCGGCCCAACCGCCAACGGATTCACCGCATGGCGCTGATCCTGGCCACGTTGATATCCGCCCCCAGCACGGCGATCAGCCTGCCCGCCCCATCCCTGACCGGCACCGCAACGGTGCAGCAGAACGAACCGGTGGCAACCGAGCGGTACAACTCCGAGATGTAGGTGGCGTTGTTATCCCTGGCGCCGCAGAACCAGGGGCGCTTGCTCCAGTCCATACCGTAGCCGTCGCTGCCGTAAGCGGTAGTACTCACCTGACTGTCGGCGGCGATATTGGAGGTTATCTGACGCCCGGTGGCATCGGTGATGTAGAGCAGTTCCACGTACGGATAGCGCCGGAGCGCATCCCGCAGCTCCTGTTCCTGACGATGACGCTGCAGCGAACCTATCCCCGCCCCGCTTGCCACCCCTTCAATAGCCGCAGCGGCTGCATAGTGAGCCCCCAACCGGAACGCCCCCAACACCAACAACAGCTCATCCGTGACCGTGCCGAGTTGCACCGCTTCATCCATCACCCTGGCGGAGATGCCCGACAAGGTACCGGACATCTGTGAGGTGGTTTCAATGGAGAGCGAAACCTGGTGCGTGGTGGCGGTCTGCTGTTCAACTGCCGTGGCAATCTGCGCGATCTGGTCGTTGACCTGCTCAAAGGAAGCGGCAATATGCCGCAGCGACGCCTCCATCTCACCGATCCTGCTCCGGGCGTTCAGCACCTGTCGTGTCGACTCCTGCATTGAAGAAGAGGCCTGCTGAGATTCCCGCTGGACCGCGGTGATCTTAGCGGAGATCTCGCCGGTAGCCGTGATGGTACGGGCAGCCAGATTACGCACCTCATCCGCAACCACGGCAAAGCCCCGTCCGTGCTCACCGGAACGGGCCGCCTCAATGGCGGCGTTCAGAGCCAGCAGATTGGTCTGATCGGCAATATCCTCAATCACCGCCACAATATCACCAATCTCCCGCACACTGTTGTTCAGTCCTTCAATTCCCCCGGCAAGCTCGCCGGTCGCCTGTTCCACCCCGACGGCTGCCGCTACGGCGCGCTGGACAATCTGTGAACCGTCATCAACCACAACCAGGGCACTGCGGGATGTCTCGGCAGCGGTTGCGGCATTTCGGGCTATAGAGGCAATGGTCTGCGACATCTCTTCAGCTGCCGTGGCGATGGCATGGGCCTCCTGCTGCTGCTGGGAAGCTCCGGCAGCGCACTCCTCAGCAGCGCCCCGTAGATTGACGGTAGAGGTAAAGAGTCTGCCCGAGGCAGCAATGATCTTCATCAGGGTTTGGTCCAGAAATGAAGACATCTCGCCGACCAGAGCGGTTACCGATCCCGCAGTACTGTGCAATGCCTTGCTGCTTCCCCCCCTGATATGCCCCTGGCCCACCTCCTGGATCTGCTGCATAACCGCTGCCAGCATCTTCTCACTGCTGCCCACAATCACACGCAGGACAAGCACCAACACGACCAGACCGGCAAGAGTACCTGTCAAGGAACCAATCAGCAGGGAACGAAACAGTTGGGGCGAGATCGCACCGGAAAGCTGCATTGCGTTATAGACCACAATGGCACCGCTGAAGAGTGAATAGATCAGGACCACCGGTAGGATGATACGGGACTTTAAGGCTACGGACATAAGGCTTATCCCTCGTTGGATTTGGCTGATGTACGCCATTACCGGTGCAAAACAGAGTCCAAGCTGCTAACCGCCCGTAATATCATCAACCACACAACGTACCCGCATTCTCATCCGATTTATCTGCCGTAATCACTGGCACCACAATGACCAAATTTTACTCACCCAATCCTCTGCCGCTGCAAAAGCCATACAGAAACAGCTAACCACCTGCAACTGCACAATCCGCAAGCGACTTGATATTAGGCATGAGGTATGACCAAGACATAGGCGACACAAACACAAACCGGGCGGTCCCACATTGGGACGGCCCGACTGCGCCTCTGCCTTCAGCCTTCTGTCTTTCTGTTCTCAGTACCGCAACACAGCCTGCAGATAGACGGTTGGTTTGGTGCCGCCGGTATTATCCGAAGTGGGCAACTCGCCCATCCGCCAGGCCACGCTGCTTTTCAGGCTGACCAGTTCACCCCACTGCCAGTTGACAGCAAACCCGGCGCCGTACAGGTGGCGATAGTTGCGACTACTGCTTGCCAAAGGGCTTTTGTTGACCTCACCGTAGCCGTGATCGAACAGTCCGGCCAGTTGTGACCGGCCGGGAAGCGGACTCAGCTCGGGTAACAGGTACCGTAATTCAAGGGTGCTGATGAGGCCAAGGTCTACACCGGCTTCGCCGACGGGGTAGGCTCGGACGCCGGTTGGTCCGCCAAGGGATATCTGTTCTGAGCTGTCAAGGTTGCTGTCGGTCCATTGGCCGCTTAGGGCGGCGTAGAGGCTTACGGCGTCATAGAGGGCCTGGGTACGGGTCAGGCTGCCGCTGATTTTGTTGAAGACACCTTCAGTGTGCAGACCGCTGCTGCTCTGGTCGACGGAGCGGGCCGTGTTGTCGTCAAAGTTCAGGCTGCCGCCGCTGTAGCTGAGACTGAGACCGGTGCTACCCTGCCGACTGTCGGCAACATAGAGGTTGATGCCGGCCTGACCGTTAACGTTGTGCCGTTTGTTGTTCTGATCGGTGCTGTTGATCTGATCGTTCAGCAGCTTACCCTCACCGCCTATGAATCCGTTGAGATAGAGCGTGCTCTGACGGATGAGGGGCTGCACGATAGTGAGGCTGATACGGTGGGCATCGCCTTGGGCATTAAGACTTGCAAAGCCGCGCCCCAGTTGGTAGCCGACCCAGGAGTAGTCGAGGGTGATGCGGGTGCCGCTGGCGGACACCGGGACGCTCCAGCTGATGCCGGCATTTTGACTGTCGCCGCTGGTGCTGGATTGCCCCCGCAGACTGAGTTGATCTCCCAGGCGAAAGGGAGAATAGAGGTCTATGCCGGCCCCTGTCCGATAGTAGCCGGTGCTGTAGTTGCCGTAGTTGTCGCTGTACAGGGAGACGCTGTACGGTTTGCCCTCGCTTACGTCAAGGACGGCCCTGGTACCGCCGGGTTGGCTGCCGGGCTCCAACAAAAAGCGACTCTGGATGCCGGGCAGTTCGTTTAGCAGTAGTGCGGTTGCCGTGAGTTCATCACTGGTCACCGGTTTACCGGTGGCTATCCGATTGCTGTAGCGTTCAAACAGACTGTGGGGCGTCCTGGTGTCCGGAGGGGTGGTCTTGATGTCGATCTTTTCGAGGCGTCCTTCCAGTATGCGTATCAGGATCGGCTGATCGGGTTTCAGGGCCTGAGGCGGCAGCACGGCGGAGGCAACAAAGTACCCCTTGCTGCGATAGAGTTGGGTGATCTGCTCAACCGCCTGTTCCAATTGGGCAAGGCTGATTTCTTTACCCACAACGGGTGCCATGACGGTGTCAAGTTCCTGGACGGTGAAGACGGTGTTGCCGCTATAGGTAAAGCCGCTTACCTTTACCCGGACGGTTTCGGGCAGGGATGGTTTGGAGGGTTCTACCGGTGTCTTGATTGCCGGGGCCTGGGCAGGCGGAGCCAGGATAGGCGGCGGTGTGCTCTCGCGCAGCAACCGACCGGCATCGGGGATGTCGGCTGCGAAAACACTACTGCCAAGCAGACTGAGGGCAATGGCGGTACATACGGTCACTTTGCTGTGCATGGTGATACGGTTCCTTTCGGGTACGCTGGATAATGGATTGTCTACCGCCCCACCCCGCCGTCAACGTGCCCTACTCCAGCGTCGATGACGACAATCAGATCATTGACGGCACTGCTGCCTTGCGCAAACAGCAGGGGAGTGTGTTGCTGGTTACCAAAGACCGGCTGGGTACCCTGCTGCTGACCGGCGCTGCTGCCATGCGGATAATACCAAGACAGCAGCGGTACCAATTGGTCGCTCAGGTTGCCGACCGGACGGATGGTCAGAGTACCGTCTACAAAGCTGATGATGTAGTTACTGCTGGAAAGACCACCGGGGGCGATGACGTAGCTGCCAACAGCTACCGCCCCTTGGCTCGTACCGCTGTAATGGAGGTTCCCGGAAAGCACTGAGGCGTCCTCGCCCCCCACCAGGCCGCTATAGCTGACGCCGTTGCCGCCGCTGTAGGCACTGCCGCTGTAGGTCACAGCAGCGTTGTTAGCCGTGATGGTCAGAAAGGCTGGCGTGATGCTTGCCGTGGCGCTACCGCTTGTGCTGTCCAACACATAGTTGCCGGAATCGGTACCGGAGATGCGGTTGCTGTAAGTAACGGTCTTGCCGGTTCCGACATTCTTATCGCCAAAGCTGCCTGATTGGGAAAAAACAACCGTATCGCCGCTGATCACGCCGGAAAGAGTGCCACCATTTACGCTCACTGAGGTGGTAGCGTCGTAGGTCTTATCGGCAGCAGTGGTGTTGCCGCTAACGACCAAGGTTTTGGGGGTGATATCGGCGACGGTGGTGGCGCTGGCGGCGGCAAGGGTATAATTGCTTGCTTGGCCGTTGATGCCGTTGCTCAGGCTGTAGCCGCTGACGGTGACGGTCTTGCCGGTGCCGACATTCTTATCCGAGAACGAAGCACTGACAGTGCTGCTGTCAAGACGTAGATCTTCACCATTTACCAGGCCGTCCAGGGCTCCATAGTTGGCCAGAGTGGCGCTGGTACTGCCATCATAGGTCTTGGTTGAGGCAAGCAACCCGTTGACGGTCAAGGCCTTGGGGTCAATAGTGAGGTCGGCGTTGGTGTAGCTGACGGTGTAGTTACCGGCGTCAGTTCCGCTGACACTGAGGTTGGAGGTGTAGGTGCCGGCGTTTCTGCCGCTTGCCAGGCCGCTGACTGTAATATCGTCGCCGCTGATAAATCCACTGGTGGTGGCGGCATTCTGGGTTTGGGTAGTACCGTTGTAGGTGGTACTGGTGGCACTGCCGCTGACACTGGCGGCCTTGGGGCTGATGGTGCTGGTGGTGTTGTTGATATAGCTGACACTGT
>CAZUSH010000069.1:0-17817 GCA_964622705.1 uncultured Geobacter sp. | reverse complement strand
TGCTGCACAAGCTGATTGCGCTCTTGACCGCGCTCAAGCTGGTGGCGATCTGGCATTACCTGATCATTGCGCTGGCCATTTGCGCGGCCCTGTTCCTGATCTATATCTTCCAGAAAAAGCTGTTTTCGCGGGAGAAACTGCTTGAACGCAGGATAGCCAAAGGGGAGTGTCAGCAGTGCGGCAAGCATCTGCCCAATGGGGCACAGGCCTGCCCGTTCTGCGGCTACGTGCAGTTCAGCCCCTGCCCGGCCTGTGGCAAACCGATGCATAGCCAGGCGCGCCACTGCTGGGCCTGCGGGAGCGAACATGCCCAGCCATTAAACTGAAACAGCAGTTGGCAGCGTTCCAGCAGAGCGAATTGTCCGTAACTCGTTGCTGCTCTTGGCAAAATGGAGCGTAAACAGCCGATACTGTTTGAAGCCAAAGGCTGAGTTTATCGGTTGTAGCGAAATAAGCCTTAGAGCAGCAGAGTTCGGGCATCTGGGCAAAGCTGGGACGCTGCCAGCTGCCGAATCAAAGACAATTGGATAGAGGGGAAGCCTTTAACGTTTCATCGGCTTGAACTTACGGCGTTGCCTTGTCGGCATGCCCCTTGTCGGTGGCCATGCCGCCCGTGACAACAAAGCCCATGGCCCGGTGGGTGGAGATATTAAGCGGCTTTACCGAGGAGCGTGGCACGATCACCGTATAACCGCCGATCTGGTAACTGAGCGGCAGGTAGACGGCGATTTCGCCTTCCTCGCCGATCCCGGTTGGCAGGCTGCTGAAATCACTGCGGGTGACAAAACCGATCAGACGCATCGGCTTGCCGCCAAATTCAAGGTCAATGCTGACCACCTGGCTGAATTGCGAATCATGCTGATTGGCAAAAAAACCGATGAAATCCTTGAGCGAACCGTACAGGGTTTTAATCAGCGGAATCTGGTCGGCAATCTTTTCACTCAGGTCGAGCAGCCTGCGGACCATAAAGGCGTTCAGTCCTAGGCCGAACAGGAAGGTGGCGGCTACCCCGGCCAGAAGCCCCATGCCGGGAATATACCAGCCAGCCGGCAGCAGTACCTTGAGTACGCCGCCCAGCACGGTTTCTGCGGAGCGCACCAGCCAGAAGAGGATATAGATCGTCAGGACGGCCGGCAGCATCGCCACCAGACCGCGAAACATGATTGTACCCAGTCGATTCATACGGCACCTGTGATTGTATTGATTTCAGTCCAGACTGAGCCGTATTGTAGCGTATCAGCAGGATGGTTGCACTGTTTTCGGCTGTCGTTTTTTGGAGTTTGAGTCTGGAGATCATATAATGCACCCCATTATCGACATCCACTGCCACACTGCCGGGATCGGCTCCGGCAACTCCGGCTGCTTCATCTCCCCTACCCTGCGTAGAAGCTGGAAGTACCGGATCTACCTGAGCTCGTTCGGGGTACAGGAGCATGAACTGCTGCGGCATGGCGACCAGCTGGTGCTGCAGCGGCTGTCCGAATCCCTGACCGCCTCCGGCAGGGTTGATCTGGCTGTCGTGCTGGCCATGGACGGGGCTTTGGACAGCCAGGGAGAGCTGGACCAGAGCTGTACTGAGATGTACATCCCCAATGACTTTCTGGCAGAGGCGGTGAAACAGCACCCCAACCTGCGCTTTGGTGCCAGCATCAACCCGTACCGCAGGGATGCGCTGGAGTTGCTGGACAAGGCGGTTGAGGCAGGCGCAGTGCTGATGAAGTGGCTGCCCTCAATCCAGCATACTGATCTGGCAGATAAGCGATTGGTGCCATTTTATCAACGGATGCAGCAGCATGGCCTGCCACTGTTGACCCATACCGGCGATGAGGCCTCCTTTACCTATGCCCGTAATGAGCTGGGAGATCCGCACCGGCTGCGACTGGCCCTGGAGCAGGGGGTAACGGTGATTGCGGCCCATGCGGCTGCCAACGGCACCAATGAGGGAGAACATAACTTCAGCCGTTTCCTGCGCCTGTGCGATCAACACCCCAACCTGCATGCCGACATCTCGGCCCTGACCCAGATCAACCGGCCCGGCCAGTTGCGCCGCCTGATCCAGCAACACCATCTGCACGGCAGGCTGCATTACGGTACTGACATGCCGCTGACCAACACCCCGCTGGTCTCGCCGCTGGGGCACCTGACCCGTCTGGCCCCCTGGACCGTGGCCCGGTTGATGGCGATTAAGAATCCCTGGGACCGCGACCTGGAGCTGAAGCGGGCGTTGGGTGTACCGGAGGAGGTATTCAGCAATCCAGGACGTTTGTTAAAAATCCAAAAAGACAGATAGCCACAGAGCACACAGAGGTCTCAGAGAACGTCAAAGACATAGCTCGCGGATTAAATCTGATTTTGACGGATTTACGCTGATTTAAAAACCAAGTGATTTCAGATCCGTGTATATCCGCCTGATCCGCGTCATCCGCGTGCTATCATCATGGCTTTTAATCGGTTTCCATAAAAACCGTTCTAACATATAGGACTTACGCTACGTTATCTGAAGCCAAAAGTCTAAAAGGAATCACCCCATGCCCTCGGTCTACGACCTGAAACCCAAATTCCAGAACCTTCTGCGCCCGCTGGTAAACCTGCTGGCAAAGATCGGCGTAACCGCCAACATGGTTACTCTGGCTGCCATGCTGGGCTCCATCGCCTACGGCATCTGGATCTACCAACCCTTTGCCACCCACGGCCCCAACCCGTACCCGTTTCTGTTTCTGGGACTGTTCCTGCTTATCCGCATGGCCCTGAATGCCATTGACGGCATGCTGGCCCGTGAGCACCACCAACAGAGCCTGTTTGGGGCCTACCTGAACGAGGTGGGTGACGTGGTTTCTGACGCTGCCCTGTACCTGCCGTTTCTGGATCTGATGGAGCATGGCCTGGGCTGGGTGCTTATGATCGGCCTCTGCTGCCTGACCGAGTTTGTGGGGCTACAGGGTAAGACCATCGGAGCTTCCCGGCGCTATGACGGCCCCTTTGGCAAGAGTGACCGGGCGGTCTTTTTCGGTGCACTGGGACTGTTTACTGCCTGGGCGGTATTTGAAAACAGGCAGGCCCTGCACGGCATTGTGATGAACTGGGCGATGCTGATCGCCAGCCTGCTGGCGCTGATTACCATTGCCAACCGGGTTCGCCGGGGGATTCAGGAGGCGCGGCCATGAACCTGCAGCAATTGATTTCCGGCTCCAGTTACGCCACCCTGCCCCACGGTTTTCTGGTGCTGGGGCTGATGGTGGGCGGCGCGGTCATCGGCATGCTGGCCGGTCTGATGCTGAAAAACAACGAAGTACTGATCCGTTCCCGCACCTGGCTGTTGATCATCGCCCTGTTTAGCCTGGGCACTTGGCGTCCCGGCTTTGCCCCCTGGCTGTTCGGCTTTATCAGCTTTCTGGCTCTGCGTGAGTTCATCACCCTGCTGGAGACCCGTCCGGCAGACCGCGGTGCCCTGTTCTGGCTCTTTCCGGCCATTATCATCCAGTACATCTGGGTGGGGATGCAGTGGTACGGCATGTTCATCATCTTCATTCCGGTCTGGCTGTTCCTGTTTATTCCGCTGCGGCTGGTGCTGGCCGGTGAGACCGGCGGGTTTATCCGCTCTGCCGGGGTGCTGAACTGGGTGGCGATGATGACGATCTTCTCGCTCAGTCATGTGGCCTTTCTGATGCAGTTGAAGGCGCCCGGCGTGGGGCATGGCCTGGGGTATGTGCTCTGCCTGGTGATCATGACTGCCTTAAACGATGTGTTCCAGTTTATCTGGGGCAAGCTGCTGGGCGGGCCCAAGATCATCCCCACGGTCAGCCCGGGCAAGACCTGGTCAGGTTTTCTGGGCGGCATGGGCACCAGCGCATTGCTGGCGGCATTTCTGCTGCCGCTTTTGACCCCCTACAGCCAGCTGGCAGGTGCCGGGGTTGGTGCGCTGCTGGCTGGCTGCGGGTTTATCGGTGATGTGGTGGAATCAGCGGTCAAGCGGGATATCGGGGTCAAGGATTCCGGCAGCAGCCTGCCGGGACACGGCGGCATACTTGACCGGGTGGACAGTCTGACCTACACTGCGCCGGTGTTTTTTCATCTGACCTGGTATCTGTTTTATTGAGGTCAGTGTCAGATCAAGGCGATAGCTGCGTTGACTCGTACTGACTTGGATCAACAAAAGGATCATGCCATGGCCTTTGGATTCACTAGGCTTTTTGTCATTGTTTTTGCCATTACCACCTTGAGCGACAATGCCTGGTCCTACTGTTTCACCGAAGCCGGCCAGTTGTACGGCATCAATCCGATGGTGCTGCGTTCCATTGCCAGGCAGGAGTCCGGTAACCGGGCGGATGCGGTCGGCCACAATCAAAACGGCTCAACCGATGTGGGACTGATGCAGATCAATACCATCTGGAAAAGCACCTTGGGACCGGAACGCTGGAAGTACCTGGGTGATGCCTGCTACAACACCAAGACCGGGGCCTGGATCCTGGCGGCCTGCATCAGCAAATACGGCTACAACTGGAAGGCTGTGGGCTGCTACAACAGCCAGACCCCGGAGAAGAGTGAGATCTACGCCAAGAAGATCTTTCAGCAGTTGGAACGTTTGAAGCATGGCAAGGAACCGCAGCCGCTGGACCAGGATATGGAGGCGGCCATCTCGGCCCAGGTGCAGGAAATGGTGGCAGCATCACAGGCAGGCCAGCCATCACGGCAGAAACGGATCCTGAAGTTTGTGCCCTACACCCGGCTTCCCAAGGAGAAACTGCGCCAACCGCCGCCACCCCCCAGCGGTGAACCATCGGCACCGGTACCGGTGCCTTGGTGATGCAACGCCTGGTCCGGGTCATCTTCCTTGCCTGTCTGGTCCGTCCGCTGGTGGCGCTGCTGCTGGGGCGCTGTATCAAGGGGCAGGAACATCTGCCAACAACCGGCCCGGCCATTATTGCAGCCAACCACAACAGTCACCTGGATATCCTCTACCTGATTGCCCTGCTGCCGTTCAAGGCGCTGCCGCTGCTGCGCCCGGTGGCGGCAGCCGATTATTTTTGCCGCACCCCGCTCATATCCTGGCTTTCCCGCACGTTCTTAGGCATCATACCGCTTGAGCGGAAGCGGAGCAGTTTCCATGCTGATCCATTGGCAGGACCGGCTGCCGCGCTGGAGCGGGGAGATATTGTCATCATCTTTCCGGAAGGAAGCCGCGGTAAACCGGAAGAACTGGGGCAGATCAAGCCGGGGGTGGCGCACCTGGCCAAACGCTTTCCCCAGGTGCCGGTGGTGCCGGTCTTTATGCGCAACCTGGGCAAAAGCCTGCCGCGGGGCAGTTTTGTGCTGGTACCGTTCTGCGGCAAGGCTGCGGTGGGTACGGCACGCCGCTTCAGCGGCGATGTCAAAGAGTTTACTGCTGAACTGGCAGCAGACATGCAGCAGTTGGAAGATCAGGTGGACGGTTCTTCTTCCTGAAGCGCTGCCATGACATGTTTTTTCACGGTTCTGCGGTCCAAACCGGTCCGGCGGGCCACCTCTTCATAGCTCCCCAAGCGCTTGTACAACAACCCGCAATAACCGGCCAGCACCCCCGCAGCATCCAACGTGCCGCCCGCAACACCGGCCAACAGAAGATCTTGCAGATCACCACCGCCTACCACCGCCGAATCACCGTCATAGCGGCGGGTCAGCAGCATCCGGCGAATGGCTTGTTCCAACTCCCGCACGTTGCCGGGCCAGGGGTAGCTACGGCCAAGGGAGCGTTGTAGAGCAGCACTGATCTCCTCAGCCATCCCTCCCCCCGCATCGCCCAGCATCCGCTGCAGGATATTGGCAACAAGGGCTGCCAGTTCGCTCGATTGCTCCTGCAACCGTTGCCGCAAGGGCGGTACCATGATCTGATCGGAGCAGAGCCGGTAGTAAAAATCATCCCTGAACTGGCCGTTTTTGCGCAGTTCATCCAGCGGTCGGTTGGTGGCAGCAATCACCCGGCCATTGAAGCGCAGCCGTTCATGGCTGCCCACCGGTGCAAAGGTCCGCTCCTGCAGCACCTGCAGCAGCTTGATCTGGACCGGCACCGTGACATCACCGATTTCGTCCAGAAAGATCGAGCCGTGGGACGAGCAGCGGCAAAACACCCCTTCATGGTTATCAATGGCGCCGGTAAAGGCCCCCTTGCGGTGGCCAAACAGTTCCGACTCCAGCAGGGATTCCGGGTACTGTGACAGGTTACGGCTGATAAAGGTGCGGGTGAAGCTATCCTTAAAGCAGCCGCTCTTCTCGTCGAACGGGATAAAACCTGAACGTCCGATGGCAGCGGCGGCTGCCCCCTTGCCGGTACCGGTCTCACCCAGCAGCAGGGTGGAGAAGTCTTCCATCCGGTTCCAGAGCCGTTGGTCGTAGAGGTTGATGTCGCAGGTAAAGATGTTGTTCCAGAGCTGCCGTCGCAGGGTATGCATACAGGGAGCGAGCCCGGTCAGGCTGGTATCGATGAAGTAGAAGGCCCGCCGGATCTGGTAGAAGATCTCCAGGTAGCGCCGGGCATCCGGACCGGCGTAGCCCAACCGCTCCAGCTCCACCAGCACCTCGGCGGCAAACGGCACCTTGATCGGCCGGTCACCGGCTTTGAGCTGCTCCAGGATAAAGCGGTCAAAATCCTCACGATAGCGATGGTAGATGGCAAACTGAAAGGCGGTCTGCAGCAGGCTGCGATCCTCACCCCGGTACTGCAGCGGATCATGCCGATTGCTGCGGCGCAGGGCATCAAGCCGTTCCCCCACCCGTTGTATCACCCGCTCAAACAGTTCATCCCGACTGCAGGTGCGATCACAGCCAGAAATCCTTAAGTCCAGCTCCTCACGCTCTGAACTGAACGGGTTGGCAAAGGCAGCCAGGGCCACATCATGCAGAAATTCTCGGTCGCTTGCCGACAGGGTCAATGGCTTATTCATACATACAATGTACACAAGCAGTACATTTAACGTCAAAGCATTTCAGCCAACACACATACCACCGCCCATATCACACTGAAATCATTAGCGCGCATCCTTGGCACGTTCTCTGATAGATACGTTGGCAAGTACAGCATCACAGGAGGACGTCATGAAGACCATTACCAGATCCAGCTTCGCCCTGATCCCGATCATCGCCTTTGCCATCACCATCACGCTTTCAAACGGCATTGCCAGGAGCATCGATCACCACCGAACTGCCGTGCTACCTGCTGCTGTTGAGCCCCTCAGCGGCAGTTATCACACCATGCTGGAAGGCCTGAACAGCATTTCCACACGACAGTAAAAACCGAGAGCTGTTGCTTTCTGATTGAGCCACCCGGCGTGTTGTTGTAAGCTCTGCTCCATCTTCGAACATCACGGAGGCGCCCGCCCATGAACCGTTTGTTGCCGCCCCCCCTGTTGTTGACCATTGCCATCATTCTGAGCATCAGCTGCCAAGCCCTTGCGGCGCCTGCCAACGAGATTCAGGCACCGCTTTCCTCCTCGCTCACCTCTTCACTGCCAAACAACTGCCGGGAACACCTGCTGTCGGCCCACGGCAACACCAGGGCAGAGATTGAAGCGGGCCTAAAAAAAGAACTGGCTGAATTCCGGCCTCTGGCTGAGCAGGCCCTCATGCTGCGGGCTGAGACCATTGCCGTCGGCAAACGGATCAAGACGCAGCTGGAGCAGAAGAAGCCGCTCTCCGGTGATGATCTGGCCCTGCTCAATATCGGCATCACCGAACATCTCAAGCTGCGCCAACGCCTGATGGCGGTGGCCGAGTCCCATGAGTGCTGGCTGGACGGCAGCGAGCAGGCCTGGCTGGCCCGCGGCATCTCGCCGGAATCCCGGCTGACTGGTGTGATGCTTTCTCTCTCATCGGCCTTTCTGCTGTACGACAATTATCTGCTCTCAATATCTCTGTTTGAAGGTGATGCCAAGCTGCGCCGGCTGCTGAATGAGGCCGATCCCGGCTATGCCGTCAAGAGCGCGGCCCTGGCCAAGGTGACCCTTTCCTACAATTCCGTCAGCAACCGTAGCCGGGTCCGTAAGGCCATCAAGTTCTATGAAAAAGAAGGAAAGCGATTCAGCCGGGCACTCAGCGGCAGCGAAGAGACAGCCTATCTTGACCTATTGATCAAGCAGAGTCCGTCCTACTCCATGGTGCGCACCTGGTCACCATTTTATGTTGTTGGACGCAAGGTCGGCTTCCTGGGAGGCGTGACGGAAGACACCCTTTCCGGCATGGAACGGCATGGTGTCAGCCTGTTCAGCATGGTGTTCGGCAATGCCGTGGGTCTGGTGGAAACCCGCAAGGGGAAGCTATACCACAAACAACCGGTCAGGGAGCAGCTCCTGGGAACCCTGCAGGCTGGCGACGTGCTGCTGGAAAAGACGCCGTTCCGCCTGACCGACAAGCTGATTCCGGGTTACTGGGGCCATGCGGCGATCTGGATCGGCACAGAGAAGGAGCTGCGGGAGTTGGGCATCTGGGACCACCCGCTGGTCAGCCGCTACCATGAACAGATCAATCAGGGACGTGGCGTGGTTGAAGCGCTGCGCTCCGGCGTGGAAATGAATGAGATTGACCACTTTCTCAACATTGACAGTGTTGGTGTGCTGCGCAAGCAAAGTATCGGCAAGGATGAGCGGATCAAGGTCATCCTGCAATCACTTCGCCAGGTGGGTAAGCCGTACGACTTCAACTTTGATGTAGAATCCAAGGAGCGGGTCTACTGCTCCAAGCTGGTCTACCTGACCTACAGCGGGGTGGACTGGCCCACCAAGAAATCGCTGGGACGCACCACCTTCACCCCCGATGATGTTGCCAGCCGGGCTTTGGCCGGCGACTTCAACCTGATGTTGTTCTATCATGACGGCAAACAGGTAAAACAGACGCCGCTTAAGCAGATGGCCAGCCTGATGGCGGACTAAGCCTAAACGGCGTCGCAGAGGAGCTATGACTGTCAGTTAAAAACCCAGTTGCATCAGGGACGAGCCGAAACTGAGGACATGCTGGAGCTTGCCCTGTTGCAGCATCATCTTGAAGAACGGCTCAAAGGCGGCAAAGAAGGCTGCCCCCAACAGCAGGAACAGCAGCAGCGGCATCAGGATATAGCCCGACAGCCCCAGCAGCAGCCAACCGGCCTTGGCGCCGTCTGTGGCGTTCCAGCCGGTCAGATTGGCAGTTTCATGCAGGTTGCGGTACAAGAGCACCGAAAACAGGATGCTGAACGGGGCGAACAGCAGTGAAAAGACCGGACCGATCAGCGGCACCATCCCCACGATGCCACCCAACAGCCCCACCAACAACAGACGTCCCAGAACCGGCCAGAAACGGCCTTCCACCAACGCCTTGCTCTTGAGCAACGCCTCCATGCCGCGGTTTTTTTCCGCCACCACCAGATAGCTGCAGGCAAAGAACCAGACACCGGTCAGGATGCCGGGTATCACAAACAGCAGGCTGGCGCCGCCCACAATAAAGCTGTAGAGCGACGAGGCCCAGGCCAGCGACAACCAGCAACTGTTGGCATAACCAAAGGAGTCCTTGAAGCCAAGCGTCTCATCCAGGGCCGCGCTCAAGACCGCCGCCCCACCCCAGCAGGCCAGGCCCAGGGAAAGCAGCACCGCCAGCCCCATCAGCATGAACATGGCCACCATACCGGTAAAGGACTCCTTGGCAACCCCACCCAGGCCCAGTGCAACCAAAGCAGGTGGCACGATCACGGCAACGGCGGTGGCAATCATGATGGCGATCAGCAGCAGCCAGCGCTGTTTATAGCTGTTCCAGGCAGCGGAAAGCAGTTCACCCACTGACAGCAACCTGCTGGAGCGAGGTCGAGTGTTGTTCGAGTCGGCTTGCGGGGCACGGGGCGATTGAGGCGGTGGTGGTGGTTCGGCTACGGACATCGGTGGAGGTTCGGGCGGGGGTGGCGGCGTTACCGCCTGCGGGGCCTCCGGCGCCTCTGCCTTGCTGAAACTAAAGCTCTGCTTGCACTTGGGGCAGTTTGCCTGTACCGGCTGATCCGGTAGTTTTTCAGCAGGGACATCACGACTGAATCCACAGTGGGGGCAGGTGATGCGGAGCAACGACATGGGGCCTCCTCGCAACCGTTCAAGGGAATGCTTATTACCCTGCAAAATGCGTGGCAATTATGTCAGTCATGTCACCGGCACAAACAACCAAAGTATTTTCAAAATGTTACCATTACTACACATATCACAACACAAGAAGGCCTGCCTGTCGACTGACAAAGATTGTCAGCCCCCTCCGCAATGATTGCAACAGCCAGCCAGCACAAGCGAAAACTTCTGCTATACTTGAAATAATCTTGTGCCAGGAGGTACCTACCCATGCGGATTATTGCCATCTTACTCGCCCTTGCGAGCTGTCTGAGCGTGCTCGACGCTGCTGCGGCGGTGGAGCGCCTGACCATTCCTGCCAAAATCACTGCCGTAACGGTCTATCGCGATCGGGCGCAGGTACACCGCACTGCCGCTGTCACCCTGAAGCCGGGCAGCCACCTGGTAGTCATTGAGGGGCTGCCGGTGCTGTTGCAGGATGATTCCGTTCGGGTCGAGGCCAGGGGCAGCGCCGGTGCCCTGATCACCGGGATCGAGGTCAAACGGCTCTTTCTGCCCCAGACTGCCGACAAGCGGGTCAACGAGATCGATGCCGAGATCAGACAGCTTGAACACAAGCTGGGGCAGTTGGATGCTAAGAAGGCCGGGCTCACCGCTCAAAAGGGCTTTATCGACTCCATCAAGGTGGCTTGGGGCGAACGGATCTCTCAGCAGCTGGCCATCGGCAAACCGACCGCAGCCGAGCTGAACGAGGCCATGGGCTTCGTGGGCACCAACACCGTCAAGGTAGAGGACCAACAACGCGAAATCGAGCATGAGAAGCAGGCCATCAGGGAGCAGCTGGATGCCCTCAAGCGCAAGCGTCAGGAAGCACTCGGTTCGTGGCACAAGGAGAGCAAGACCGTTGAGATCGCGGTGGATAACCGCAAGGAAGGCAAACTGACCTTGGAACTTTCCGGGGTAGTCAGTCAGGCCACCTGGGAGCCGGGCTACGATGTACGCCTGTCCGCTGATGCCGGCACGGCAGAGCTGACCTACCGGGCCCAGGTCCGGCAGCAGACCGGCGAGGACTGGAACAGCGTGGCCCTGACCCTCTCCACGGCCCGTCCGGCCAGCGGCGGTGAACCGCCTGCCCTGTACCCCTGGCAGGTAGGCTTTTACCGCCCCATGCCGCTGGCCATGCCGGCGGCGGCGCCACGTACGGAACTGGCCCGTCTGGCCAAGAAGGCCTCCAAGGTGGCCATGAGCGAAAGCATGGCCGACATGGCGCAGGCCGAGGAGGAACCGGCCGCCTTTCAGACCGCCCAGACAGCAACAGAAGGCACCTCGGTCGTATTCAAAATTCCCAAGCCGGTTGACATCCCCTCCGACAACAGCCGCATCAGCAGCGTGATCGCCCTTGAGAAGCTGCCGGTCAGCACCGAGTATGTCACGGTCCCCAAGCTGTCACCGGTGGCCTACCTGACCGCGGAGCTGATCAACAAGGCGTCCTGGCCGCTCTTGCCCGGCACGGTCAAGATCTTTAGCGGCGCAACCTTTGTGAGCAGTGCCACCATGCGCCAGGTCGCTTCGGGCGAGAAGTTCAACCTGCCCTTTGGCAGTGACGACCAGATCGTGGTGAAACGCGAAGAGCACAAGCAGCACAAGGAGGCCGGACTATTCGGCAGCAACCGCATGGGGTATCGTATCACAACCACGGTCACCAACCTGCGCCGGGAACCGCAGACCATTACCATCAAGGACCAGCTGCCCCTGGCTGGTGACACGGAAATCAAGGTTTCCCTGGTAGAACCGAGCATACCGCCCAGTGAAAAAAAGGACGACGGCACCCTGCTCTGGAAACTGAAACTGGCTGCGGGGGAGAAGAAGGAACTGCAGTACGAGATCGTGGTTGAGTATCCCAAGGACCGGGAGATCACCGGGCTGTAAGAGAGCAGCGTGCTGTTCACAAAAAAGGGACGGTCAGACGACCGTCCCTTTTTTGTTTTTCCGGTTTCAGTGTAAGGATGATCTCAAGGAGACGAGGAGTACAGCGACACAGGTGCACACGCAGTACCGTGAGGAGCCGAAGACGAGCCAACGCAGAGAGCGCCCAGAAATGGAAGCGGCATTAAATTGCCTGCAGCACCACACACTTGAGGTATTCCGACTCCGGGAAAGAGAGCAGCACCGGGTGGTCCGGCGCCTGGGAACGGGCCGTTACCAGCCGGACCTCCCGCTTGGCCTGGCGGCTGGCGGTCACCAGCATCTCGCGAAACGGTTCGCGCCCCATGTGGTAGGAACAGGAGCAGGTAATCAGGTAGCCGCCCGGCTCCAGCAGCTCCAGAGCCCGGCGGTTGATGGTGATATAGCCTTTGGTGGCCTCGGCAATGTTCTTGCGGTTCTTGACAAAGGCGGGCGGGTCCAGCACCACCACCCCAAAGCTGCGCCCCTCCAGTTTGAGGGAGCGCAGGCGGTCAAAGGCATCGCACTCCTCAAAGGAAACCCGTCCGGACAGGCCGTTCAGGGCGGCATTCCGGCTGGCCAGTGCCACGGCCCGGCTGGAGATATCCAACCCCAACACCGATTCAGCACCAAAGAAACCGGCGTGGGCTGCCCAGCTGCCGCTGTAGCAGAAGCAGTCCAGCACCTGCTTGCCGGCACAGATCCCCTGCAGCAGCAGATGGTTTTCCTTCTGGTCCAGAAAACCGCCGGTCTTCTGGCCGTGCCACAGGTCCACCTCAAACTGCAGCCCATTTTCCTGCATGCTGACCGTTTCCGGCACCTGACCGGCCAGCAGGGTCACTTCTTCCGTCAACCCCTCCATGCCCCGCACCGCTACATCATTGCGGGCAATGATCCCCTGCGGCGACAGCAAACGCTGCAACGCCTCCAGAATCAGGTCGCGACGGCGCTCCATCCCGGCGGAAAGGAGCTGCAGTGAAAGATAATCGCCGTATTTGTCCACCACCAGACCCGGCAGGTAGTCGCTCTCGCCGTACACCAGCCTGAAGCTGGCAAGCTCCGGGTAGATCGCCCGGCGATGCGCCAGGGCTGTGGCGATCCGTTGCTCGAAAAAGGCAACGCTGTCGATATCCTCGCGCTGCCGCGACAAGAGCCGCACCGAGATCAGGGAGCGGGGGTTATGGTAACCGGTGCCCAGCAGAGCACCGCTGACATCAAACAGTTCACAGGTAGCCCCGGGCTCCGGGGTCCCCTCTATCCGGGCAATCTCATTGCTGAACACCCAAGGGTGGCCAGTCCTGATCCGCCGGTCCTCGTTTTTTTTCAAGGTAACCTTGATCATGGCAGCATCTCTCCCAGGGTAGTCAGATTGATACGTTCGGGTAGCTTGATGCCAAACTCCCGCAGATAGAGGACATTTACCGACACCAACAGTTCATTGAGGCGCTCAAGGTCAATCAGCGCCCCGCCGGGCAGGCGCTCTAGTCCCTGGCAGTTGAGCGGACAGACATCCACCCGCCGCCCCGCCTCTTCGCTTATCAGGATCGGCAGGCCATGGGTACGGCAGATGATCGGACGGGCCTGGTAGAGCAGACAACGGTCTTCGTACAAAAGCGGGCACTGTTCGTCAGACGGCGGCTGGGCCAGGCGCTCTTTCAGCAGGTGATACTGTTCCGGCGACAGCTGGGCAGCAGCTTCAATCAGCGCCGCCGCCTCCACCGGAAAGACCGATATGGCAATACAACAGGACGAGCAACCGGCATGACAGGTGATGGCATCACCCAGCAAGGTGGTGATGCCATCACAGAGTTGATCCACCTTTTCCAGCAGGCGGTGATAGTTTTCAAGCGGCTGTGTCATGAAACTCCATTACAAATAAGCCTCTTTCAAAACGTCATGAGGAAGGCCGGATACAAGGCGAAGGAGCGAGCACCGCGCAACGCAGTAGCCAGTCTCCGCAGCAGCTTTTACTGAATCTTCAGCACGATCTTGCCGAAGTGCTTATCCTCTTCCATCATGCGGTGCGCCTCAACCACCTCATCAATGCTGAAGACCTTCTCGATGATCGGTACGATGGTACGGTCGGCAAACTTGGGCAGGGCGGTCTTGGTGAACTCGGCCACAATGGCAGCCTTGTCCTTGACCGGACGGGAACGCAGCACACTGCCGATGATCTGCTGGCGCTTGACCATCATCAGGGCCAGGTTCAGCTCGGCCTTGATGCCGCTGATCACGCCGATTACCACCAGACGGCCGGCATACCCCAGCGAATTCATGTTGGGGGCCAGATACTTGGCACCGACATGATCCAGGATCACATCGACCCCTTTCTTGTTGGTGAACTCCTTGACCGCCTCGGAAAAATCGGGGGTGGTGGTAAAGTCAACCACCAGGTCAACCCCCATCCCCTTGACCCGCTCGATCTTGCTGGGGTGGGAGGTGACGATGATCTTGGTCTCCGGCACCAGGGCCTTGCAGAGCTGCACCCCGGCCATGTTGACCCCGCCGCCGCCGCCGTGGATGATGACCGTGTTCTTGTCCTTCAGGCCGCCGATCATGAACAGGTTGGAGAAGGCGGTGATATAGGATTCGCAGACACAGGCAGCCTCTTCAAAGGACATGCTCTCCGGGATCGGCATCAGGTGGCTGGCGTAGGCCACGGCGTACTCGGCACAGGCGCCGCCGCCCACCAGCGACATGACCCGCTGGCCAATCTGCCAGCCGTCCACACCGGGGCCAAGTTCTTCGATGGTGCCGGCCACTTCCAGGCCAAGGATCTCGGAGTCGCCGGGAGGAGGCGGATACTTGCCTTCCCGTTGCACCAGATCGGGGCGGTTGATGGTGGTGGCAATTACCTTCACCAGCACCTGGCCTTCTCCCGGGACAGGACGCTCAACCTCGCCGACCTTCAACACCTCGACTCCGCCAAAACCCTCCATCAGCACTGCCTTCATGAGAACCCCTCCCAAATGAGATACTGTTTGATAAAAAATTCAGGCGGCTAATCTACCTGCTCAGCCTGGTTTTGTAAACAAAAACTGTTGCTGAGCCCTTGATTTCAGGGGCTTTTTCTGAGATAACCAATCGCACTTTCCCAAGGAGCAGCCCCGCGATGAACATTCTGGTTACCAATGACGATGGTATTGGGGCAGCGGGCATCAAGGCCCTGGCTGCCGCGCTGCAGGAACTCGGCAACGTCACGGTGGTTGCGCCGGACCGGGAACGGAGCGCGGTGGGGCACTCGCTGACCCTGCACTCCCCGTTACGGGTCTTTGAACTGCGTGAAGGCTGGTACGCCGTGGACGGCACCCCCACCGACTGCGTCAACATGGGCATCCACAGCCTGCTGCCTACGCCGCCCGACCTGGTGGTTTCCGGCGTCAACCACGGCGGCAACATGGGGGACGACGTCACCTACTCCGGCACCGTGGCGGCAGCCATGGAGGCCAACCTGATGGGGATACCTTCGCTGGCAGTCTCGTTGGCAACCTATGGCCCCAGCGACCATTTCAGCGATGCCGCCCGGGTAGCGGTCCAGGTCTGCCGAACCATGCTCAAGCACGGACTCCCCAGCGACACCTTCTTAAACCTGAATGTGCCCAACCTGCCTTTTGCGGCCATCAAGCCACCGCTCATCACCCGCCAGGGCAAACGCTCCTTTGTCGGTAAGGTCGTGGACAAGACCGACCCCCGCGGCCGCAAATACTACTGGATCGGCAGCGAAGAGCCCAGCTTTCTGGATGATGAGGGTACCGACTTCAACGCGGTGGGCAGGGGTCATGCCTCCCTTACCCCCCTGCACCTTGACCTGACCAACTACCGTTCCCTGGAGGCGCTAAAGGGATGGCCGCTTGCCTGAAGCTGGACAGAAACGGGCAGTTCTGCTATCGTTTCGCCCATTCTCTACGTTGGGGAAGCTCCTTTGGTAAATTTTGACATCTCCCGCAAACGGATGGTGCAGGAACAGGTTATCAACCGCGGTATCACCAACCAGCGCCTGATTGAAGCGCTGCTCAAAATCCCGCGCCACCTGTTTGTCCAGGAAGCCATGGCAGCCCAGGCCTACAGCGATGGGCCGCTGCCGATCGGCGAAAAGCAGACCATCTCACAACCGTACATGGTTGCCCTGATGACGGAGCAACTGGAACTGACCGGCAACGAACATGTGCTCGAGATCGGCACCGGTTCCGGCTACCAGACCGCGATCCTGGCCAGCCTTGCCCGCCGGGTATACACCATTGAACGGATTCGCCCCCTGGCCATGCAGGCCCGCAAGGTGCTTGACGCACTGCACCTTCTGAACGTCAACATCAAGGTGGGGGACGGCACGCTCGGCTGGCCCGAGGAAGCCCCCTTTGACGCCATTATCGTCACTGCCGGAGCCCCGGCGGTTCCGGAGACACTGGCGGCGCAGCTGACACCCGGAGGACGTCTCGTGATTCCGGTCGGTAGCGAGGCAAACCAGACACTGCTACGCATCCGCAAGCTGCCGGACGGCACACTCACGCAGGAAACCAGTGTCGCGTGCCGTTTTGTACCACTCATCGGCCAGCAGGGCTGGCAATCTGGTGACTGAGGAGATCGCATGCAAGAAGAGACCGCCCTTTTGGACCCGTTTCTCTCCCCCCAGGTGCTGGATGACGACCAGGAGCCGCCCATCGGCTTTGCCGAGGCCATCGAGGCCGAAGTAGATCCGGGTCTCGAAAGCGAGGACCTGCCCGCCCTGGTCGAAGACATCCCCCTGGATGACCCGGTCAAGATCTATCTGCGCGACATCCAGCGCACCCCGCTTCTCACCGCCGAATCGGAAAAGGAGCTGGCCCGCCAGGTTGAACAGGGCGACCGGTCAGCCCGCAACAAGATGATTGAGGCCAACCTGCGGCTGGTCGTCAAGATAGCCAAGCGCTACCTCAACCGCGGTCTGCCGTTTCTCGACCTGATCGAAGAGGGCAACCTGGGGCTGATGAAGGCGGTGGAACGCTTTTCCCTCTCCAAAGAATGCCGTTTTTCCACCTACGCCACCTGGTGGATCCGTCAGTCCATCGAGCGGGCCCTGGTCAACCAATCCCGCACCATCAGGCTGCCGGTACACGTTTCTGACGATATAAGTCGCATGCTCAAGGTGTCGCGCCAACTCTCCCAGGAGCTGCACCGCGAGCCCTCAGTCCAGGAACTGGCCGAGGCGATGCAGATCAAGCCGATGTACATCCGCCGCTTGATGATCCTCTTGAAACGGACCTGTTCCATGGACACCCCGCTTGGCGACGGCAACGACTTCTCCCTGGTGGATACCATTGAGGACACCGCCACGGTTGCGCCAAGTGAACTGCTCGAAAACATCAACCGTTACGAACTGATCGCCGAACAGTTCGACCAGTTGAGCGAGACAGAGCGTACCATCCTGGGCCTGCGTTTTGGCCTTGACGATCAGGATCCGCAGACACTGGACACCATCGGCCAGAGCTTTGGCGTCACCAGGGAACGTATCCGCCAGATTGAAGCAAAATCCCTGGAAAAACTGAAAAGCCTGACCAAGGCGTCCCATTAATCGATTGAAGGAGCTGACCAGATGGATGATCTGAAACTTACCATACGCGACATACCCGACTTCCCCAAAAAAGGGATCATCTTCAAGGACATCACCACCCTGCTGCAGGATGCCAAGTCCTTTGCCCGCATGATCGACATGATCGCCAACCGCTATATCGGCCAGAAGATCGACAAGGTGGTGGGGGTTGAGGCACGCGGCTTCATCATCGGCGCCGCCCTGGCCTACCGGCTGGGCGCCGGGGTCGTACTGGTCCGCAAGCCGGGCAAACTTCCCTCC
>CAZUSH010000068.1:0-18512 GCA_964622705.1 uncultured Geobacter sp. | reverse complement strand
CAACTGTAAAATTTCTTTACACTGCTAAAAAACGAAAAACCCGCCTTTTGGGCGGGTTTGAGTAGCAACATACAAGCTGTATGGAAGGCCAGCAGGGCATGGGCTTTCCTCTATAGTGGAATGGTGGTTATCTGTAGCGCAACTGCTTGCTGGTTGTCCAGCGCAAATGTTGGAGCTGCCAGCAGGCTGTTGAAAAACGTCATGAGGAAGCCTGGCTACCAGGCGCACGGCACGCAGCGACTGAGACATAACTGGTAGTTAGGCGAAGGAGCGAGTACCGCGCAACGCAGTAGACAGGCTCCGCAGTAGTTTTTCAACGCCAGCTAGACCCCGTAATGGGCAAAGGCCTTGACCACCTTATGATCAGGCCCGAAGTGAAAGACCTCGGCTGCCGGGGTGTTGTTTGCCCCCAGGTACTGGATCACCAGGCTGTCCACCCCCACCAGTACCGCCACCAGCTCAAAGCGCAGGTCAGGCAGCATAGCCAGGGCCTTGGCCCAGTAGGCTCCCACGGCCTGTTTAGCCTTCAGCCTGCCGGATGGCTCACCAGCTATGCGGGCGATCATGGGTGAGTACATCTCAAAATCATCCGCATAGTGGGCTAATACTCGTTCCAGATCATGGCTGTTCCAGGCAGCAATCCACTCCTGGGCAAATTGTTGTGCAAAGGCCTGATCAAGCATCGTATCCTCCGTTTTGCTGCGTCAGATAAGCCCCTTCTGCTTGAACGCCTCCAGCACGATCTGCTGACGATAGGCTCCCTCAGCAGGCTTGGTGATAGCGATGTTCAGGGCAAAGAACCAGACATCTGTGCCGGTCTCTACATACCCCACATACCAGCCCAGCTGGGGCTGGTCCTTATGGCCGAACCCGGCCCAGCCGGTCTTGGCATAGAGCCGGTAGCCCGGCTTTTGCTCCACCAGCATGATGCTGGCCAGGGTATCGTACGAGCCCTGCTTGAATGGGAGGGTGCGCTGATAGACCTTTTTGAGAAAGGCCACCTGCTGCAGGGCGCTGATCCGCAGGTCACCCTCCAGCCAGAAGGTGGTCAGGCATGGTTCAGGCTGGGCATTGCCGTAATCGATCCGTTGCAGCCAGGTCTGATACCACGATTCGCCGATCCGCCGGGCCAGTTCCTGGTAGTACCAGATACAGGAATTCTTGAAGGCGCTGGCCAGGGTCTGGTCATGGTTGCAGGCCGGTATGCCGGTCTCGCGGCCATCCCAGCGCAGCAATTCCTGCGGGGTTATTACCCCTTGATCCAGTGCAATCAGGGTATTGGGGATCTTGAAGGTTGAGGCGGGTAAAAACGGCTGCGCAGCCCTGGCTTCATTGTAGAGGTAACGCTGAGAACCATCGCTATTTACCAGTACCAGCGTGCCCGTTAGCGCGCGGCTGGTGAACAGTTTGGCAAGCTGGGCATCCTCGGCCCGGACCCAGGTGGCGCTGAAGCCCAGCAGCAGACAACAAAGAATCAGACGGTTCATGGGGGCTCGCTTGTGTATGGATAATTGGCCAGCGCAGTGTGCCATTGCTGCTGCGCCACCTGCAAGAGGTTTTCGTGCCTGCTTCAGCTGGGTTCAGCAGCCTGTCTCTGCGGCGTAAAGCCGCGCCGCATGGTGTTTTCGGTCACCACCCGCTGGTCCATGAAATGCAGCAGGTAGTCGGGACCGCCCGCCTTGGTGCCGACCCCGGACAGCCCGGCCCCGCCAAAGGGCTGGCGCCCCACCATGGCGCCGGTGATAGCGCGGTTGATGTAGAGGTTGCCGACCCTGAACTCCTGACCGGCGCGGGCAATATGCTCGGGCGAACGGCTGAAGAGTCCGCCGGTCAGGGCAAAGCTGCTGCTGTTGGCCCAGACCAGGGCCTGGTCAAAGTTGGCGGCCCGCATCACCGACAGCACCGGGCCGAAGATCTCCTCTTGGGCCAGGCGGTGCTCCGGCCTGATGTTGCCGAAGATGCTGAGCGGCACCCAGTACCCCTCAGCCTGGGGCAGCGGGCTCTGGTAGAGCAGTTGGCCTTCCTGCTGCCCAATGGCCAGATAGCCCTGGATCTTTTGCTGGGCCGCCCCGTCGATCACCGCGCCCATGGCATAGCGCGGCGATTCTGCCGGTCCCAATAGCCAGGCCTTGGCTGCCTCCACCAGGCGGCTGACAAAGCGGTCGTGGATGCCAGCCAGCACGATCACCCGCGAGCAGGCCGAGCATTTCTGGCCCTGGAAGCCAAAGGCCGAGGCCAGCACCTGCGGCACTGCCTCGTCAAGGTCGGCATCGTCGTCAATGATGATGGCGTTCTTGCCCCCCAGCTCGGCAATTACCCGCTTGATCTGGCGCTGGCCCGGCTGCACCACACTGGCCCGGTTGACGATCCGCAGCCCCACCTCCATGGAACCGGTAAAGGCCACCAGGGCCACCTGGGGATGGTCCACCAGCAGGTCGCCGATCATGCTGCCGCGGCCAGGCACAAAGTTGAGCACCCCTTTGGGCAGCCCGGCTGCCATGAACAGCTCCACCAGCCGCCGCCCGATCAGGCTACTTAAACCGGATGGTTTGAACAGTACGGTGTTGCCGCTGACCAGGGCTGCCGAGACCATGCCGCAGGCAATGGCCAAAGGGAAGTTCCAGGGTGCGATCACCACTGCCACCCCGCGTCCCTCGCAGACCAGGCGGTTTTCCTCACCAGCCAGATTGCCCAGGCTGTGGGGCGCTGCCAGGCGCAGCATCTCAGCGGCGTAATACTCCAGGAAGTCAATGGCCTCGGTCACGTCGGCATGGGCCTGGTCCCACTGCTTGCCCACCTCCAGCACCTGCAGGGCAGCCTGCTCGTAGAGCTCCTGCCGCAAAAGCGCTGCCACCTGCCTGAGACAGGCAGCCCTGGTTGCGGCAGGGGCGTCGCGCCAGGCAGGAAAGGCGGCGCTTGCCGCGCTGATGGCCTGTTCCAGCTCATCCGGCCCAGCCTGGCAGACCGTACCCAGCAGTTCAGAGGGGTGATTGGGGTTGTGACTGGCGAGCAGTTCGCTGGTGATCACCTCTTTGCCATTGATCAGCAGCCCCACGGTCCGGCTGCCACGCTGGCGCAAGGCGACGATGGCCGCATCAAAGGCCTGCCTGACCTCCGGCTGGGTAAAGTCTGCAGCAGGTTCGTTCATAAAGCCGGTTGGGACAACCTCAGCTTCGGCTGTCTGTGGCTGCGGCTGAGCCGGGTCCTGCAGCAGCAGCTCCCGCTCGGCCAGCTCACTGAACTTGAGCCGCAAAAACGATTCATTGGCCGTGTTCTCCAACAGCCGCCGCACCAGATAGCCCATGCCCGGCACCATCTGGCCGTAGGGGCAGTAGAGCCGCACCCGTCCGGTCTCTGCCAGGATGCCGCGCCGGACCGGCTCGGCCATGCCGTACAGCATCTGGAATTCGTAACGATTCTCCGGCACCTTGAGGCTGCGGGCGGTTTCCAATACTGCGGCAATACTGCGGATGTTGTGGGAGGCGCAGGCAAAGTGGCAGAGCTGATGGCGGGACAGGATGGTGGCGGCCATCCGCTCAAAGGCGGCATCGCTCTCGGCCTTGACCGTGTGCACCGGCACGGGCCAGCCCATCTGGCAAGCCTTGACGGTCTCGTAATCCCAGTAGGCCCCCTTGACCAGCCGGATGCTGATCGGGGTTGCTTCGGCCTCGGCCCACTCCAGCAGCCCGGCCAGGTCGGCCTCACTGTCACGCAGATAGGCCTGCAGGGCCAGACCGATATGGGGGTAGTCGCGGAACTCGCGTTTCAGCCTGCGATAGAGTTCCAGCGTGATCCCCTTGTAGCGGTAGGCCTCCATGTCGATGCAGAGGAAGGCCCCGGCCTTGACCACCTGCTGGGTCAGCAGCCGCAGCGGCCCCAGGATGCCGTTCACCGAGCCTTCAAAATCCATCGGGTTGGTAAGCGGAAAGAAGGCGGTCGGCTTGACGGCCAAATGGACCGCAGGGGCCTGTTCCAGGCCGGGCAGGACCGGCCACTGCTCCTGTGCGGCACTCAGGCGCTTGAGCAGTTCCAGGTAGGTCTGCAGATACTGGTCAGCCTCTACCTGCGACAGGGTGGCCTCGCCCAGCACATCCAGGGCACAGGCAAAGCCCTGGGCATGCAGGGCCGCCACCCTGCGCAGCAGCTCATCCGGCTGCTCGGCCAGGATGAACTGGCGGGCCATCTCATGCATGTTGGCCGAGATCAGCTTGGCCAGCACGGCACCGCCCAGCCCGCCCAGTTTGCCTGCCATTCTGATCCCACGGGCCAGTACCGGCGGCAGCTCTTCGGCCTCGCCAAAGTACTGGCGGATATGGCTGGTGACCTGTTCATGCCCCCGCAGCACCGGAAAGACATCCACAAAGCGCAGCAGGCTGGTCTTGAACGCACTGTTGGCAAGGCACCACTCCATCACCCTGCCGGTCCAGGTGGCGCTGTTGAAGAGCGCGGGCTTTTCATCGGCAATGGCGTCAAACAGAGCATTGCCCTGTGTAATGATCCGGTTGTTCAGGTCGCTGGGCTGCATGGCTGCCTCACAGGTTCTGTCGGACTGCTAGAGTATTCTTTTACCGAACAAGGAGGCTGCCAGCTCCACAGCCAACCGGGCGGTGCGGTTATGCTGGTCCAGGATCGGGTTGATCTCCACGATATCCATGCTCTGGCAGCAGCCGCAATCGGCAATGATCTCCATGGCCAGCTGGGCCTCGCGGCTGGTCAACCCGCCAGACACCGGGGTGCCGACACCGGGACCTTCGTGGGGATCGATACTGTCCATGTCCAGGCTCACATGCAGGCTGTCGTGGTGCTCCAGCCGGTCCAACGCCTCGCGCACCACCGGGCCGATGCCCCGCTCATCAATGTCCCGCATGGTGTAGACCGTGATGCCACTCTCACGCAGTTGTTCACGCTCCTGCGGGTCCAGGTCGTGGACCCCGATCAGCACCAGGTCCTCGGGCAGCAGCAGCGGTCCGGGCCTACCAAGGTTGGTCAGCTCCGGGTAGCCGTACCCCATCAGCGCTGCCAGGGCCATGCCGTGGATATTGTTGCTGGGGCTGGTGGCAGGGGTATTGAAGTCACCGTGAGCATCAAACCAGATCACCCCCCGCCGCGCCTGGTGGGTCACCCCGGCAATGGAGCCGATGGCCAGGCTGTGATCGCCCCCCAGAAAAAGCGGGGTTTCTTCAGCAGCCACAGCCTGGCGGGCTGCCTGAAAGGTCAGGCCGCAGGCAGCAGCCACCGAGGGCAGGTAATGCTGCGCTGCCTCGTGGGCCACGGTTTCTCGCACGGCCACGGCCAGGTTGCCGCTGTCCAGCACCTGATGCCCCAGCTGTTCCAGCGTGCCGGCCAGGCCGGCATAGCGCAGGGCAGCCGGTCCCATATCCACCCCGCGCTTGCTCTGCCCCAGGTCGAGCGGCACACCGATGATCCGCACGGTTCTTGTCATAGCTTCATCCTTGCCTTGCCAACAGACTAGTGCGCAGATTCACCATAAAATCCTGCACATTGGTCAGGATCGCCCGGGCCTGCAGCGACCCCCGGTTGGCCAGTTTGTCCACGCTGAATTCGCTCATGTCCACCACGTAGAAAAAGACCGGCCGCACCTGGCCCTGCGCATCCACCTGGTAGCCGGGCAGCATGTTGCCAAAGGCGATGCTGTGCAACTGGGTGGCCAGTCCGATCACGGTGGTGGCGCGCCGGGCATGCAGCCGCATGGCATCCTGGGCTGCATAGACATCCGGGATCACGCCGGGCAGCGGTCCGTCGTCGCGGATGGAACCTGCCAGCAGATAGGGGACCCGGCACTGTTCGCAGGCAGCCATGATACCGTCCGTAATCCCCAGTTCCTGTATGGCGGCCGGGATGGAGCCGCAGCGCCGCACCCGGTTGATGGTGTCCAGGTGGTTACAGTGGCCGCCCGGCTGCAGTTCCTGGGTGTAGATATCCTGGCCCAGGCCGGTGCGGAAGAGCGCAGCCTCAAGATCATGGGTGGCCAGGGCATTGCCGGCCAGCAGGGCATGGCAGTAGCCCCCTTCGATCAGGGCTGCCATGGCATTGCGGCTATCGCGGTCAAAGGTCACGGCCGGGCCCAGCACCCAGACGATTGAGCCGTGCTGGCGGTCATGGCGCAGGATCTCGTACAGCGTGTCATAGGAGCGGGAATAGGGGGTCTCGCGGCTGGTGCGGGTGCGGAAGGCGAACTCGTCCGCTGTAGCGCCGGCCTGTCTGGCAAAGCCGGTGGTGTGTACGTACAGCCCTTCTTCGCCGTGGCTGGTGCGGCTCAGCACCACCGGGTCACCCTGCCTGACCCGGCGCGGCTCAACCACCTCCAGCGCAGCGCCCCGCAGCAGGTAGATTCCGTCCATGCGGCCTTCCCTGGCCAGCAGCCAGCGGCCGTTACCCAGGTGCAGATACTCGGGCAGGTTGGAGGTGGCGTGGAAGCCCTCCGGCAGCACGCCGTCGGCCGGGGCTGGCTGGGTCCGCACCGGGGGTGCGGCCGCAAGGGGCGGCAGAGTGAAATCCGGCGGGGTATAGACGGGAAACAGCGCCATGATGATGCTCCGTGTGTCTGGTGGTGCGTCTGTGCTGACGTCCTGTTTTCAGTCTACACCAGTTTGGCGGCATGACAACCGGGCCTGCAGCTGCGTACAAAAAGGCCAGGGCAGCCGCAGACCGCCCTGGCTCAAGTATCCTTTTGGGTGCGCTGTTCAGCTGCCTACTTCTTCATCCATGATGCCTTGCCTTCCAGTCGTTTGCCGTCCTCCAGCGTGGCCTGGGTCAGACTGCCCGCCTCGGCCTGGATGCAGATGAAGTACAGATCCTCATCCCCTGCCTGCCAGCCCCGCTCCCCCTCTGGCGCCACCCGGATCAGGCTGCCCTCCTGGATCGGGAACTCATCGCCATCCACGTAAAACATGCCGTTGCCCCGCAGCACGATGTACAGCTCTTCGTTCTTCTGATGCTTGTGGAGAAACGGCATGAATTTACCGGCAGGCAGGCGGTTGAGGGAGACCTCGCAGCCGGTCAGGCCCAGTTCCTTGCCGATGAAATATTTGCCGTGAAAACCCATGAAATCCTTGTTCAGCAGCTCCTCAAACGGTCCGATATGTTCTGCGCTGTAGTTTTTTGCCTTGGTTGTCATCTCTTTTTCCTTTCAACTGCAGATTGGGTTGAGCAGGCACTCTTAAAGCAATGCGGTCGGCACGTTCGCCTCGCACGGGATCTTGACCTGGCACAGACCACAGGGGGTGGCGCCGGTGCCGTAGGTTGCGGTTGCATAGGGGGCGGTTGTCTCACGGATGTAGCTAAAACAGGCCTGTTTATCATGGCCCGCAGCGGTTGTGATGGCATCAACCGGGCAGCGCCTGGCACAGGCGCCGCAGGTGCCCTTGGCGTACCAGAGACACCAGGCCTGATGGTCATCGCCGTACACCCGCTGCGTGACCGGCAGGTTGATGCGCGCAACCACCGAGCCAAAGCGCACGGCCTTACCCCAGCGGGTGATCAAGGCATCTGAAAGGCCAAAGGTGCCGTGTCCGGCCACAAAGGCAACATGCCGCTCTGACCAGTTGGAGGCCAGGCCGAAACGTTCTGATTGCTGGTAGGCAAAGCCGGGCAACCGTTCCGGCGCCACTGCAGGGTAGCCGGCCTGGGTAAGTGTTGCTGCCAGATGCAGCCGCAGGGCACAGTTGAACTCTTCGCCATGGAAGCGTGAACGTGCCCAGCGCTCTGCCGGTACGCGGGTTTCCCGGCGCTGATCAACGCGGGTTTCCGGTGTCTGCGGCAAGAGGTAGCTGATCACCCGCAACTCTTCAGCAGCTGCCGGTGCGTCCGGAAACGCCAGGGCATAGGCCTCTTGCGGGGTCCAGAGGAAAGGGCCGATCAGCTCTTTGATGCGGAGAAACAGCGGGTCGTCTCCCCGCGCTATGGCAAGCTGTGGTGCTTGCCAGGCCTTTTCATTGGTTGCAAGGTGCAGGCTGTTGCTGGGGTCAGAGCCCCAGAAACTGTGAATGATCTCTTCAATCTGTGTGACAGCATCCATAGATCCCTCTCACTACCTGTCTGACCGCGGAAACAAGACAATCACAAGACATGTCATGCCAGACTGGTCTTGTCGCTGCTCTTACGGCGTTACCAGGCGCATCCCCAGCTGATAGGCCTTGTCACAGTCCTGCGGAAAGACCTCCTGGTGGCGTTGCTGCTTGTGAACCGGGTCAAAGCTCTCGATCACCACCGTGCTGTAATCCTCGGTCTGGCAGGTGTCAAAGCTGCAGAGGGTCTCAACCGGTCCGAGCAGCAGCTGGGTATAGCGCTCATTGGATTTGATGAAGTAGTCGTAACCGAACTCCTTGCTGCGCTCTTCCGTGACGTTCATGGTGTAGATGAAACCAACCTTGATCTGTTTGGGAAACAGGGTGCCGTAGGGTACGGTATAGGTCAGATACGGAAACAGCAGCCGCTCCATGCACGAGCGCAGTTCGCCGGTCACGCTGCCGAAATAGACCGGCGAGCCCATCAGCAGGGCATCTGCCGCGGCAACGCGCTCCAAGAGCGGGGTCAGTTCATCGTTGATTGCACAGCGGCCATAGCTTTTCCCGCCCCGGGCCTTGCAGGCCAGGCAACTGATGCAGCCTTTATAGTTCAGGTCGTAGAGCTGCACCAGCTCGGTCTCGGCCCCCTGGTCGGCGGCACCTTGCAGGGCATGCTGCAGCAGGGTTGCGGTGTTCCACTTCTTTCTGGGGCTCGCGTTGATGGCAATTACCTTCATCGGATCTGCTCCTTTTTGCACGGTGTTGGGCGCTAGCGCCAGGTGATCCGCGCTGCCTGGCGCGGCGGGATGCGGTGGTAGCGGTAGCGGGGCAGGCCATACATCAACGCCCCGGTGACACTGTGTCCCTCTGGGATGCCCAGGGCCTCCCGCAGGGGCGGATGCCCCACCGCTGCCCGCATCAGGAACCCGGCCCAGCAGGTGCCGATCCCGCGGGCCACGGCAGCCAGCTCAAACTGGGTCAGGGCAATGGTGCTGTCCACGGTGCTCCAGGTCCAGTCATCCGGTGCGTGGATTACCAGCAGATGCGGCGCACTGCGCAGGAACGGATCCTGGCCCTGGTCCCACATGGTGATGTAGTGGGCATAGCGTGGCTCAACGATCTGCCGCAGGTACTCTGCCACCAGGCCGGCCAGTTTCCTGACCTCGGCCGGGTTCTGAATCACCAGCCACTCGACCGGCTGGCGGTTAACGGCCGAGGGGGCCCAGCGGGCCGCCTCGATCGACTCCCTGACCAGAGCCTCCGGCACCGGCTCGGCTTTGAACTCCCGGATCGAGCGGCGGGCCTGGAGCAGCTGGTCAAGGGCAGCAGGCTCAAGCTGCAGGCTGCGGTCCTGCAGCGCGGCCTCGTGCAGGGGCAGGTCGGCGTGCTGCAGCGCCTCAAAACCGCAGACCGCCACACAGTGGCCGCACCTGATGCAGCGTTGATCCGCGTCAGCCCGAAACTGCGGGAACCCGTCCGGATCGTTTTCAAACAGCCCGGCCGGACAGACTGCGCTGCAGGCGCCGTCACGCCTGCACGAACCATAGTCAATGGTGACAAGACTCATGCTGCCCTCCCAGGTGCGTTACTCAGCTGGCGCGCCACTGCCTCGGCCTGCTGCAGGATCTGGTCAGGCACGGCATCCACAGAGGCTGGTCCGATACCGCAGGCACGGATCAGGCTGGTCTCCGTGAAGCCCATCCACTTGAGAAAAAAGTCGTAGCGCGGGAAGATATCCCCGAACATCGACTCTTCTGGCTGCCCCTGGGTCTGGATAAAGACCAGTTTTTTAGGAGAAAGCCGACTGGGCTGCGGATTGGTGATGTAGTCAGGCACCAGGTAGGAGTAGCTGCGGTCGATGAATCCCTTGAGCTGCATGGTGATGTCGCCGTAATAGACCGGCGAGGCCAACACCACCACGTCGGCGGCCTGCACTGCGGCCAACACCTCAGTCAGGTCATCGTTCAAGACACAGGCGTCCCGCCCTTTTTTACAGGCATAGCAGGCCTGGCAACCGCGATAGCTCAGGCGGTTCAGTTCAAAGGTCCGGCTCTCGGCCCCCAGTTCAGTGGCGGTCTTCAGCAGATGCCGGGCAATGGTGGCGCTATTGCCGTTGCTGCGGGGGCTGCCCAGCAGGGTAACGATCTTCATGGCTGTTCCTCCGTTGTGATGGTTTTACCGATCTCCCAGGCCGTGCCGAGGTAGTCCCCCAGGCCGAAGTAGCGGCGATGGGCACTATCCCAGATGAACGGCTTAACCCTGGTGATATCCGGGTAGCCCTTGGCCCCCAGCACCGCTTCCTCGGTCTTGACATCCACGATCTCACCCACGAACTGGGTATGCAACCCCAGCTCAAAGGTGTGCAGCAGGCGGCACTCCAGTACCAGCGGTACCTCATCCACATAGGGGGCATCCACCAGCTCGCTCTTGACCGGGGTCCAGTTGCAGGCAGCGAATTTATCCACCTCGCGGCCCGAGGCGATCCCGCAGTAATCAGCCTGGGCCACCTGCTCTACCGAGGGAATACTGACCGTAAAGGCCTTGCGGGCCTCAATGGCGGCATAGCTGTGGGTGGCCTTGCGCAGGGAGACCGTCACGCAGGGCGGCGTTGAACAGCAGATCCCGCCCCAGGCGATGGTCATGATGTTGGGTTTGTTGTCGGCATCATAGGTACCCACCAGCCAGACCGGGGTTGGCATGGCCAGGGTTTTTGCTCCAACGGATTGTTTCATGGCATCCTCCTTGTGTGTTGTGTCATTGCAAATTAGACCGGTCGTCTAGCTTCCGGATAAAAAATTTTCAGCTCAAGGTTTGTGAAAACAGAATCTGGATAAAGTCCTGCAGCGGTTGCGGCGATTTCATCACCTTGGCCCGCAGGATCGCCCCTTCCCAGCCGGACAGGATAAAGGAGGCCATGATCTCGCTCTCGCAATCGGCCCGCAGACTGCCCGACTGCTGGGCCTCCTGCAGACAGGCGGCAAGCAGACGCCGCCAGTCGGCAAAGATTTCATCCAGGCGGGCGCGGAAGCGCTCGTTCTGGTCGGCCATCTCCTGCCCCAGGTTGCCGATCAGGCACCCTTTACTGCACTGGTTACGGCTAAAGCGTTCCAGAGAACCCTCCAGCAGGGTGCGCAGCCGGGCCAGCGGCGGCTGACCGCTGTCCTGCAGCAGCGCGGTCATGCGCTGGCTGTAATAGTCGGCAAAGAGATCCATCACCGCCAGGCCGAACTCCTCCTTGCTCTTGAAATAGTGGTAGAACGAGCCCTTGGGAACCCCGGCCTCCTTCAGCACCATCTCAATGCCGGTGGCGTTGTAGCCTTGCCGGGCGATCAGCTCGGTACCGACCCTGATGATCTCGCTGCGGGTGTCTTTCTTTTCCATGGCCAAAAAATAGACCGGTCGGTCTAGCGAGTCAAGCTATTTTCACAGGGGCTGTTTTGTATGATGCAGGGCATATACCGGCCACAGGCAAAATCAGCCGCCCGAGCAAGGGCGCAGCATGCTCAATCGCCAGTGAACGGTATGTACAGGCAGAACCGGACAGCTGCTTACCCACAAACGGCCTTGCACCAGTATGGCAACAACAGTATTGACAGCTTACTGTAATTAACAGTATGCTGTTTCATAACCTTTAAAGGGTCACACGCTATGTCGTCAACACTCTACACTATTATGGCCGTTGCGCTGCTGCTCTCCTGGTGGCGCGATCCGGAAAAAACCAGGCGGGCCCTCAGGATCAGCCACCACTCGCTGCGGGGGCTGGTGCCCAAGATCCTGGGCATGATCTCGCTGGTGGGGCTGTTACTGGCCCTGATCCCGCCAACCGCAATCACCAGCCTGTTTAACATCCATGGCCTGAAAGGTTTTGTGCTGGTTTCTGCCATCGGTTCGCTGATCACCATGCCGGGCCCGATCGCTTTTCCCCTGGCAGGTTCGCTGCTGAAGCTGGGGGCGCCTCCGGCAACCCTGGCAGCCTTTGTCACCACCCTGACCATGGTGGGCACCGTCACGGCGCCGATCGAGAGCTCCTATTTCGGTAAGCGCTTCACCATCATGCGCCAGTCCTTAAGCTTTTTAACCGCCATTTTGATCGGCCTGTTGATGGGGGCATTTCTGTGATGAAGCAACACCTGAAAGACTACCGCCTGTTTCTGATGGTGCTGATGCTTAACCTGGTTCTTGCAGCCTGGAACCCTGCCCTGATTCGAAGCTCAGCCGCAAAATCAGGTAGTTTTTTGCTGGAGGTGCTGATGATCGTGCCGCCGGTGATGGTGTTGATGGGATTGATGGATGTCTGGCTGCCACGCCGTGTGGTGGAGCGGCACCTGGGCGCCGACGCCGGCCTGCTGGGCGCGGGGGTGGCGCTGCTGCTGGGAACCGCTGCGGCCGGACCGCTCTATGCCGCCTTTCCGGTGGCGGTTTCCCTGCAGGCCAAGGGGGCACGGCTGGCAAACATCGTGATCTTCCTGGGGACCTGGGCCACCATCAAGATCCCGATGATCATGATGGAGAGCAGCTTCATCAGCCTGCGCTTTGCCTTGCTGCGTCTGCTGTTCACCATTCCCTGTATTCTGGCGGCCGGCTACCTGATGGAACGGCTGCTGCCGGCCGACGTCCTGTCGCAGCAGCAGGACCAGGTAGCGGAACACTGACCAACCCTACTCAGGAGAACGAAGCATGCCACCCAAACGCAAACAGCAGTACCGTCACATGCCGGCCTTTATCCTGCTGGCCCTGGCCGAAGGGCCGATCCACGGCGGCGCGATCCACACCGTGCTGACCGAGCGGATGCCGCTCTACAAACCTGACACAGCCGTGATCTACCGCACCCTGCAGCAACTTGAACAGGATGGTGAGGTTGTTTTTACCTGGGACACCAGCAAGAGCGGCCCGGCCAGAAAGATCTACAGCCTGACCGAGTTGGGGTGGAAGAAACTGGACGACTGGCAAGAGGATATCGAGCTGCGGCTGGCCAACCTGCAGTACTTTCTGGACACCTACCAGGCCATCAGACAGGCCGGAAGACCGCCCCGCTCCTGATCGGCCGGCAGGCCGGGCTACATCAGGGTGCTGCCGCTGTGGGCACGGATGTCGTAGCTGGCCGGCAGGGAACCGCAAAACAGCTCCTGCTTGCAGCGTTCGCAGTACATGTGGCGCACCAGCTTCTCCCCGGAGACCACATCCTTGATGCTGTACTGGACCCATAGCCCCTGGCCGTCGTTGAAATCCTTGACCTTGGTGATCAGCAACCTGCCGGGATAGGCGCCGTCGGCATCGGCAGTGGCGGCAACGTTGTGACCGGTCACAAACGGGGTGGGGTGGTAGAGCACCTCGCCCAGTCGTCTGGGCTCAAGGGAAATCTCTGAAAACACGTATTTCTTGCCCAAAAACTTGCGTTTTTCCTTCATCTTGGCCTTGGCGGCGTCTTCACCGCCGGCACTGGCCGCAATCACCTCATGCACCGCGGAGATGACCGAGATGTAGACGGCAGGCAGCGAGTGATCGGAAGGGGAACCCAGGCAGACACAGGCAGGCAGGATTATCCAGCTCAACATTCTGAGGCGCATGACGTTCCGACTATACACCTTTTAAGGCTGTCGATGCCACAGTTTTAGCAGGACAACCGCATGCACAGCCTTGACAAGCTGCGTACGTTTACCGTATAGCTTGCAGCGCTTATCCTCAGGGCGGGGTGCAATTCCCCACCGGCGGTAACCTGCCTGTCAGGGAGCCCGCGAGCGCTTTGCGCATATCTGCGTAAAGGTCAGCAGATCCGGTGCGATACCGGAGCCGACGGTAACAGTCCGGATGAGAGAGGATAGGACAGCGACAGCGTTTTAAACGCCGCCAGTTTGTCTGGAAAGGCACGCGCAGCCTCACTGCGCGTCGTGTTTCCGCACGCCCTGATGGGGTAAGCCACTCTACCTTAGGGAGGCATACCACCATGCACCAGCACATCACCACCGCAGCATCCACCCCTTTTGAACGGGTCGAACAGGCCCTGACAGCCCTGCGCCGCGGCTCCGGCATCATTGTCACCGATGATGAGGACCGCGAAAACGAAGGCGACCTGATCTTTGCGGCCGAATCCCTGACCGAGGCCCAGATGGCGCTTTTGATCCGCGAATGCAGCGGCATTGTCTGCCTCTGTCTGCCGCCGGAAAAGGTACGGGCCCTGGCGCTGCCGATGATGGTCAGCACCAACAACAGCCGCTTCCAGACCGCCTTCACCGTATCCATCGAGGCGGCCCAGGGTGTCACCACCGGTGTCTCTGCCGCTGACCGCCTCACCACCATCCGGGCCGCCACTGCCGATCAGGCAACACCGGCCGACCTCTGCTGCCCCGGCCACGTCTTCCCGCTACGGGCCCGTCCCGGCGGAGTGCTGGAACGGGCCGGCCATACCGAGGCCACCGTTGACCTGATGCGCCTGGCCGGTCTGAAGCCCTATGGCGTGCTGTGCGAGCTGACCAACCCAAACGGCAGCATGGCGCAGCTGCCGGAGCTGCGTCGGTTTGCGGAGAAACATCGCATGCCGCTGGTGACGGTGGCAGATATCATCACCTACCGCCGCACGCACAGCTGAGCCTCCCGGCAGCGCTCAAACAACTTGACTCTTTTGGTAGAGAAGCATAGTTTAATATTAAACCGTATAACATCGATTCACCTGGTGGATACCATGAAAACAGACGATGCAACATATTCCGCCTTGAACAGCTACACCAAGCTGATGCGGGCTGCTGAATCAATCACCGGCAGGACCAGCCGGGTGATGGCAGAGGCCGGGCTGACCATCAGCCAGTTTGGGGTGCTGGAGGCGCTCTATCACAAAGGGCCGCTCTGCCAACGTGATATTGCGGCCAAGGTACTGAAAAGCAGCGGCAATATGACCCTGGTGATTGACAACCTGGAAAAAAACGGTTTGGTGCGCCGGGAGCGGGACAACCAGGACCGGCGTTACCTGACCGTGCATCTCACAGAAAAGGGCACAAAGTTGATTACCGCGGCGTTTGCTGCGGTGCAGACGGCGATTGTTGCCAACATGTCGGTACTGACACAGCACGAGCAACACGTGCTCGGCAGCCTGTGCAAACGGCTTGGCCTGCAGGGAGCTGCAGGGCCGGCTTAAGGAGAACTGCCATGACAACCCCATTTATTGAGGCACTGAAACAAAGAAGAACCTACTATGCCCTCGGCAAAGAGCCGGTAACCAGTGACGCACGGGTCAGAGAGCTGGTTGAGCAGGCGGTACTGCATGTCCCCTCCTCCTTTAACTCGCAAAGCGCCCGGGTGGTGATCCTGTTGGGCGATCAGCACGACCAGCTGTGGGATCTTATCAAGGCTGAACTGCAAAAGATCGTGTCGCCGGAAAACTTTCCGGCCACGGAGGAGAAGATCAACAGCGCATTTCGCAGCGGGTACGGCTCACTCCTGTTCTTTGAGGACTTGCAGGTTGTTGAAGGGCTGCAGCAGAAGTTTCCCGCCTATAGCGACAAGTTTCCGCTCTGGTCACTGCAGTCCTCCGGCATGCTGCAACTGGCAATCTGGACCTCGCTGGAGCTTGAGGGGTGGGGCGCCTCGCTGCAGCACTACAACCCGGTGATCGACCACGCGGTCAAGCAGCATTGGAACATCCCAGCATCCTGGCAGCTGATCTCACAGATGCCGTTTGGCAAACCGCTTGCCCAGCCGGGCGAGAAGGAGTTCCAGCCCCTCTCCGAACGGGTGAAATACTTCAAATAGTGCCGTACCCCGCATACCTGCGCCCGTTACGGCCCGGCCAACCAGCCGGGCCGTACTGCTTCACGGCTGCGACATGAGCTGCTGAACCAAAGCGACTTTCAGCACGCGGCATTTTTTGCCGATAAGCAGAGTATTCAGCTTACTGTCGGGGTACTGTATGGAACTCATGTCACTGCTCAACCAGTACAATGTGCCGCTCAGCAAGGCAGAGCGGGCGCTTTTCAGCGGCCTGAATACCAGCGGCTCAACCCGTTCTGACGCCTACTACGATCAGCAGGTCAAGCGGCTGGCCGATACCCGCCAGGCCCTGCAGCGGATGCCGGACAAAAAGACCTCGGAGCGCCAGAGCACGGCGGAAAAGATCAAGATGCTGAAGGACCGGCTCAAGATGCTCAAGCAGATGATCCCGTTTATGAGCGCTGCCGCAGCCAAATCCCTCAAGGCAGAACTCAAGCAGATTGCCGCACAGATCAGCTCGCTCAAGGAGGCCGGCGCCGGCAGTGCCAGCCCCTTCGGCGGTACTGCCACAACCACCACCTCCCCTGACAACAGCACCGCTACAGCGACAGACTCGACAGCGCAGACTGAGGCTGCTGCAACGGAAACAACCCCGGAAGCGATACCGGAAAGCAGTGACCCGGCGCAACAGACGGAAACCGGTGAGGAGTCCAACGAGGCAAAGGATAAGGCAACCGGTGCGACCGGCACCAGCTACCTTGAGCAGGCCAATCAGAGCAAGGCTGAAAGCGCTGCCAATCGGGCTGAGCGGGAAGAGCTGGAAAAGCTGCACCAACTCTACCAAAGCGTTAAAAACATACTGGAGCGCAAGCTGCAAAAGCCGCATGATCCTGCGACTCAGGCTGCGCTGCAGTTGCAGGCCTATCAGGATGCCGCCGAGACCATGCAGAGCACGGCGGTCAGCATCAGGGGGTAAGGTCAGACTGCCCCCTGCGGCTCCGGTCCCTCCACCAGATACGGCCTGATCAGCAGCCGCAGCAGTTCATTGCCCCGCGCCAGATTGGCCTCGTTGACCGCTTCGCCCCCCACCTCCAGGTAATTGACCCAGAACAGGGCCAGCAGCCAGACCGCATCCACAAAGTGGCTCTTTTCCTGCTCATCCAGCGGCTTGGTGTGACCAGCAGCAATACCGGCGTCAATGGATTGCCGGATCGTCTGCTGCATCAGCCGGTTGGTGGCCTGAAACTGCTCCTGCAGGAGCGGGTCGGCCATCACCAGGGCGGTCAGTTCCCGTTTAAAAAAGCGGTAACGCCAGTTGAACTGCTGGATCATCAGAAAGGTCTGCTCCATCGAGGCGGTCGTGCCCGGCGGATACTGGGTGGCGATAGCGGTGTACTCGTCGGCACTGACCCGGGTCATCTGCTGGAAGATGGCGCGGATGATGTCCTGCTTGTTGCGGAAGTGGTAATAGAGGTTACCGGGGCTGATACCACAGGCAGCAGCAATGTGGTTGGTGCTGATGGCTGCTGTGCCCTGTTCATTGAACAGTTCGATTGCAGTCGCAAGTATGGTGTCGCGGGTACTCATGGCAGCACTCTGCCACAGTTTTGCTCAGTAGTCGAGATGGGCGCGCTGCATCCTTTTTAGAAATTTGCCGAACAGCCGCAGGCGCAGCACCAGGCCGCGCAGACCATAGCGCAGCAGGACCGGCAGCGTGCGGTGAAACGGTACTGCCGTGCTGTATAACGTGGCCATCTCTTGGTAGAACTGCTGCAGCGGCAGGCGGGTGGGCAGCAGGCTGTGCAGCATGTCGAACAGCTCCGGCTTGGTGCTCAGCAGTCGTTCTTTGTTCTGCTCGTACAGCTCGGTACCGGGCAGCGGTGTCATAACCGTAAAGGTGGCATAGCTGTGCCCCATCCGGCGCACATGCGTCAGCAGCGCCTTGAAGTCTTCCCGGCTGTAGTCCGGATTGACCATGTAGGAGGCGTACATCATGACCCCCAGCCGTTTCAGGATCGCCACGGCTTGTTCCTGCTGCGCCACGGTGGTGCCTTTGCGCATGGCTGCCAGGCGGGCATCACTGCAATCCTCCATCCCCACAAAGACCTGAGCCAACCCGATCTTTGCCCATTTCTCAAACAACTGCGGGTGATTGACGATCGTATCGACCCGGCCATACAGAAAGTAGTTCTTGCGGATACCGGCGGCCTGGATCAGATCAGCCAGCCGATCCATCCGCCTGACATCACACATCGACTCGTCATCGCAGAAAAAGATGTTGGGTTCAGCCACGCCCAGCAGCTCCGCCACCACCTGTTCCGGGTCGCGGCGCAGGTACTTGGCGTTGGTGATCTGCCAGAGCGCACAGAAATTACAGCGGGCTGTGCAGCCCAGCGAGGTGCGTACCGAGGCCAGCGGCTTGAACCACTCGCTGAAGTAGCGGCTGCGATGCTGCACCGTCAGACTGCGGTCCGGCAGCGGCAGCAGATTCAGGTCGGTGTAGGGGCGCGGTTCGGTGAACAGCATCCCGTCCGGGCAGGGGATAAGGCAAAAGCCGAACTCCCGGCTCTAGCGAGAGGCAGCTCCACGACGTAGGCAAGACATGCGGTAACCAACCCGCGAATATCAGCGTGATCTACCGTCGTTGAAAAAGGCCCCGTACCTCTGGGACAGGAATTAAAAGATCAAAGGGGCAGAATATTTCTGCTTGCAACTGTCAGCCATATCAACAGGCTGTTGAAATTGAAGTAGTAAAAACAACCGTATTTTAGTATATTTGCGCAC
>CAZUSH010000067.1:0-21132 GCA_964622705.1 uncultured Geobacter sp. | reverse complement strand
AAACGGCTGCGAAACCGGCTGCAGCTACTGCATCGTCCCGCTGGCACGCGGCAACAGCCGCTCGGTGCCGCCAGAGGAGGTGCTGGAGGCGGTGCAGCGCCTGGCTGTCAATGGTTTTCAGGAAGTGGTCCTGACCGGCATCCATTTAGGGGCCTACGGCCTCGATCTCTCGCCAGCCAGTAGTTTGCGGGAACTAGTGCGCGCGCTTGACCACCAGGGGCTCATGGCACGCCTGCGGCTCGGTTCCATTGAACCCAATGAGCTGACCGATGCGTTGTTAGAACTGTTCAGCAGCTCAACCCGGCTGTGTCACCATCTGCATATCCCGCTGCAAAGCGGCTCAGACACAGTTTTACAGCGGATGGCGCGCCGCTACGTCACCAGCCTGTACCGTAACCGGGTAAAGGCAGCGGCCCGGCTCCTGCCCGATGCCTTTATCGCTGCAGACGTGATTGCCGGTTTTCCCGGAGAAACCGAACAGGAGTTTCAGGAGACCTGCGACCTGATAACGGAGCTGCCCCTGGCCGACCTGCATGTGTTCCCGTACTCCCGCCGCCCCGGCACTGCCGCAGCCAGTATGCCGGGCCAGCTTCAGCCAACGCTCATCAAGGAGCGGGCAGAACAGCTGCGCAAGCTCGCCGTGCAGAAACGGACCGCATTCCAGCAACGCTTCCTTGGCAGCACGCTACAGGTGCTGGGGTTGCGCTTTGATCCAACAAGCGGGCTTATGAGCGGGCTTTCCCGTAACTATCTGGAAGTCAGCTATCCTGCACAGGCACAGCAGCTCAACCATGAGGTTGAGGTCAGGATCCAGCGCTTCTCCAACGGACTGCTGCACGGAAGTTGCTGCTAACAACTGCGTGACAAGGAGACCATACCACCATGGCAACCATCCTTGATGAGGCCCTGCAACGCACCAGCCTTTCCCGCTCCAACCAGATGGAGATGCTGACCTTCCGCCTGAGTGACGGTCAGCTGTATGGCATCAACGTCTTTAAGATCATCGAGATCGTTGAGAGTCCGCGCCGCTTCGACCGCATGCCCCACAGCCATGCTGCAGTCAAAGGTGCTGTGGATTTTCGCGGCAAACCGATCGCGGCAATCGATCTGGCCGAAGCCCTGGGCATGCAACCGGTTCCCTATGACCAGCAACTGGCCTACCTGGTAATCTGTGAGTACAGCCAGCAGTTGAACGCCTTTATCATCAGTTCTCCTGAAACCCTTTTGACCCGCGGCTGGGACGAGATCCATAAACCGGACGGCATACGGGCACCCTCACTGGTAGCCGTGGCCTACAGCGACAGCGGAGAAACCATCTTGCTGCTCGATATCGAGGGGATTCTGGCAGAGGTGGTCGGCTATACTGCCGAGGTGCGTGACGAGTGGAACAATCAGGCCAAATGCGGCCAAGGCAAAAGGATCCTGCTGGTGGACGATTCCCGGACTGCGCTCTCCATGATGCAGCAGACCTTGAACAACCTGGGGCTTGAGCACAGCTCCCAGAATTCGGCGGTGCAGGCCCTGGCCTGGCTGGAACAGCAGGAGCAGCAGGAGGCCAGACCGTTCGATCTGATCATCTCGGATATTGAAATGCCGGGCATGGATGGCTTCACCTTTGTGCGCAACCTGCGCAAATTGCCGTCCTATGGCTCAGCCTACATCATCCTGCACAGCTCCATGAGCAACCCCACCAATCGCCTGAAGGCGGAAGAGGCTGGGGCCAACGATTTTGTGGCCAAGTTCGATCCCAACACCCTGGCTGAACACGTCTTTCAGGCCTTGGGCATCGGGGCTGACGATGACCTTTTCCTCACCCCAGCCTGAACATGGTTACCTGGGCCTCAGCCACCACCTGCCCCTCCAGCTCTGCCCTGCCCTTGACCTCCACCAGGCGCCGGCGCTCACCCACCACCTCACCAATCACCTTCAGTGACGAACCGGTGGGGACCGGGGCGCGGTAGCGCAGTTTTAACTCGCTGGTAACCACCTGCATGCCGCTGCACATGCAGGCCTGGGCACAGATCTCATCCAGCAGGGCAGAGATGATGCCGCCGTGGGTAATCCCCTGCCAGCCCTGGAAATGCTCCGCAATCTGCACCGTAGTCTCGGCCCGGCGCTGGTCCGGGTCAACAATAAAACGGGCCTTGAGCCCGATCGGGTTATCCTTGCCGCAGACAAAACAGCGGCCATCATCAACAACGTCCATAGTAGTGACAACTCCTTCTTTACAAAACTCGCGAGGAAGGCTGGATACAAAGCGCCCGGAGCGCAACGACCGAGACATACCACTTTAGGTAGGCGAGGGAGTGAGCACCACGTAACACCGTAGACTGCCTCCGCAGCAGTTTTATCCAAACCGATAAACCAGCTTGCCATCCTGATACAGCTCAATTGGCCCATCCTGCGAGACCTTGATAACCTTGCCGAAGAACGAGGCCGCAATGGCCGCTGTGGTACGACCGCCGCCAGTGACCATCTCACGGGCATGGGAGGTGTCGATAATGAAACCGGTCTCTTGCAGCTTGCCCTTGCTGTCCAGCACGGTCATACCGTCGGAGGAAAGGATGCGCAGCAGGATACCGGACTGCTTCAACTGGGCAATGGTTTGGCCCTTGACCTGGCTGATCAGCAGCCGCCCGATCGGGTCATCGCCACCCACCGAGCCTTTTTTCAAGGATGCCAAGCGGCGTGGCGTGCCGTCATGGATCAGGATCACCGTGCCGTGGCGCTGTTTGGAGACCGCATAGAGGGTCCAGAGCAGGTCATCGACCGCAACAGTGTCGATGCTGTCGGCCAGAAATGAGCGGAAGATATCGGGATCGAAGATGGCCCAGGCCCCTTTGCGCCTGATCAGCAACTTGGCCGGACTGATCAGCACTTCGATCTCCGAGACCTCGTTGACCGTAATGGCAAAGGCCCCGCTGCCGCTCCGCCTGACCAGTGAAAAAAGCTCTCGCTGGGTAAGGCGTTCAATATCGGTCTGAATGGCGTTGTTGGCGGTCCTCAGTACCCCAACCACCTGCATCTGGATGGTGGCGATGAAAAACAGGTTGTTGCCGTCAATAAAGCGGTAGGCCAACGGGTTATCCAGGAAGGTGGGGGTGACATTCTGGTGCGGTTGCAGGGGGAGCAAGGCATGACCGCGTTCTTTAATGGTCTTGCGCAGAGCCGGTTCGGTGGTCCGGTGCACCAGAAAACCGGTGGTGGCAGGTTTGCCTTCATAGCGCTGGTAGGAGAGATTCTTCAGAAGCTGAATCAGTTGCTGGATCGGCCAGAAGACCTTGCCTTTGTCTCCCCGCAGAAAGCGTGCCACCGTGATGTCCATAATGGATGCCAGCAGGGCGGTCCGGAAATGGGCCGCGTATCCCTCCAGCTTGAAACCGCTGTACAGGCCAGAAAAAGCGGTCAAAAGCTCACCACAAAATTCAATTTCGGTCTTGGTAAAGGGCAGACCCGGACGAAGCGCTGAAAAGGTGTAGGATCTGCCCTCAATCACAACGGTCTGAAACAACCTGCCGTCGCCGGTCCTGGCCTCGGCCTCACCGGCACGCAGGTCCACCCGGCTACCGCCCAGCAGGGCACTGATGGTAGGACTTATGGCATCAAAGACGTTGAGCGGCATACCAGACTCCTTGGGGACTCGGAACTTACTAAATAGACCGCCTGAATCTGAGCGTAAAACATGCTACATCAGTAAGTTCCAAATCCCTTAGCATTGATCATTTGCCCCAGTCGCGCGAATACCTGAAGTCGCGGTCGATGGTACGGTTGGAAACCTTGGCAATCACCGGCAGACGGCGCTTGAAGTGCGAGTTCTGCACCTTGCGGTAGATGCTGCTCACAAACTCGGGGCTGAATCCGGCGGCAATCAGCTCATCCTGCCCGGCCCGCTGGTCGATCATGCGGAAGAGCAGCTCATCAACCTCACGGTAGGTAAAGCCCAACTCCTCTTCATCGGTCTGACCGGCCCAGAGGTCGGCCGATGGTTTTTTTTCAATCACCGGCCGGGGCACCCCCACCTCTTCGGACAGCTGCCAGACCTGGGTCTTATACAGATCGCCGATCGGATTAAGGGCCGAAGCCATATCGCCAAAGAGGGTACCGTAGCCCAGCAGCAGCTCGGTCTTGTTGCTGGTCCCCAGCACCAGCCCTCCGTACAGGGCAGAGTGGTCAAACAGGATCGTCATCCGTTCACGGGCCATCTTGTTGCCGCGCCGCATGTTGTCGGCAGTGGGAAAAGAATCGAAATAGGCATCCACCATCGGGGTGATCGGCACCACCTGAAACTGCACCCCGCTGGCCTCGGCCACCAGGCGGGCATGGGCCTCGCTTTCGGGATTGCTGGTCTTGTACGGCATGCAGATGGCATGTACGTTTTCCGGCCCCAGCGCTTCGGCGGCCAGATGACAGACCAGGGCAGAATCGATCCCTCCCGAAAGCCCCAGTACTGCTTTTTTTGCTCCCACCTTCCAGATCTCATCCTGCAGAAACCCGACCAGGATCCGCCGTACCAACGTGGTATTAATGCTCAGTTGCGCCATCAGCGTCCCCTTTCCCGCTCGATCCGGCTTAATTCCCGCAGGGTGATGCAGAGATTTTCATCACGCACCAGCGGCGAACTGATCCGCTCCCGCCGCAGGGTCGCCTCCTCAAACCGGGCAACAGCCACGGCCGGCTCAAACTGCGGCGCCTCTGCCAGAATCTCGCCGGAAGGGCTAACCACGTGTGAGCCCCCCCAAAAGCCAACCCCATCCTCATAACCGACCCGGTTGACATAGATCACCCGACAGGTCAGAAAACGGGCCGTGGCAGTGGTCAGATTTTGCCACGCCGCGGCAGTACCCAGCTGGTCATCGGCCACGCCGCGGCCAGGACTGCTGGAGAGACAGACCAGGGTGGTGGCGCCGTCCATGGCCAGCAGATACGGGGCCGAGAGGTGCCACATATCCTCGCAGACCAGCAGGCCCACCCGGCCGAACTTATTGTCAAAGGCCCTGAAACGATCACCGCGCCCCAGGTAACGCTGTTCATCAAACAGGCCATAGGTGGGCAGGTAGACCTTGCGATGCAGGTGCTTCAATTCTCCATCTTCAAACCAGGCGGCACTGTTGTAGAACTGATAATCGCGGGTCACCTCCACAAAGCCGACCGCAATGCTGATCCTGCGGGAAAGCTCCCGCAGCGCGGCCAGTTCCGGACTATCCAGCGCCAGGGCAACCTCGGGCACCAGGTCTTTCAGAAAATAGCCGGTCAGGGCCAGTTCCGGCAACACGGCCAGATCCGCATCTTGTGCAATGGCCTGTTCAATCGCCTGCCTGATCTGCTCAAGATTATCCTCAACCTGTCCCAGTTTGGGCTTCATCTGCACCAGGGCCACGCTAAAATCCATACAACCTCCCTCAGTACCCAAGCTCAAAGGCGTTGGTGATATGCTCAAGTTCATGCGAACCGGCATCATGCAGCAAAACCGCAATCACGTCAAACCGCGCAGCAGCGTCATGGCGGCGGTGCCGGGCAAGCCAGGTCAGGGCACCCTTGCTGATCTGACGCTGTTTGTGCGGCGTCACCGCCAGTTGGGGCGGCCCGTAGGCCAAGCTGCGGCGGGTCTTGACCTCCACAAAGACGATACAACCATCACGATCCTGGGCAATGATATCAACCTCGCCCCCTTTGGAGCGGTAGTTGCGCTCAAGCAGGGTGTACCCACGCTGTTGCAGATGAGCAGCAGCCAAGGCCTCTCCGGTGGCGCCGGTAGTCTGGTTTGTGGGTTTGCTCACGCACACTCCTGGACCGCCCTGATGCGGTGATAGGCTGCCAGTTCTTCGCTAAAGCGCTCCTGATCAAGCGGGGCCAGACCATTGGCCGGTTCAGAGAAAAACCGCTGCGGCAGGTTGTCGTCGGCTATACTGAAACCGCAGGTCCGGTTAAAGGCCCGCTCCTGCAGTACGGTCCTGCGCCCAATCTGCTGCAAGTCTGCAGCGCAGCAGGATTGGCCGGACACACCGGACATGAGAGCTGCCAGCTCCTCAAGCTCAACCGCTGCTGCTGCAAAACGGCAGATGCCCAAAGAGTCAAGCGCAGCTCCCATATCCTCAAACATGGAGATAACGCGGGCCTTGCCGTCAAAGGAAAAACGGTCGGTGGGCACCGGCTTGCGCAAGATCTCCGAGGCAAGCGGCCAGGCATCCAGGTGACTGCCCGCATGGGGGGCCACAGCCAGGGCCAGGGCCAGACCGGTTGCCGCACGGGGATCATAGGGGGGCAGTTCCATGCCCTTAACCACCATGGCCAGTTCCGGCTTGCCCAATGCGGTGGCTACCGCCAACGCCCCGTTTGCCGGCAATTGGCCCGGCCCGGTTCCGGCAGCTATGTCCTCAAGTAACTGAGTAAGCAGCGCAACAGTCAACGGCTGTCCCGTGCATTCCGACCAGGTAGCCAGTGTTCCGGCACTGGAAACCGGATCAAGCCCCAGGGCGTGGCAGCGGTCAACCAGCTGACAGATTGCAGCAAGACTATTGATGCCGCAGAGCCCACCAAAGGCTGCCAGCTCGTCATAACCCGGCTGGATTGTACCGGTGGCAAGCAACCGTTTGCAGGCCACGGAACAGTCAAAACAGCCCCCAGCTCGACTGGTGGTGCTCTGTTGCAAAGCCCGCGCATTCCAGTCCGTTGCCTTGCCGCTAAAATCCCTGAAATTGGGGCCCGGCAGCATACCGCGCTGCTGCAAAAGATCAACCAGCGCACTGGTGCCGTGGGCATGGATGCCCAAAGGGCCGAGCAGAAACGGCGAGGCACGGAACAGGCGCAAAAGATCTTCAAGGGCCTTGTCAAAACGAACCGGGTCAGCTATCTGCTGTTGGCAATCTCCCTGCACCACAATCGCCTTCAGACCTTTATAACCCAGCACAGCCCCAAAACCGCCCCGGCCAAACGGCTCACCGGCGCTGGTTTCAAGCGAGGCATAGCCAACCTGCCGTTCACCGGCCGGTCCGATCACGGCAACGGCTCCCGCTACCCCCCACTGCCGCATGACCGCAGCGGTCTCAAGCCCCCAAAGTGAAACAGCCGGTTTAAGGCACTGCTTTTCCGGCGTGATCTCCAGTAAACAGGGACTATTGCTGCGCCCCTGAATCAGCAGGGCAGCCAGACCGGCAGCATGCAACTTCGCAGCAAAGGCGCCGCCGCTTGCACAACTGTACAGGGTGCCTGAAAGCGGTGATCGGCCGGTAAGCACGCAGCGGGTCGACATCGGCAGACCGGTTCCGCAGAGCGGGCCGGGACAGATCACCAGCGGCATCTCTGCGGCCATTGCTGCAAGGCCGGCATACTCCCGCAAAAGCGCCACGCCCAGGCTGCGACCGCCCAGATGCTGCTGCAGCTCAACAGCAAGCGGCTCCCGGTAGCAGCACTGGCTGGTCAAATCAACCCGCAACAGGTCGTGGCGACAACCGTTCACCCTTACTCCTGGCCGGTCGGCAACACGATCACCGGCTTTTCCGCCGCACGGTAGAGCAGGAAGGTCTTGCCGAGCACCTGGGCGATCTCCGCTCCGGTTGCCTCTGCTAGTTCTTCCGCAGCCTGATGACGGTCAAGCAGGCAGTTTTCCAGCACCTTGACCTTGATCAGTTCATGGCAGGCCAAGGCAGCGTCAGTCTCCTTGATCAAACCTTCTTCCAGCTCGTTCTTTCCAATCAGCACCACCGGTTTCAGGCTATGGCCCAGTCCTCGCAGGTGGCGTTTTTGCTTGCCGGTTAACATAGTGTCGTACGCATCCTTTCACAGTAGGCTCTTGCTCGTTTCGATATAGCATACCCCTGGAACCGGGTACCAGCAGAAACCGTACCAGCCAACGCGTATACAGCAAAGATTGTGTACAACAGGTGACAATTGTGCTAAAAAGACGCAGTTTAACGTAAAATGGGCTACACGCCCGCTCATCACACAGCTCCCAGGAGTTTAAACAATTCCAATGAAGTCAAGCAAATTCCCAATCTCCCTTGCTCTGACATCGTTTAATACCCCGGCTGCACTGCCCCTTGAACAGGTCAAGGCGGAGAGCGAGTCCAAGGGTCCGGCAAAGATTCACCGACTACCCACCTCCATCTGGAAAAAGATGCAGGACAGCCCGGACAACCCGCTGGACAAGGCCATTACCCGGACCCGCGACTTCTTTTTCCGCGAGCAGTTGCCGGACGGTTACTGGTGGGCAGAGCTTGAGTCAAACGTCACCATTACGGCAGAGTATATCATGCTGTTCCATTTCCTTGGCATGGTCGACAAGGAAAAGGAACGCAAGATGGCCAACTACCTGCTGCGTCAGCAGACCGAGGAAGGCTACTGGACCATCTGGCACAAAGGTCCCGGCGACCTTTCCACCACCATCGAGGCCTATTTTGCCCTAAAGTTGGCAGGTTACCCGGCCGATCATATCGCCATGCGTAAGGCCAGGGATTTTATCCTGGCCAATGGCGGCATCCTCAAGTCACGGGTCTTCACCAAGATCTTCCTGGCGCTGTTCGGTGAGTTCTCCTGGCTGGGCGTCCCTTCGATGCCGATTGAGCTGATGCTGCTGCCGGACTGGGCCTACCTGAACGTCTACGAGTTTTCCAGCTGGGCCCGGGCAACCATCATCCCCCTCTCGGTGGTCATGTCCAACCGGCCGGTCTACAAACTGCCCCCCCATGCCAGGGTGCAGGAACTGTACGTCCGCCCGCCCCGCCCCACCGACTACACCTTTACCAAGGAAGACGGGATCCTGACCTGGAAGAACTTCTTCATCGGGGTCGACCACCTGCTGAAGGTCTATGAATCCAGCCCGATCAGGCCGTTCAAGAAACGGGCAACCGAGATGGCCGAGCACTGGATCCTGGAGCATGAGGAAAAAACCGGCGATTGGGGCGGCATCCAGCCGGCCATGCTGAACGCCATCCTGGCCCTGCATTGCCTGGGCTACGCCAACGACCACCCGGCCGTGGCCAAAGGGCTTGAGGCCCTGGCCAACTTCTGCATCGAGGATAGCGACACCCTGCTGCTGCAGTCATGCGTCTCGCCGGTCTGGGATACGGCCCTGGTGCTGGTTGCCATGCAGGAGGCCGGCGTGCCGGAGGATCACCCCTCGCTGGTCAAGGCCTCCCAATGGTTGCTGGACCGCGAAGTCCGAATCAAGGGGGACTGGAAGATCAAGTCGCCGGAACTTGAGCCGGGCGGCTGGGCCTTTGAATTTCTGAACGACTGGTATCCCGACGTGGACGATTCCGGCTTCGTGATGCTGGCCATCAAGGATATCAAACTGAAAAACACCAAGGCCAAGCAGGACGCCATCCGACGCGGTATTGCCTGGTGCCTGGGTATGCAGAGCCGTAACGGCGGCTGGGCCGCCTTTGACAAAGACAACACCAAACATATGCTGAACAAGATCCCCTTTGCGGACCTTGAGGCCTTGATCGACCCGCCCACCTCCGACCTGACCGGCCGGATGCTGGAACTGATGGGAAATTTCGGCTACTCCAAGGAGTACCATCAGGCGGTCAGCGCCATTGAATTCCTGAAAAAGGAGCAGGAGCCGGAAGGCCCCTGGTTCGGCCGTTGGGGTGTCAACTACCTCTACGGCACCTGGTCGGTGCTGTCCGGCCTGGAAGCGATCGGCGAGGATATGACCAGTCCCTATATCAAAAAGGCGGTCAACTGGATCAAGTCGCGCCAGAATCTCGACGGCGGCTGGGGCGAGGTCTGCGACTCCTACTGCGACCGTTCCCTGATGGGCTGCGGTCCCAGCACCCCCTCTCAGACCTCCTGGGCCCTGATGGCCCTGATGGCGGCCGGCGAGGTTGAGTCCCAGGCGGTTGAGCGCGGCATCCAGTATCTGCTGTCTTTGCAGAATCCCGATGGAACCTGGGATGAAGATGCCTTTACCGGCACCGGTTTCCCCAAATTTTTCATGATCAAGTACCACATCTACCGCAACTGTTTCCCGCTCACCGCGCTCGGCCGTTACCGGCGGTTGACCAAGGGGACACACGCTTAGCAGTAGGCATTGGCAGTACCCAGCACCAAGCGAACCGGGGAGCCCCGTCACGACAGCGGGGCTCTTCCCATTCTGGAGAAGAACAACAGGATGCATGTCTTTATTACCGGCGCCACCGGATTTATCGGCGCCAGCATAGCCAGAGAGCTACTGGCAGACGGCCATAGCGTCAGGGCCCTGGTCAGAAACGGCTCTGCCACCGGCAACCTGGAGGGGCTTGCAGTCACCCTTATGCAGGGTAACCTGCATGATCGTCAGCAGCTTACCCGCCAGATGGAAGGCTGCGACTGGGTCTTTCATGCTGCTGCCGATTACCGCCTCTGGTGCCCTGACCCGCAGGCCATGTATCATGCCAATGTGGACGGCACCCGCACTGTTCTGGAGGCGGCCCAGGATAGTGGCGTCAAGCGGGTCGTCTACACCAGCAGTGTCGGCACGCTGGGCAATCCTGGCAACGGCACCCCCGGCACGGAAATGACCCCGGTCACACTCGCAGACATGGTGGGCGATTACAAGAAAAGCAAGTTCCTGGCTGAGCGTGAGGCTGAAAAATTCGTTGACAAGGGCCTTGACCTGATTATAGTCAACCCCTCCACGCCGGTTGGTCCCTACGACATCAAACCGACCCCAACCGGTAAAATTATTGTCGATTTTCTCAACCGCAAGATGCCGGCCTATCTGGATACCGGCCTGAATCTGATCGCTGTCGAGGATTGCGCCCGCGGCCATATCCTGGCAGCAGAACGAGGACGCACCGGCGAGAAATATATCCTGGGCAACCGCGATCTGACCTTGCGTGAGATTTTTGGCCTGCTGGAACAGTTGACCGGCCTGTCGTCCCCCAAGGTTCGCCTGCCCTATATGCCGATCCTGCTGGCAGCCTATATGAATGAAGCCCTTGCCCGCCTGACCGGCAAAGAACCGCTGATCCCCCTGGCCGGTGTGCAGATGGCACGGAAGTTTATGTTTTTTGATGCTAGCAAAGCGGTACGCGAACTGGGGCTGCCCCAGACCCCGGTTGAACAGGCGCTCAAACGCGCCATCGACTGGTTCCGTGCCCATGGCTATGCTTCCTGACGAGGGTATGCCCATGTTACTTGAAACCATACAATCACCAGCCGACCTGAAAAAGCTCCCGCCGGAACAACTGCCGCAACTGGCAGAGGAAGTCCGCGAGTGTCTGCTTGCCACGGTCTCTGAAACCGGCGGTCACCTGGGTTCCAACCTGGGCGCGGTTGAACTGACCCTGGCGCTGCACTACTGTTTCACCACCCCCAACGACAAGATCGTCTGGGATGTGGGGCACCAGGCCTACACCCATAAACTCCTGACCGGACGGCGCGAGCGCTTTGCCACCCAGCGCCAGTACAAGGGTATCTCCGGCTTTCCCAAGCGCTGTGAATCGGAACACGACGCCTTTGGTGTCGGCCATGCCTCTACCTCCATCTCGGCAGCACTGGGAATGGCGGTGGCCGACTCCTTGGACAACCTGCACAACAAGGTCATTGCCGTGATCGGCGACGGCTCCCTAACCGGCGGCATTGCCTTTGAAGGCCTCAACCAGGCCGGACATCTCAAGAAGAACCTGATCGTGATTCTGAACGACAACGAGATGTCCATCTCAAAGAACGTCGGAGCCTTTTCCGCCTTTGTCTCCCGCAAGATGACCACCCGCCACTTCCGCGAGCTGAAAAAGGAGATGAAGGAGCTGCTGACCAACATCCCGGCCTTTGGCAAGGACATGCTTAAGTTTGCCCGCCGGGCCGAGAATTCCCTGAAAGGCTTCCTGACTCCCGGAGCGTTGTTCGAAGCACTGGGATTCGATTACATCGGTCCGATCGACGGCCATGATCTGCCGGCCCTGCTTGAGGTCTTTTCCAATGCCCAGGAGTTTGACGGACCACTTTTGATCCACGTCATGACCACCAAGGGCAAGGGCTACCATCCGGCTGAATCCATGCCGGACAAGTTTCACGGCGTTGGCGCCTTTGATCTCTCGACCGGCAAGGCCCCGGCCAAATCGGCAACGGTCTCCTACACCGAGGTCTTTGGCCGTACCCTGGTGGAGCTGGCCAAGGAAGACCCGCGGGTGGTGGCCATCACCGCGGCCATGCCCGACGGCACCGGGCTGAACTATTTTGCCGAGGCGTTGCCGGAGCGGTTCTTTGATGTCGGCATTGCCGAGCAGCACGGCGTCTGCTTTGCTGCCGGCCTCGCTGCTGACGGCTTCAGGCCGGTGACCGCCATCTACTCCTCCTTCATGCAGCGAGCCTATGACCAGGTCTTCCATGATGTCTGCCTGCAAAACCTGCCGGTGGTAATCGCCATGGACCGCGGCGGCCTGGTGGGCGATGACGGCCCGACCCACCACGGGGTCTTTGATCTCTCGTTCATGCGGCACCTGCCCGGACTGACCTTCATGGCCCCCAAGGATGAGAACGAACTGCGCCACATGCTCAAGACCGCGCTCAGCCTCAACAAGCCAGTGGCCCTGCGCTATCCCCGCGGCGCCGGGTATGGTGTAGAGCTTGACAAGGAACTGCATGAGCTGCCGATCGGCAAGGGTGAACTGCTGCGCACTGGCAAGGACCTGACCATCGTTGCGATCGGCTCAACCGTTATGCCCGCACTCACTGCTGCCGAGCATTTGGCCACACAGGGCATCGACGCCGGGGTGATCAATGCCCGCTTCATCAAACCGCTGGATGCGGACCTGATCCTGACCCAGGCCCGTGCCACCGGCAAGCTGTTAACCGTTGAAGAGAACGTACTGCAGGGGGGCTTCGGCAGTGCCATACTGGAGCTGCTGCAGGACCATGGTCTGGCTCATATCAAGGTCAAGCGGCTCGGCATCCCGGATCAGTACATTGAACAGGGCACCCAGGCCCAACTCCGCAAGGATGTGGGTATCGACTGCGACGGCATTGTTGCCGCAGCTCAGACTTTTTGCAGATAACAGACACTAACTAACGCAATGTCGGTTTTTCGATGAGTTCAAGGCGTTCAAGGAACCGCGTGGAGGCGTACTTTTAGGTACGCCGCACAAGTGGTTCCACAGAACAACGACGAAATCGCGGAAAAGCGGCATTGCCATACGAGGAGTACTATGCGTTTCCCCTGGCGACTGAATTACGATCTGACCAAATACATCATCAAAAACAATCTCAACAAGGTTGAAAAATTCCCGCTGGTGCTGATGCTGGAACCGACCCACCTCTGCAACCTGGCCTGTTCCGGTTGCGGACGGATCCGGGAATACGCCGACACCATTTCTGACATGATGTCCCTGGAGGACTGCCTCAAGTCAGTGGACGAATGTCCGGCACCAGTGGTCACCATCACCGGTGGCGAACCGTTTCTCTACCCCCACATCTTTGAGCTGGTGGAAGGTGTACTGGCACGGGGCCGCCACATCATGTTCTGCACCAATGCCCTCTTGATGGAGCAGTCCATTGAAAAGATGAAGCCCCACCCCAACCTGACCTTTAACGTGCATATGGACGGCTTGGAACAGACCCACGACCGGATCCTGGAGCGCAAGGGTTGTTTCAAAACCGCCATGGCCGCTATCAAGGCAGCCAAGGCCAAGGGATTCCGGGTCTGCACCAACACCACCATCTTCACCGATACCGACCTGCTCGAGATCGAAATGCTCTTTGCACAACTGGAAGAGATGGGGGTTGACGGTTTGCTGGTGGCCCCCGGCTTCAGCTACGAGGCAGTTGAAGAGGAGAAGCAGTTCCTGCAACGGCTGGAGATTGAAAAGAAATTCCAGCAGGTCTACGAGATGAGCAAGAAGCACCGCTTCTGGTCCACCCCCATGTACCTGCGTTTCCTCAAAGGCGAGAAAAAGCTGCAGTGTACCCCTTGGGGCAACCCCACCCGCAACCCGCAGGGCTGGAAGGCCCCCTGCTACCTGATCACCGACGGCCACTATCCCACCTTCAAGGATATGATGGAAAAGGTCGACTGGGAAAGCTACGGGGTCGGCAAAGACCCGCGCTGTGCTCAGTGCATGATGCACTGCGGATTTGAACCGACCGTGGTGACCGAGGTGGGCAAGAGCCCCAAAGACATCCTTGAAATGATGCTCTGGAACCTGTCATAAGCAAGGCATAGCTCATGCTCATGCGTACCCCTGTATTGTTCCTGCTGCTGGCCCTGTTTTGCCTGGCCCTGCTTGCTCCTCTGCCGGCAGAGGCCCAACATCGTCACCCTCAGCTGCTTTACCCGTCCAAAGAACGGGTGGTGATCTTTGCCGCCGATGGCTGAGGCTTCTGCGCCAAGGCGGAAAGTTTTTTCGCCTCACGAGGTATTCCGTACGAACTGCGGGATATCCAGCAGGACCACCGCTGGTACCAGGAGTGGTACCAGCATTTTCACGGCGATATTGTACCGCTGGTTGTCTTTGACAACGGCAGGCAGATCATTGACGGCTATGAGCCCAAGACCATGAGCAAGACCCTCCGTGAGTTGCGGATTACCCGCAAAAACACCTTAAAATAGAGCCTCGCGCAAACAGCAGTTTTGCAGGGAGCTTGCAAGCACGCAAGGTTAAGTTTTATGCCCACCATCATTGATACGCACTGCCATATTTATTACGACGATTTTCAACAGGATTGGGACCAGATGCTGGCACGGGCCGACCAGGCCGGTGTCAAGGGGATGATTGTAGTCGGGGCTGACCTGGAATCAAGCCGGCAAGCGCTCGCAATTGCTGAACAGCATCCACAGATCTACTGCACGGCCGGCATCCATCCCCACGATGCTGCAGGTGTCAGCGATGCGGATATCATTACTCTGCAGCAGCTGGCAGCAGCAGAAAAGTGTGTTGCCATCGGCGAGATCGGCCTCGACTTCTACCGTAACAACTCCCCCCAAGCAGAGCAGGAACGGGTCTTTGGGCGTTTTCTGCACATGGCCAAAAAACTGGACAAACCGGTGGTGATCCATGACCGCGATGCCCATCAGGAAACCCTGGCAATGATCAAGGCAGCCGGCATTACCCGTGGGGTGATGCACTGTTTCTCCAGTGACCTGGCCTTTGCCCGACAGTGCCTTGAGCAGGGCCTCTACCTCTCCATCCCCGGCACTATCACCTACCCTTCCAATGAACAACTGCGGGAGGTGGTCCGCAACGTGCCGTTGGAACGACTGTTATTGGAGACCGACTGTCCTTACCTCTCGCCGGTACCGCACCGGGGCAAGCGCAATGAACCGGCCTACACGCGCATCACTGCGGAGAAGGTGGCGGAGCTGCGTGGTCTGAGCCTTGATGATGTGGGCAGGATCACCACCATGAACGCCGGACGGCTGTTCGGCATCCCGCTGTGGGACTCCTCCACCAAGATCGCCTACCGGATCAGAAACTCGCTCTATCTGAATATCACCAACCGTTGTTCAAACAGCTGCACCTTCTGCGCAAAGTTTGACGAGTTCACGGTCAAGGGGCATAACCTGCTGCTTGATCACGAACCTGGTTTTGAAGAGGTCATGGCTGCCATTGGTCAACCACAGGGGATTGATGAAGTGGTCTTCTGTGGGTTTGGGGAATCGCTTTTGCGGCTTGAGCTGGTCAAACAGGTGGCACAGGCCCTGAAGCAACGGGGCTACAAAATCAGGATCAACAGCGACGGCCAGGCCAATCTGGCCCATGGCCGCAATATCCTGCCTGAACTGAAAGGTCTGATTGACAGCATCTCCATCAGCCTGAATGCGCCGGATGCGGCAACCTACGCCAAACTCTGCAACACGCCATTTGGTGAAGCAGGCTGGCAGGGAGTCTGCGATTTTCTCAAGGAGGCGCCCCGCTCTATCCCCGAGGTAACCGCCACTGCCGTCACCGTACCGGGTATTGACATCGAAGCCTGCCGCAGGGTGGCTGAAGAGCTGGGCGTGGCGTTCCGGGTGCGGGAGTATGCCGAGGTGGGCTAAGATTATTTCCGGTCACGACGACGGTAGCTGATACCGAGTTTGTCCAGACGTGAGCGCAAGGTCGTCGGGTTCACTCCCAGCAGCTCAGCCGCTCCGCCGGAACCGTGAATCTTGCCCTTTGTCAAGGCAAGCACTTCTTTGATATGCACTGCCATTGCCTCATCCAGATTAAGGGGATACATGAGCCGACCCTCAACCGGGCTCTGTGGTCTGTTCGTGCTTTCGTTGTTCACCAGAACCGTATCAAAGGTTAATGCCCCGCCGCGGTAGCGGATCAGCTCTCGTTCCACCGCATTCTCCAACTCACGCACATTGCCGGGCCAGTCGTATGCCACCAGTCGCATAAGCGCACCGGGGGCGATGGGAGGCGGAGCTGCCATGCCCAATTCTCTGCTTTTTTGTGCCAAAAAATGCCTGGTCAGGGCCGGAATATCTTCCGTGCGCTGCCGCACCGGCGGCACAATGATAGGGAAACTGCTCAGCCGGTACCAGAGATCCTCTCGAAAGTTGCCTTCCGCTATCATACTCTGCAGGTTACGGTGGGTTGCTGCGATCACCCGCACATTGACCGGGATCGGGCGTTTCCCACCAATTTTCTCCACCTCGTGCTGCTGCAGTACCCGCAAGAGCCGCACCTGGGCCGCCGGCGGCAGTTCGCCGATCTCGTCCAGAAAAATGGTCCCCTTGTCAGCGCGCTCGAAACGCCCCCTGTTCTCTGCAATTGCACCGGTGAATGCTCCCCGTTCATGGCCAAACAGCTCGCTATCGATCAGACTTTCCGGCAGTGCGCCGCAGTTTACCTTAACAAACGGACCGTCCTTGCGCGGTGAGGAAAAGTGAATAGCATTGGCGATCATCTCTTTGCCGGTTCCGGTTTCACCCAGCAGCAACACGGTATTGTTCAGAGGCGCCACCTGGCGCACCATCTCCATAACATTGCGTAGCCCGGTATTAGCGCCGATGATCTCGTCTGCGTCTCCAAGCAACTCACGATTCAGGAAGCGCTTGTCATCCAGCAGAACACCCTGGTAGTGCAGCACCTCTTCATGGGCAAGGGCATTGGCAAGGGCAATCGCAAACGGCTTTGCAATGCACCCCAGAAATTCTGCCTGCTCCTCACTGTAGCGTCCCTTTCCCGTGGCACGCAAGGCCAGCCCGCCAAGCAACCTGTCCGCAATGCGTAATGGTACAATCAGGTCCGATAGCCCTTCAAGCTTTGTAAACGGCGCAAGGCGGCGAAAGATCTCGTCCTCTGCATCAACAACAAATGGTGTGGAAAAATTCCGGGCCGCGATCTTCTCCAGCATCCCTTCCGGCAACGGGATAATCTCATCAGGAAGTACGCCGCCATCTCCAACAGCCTGAGCAATCCGCCGGATCGCCCCCAACTGCTCATCGATGATAAAGAGGGTCAGCGAGCTGAGCGTGATCTGTTCCTTCAGATACTCGAAGGTGCTGCGCAACGACTCTTTAATATCCAGGCTGCTGCAGCTTCTGAGGGTTATCTCCCTCAGGAATATATCGTTATTATCCATACCCCCACCCCTTGGGTAAACTTGTCAGCCTATCCTGTCATACCCATTTTATTTCCACCGCAGACAAACTACCATATTTCGTACAAACAATCAAATTACGATTATTAGCAACAACAATATATGAAACTTCGTACAGCACCCAATGCATAGCCTTAACATACTGAAATTAATATTTATATTTTTGGCACGCTCATCGCAAAAGGACTGTACGAAATGCAATGCAAAGGAGCAGACCATGGCCAACCTGCTGTATGTGACCTGCAATGTCAGGCCTCTGGAACGATCACGGACCCTGAGACTGGGTAACGAGTTCCTGGAAGAATACCTGCGCTGGAACCCCCAGGACGAGATTGAGATCATCGACCTGTATCGCGACAGCATTCAACGGGTGGATCAAGACCTGCTCAATGCCTGGGAACGGGTTGAACGCGGGGAAGAGTATGTACCTTTTTCAGACGAGGAGCGGCGCAAGATGAGCCGTATCTGGCGTCTTGCAGAGCAGTTCGCCAGGTGTGACAAGTACGTCTTTGTCACCCACAGCCTCAATCTGTGGTTCCCGGCTGAATTCAAGATGTACATCGACACCATCTGCGTGCTCGGTCGCACCTATTGCCTGACGCCACACGGGGCCGAAAAGACGGTGCCCGACCGTCACCGCAAATCTCTGCACCTGCATGCCGACCAGCCCTTCGGCTTTGGGCACGAGCAGCACCAAAGTGTGCCCTACCTGCGTTCCATGCTCAACTTTTTCGGCGTTGTTGACCAGCAGACCGTACTCCTTGAGGGCGACATGCTTGAGCAAGGGATTGATGAGGCATACGAGACCGCCCGGCACCGGGTTCTGAAAATAGCACACCGCTTCTGAAATGAAGCATTCACGAAAGGAGCAGCATCCATGAAAACCGACCGCACAACCACTGGAAAGGCCATCTGCCTGTTGTTGTTGGGAGTATCGCTGACCGCCTGCAACGGCGAGCACAAAAAGACTGAGGCACAGAGCGAGGCGGTCCCCGTGTCCTTGGGAAAGGTCCAGAAGATTCAGGAACGTGAGAGCATTGCTGCAAGCGGCAGCATAGCCACCCCCAATGCGCCGGCACAGGCAGGCTTTCTGGTGTCCGGCAAGGTGGTATCCGTTGGACCGCGGGAAGGCGATTTCGTAAAAAAAGGGCAGGTGCTTGCCTCCATTGAATCGATCGATTACCAGTTGCCGCTGGCGGCTGCCAAGGCGCAAGCCGACCAGGCCCGTATCAGCTATGAACGGGCAGAAGATGAATTCCGGCGTATGAAGCTACTCTACGATTCAAGGAGCATGGCGCCCAACGACTTCCTGAAATACAAGGCCGCCTATGATGCTGCCAGGCAGCAGTATGAACAGGCGCTGGCATCGGAGAGGTTAATCGGCAAGCGCTTAAGCGATGCAACCCTGCATGCCCCCATCAGCGGCTATATTTCAAAACGCTCCATAGAGCCGGGCGCCATTGCCGCTCCGGGTCAACCTGTCTTCGAGATTGTCCAGATGGACCCGCTGGAGGTGAATGTCGGTGTACCGGAAACAGACGTGCGCCTGGTTCGGGTCGGCCAGAAGGCAAGCATTACCGTACCTGCCCTGCCGGGCAAGACCTTCAACGGCACGGTACGGATCATCAATGTATCGGCAGACCCCACAACCCGGACCTACATGACCAGGATCAGCGTACCGAATCCGGAACACGTGTTGCGGGTGGGGATGGTGGCTGAGGCAACCATCCGCGGTGACCAGACCATTGCCATGGCAACCCTGCCTGGTGATGCCGTGGTACGCGATCCGCAGGGTGCGCCCCAGGTCTTTGTCTACTACCCGGATCAGAAACGGGTCTATGCCAAACGGGTGGAGATCGGCGCGGCTGTCAACAAGGATGTACAGATAAAAAGCGGACTCTCCGGGGACGAGCTGATTGTTCTGGCAGGTCAGACCAAACTGAAAAACGGCCAGCTCGTGGCGGCAACCGAACCAGCAGTCCGCAAATAGCCAGCAACCTCAAGAGGATAAACGTATGAAACCGATACAATTTTCGCTTCGCTATCCCCCGGTCACCCTGATCTTAACGGCAATGGTGGTGTTCATCGGCATCCATGCCTTCCTGAAGATGCAGCGCACGGAAGACCCGACCATCACCATCAGAACCGGCATCGTGGCTGCCATGTATCCCGGCGCCACCTCTGAGCAGATGGAAAAGCAGGTCACCAAGACCCTGGAAAAACATATCTTCAAGTTTCCCGAGGTACGCAAGGAAAAGACCTATTCCACCAGCCGTCCCGGCGTGGTGGTTATTAATGTGGAGCTGGAAGACAACGTCAAAAACGCCGACCAGTTCTGGGCAAAGCTGCGCCATGAGATGAATCTGGTGCGCAGCAGCGAGCTTCCTGGCGGTGTGATGGGGCCGGTGGTGGATTCTGATTTCGGTGACACCGTTGCCATGCTGGTTGCCATCCACGGCAAGCGCTACGGCTACCGCGAACTACGGGATTATGCCGACAAGATCCACGACGAGATGCGTACCGTCCGCGAGGTGGCGAAACTGGTCACCTACGGCAACCAGAATGAGGAGGTCTGGATCACCGGCAGCCTGGAGAGGATGTCGCAGTATTTTACTGATCCTCGCCAAGTGGCAAATGCCCTGCAACAGCGCAATGTAATTGAGAGTGCCGGACATTTTGAGGCCAACCAGGCAAAGATCCCGATGCGGACCACCGGGTTATTCAACACTGAAAACGAGATCCGCAACGTGCTGGTCGATGTCTCCAAACAAGGCCATCCGACCTACATCAAGGATTTTGCCTCGGTCGAACGCCGCTATCAGGACCCGACCTTTATGGTGCGCTACGACGGCGACCCGTGCCTGCTTTTGTCGGTGGATATGCAGAAGGGCAAGAATATCGTGGAACTGGGCGAGCGACTGGATGCGGTCTTCAAGCGCCTCAAGGTCATCCTGCCGCCTGACGTGCACCTGGATCTGGTGGCCAATCAACCAGAGGTGGTGAAAGAGCGGACCGCCCAGCTCAGCCATGAATTCCTGCTGGCAATCGTCTCGGTGGTGATCGTCACCATCATACTCCTGCCACTACGGGTCGCGCTGATTGCTGCCCTGGCCATACCGGTGACCCTCTGCGGCACCCTCGGTGTCATGGACGCCTTTGGTATCGCCCTGCACCAAGTCTCTATTGCAGGGCTGATCATGGTGCTGGGGATCGTGGTGGATGACGCCATTGTGATTGCCGACAACTACGTCGAGCTGCTGGACCACAAGGTGCCCAAGGCCGAGGCTGCCTGGCGCTGTGCCAGCGATGTCCTGGTGCCGGTCCTGACCGCAACCATCACCATTATTGCCTCGTTCCTGCCACTTTTGATCCTGACCGGCTCGGTGGGCGAATTCATCATGGCGCTGCCGATCACCGTGGCGATCGCCCTGGCGGTTTCCTTTATCGTGGCGGTCTTCCTGACCCCCTTGCTCTGCAGATTCTTTATCAAGAAAGGGCTGCACGACCATGACGCCGCAGAGCAGCACAAAACGGAGAAAAAGAGCCTGCTGGATCGCCTGCAGGACAAATACGGGGTTCTGATCGCCCTCTTCATGAAGAAAAGATGGCTGGCCTACACCC
>CAZUSH010000066.1:4577-21294 GCA_964622705.1 uncultured Geobacter sp. | reverse complement strand
TACCCGGTGGATGTTGCTGGAAAAGGCCGCCACGATGATGCGCCCCTTGCACTTGGGAAACAGGTCGCTTAAGGCCTCGCCGACATAGCGCTCCGAGATGGTGTAGCCTTCCCGCTCCACATTGGTGGAGTCGGACAACAGCGCCAGCACCCCCTGGTCGCCATAGCGGGCAAAGGTGGCCAGGTCGGTCACCTCGCCATCCACCGGGGTCTGGTCCAGCTTGAAATCGCCGGTATGGATCACCACCCCTTCGGGGGTACTGATGGCCAGGGCGCAACCGTCCACGACCGAGTGGGCCACCCGGATGAACTCGACCCGGAAACAGCCCAGCTCGACCGTATCGCGCGGTTGTACGGGGTTGAGGTCGGCCTCGACCTTGTACTCCTGCAGCTTGGCCTCCAGGATCCCCAGGGTCAGGGCGGTGCCGTAGATCGGAGCCGGAAATTCACGCAGCAAAAAAGGCAGGGCACCGATATGGTCCTCATGACCATGGGTCAACACAATGCCGCGCAGCTTGTCGGCCCGCTCGCTCAGCCAGCTGAAATCGGGGATCACGTAGTCGATACCCGGCATGTCCGCATCGGGGAACATCAGGCCGGCGTCCGCCAGGATCAGGTCGTCCCCGCATTCATAGGCCATGCAGTTGATGCCGATCTCGCCCAGGCCTCCCAGCGCCACTATGCGTAGCGGTGTATTCGAACGGCTAGCGGTGTTGGCCTCGTCAGCAGTTCCTCGACGTACCGGTTTGTACGCCTGCGTCGCCGCTTCCTCGCCGCCTTGCTCTCCATCCGGGTTCACCGCTACAGGTGCAGTTGAATCGTTCATTGTTTGTTTCCTTTACGGAGCGGCACCAACAATTTAATCTTTCTGTCGCAACGCTCGATCCACTCCTGTCCCGGCTGACGCAGCCAGCGGATACCATAAAAGGCGCTTCGCAACGAGCGGTAGGCAAGCAGGGCCCGGTCGATATCGCCCCGTTGCTCGGCCGACTCTCCCAGGGCCCAGATGCGGGCCGCCGCTTGCTCAATTCGCGGCGCAAACGGCAGGTACATCCTGATGGCTGATTCATAGCCGGTCAGGGCCACCATGAAATTGCCGGAGCGGTCACCGGACTCGCCTTGCTCGTACTGGGTCTTCTGGCGCCACCAGACATCGGCGGTCAGCAGCAACAGGCTGAGCAGCAGGGTGAGCGCTATGGTCAGCAGGGTGCGCACCGTCGCTTATTCCTGAAAAAAACGGGGCAGCATGGTCAACAGGGCTCCCACCAGCATCATGGCCACGCCGAGCAGGGTTGCCAGCGCCGGCAGCAGGTTACGGGGCGAAGGCCAGCGATGGGCGGCGGGTAGTCCCCAGCCGCAGGCAGCCAGCCCGACGAATACCAGCAGCAGGTACTGGGGCGCCTTCATGCCAGCCCTCCGGCAATGGCCTGTTCGACCTGCTGCATCAGGAACGCTTCTGCTGCGGCACGTTTCATCTCCTGTGGCACGCTGATAACGGGGTGTATGACCACCTGCACCTTGCGGCCGGGATTCAGTCCCAGGCTGCCGCCGGGGTTGATGGAAAAACTGCCGATAATGCTGACCGGCACCACCGGCACACCGGCCCGCGCAGCCAGCAGAAAGCCGCCCCGTTTGAACGGCAACAGCTGGCCGTTGCGGGTGCGGGTACCCTCGGGGAAGAGGATGACGCTGGTGCCGTTTTTGATCTGTTGAGCCGCTTCATCCATGCTTTTCAGGGCCTTACGGCCGTCGCCGCGGTCAAGCGGGATGTAGCCGCCTCGCCGCATGGACCAGCCGAACACCGGGATGCTAAACAGTTCCTTCTTGGCAATCCAGGAGAGCGGGCGGGGAAAGTAGCCCTGCATGATCAGGATATCGAAGTTACTGGCATGGTTGCTCATGACGATGATCGGCCCGTCGGGCAGATTTTCCCGCCCTTTGACCGTCACCCGGATGCCGGCCATTGCAAGCCCCAGATGACCCCAGAAACGGGCAAAGCCGGCGTAAGCACGAGGACTGAGCAGGGTGCCCAGCATGGCGCACCCGGCAATTATAAAGGTAAGCGGAAAGAAAATGGCCATGTACACCAGGCCGCGTAACAATGCCACAGATCGTACTCCCGTAAAAAATCTGCGTAAGTTTAGCTATTTTAATACGCAAGGTCAAGCTGCGCTGAATCCCTTGCGTGCTATCCGGCGGAATGGTATAACGTGCAACCACATTGAGACGAAAGCGGGAGGAGTATATGGCCAGTTTAAACAAGGTAATGCTGATCGGTAATCTGGGCAAGGACCCGGAGGTGCGCTATACCACCTCGGGACAGGCGGTGGCCACCTTTTCGCTTGCAACCAGTGAAAAATTCAAGACCAAAAGCGGTGACTGGGAAGAGCGGACCGAATGGCACCGGGTAACCCTGTGGGGAAAACAGGCCGAGATTGCCGGTGAGTACCTGGCCAAGGGCAAAACGGTCTACATTGAGGGCCGCCTGCAGACCCGAAAATGGACCGACCGCGACGGCAATGAGAAGTATACCACCGAGATCGTGGGGGACCGGATGCAGATGCTGGGCGGCAGGGGTGACAGTGGCAGCGGTGGTGGCGGACGTCGCCAGGATGCCGGCGGGGTGTCCGATACCACGGTCAGCTATGACGAACCACCCTTCCAGGATGACGATATTCCGTTCTAAGGGTAGTACCGCATAAAAGCCTTATCTGCAGGGGGATACGACACCGGTCGTATCCCCCTGTTTGTTTTAGTCAGCAGCGCTGTTGGTCAGGTAGCTGAGCAGACCCTCCAGGAACGTGGCAAGTTCCTGATAGCGACTATCCGGTACGTCGAGCATCTGCCGGCTGCTCATAACGTATTGATCCTTGGCCGGCTCGGCGTCACCGCTGTGTAAAAAGCCCTCAATGACGGCAGGCGTCGCCTCGGGGTGGAACTGCAAGCCGATCACCCGTGAGCCCACTTGGAATGCCTGCTGCTGGCAGGCTTGGCTGCGGGCCAGTTGCACAGCACCAGCCGGCAGGTCAAAGGTTTCTCCGTGCCAATGAAATGCCAGCAGCTCTGCAGGAAAGGTGAAGCCGCCCTTGTTTAGGCTGGGGACGCAGCAAACGGGAAACCAACCGATTTCACGGCACGGGTTGCGGTAGACCGATGCCCCCATGGCACTGGCAATTACCTGGGCGCCGAGGCAAATACCCAGGATGGCCTTGCCCTTTGCAATAGCTTGACGGATGAAGGCTTTTTCCTCTGCCAGCCAGGGGTACTGCGCTTCCTCATTGACGCTCATCGGCCCGCCCATCAGGATGAAAAGCTCGATTCCCGTGCTGTCAGGCAGGGGGTCTGCTGCGTACAGCCGGGTGAAGCCTATTTCAACCTGGTTCTTTTGCAGCCAGGTGGCGATGCTCCCCAGGCCTTCATCAGGATGATGCAGGAGCGCATGTGCTTTCATCGTGGTGCCTCCGATCTACGATTGCATGCCCAAATAGTTTTTCCAGCCGCCAAAGGCGGTAATGTCCCGAGCCTGCTCAACCGCAGCGGCTTCTACCAAAAAGCAGGTGACTGACCCGCCATCCTCAAGCGTAACCTTGCCCAGGCCAAGTGGGGCCGGAATGCTGTCTGCCAGTCTGCCCAGGCCGGAAGCGGGTAATTGCCAGATTTCCAAGGCAATTGAGGCGCCTCCGCTGTTACTGTACAGCAGTCCCGGCTTGGGAGGTTCGCTTTCTAGGGCAAAGAAGCGGTAGTGCGGGGCCGTGCGTGCTTCCCGGACAAACCTGCCGCCCAGTTCCAGCAGCTGCCGGTTGAGTGGCAGACCGCGCAGATGCGCACCGCATACGGCGACCTGCAGTTGTTGCTCATCACCAGTGCTGAAGCGGTTGCCGAGTGAAAGGAGCCAGTTGTCCTTGAATGCCGGAGCCGCGAGCGTGATGCCAAAAGGGAGGCCTTTTGCAGTAAAGCCGGCCGGAAGGGCTAAGCCGGCCAGATCAAGCAGATTCATAAAGTTTGTATAATATCCCAGGTTTGTATTGAGCTGGACGGGATCTGTCAGCACCTCTAAGGTGCGGTAGATGGTCCCAGCCGTTGGGGTCACCAGCAGGTCGATCTGGTGCCAGATCGCGTCACTCTCACGTCGGAGGGCCTGCAGGCGGTAGCTGGCCTGGAATGCCGCCACCGCATCAGGCTCTGCGCCTTTGGCAATGATTCCGTGGGTGACCGGCACAAACTCCTGGGGATGGGTTTCAATAAAATCCTGCAGTGCAGCATACCGTTCAGCCACCCAGGGGCCTTCATAGAGAAGCCGTGCGGCCTCCCGGAATGGTGTGAAGTCGATCTCCAGCTTCTTGCCGCCCTGTTGTTCCAGACGTCTGACCGCCTGATCAAACAGTCCCGCGTATTCCGTGTTGCCGAAAAAGGCCAGATCGGCGGCTGCCGGAACACCGAATGTAAATGACCAGCGCGACTCAGGTGTGGGTGGGATGGGGTGCCGTGAGAAAGGGTCCTGCTGATCAAACCCCTGGGCTACCTCGAACACCAGGGCCGCATCGGCAATATCTTCTGCAAAGATGGAGACGCAATCCAGGCTGCGGCAGGCCGGTACGACCCCGCGGGTGCTGAGCAAGCCCCTGCTCGGCTTGACCCCGATCAGATTGCAGAAGGCCGCCGGAACCCTGCCCGAGCCAGCGGTGTCCGTACCGAGGGCAAAGGCAACCTCATGGTTGGCAACCGCAACAGCGGAACCGGAGCTGGAACCACCGGGAATATGCTCGCTGCTGTACGGGTTTCGGGGGGTGCCGTAGGGGCTGCGGACACCGACCAGGCCGGTGGCGAATTGATCCAGGTTGGTTTTGCCGATCGGAATTGCCCCGGCATCAAGCAGGCGCTGGACAACAAACGCGGACTGTTGCGGCAGGTAGCTGAAGGCGGGGCAGGCGGCGGTTGTCGGGCTGCCCGCCAGGTCGATGTTGTCCTTGATGCCGAAGGGGATACCGTAGAGCGGCAGGCTATCCGGGCTGTATGCTGCCAGACGATCGGCATAGGCATAGAGCTCGTCTGCGCTCAGCAGATGGATCCATGCCTGGGAATCCGGATTGCTTGCAATTCTGGCAAGGACCTGGTCGATCATCATGCGTGGTGTCAAGGTGCCGTTGCGATACTGCTGTAAGAGCGATCTGATCTGCATGGTCCCTCCCCCTAAAGGCCTTGATCCGGCTTGATACTCAGCAGGTTCCGTCCGCCGTTTAAATAGCTGCCTTCGCTGCAGAAGAGCTGTTCGATGGTGCCTGAGCAGCTGGCCAGTACGGCGGTTTCCATTTTCATACTTTCCATAATCACCACGCAATCACCGGTCTGTACCCGGTCCCCGGCTTGTGCCATGACCTTCCACACCACTCCCGAAACCGGTGAGGCAACCGCTTCACAACCGGGGGCCACGCAGACCTCCGCCACTTCTTCGTGGGTGTCGGCGCTCTCCGAGACAAAGTGGGCCTGGCCGGTCTGCTCCCAATGGCGTCGTTCCGCCTCAAAAGCGGTAGTCTGGCGTTGCTTGGCCGCCAGGATTTCATCCTGATGCTCCGCCAGAAACGCATGGTATTCCCGTAAACTGAGAGAGCTTTCCTCGATCCGCAGGCTGAAGGTGCCGTTCAGGAAGTCGCGCCGCATCTGCAGTAGCTCGTCATGGGGGATAGGATAGAAGCGGAGCTGGTCAAAGTGCCGCAGCAGCCAGGGCTTGCCCGGCTCAAACTGGCTGGTTTGGCGATAGCGGTTCCACATCTGGACGGTGCGGCCGACAAACTGATACCCTCCCGGCCCTTCCATGCCATAGACACAGAGGTAGGCGCCACCGATGCCGACGGCATTTTCAGGCGTCCAGGTACGGGCCGGGTTGTATTTGGTCGTGACCAGGCGCTGGCGCGGGTCGAGCGGGGTCGCCACCGGTGCTCCCAGGTAGACATCCCCCAGTCCCATCACCAGGTAGCGGGCCGTGAAGAGGATGTCCTGCACCTGCTCGATACTGTCCAGGCCGTTGATTCTGCGGATAAACTCGATGTTACTCGGACACCAGGGGGCATCGGGCCGTACCGACTGGGCATACTTTTCAATTGCCAGCCGTGTTGATGGGTCGTCCCAGCTCAGCGGCAGATGGACAATACGGCTGGGCACCACCAGATCGTCAAGGGAGGGGAGTTCTGTCTCTGCTCGGTGAAGGAGCGACAAGAGCGTTTCAAGCGGCAGCACCCGGTTATCATAATGGACCTGCAGGGAGCGAATGCCGGGGGTCAGGTCCCTTATGCCGTCACGTTCGGCAGTACGTAGCCATTCCATCAGGGCATGGACCCGAAAGCGGTAGTTGAGATCAATGCAGGGTTCACCATATTCGATCAGCAGGTACTTGTCGCCAGAGCGGCGATAGACCACAGCGGGGCGCTCGCCTGCCATCGGCAGGGTTGCTACCACCGGCTTGACCTCGGCAACTGTGGCAGGATCGTCTAGGCCTGGGGCAGACGTGGGGATCAAGGTTGCAAGCTGCTGTTCCTGCCAGGCCTCAAGTGCTTCGGCATCATGTTGTGAAATGCGCCGGAAACGAACGCGGTCACCGGGCCGTAGCTGGCCAATTTTCCATAGCTCGGCTTGAACAATGGTGGCCGGGCAAACAAAACCGCCCAGGCTGGGACCGTCGGGGCCGAGGATGATCGGCATGTCGCCGGTGAAGTCAACGGTACCGATGGCGTAGGCGTTGTCATGGATGTTCGAGGGGTGCAGGCCGGCCTCGCCACCGTCGGTGCGGGCCCAGTCCGGTTTCGGTCCGATCAGGCGTATCCCGGTCCGGGCAGAATTGTAATGCACCTCCCAATCGGTTGCAAAAAAGGTGGCAATGTCGTTATCCGTGAAAAAGTCCGGTGCACCGTGGGGGCCGTACAGTACCCCGATCTCCCAGTGCGTTGTCAGCTCCGGTCGCAGGGCCTGGGGAAGCACGCGCTGAGGCGGTGTTTCGCTGTCGGGGAAGAAGCGCAGCACATCGCCCGCCAGCAATGAGCGGCCGCCATGCCCGCCGAACTCCCCAAGGGTGAAGGTGGCCTTGCTGCCCAGGTAATCCGGTACGTCGAAGCCGCCCAGAATAGTCAAATAGCTGCGCTGTCCGGCTCCTGCAATGGCACCCAGTTTGAGCACGCTTCCCTGCGGTACAGCGACCGTTTGCCAGAACGGTACCGGCATACCGTCAAGGGTGGCCGCCATGGCTGCACCGGTCAGGCAAATGACGCTGGCTGAGCGAAATTTCAGGGTTGGTCCGGTAATGGTCATTTCCAGACCTGCTGCATTGTCCGGGTTGCCCAGCAGGCGGTTGCCGAGCCGGAAATTCAAGTGGTCCATCGGGCCCGAGGGGGGGACACCCACCTCCCAGTAACCGGTCCGTCCGGGATAGTCCTGGATGGTGCTGCTGGTTCCGGGTGACAGAACATCGATGGCATGGCTGTGGTACACGAGGGTTTCAAGCATCTTGGTGAAGACGTTGCCGCTGATGAAGCTAGGATCGGCGCAGATCTGTCGCAAGTAGGGCAGATTGGTCTCGATACCGTCCACACGGCTTGCTGCCAGTACCTCCGACATCTTCTGCAGCACCTCGGACCGGTTGCTGCCGGAGACGATAAGCTTTGCCAGCAGCGGATCGTAATAGGCTGAGACGTTGGTGCCCCGCTCTACCCAGCCATCACAGCGGACCTGTGGGGGGAACACGACCTCGCTCAAGGTGCCGGAGCAGGGCTGAAAGTTTTTGCCGGGATCCTCGGCATAGATCCGCACCTGCATGGCACAGCCGGTCTGCTGCGGTTTGCAGGCTGTCAAAGCGGGCAGCTCGCCGCAGGCCTGCAGCAGCATCCACTCCACCAGATCGATGCCATGGACCTCTTCGGTGACGGTATGTTCCACCTGCAGTCTGGTGTTGACCTCCAGGAAATAAAAGGCACCGCTTTCAGCATCCAGGACGAATTCTACCGTTCCGGCTGAGGCATAGCAGGCCGCCTCGGCAAGACGTTGCGCCGCAGCGCAGAGCGCCTCGGTTTGATCTGCGGAGAGTCCGGGTGCCGGGGTTTCTTCGATCACCTTCTGGTTGCGGCGTTGGACCGAGCAGTCACGGGTCCCCAGGGTTATGGCGTGCCCCTGTCCGTCGCCAAATATCTGTACCTCGACATGGCGGGCTCGGGTTACGTATTTTTCCAGAAACAGGCCGCATTCCTTGAAGTTATTGCGGGCCAGCCGCTCAATACCACTGAATGAGGTGAGCAGTTCCTCCTGATCACGGCAGAGTGCCATGCCGATGCCACCGCCGCCGGCGGTGCTTTTCAACATGACTGGATAGCCGATCAGCTCTGCCTGCGCTACAGCATGATTTTCGTCTCCCAGGATACCGCTGCCGGGCAGCAGCGGCACGCCACTTTGTTCTGCCAGTTCGCGTGCGCGGTGTTTGAGGCCGAAGGCGCGCATGGTTTCTGGCGAGGGGCCGATGAATACAAGCCCCTGTGCGGCGCATGCCTCGGCAAAGGCGGGGTTTTCACTCAGAAAGCCGTATCCCGGGTGAATGGCCTGGGCGCCGCACGTTACGGCAACCTGGAGAATTTTGTCGCTATTCAAGTAGCTGGCCCCCGGGGCGGATGCTCCCAGGCTGTACGCTTCGTCAGCCTCAAGCACATGGCGGGCGTTGAGATCGGCCTCGGAATAGACTGCCACTGACGTGATTCCCAGCTTGCGCAGGGTCTTGATGATGCGGCAGGCGATCTCACCGCGATTGGCAATCAGAACTTTCGTGAACATGCGCAGATCCTTGTATTAGTCCCAGATCAAGAGTTTGACCGGAGTCGGGTTGTAGGCATTACAGGGGTTGTTGAGCTGCGGGCAGTTGGAGATCAGACAGATGACATCCATTTCTGCGCGCATTTCAACATATTTGCCCGGTTCAGAGATGCCGTCGGCAAAGGTGGATTTCCCTTCCGGCGAGATCGGCACATTCATAAAGAAGTTGATATTGTGCGTGATTTCCCGCTTGTCCATGCCCTGGCCCCACTGCAGCAGCCCCTGCATGAAGGTGTCGCGGCAGTTGTGCATATGACGCGTCTCCCGCGGGTAGCGCACGGAATTGCTTTCGGCGGAACAGCCGCCGCCCAGGGTGTCGTGGCGTCCGCAGGTATCGGCGGTGATGACCAGCATGGTGTTGCACTCGCTCGATAAAAGGCGAGAGCCGGTCGTTAGATAGACGTTGCCCTGTTCGCGGATGGTGTCAACGGCACTGTAGCGTTCGCTGAAATCATCAGCCTTATAAAAGAGCGTATCGACGGCCTGATTGCCTTCAAGGTCAACGATCCGAAAGGTCTGCCCCTTTTTGATCAGATGTATCCAATGTTCCCCCGCAGGCAGCACGGTTTCGTATGCTGCCGCCTCGGGCTGCAGTTGGCTGGTCTGTAGTGTTGTCGTGCTCATGGTGTTCCTTTCGCTTCGCTGTCTGCAGGCTTAGAGATGATACTCGACGGTGTTCATGAACCCGCGCTGGTTCTGGGGACAGAAACTACGGCAGATGTTCTGCTCCGGGGGGATGGCGGAATGCCAGACGGTGAGCTTTGTCTGGCCGGGGGCATAGGTCGGGCTAGGGTCCAGTGGGTGCGGACAGCTGCAGAGTACAACCAGCGTATCCATCTCTGCCTGCAGGTCGACGTAGCTGCCGGCAGGAGAATTGCCCGTGATGAACATTAGGTCACCGGTGGTATCAACGGTGATCTTGGTAAAAAAGTTGACCGGCGCCACCATGTCGCGCTTACCCATGCCGTACTTGGCCAGTTCCAGCAGGAGTGCGTCAAAGCCGTTGCGATAATAGCTGTTTCTGGCGCTCTGGTAGGGGTGTGAGCCGTACTTGCGTTGGTTGGTACGGGCGTTCGAGACACCGCTGATGGTGTCGTGCCAGCCGCAGCTGTCGTCAATGAGCGAGACCAATACCCGTCCCATGTCCGAGTAGCAGACGGTCCCTTTGCCAAGGCACGAGATGAACTGGGCCTTGAGGGTGTCCGGCATATTGTAGCGTTCGGTGGTGTTGTGGGCGTTGTAAAACAAGGCCGACACGTTGGCGCCACCTTCAAGGTCCGTGAGACGCAGCGCTGTGCCCCGCTTGAGCAGCAACGAACGGTTCCAGCCGCCGGGCAGAATCTCCTCGAAGAGGATGGTGCTGGTTTCGGGTGTCATGGTGTTGCCTCCTGTTTTTGTCTTCTGCGGTCATGGAGTTGCGGCAAGGTGGCGCCGGTAAGGGTCAGCTTGCCGGTTTCCACCCCTTTGCAGGCGATCAATTCCTGGACCATCTCGCGTAACCGGTAAACCGGCCCCTGCACAATGAACACTTCCATGCGATAGTTGTTTTCAAGCATCACGTTAAGGGAACTGACCACCTCTTTCAGGTAGGCACGCTGAATCTCGGCCAGTCGTTGCTGAATTTGGTTGCGTGATTCATCATAAAAGATGGTGATACTGCCGGCCATCACTGCCCGTTGGTTGACCTTCTCACGGCGGGAGATCAAGGCATCGCGCAACATCTCGGCAACAGCGTTGCTGCGATTCTGGAAGCTGCTGTTGGCCGTGGCTAGGTCGAGTTCTTCTGCCAGCGCCTCGGGAAGGGCGATGCAGATCCGTTTTACCCCTGCCGTTTTTTTCATGGATGCTTGCTCCTGTATTGGTATTAACAAAAAATAAATACGTAATACTTTGTGCCAAAAAAAGAGTCGTCAGTACACTTCGTCGCCGATCTGGGTCATGCGAACAACGGGTAGCAGCTCTTCGGCCTCCCGTGGTGGATGAATCAATTCTTCAAGCCTCTTTTTGGTTGCAAGGAATTCCTGGCTGAGAAACTGCTCTGGCCGACGAGGGTGCTCAACCGGTACCTCGATAATCTCCTGCACCTCGCCGGGGTTGGCCTTGAGCACGATGATTCGGTCCGAGAGGTATACGGCCTCGTCCAGGTCGTGGGTGATGAAGATGATGGTGACATCGACATTTTTCCAGATCTGCAGCAGGTACGACTGCATCTTGGCACGGGTCTGGGCGTCCAGTGCCCCAAACGGCTCATCCATCAACAGGATGCGGGGACGGTTTGCCAAGGCACGGGCAATGGCAACACGCTGCTTCATGCCGCCCGATAATTCGTGCGGATAGGAATCTGCGAATGCCGACAGGCCGACCATATCGATCCAGCCGCGGGCCTCTTGTTCGATGGTGATGCCGGCAATGCCACGGATGGGGCTGGAGACCTCCAGACCGAACATAACGTTCTTGAGGACCGTCAGCCACGGGAAGAGGGTGTAGCCCTGGAAAACCATGCCACGATCGGGTCCAGGACCGGTAACTTCCTGCTCATCCAGCAATATCTGGCCTGCGGTGTGCTCTTCAAGCCCGGCAAGGATCCGGATCAGGGTCGACTTGCCACAGCCTGAAGGGCCGATAATGCTGATGAATTCACGCCGGCGCACCTGAAAGCTGACATCATGGAGTGCCTGCACCGTGCCCTTGACGCTTTCAAAAGACTTGCCCAAGTGTTCTACCTTAAGGACAACCGGACGTTGCGCGATCCGTTGGAAGCGTGCCCTGACCTCGGGGCTTTGGTTGTGGTAGCTTGGCAGTGCCAGATTATGGGTTGTCATGGTGTCTCCTGGGGCAGTGCCTGTTTGACTCGTGCCGAGGTATAGACCGTCCGCAGGCGTGACAAGATGCTCCGTTTACCGCTCTTCCAGGTAAAGATCTGTGTGCCGAACCAGGCCAGCAAGAGATCCGTTGTCAGGCCGATAATGCCGATCATGATAATTGCTGCGTATACATTATCATAGATCCGGTACTTGGCCTGTTGGTTGATGAACCAGGTAATGCCGGTGCTGTTGCCGACCACTTCAGCCACGATCAAATAGGTCCAGGCCCAGCCGAGCAGAATGCGCATGTCGCGATAGACATCTGGCAAAATGCCGGGGATCACGACCCGTGAAAAAAGTTTGAAACCGCGTGCACCCAAGGTCTGGGCCGCTTCCAGCAGGGCTGGATCAAGGCGCTGGGTGGTGTTTGAAATCATCAATACCTGTTGGAAAAACGTGCCGATGACGATGATGGCCACCTTGGGGCCGTCATAGATTCCAAGTACCGCCACTGCCAGGGCAGCGAAGGCTGGTGCCGGTAAATACCTGAAAAATTCGATGAATGGGTCGGTCAGGTATGAGAAAAGCCGGTAGGTGCCGCCAATGATTCCCAGGGGAACTGCCAGTACCGACGAGATCAGAAAACCCCAGAGAATAATCTTGATGCTGTGCCAAAGACTTTCGTGGAGCCAAGGTTCGTCCGGCAGCCGTGGTGGGGTGACAAAGGCCTTGTAAAAACTGGCTGCAACCTCATGGGGTGCCGGCAAATAAACCGGATTTGCCGGCACCCCGCTGGCTGGTTTACGCTGCTCGGCCAACGCTTTGGCGTTTTCCCGGAAAAAGGCGCCCTTTTCTATCAGGGCGTCAACCCTGAAATGTCCGATACTGCCGGGATCTGATACCTTCATCAGCGGATGCCATATAGCTGGGCAGTAACTGATGGCTGCCCACAGGATCAGCGGAATGACGAAGGAGCAAACCTGGAATATCTTTCTCCGGGCAGGATCCAACTCTTTCCAAATGATGAAGTACCGTGCGCGTGCCATGAGCTCTCTCCCCTTAAGGCCTTACTTGACCTTGGCAACAAACGATGCGTCGATGTAGTCGTCAGGATTTTGGTGGTTATCGTAGACCTTGTTGGCAACGTTGAAATCATCGGCATTCTTGCTAGAGCCGTAAAGCGACTTCAAGGTATCGCCTTTTTTAAATGCCTCCTGTGCTTCTGCCAGGCTCAGGAACTTGGTCCCCTTCATATAGGTGGCATATTCTGCGGCCGGCACATTCACGCGAGCCGACATGATCTGGAGGATTTCCTTTTCGTTTGCCGGGTTCTTCATATAGTCGATAATCCGGTACCAGACATTAACAACCTTCTGCCAGTCGTCTTTGCGATCTGCCAAGCTCTGCGGGTCAACCACCAAGGCGTCGTAAATCAGTCCGGGGGCATTGGCGCTGGTGTAGATCGCCTTGGCGCCGTTGACCGCTTTAAGGGCCTGTCCTGAATTCGGCTGCCAGGCCGCTATGGCATCAACATCGCCGGAGGCCAGTGTTTGAGCGGTTTGATGGGTGGGGGTATTGATCAGTTTGACATCCTCTGGCTTCATACCGTTTTGTTTGAGGGCATGGTTGAGCATCAGGTGCTCCAGAAGACCAACCTCCAAGGCTACCTTCTTGCCCTTTAAATCCTTAATGGACTTGATACCGGGGCGGGCAATGATCATGTCGTTGCCGTTGCTGTAGTCGTTGAGCAGGATCATGACCCCTTTTTTGCCTTTGGCGCCATTGACCAGTGTGTCACCGTTTGACATGGTCACGGCGTCAACCTTTCCTGCGACAAAGGCGTCCATGGACGGGGCGTATTCAAACCACTGGAACTGGACGTCAACGCCTGCTTCCTTGAAAAAGCCTTTTTGAATGCCGATCTCCCAGGCAACCCACCCAGGCCAATCACTGTACGCAATCTTTAGTGGACCTTTCGCCGCTGCCGTAGGCTTCACCGCGGCGTTCTCCTTGTTGGCCGGTTTGCAGGCGGCGAGCATCAGAATCGACACCGTCACAGCCAGCAGTAGACCAAACACATGCTTTGCTTTCATTGCAACCTCCCTGGTCGTGTAGTGGATCAACCTGAATCGTCGGCATGGATGAGAGCGCGGCAGGCCGAGATACCTTGATCGTGTCTCGAGCAAAGCAAGCTACATGCCATCGTAATACTTTTGTGTGTAATAGTATTAAAAGGCCCCTGTCTGCTGATGTTTGCAATTCATCAAAGAAGTGCCATGCTCAGTCGGTATGATAAAAATATGTTTAAAAAATGGGCGCTAAAGCACTGTTTTTGTGCTGCTGAGCGGTAAGGCAGTAGGTGACCGTCCCGGGGGAGCTGCCATGCTCAGCGAGAGGAACTGCAAATGTATTAATGTAGGTGTGCTGGTGGCTGCCCGCGCCTGTCTTCAGTACTGTGGTGATAAAAGAGGATGTCAGGTGATGTAATGGGGGCGGTGGGCTGGGACCTGGCTTTTGGGTGGGAGACCTTGATTGAGAATAACGGACTTTATGATAGTGATTATCATTTCTATTTACATCCGGTTTCAAACAGGGTAAGGTAAAGCATAGTAGTACAGTTACCTGTCTGAATAGGAGGTTTGCCATGAAAGCACGAGTGAAAAACATCGCCATCATGGCAGTTACCCTGTTGCTTGCCGCACTTCCGGCAGTTGCCCGTGAAGGTGCGATGGCAAAAGAACCGCAGGCGTATAAAAGCGAATGCCTGCTGGTGGCCAAAAACTGCCCGACCGACTCCATCCAGGAACGGATCGACAGAATTCAGGGCGAGATCAATAAGGGGACTGCCGTTTATACTACCGATGAACTACGCCGTCTCAACCAGCAACTGAAAGAGGCCCAGAGGACACTCGACCTTGAACTGATGAACTCCGGTTCCGCCGTCTTCTGATACTTGGCCTAACGAACAAAGCGAGAGAGTTGTTTGCATGCAGGTAATGCTGTATGGTCTGGAGGCTATACAGCATTACTCTTTTTTGCCGGTTGCAGTAAACAAGGCCTGGAACGTGCTGAGGTGGTACGAGTAATTCAAGGGGGGCGGAGGGAACGATCATGTTCGAGACACAGTACAACGATGAGATGGTAGCCGAAGTCAGGCGGCTGGAGGCTGAGCAGGCAGGCAGATTGTTACGGGTCGGTTTCGTCGGGCTGGGGATCATGGGGAGCGCCATGGCTGCCAACCTGCTGAAGGCAGGTCATCGTTTGCTGGTTTGGAACCGTGCCGCAGAAAAGGCCGAGCAGCTCGTGGCGGCAGGTGCGGTACGGGCCGCTTCGCCGCGGGAGGTTGCCGCGCAGTGCGAGATCGTTATCACCATGATGGCTGACCCAACGGCGGTGACAGCGGTGCGGGATGGCGAGGACGGTATCCTGGCCGGACTTGGGCAAGGAACGGGGTATCTGGACATGTCAACGGTTGATGTGGCAACGACCCAAACGACCCGGGCCTTGGTACAGGCACGCGGTGGCTCATTCCTGGAGGCCCCGGTGGCCGGCAGCCGCAAACCGGCTGAAGATGCCACCCTGACCATCATGGCGGCCGGTGATGCGGCCCTGTACGAAAAGGCGCTGCCGCTGTTGCAGGCCATGGGGAAAAAGGTGCTGTTTCTGGGCGAAGCCGGTAATGCGGCGCGGATGAAGCTCGCCAACAACCTGGTGATGGGGGGGATGTTGACGGCCTTCTGCGAAGGTATGGCACTGGTAGCGGCGACCGGTCTGGACCCGGCGCAGTTTCTGGAGGTGCTGGATGCGGGCGCCATGAGCAATCCGATGTTCAGGATGAAAGGGCCGGTCGTGGCCCGGAATGACACCTTTCCGGTCGCCTTCCCGCTCAAGCATATGCAGAAGGACCTGCGCCTGGCGTTGCGTCTGGCGGAAGAGGCGGGACAACCGCTTTTTACGACAGCTACGGTGAATGAACTCTTTAAAAAGGCGCTGGCAGAGGGGAGTGGCGATGACGACTTTGCCGCTGTCAGCCGCGTGGTCAGGGGCTAGCTGACGTGCCGAGCCGGCTGCATGATACCTCGACTGACCATGCCGATGCGTTGCCCCCCTGCCCTGCCACCCCCAACTGCGTGTCGAGCCTGGCGCAGGGCAGGCAGTCTATTAAGCCGTTCAGTATCAGGGGAAAAGCAGCCGCCTGCTTTGCGCTCCTTCATGCCGTGCTTGCCGCACGCAAGGATGCACGCATCGTTGCTGCAGGAGATCAGATCCTGCGGGTTGAATTCAGGACCCTGCTCGGCTTTGTGGATGATGCCCTGTTTGTGCTCGACCCTGTGCAGAAGGTCATCCAGGTGCGCTCCGCCGCCCGGCTGGGGTACTGGGATCTGGGTAAAAACCGGCGACGCGTCGAGCAGATCAGGCAACACTATGACAAGGCAGTGGCCGCAGCATGTTGACCAGCGTTCGTGAATTATCGCAGCTGAAACCGTTTGTGAGCGGTATGCGTTGGCGTTACCTGCTGGGTACCCTGCTGCTGGTTGCAACCAACGCCTGCGCCTTGCTGATCCCGTGGTTGCTCAAGTTGGCTGTGGATGGTCTGCAACATCCCAAACAGGCCCTGCTGTCACCGGGGCGGGTCGGCCTGCTGATCGCAGGATTGGCGGTTGGTTATGCGGTGGTGCGGATTTTTTCGCGTACGGTGCTGCTGCATGCTGCCCGCCTGATTGAGTACCGCATCCGCGAAGTGCTGTTTGCCCGCCTGATTACCCTTGATACCGGTTTTTTTTCGCGGGAGCGGACCGGTGACATCCTGTCCCGCTTTGCCAATGACCTCACCAATGTCCGCATGGTCACCGGTTTCGGCGCCATGAGCATGCTCAACAGCCTGATCCTGTTCAGCGCTGCCATCTGGGTGATGCTGCGCATCAATGTCCCGCTCACCCTGGCCGCGGTGACGCCGTTTCCGCTGATGGTACTGGTGGTCAGGCGGATGAGCCGCAGCATCTTTGAACTTTCCCGTGAGACCCAGGAACAGCTAGCCGGCCTGACCAGCCTGGCGGAAGAGGCGATCGG
>CAZUSH010000066.1:0-4477 GCA_964622705.1 uncultured Geobacter sp. | reverse complement strand
CGTTGTTGGTCTGGCCAACGGCGGTGATGGGGTGGATCCTGACCTTGATGCAACGAGGGGCAGCCTCTATGGCGCGCCTGAATGAGCTGCTCTTGACGGTGCCGGCGGTGCACAATGCTGCCGATGCGGTAGCAGTGCCGTCTACCGGGTGCAGCCTGGAGTTCCGAAACCTCAGCTTTAGCTACGGCGGGCGCGAGGTTGTGCGGGGAATCTGTACCACAATTGCGACAGGTGAGCGGGTTGGTATTACCGGCCCGGTCGGTTGTGGCAAATCAACCCTGCTGCGCCTGATTCCGCGGCTGCTGGCCGTGCCAGACAACATGTTGCTGTTGAATGGCCATGATGTGAACCGGCTTGAGCTTGGCAGCCTGCGGCAGATAATCGGCTACGTCCCCCAGGAGGCGTTGTTGTTCTCACGCAGCATTCGTGAGAACGTTGACTATGGCGGGGAGGGCGACAGCGAGCTGGCTGTGGTGCAGGCTGGCTTGACTACCGACCTGCAAGGTTTTGGCAACGGTATGGATACGCTGGTCGGTGAACGGGGGGTGACCCTGTCGGGCGGACAGCGTCAGCGGGTCGCCCTGGCGCGTGCCCTGGTGCGGAAACCGCAGCTGTTGCTGCTCGATGATCCGCTGGCTGCGGTTGATGCCGGCCGGGAAGATGAGATCCTGCAGGCGCTCGCGCAGAGCTGGCAGGGGCGCACCGTGCTGCTGGTGTCGCAGCGGCTTTCGGCCTTCAGGGACTGTCACCGGGTACTGGTGCTGGAGGAGGGGAGGATCGTGGAGGATGGCCCGCCCCAGGAACTGCTTGCCCGCGGCGGCCGGTATGCCGAGCTGGCCCGCCTGCAGGGACGTACGGCGTAGCACAGCACAGCTTGTACCTATGGTAAAAAGCAACGCGAAGTTTTTGGTTTTGGGTGCAGCAAACAACAGCCTGCGCGGAGGCGTACAGAAAAGTACGCTGCACAAGCAGGCTGGCAGGTTGCTGTGCTCAAAACGGAAAAGAACCGTTGCGATTTAGAAGGGATAGCCGAGCCCGACGTACACCGCCGGCCCCTCCCGGCCGATGCCGACATCCACGCGTCCAACGATATTGGGCCGAACGGTGGCCCTGAAGCCAAGGCCGGGGTTGAACTCGAAGTTGTGCGGCGAGGCCTTGTCGAAACTCTCCATCACCGCCCCGAGGTCCACAAACGGGGCCACCTCCCAGTCGGCCGTCACGTTAAAGACCTCCCAGCGGAACAGCCGGATCCGTTCTTCAAGATTCAAAAGCAGGAAGCTGTTATCGATAAAACGGTTGCGCCCGTAACCCCGCAGGCTGTTTTCCCCGCCCAGGATACTCTGTTCCAGAAACGGCACCTTGCTGTTGCTGCCGTCCCCCAGGGTCTGGTTATACATCAGCCGGAAGACCGAGATGAACCGCTTGGCCTCGTCGTGGGGCACAAAGCCCTTCAGCTCAACCTCGTAGTGGCGATAATCCTCTGCCCCGCCCAGGGCCTTGATGGTGGGTTCAAAGGTGATCCTGGCATAACCGCCGTAGGTGGGCAGGGTTTTGCTGTCATAGGTGCTGTAAATGAATGAGATATGCGGGGCGTGGGTGGTAAACCCGTGGATGCCGGGGACTTCCTGTGCTGAAAACACATCCGTGATGTACGGTACGGTTGAGATGGCGCCGCGGCTGATGGAAACCGTGCGGAAACGGTGCCCCAGTTCGAGGTAATAGTGACGGCCCAAGAACCAGGTGGCAGACAGGTTGTAGGTAACCTCGCGGTCAGTATAGTTGGTTTCGTGGGAGGAGGGGGTCTTGGCCTGGAAGCCATAGAAACGGGCCGACCCATCGGCAAACCAACCGAGAAACCCCTTCAGCTCCAGGTCGCCGTTCATGAAGCTGATGTCGCGGACCTTGCCCTCGTAGTCGAAATTTTTCTTCTGCGATTGTGAAAGGTTAAACTCGTAATTGCGTTCAGGCTTGGGGTTGAAGGCGCCATACAGAGTGCCGGTGACGCCGAAGTTGTTGTTATAATTGATCTGCGGCGCCAGCAGGGAATAAACCTCATCCTTACTGTTATGGATCAGGAAGGCGGAGAGTGCGCCGCTGGTGATCCCCTCGTTGGGCGAGGTGGCGATAACCGGCAGCGGCACGGTGACCACCTTGACCTGTTCGCCACAGGACTCATCGGTTAAAACCGGCAGGTTTTCCCGGGGGATGATCGTGGTACAGCCGGAGAGCAGAACGCCGCAAATAAGATACAATACGACGATAATCTTGTAATTTGGCTTGGTTGCAACCATGTGTTTTTCTACACTGATCTGTCCGCTTCTGTCAATGCTTTCAGGTTTACAGGTCGCCCGGTTTGCTGCTACTCTGCCGCATTATTTCGTGTAACCGGGTGTTGCTATGAGGCTGAACGCCAAATTGATCCTGATCATGCTGTCACTGCTGGTGTTGGCGGTGATCACGCTCTTCACGCTGAACCAGTATTCGCAGACAGCGCTGGTGCACGAGATCCAGGACAGCTCCCAGGAGATCTCCAAGGCGGTGCAGCTCAGTATTGCCGACCTGACCTCCGAAGACGACACCTCCCGGCTCACCGAATTTTTTGACAAGGCCCGCCAGAAGGGGATCAATGAGGTCAACATCATCAACAGTGAAGGTGAGATCATTGATTCCACCAACCCGGAGAAGATCGGCAAGCTGAAAGACCTCAAAAAGCTGGAAAAGGGGGTCAGGTCGGCACCGCGCAAGGCCGAGGGCGCCACAATCCTGTCGCAACGCCCCTACGATGTGGTGGTGCCGGTCATTGTCGGCGACGAGCACCTGGGGTATGTCCAGGTCAACATGCTGCTGGATAACATCCAGAATATTCAACGTTCAAATTTTATTAACCGTCTGGCCGCCACCGCCATGGTCTTCACGGTGGGGATCGCCTTTACGATTTATCTGGCCCGGCGCTATACCGCTCCGATCAACCGCCTGGCTGACGATATCAAAAAAGTGGCAAGTGGCGATCTTTCCGTGACCTTTCCGGTGGAAAGCAATGATGAAATCGGCGAGTTGGCCGCCGCCTTCAACGACATGGTTGAAAAGTTGCGTGAACGGGAGGTGCTTGAAAAGCGGCTGTATGAAGCGGAGCATCTTTCCAGGGTTGGTCAGCTCGCCTCGGGGATCGCCCATGAGATCCGCAACCCGTTGAACTATATCAGTCTGGCCATTGATCATCTCAGTTCGGAGCTGTCCGGCCAATGTCCCGAGCGGGCCGACGAGATGACAGCGGTTGCGGACAAGATCCGTGATGAGGTGCGACGCGCCAATTACATGGTAGTGAACTTCATGAACTATGGCCGGCCACTCAAGGTGCGCAAAAGTCTGGTTGAGTACCGTGATCTGCTGGACAAGACCCTGTCGGTCGTACAGGAAAAACTTGCCGAACAGCAGGTTGTCGTGGAACGCAGGATTGATCCCGCCCTGCCGCAATTGCTGCTGGACCCTGAACTGATGCGGAACTGCATCATCAATTTTGTGACCAACGGGGCTCAGGCCATGGTTGGCGGGGGCACCCTGGTGCTGGGCGCCGAGTTGGACCCCCAGCAACCGGCCTGGGTCTGTCTGAGCTTTACCGACCAAGGGGGCGGTATTGCCGCCGAGGATATTGAAAAGATCTTCCAACCCTATTTCACCACCAAGGACCTTGGCATCGGACTTGGCCTTGCCATTACCGAGCGGATCATCAAGGCCCACGGCGGGGAGATCCTGGTGACAAGTATGCTCGGCCAAGGAACCACCTTTACGGTGCGGTTGCCGATGGAGGAGACGGAGCTATGAACGGCAGCATCCTGATTGTCGATGATGAAAAGGGGCAGCGCGAGATCCTGACCATGATCCTGCGCAAGGAGGGATTTGAAACCGCAGAGGTGGCTGGTGTTTCCGAGGCCCTTGTCCTGCTTGGCCGCAGGGAGTTCGATCTGATCCTGACCGACCTGAAGATGCAGGGCGAATCGGGTCTGGACCTGTTGGAACAGGTCATGACGGAGGATCCACAGCAGTGCGTGATCATGATGACTGCCCACGGCACCGTGGATTCGGCGGTCAGCGCCATGAAACAGGGGGCCTTTGATTACCTGGAAAAACCGCTTGAACGGGAGAATCTGCTGGTGACCCTGAAACGGGCCTTTGAGCGGATCAGTCTGGTGCGCGAGAACCGGGTTCTGCAGAAACGGGTCGCTGAGATCGAGCGGATCCCCTCCATCATCGGTGATCACCCCAAGATGAAGGAGGTCTACCGGATTGTCACCAAGATCGCCGCCACCTCCTCAACGGTGTTGATCTACGGTGAATCCGGTACCGGTAAAGAGTTGGTGGCCCGCGCCATTCACGACCGTTCCACCCGCACGACCCAGCCATTTATGGCGATCAACTGTGCCGCCATTCCGGAAACCCTGATAGAAAGCGAACTGTTTGGCCATGAGAAGGGCAGTTT